>JADLFN010000063.1 GCA_020845475.1 Planctomycetota bacterium
TTCCTCCGCGAAACTCCGCGTCTTCGCGTCTCGGCGTTTTGCTTTTTCCTGCCGTCGGATTGGTGAGCGTTTTCAAACAGACTCATTACCCAACCTTTGATTCAAGCGGATGTCCTTGAAATGCCTCAATCGCATCGCATTGCGCGACCCCTGAATTCATGCGGACGAGCCATCAAGGCTCGCCCGCTTTGTTTTGGTCTCGCGTCGGCCCCTCGCTTACGCCTTGGCCCCTTGCTAAAAGGCTGCCATGGCCGGAACCGACGTTGACCGCAAATCAATCGAAGCCACAGGGCAGGATGTCCTGACGCGTACCATTTCCGTGAACTTTGGCCCGCAGCACCCGGCCACCCACGGCACGCTGCGCGTCAAGATGGAGCTGCTGGGCGAGAATATCGTCAAGGTGGATCCCGAGATCGGCTTCCTCCATACCGGCTTCGAGAAACTGGGCGAGTACCACACGTTCAACCAGTGGGTCTGCACCACCGACCGCATGAACTACATGAGCCCGCTGTGCAACAACATCGGGTTCGTGACCGCCGTCGAAGAACTGCTCAAGATCGAGCTGCCTCCGCGCGGCCAGTACCTCCGCGTAATCCTCGCTGAGCTTTCGCGCATCGCCGATCACGTTGTTTGCTGCGCCTTGCAGGCCATGGACCTGGGCGCATTCTCCGTAATGCTATGGGGTTTCATCGAGCGCGAAAAACTCTACGACCTGTTCGAGATGGTCACGGGCGCGCGACTGACCACCAGTTACACGCGCGTGGGCGGCATGATGCGCGATGTGCCCGGCGAGTTCGTGCCGCGCTGCCGCAAGTTCATCCGCGAGTTCCCCGAGGCGCTCAAGGAAATCGAGAAGATGCTCTCGCGCAACCGCATCTTCCTTGATCGCACGATTGGCGTAGCCGCGATTGGCAAAGACGACGCCATCAGCTACGGCCTGACTGGCCCGCTCTTGCGCGCCACCGGCGTGGAGTACGACATCCGCCGCGCGCGGCCCTATCTGGTTTACCCGGAACTCGATTTCAAGGTCATCACGCGCAGCGAGGGTGACGTGTTCGCGCGCTTCTGCGTGCGCATGGACGAAATGCGCGAGTCTTTGAAGATCATTTCCCAGGCGCTGGACAGACTGCCCGGCGGCGAAATCAACATTGACGACAAGAAAACCGTGCTGCCCGAGAAAGCCGCGGTTTACACCGAGATGGAGGCGCTGATCGTGCACTTCAAGCAGGTGATGAAGGGCCACGGCCTCAAGACGCCCGTCGATGGAAAGATTTATTCCTGCACCGAAAGCCCCAATGGCGAACTGGGCTGGTACATCGAAACGGACGGCTCGGCCGTGGCTTACCGCCTGCGCTGCCGCCCGCCGAGCTACATCAATTACGGCGCGTTTCCCCAGATGGTCAAGGGCAACTACATCGCCGACTGCGTGGCCTGCCTCAGCTCGCTCAACATCATCGCGGGTGAGCTGGATCGTTAGTCGTTCTTCGTGATTCGTTCGCCGTTCATCGGGAAATTGATCGTGTATGACTTGAACGATCTGGTTGCCTGGAAGGTTGCAATGGACTTGGCGAACGCCGTTTACGACGCAACGCAGTCTTGGCCATCAGAGGACGATTCGGGTTGACCTCACAAGTCAGGCGGGCGGCAGTCTCTGTTGCAAGCAACATCGCGGAAGGAAAGGGCCGCAATTCATCGGGAGAATTCGTTCACTTCCTTGGAATGGCGTATGGCTCGTTGATGGAGGTGCACACCCAGATTATCCTCGCAGCGCGCAGGAAGTACCTCAGCGCGGACTCGGAACGGGAGGTTTTGGAGCTAGTGGCGCGAACGGGCCAGTTGATAAATGCCTTGAAGAAGTCCCTGAAAAGCAAGGCCCAGCCCACACAGTGAGAATTGGCGAACACCCGGAGCGGTGAACGAACAACGACGAACGGTGAACGAAACCCATGCCCAAGCAACTCAAGCCTGAAACTGTTGAAGCCATCAAGACCATGGCCGCGCGCTATCCCAAGCCCGATGGCGCTCTGCTCAACGCGCTGCGCCTGGCCGAGCGCGAGTTTGGCTTCATTGACGCCGACGCCTGCGAGGCCGTGGCCAATGCGCTGGGCATGTCGCCGGCGCACGTCTGGGGCGTGTCGAGTTTTTACACCACGTTCCGCAAGGAAACCGACGGCAAGTATCTGCTTTACGTCTGCTCCACCCTGCCCTGCGCCATGCGCGGCTCTGAAAAACTCTTCGATTACCTGAGCGCAAAACTGGGCGTCAAGAAGGATGAAACCACGCCCGACAAGCTCTTCACGCTCAAGAAAGTGGAATGCCTCGCCGCCTGCGGCACCGCACCCTGCATGCAGGTCAACGAGGACTACTACGAGAGCCTGACGCCCGAACTCGCCGACCAGATCATCGAAGACCTGCGCGCCGGCATCAATCCCGCTCGTCACGTCACCAGGTAGGCTCAACCCTGCACGAGCGTGACTTCGCTGGCGGTCAATTTGCCGGCCTCAAACACCACCGGCACTGAAATCTCCGCGAAGCCCGAAAGCTTGATTTTCACCAGCGTCACCTCCGGCGCCAGGTATTGCGCGGCTACGGTAGCCTTCGCGTACACCGGCGGCGTGCCGAAGCTCTCGAAGAGGTTGCTCTCCACGGGCACCTGTTTTCCGTTCGCGTCCCAGTAAGTAATGGTGGCGCTGTTGCATTGATCCTGCGTGACGTCGGTGTTCGTGAATGTCACGCGCAGTTCCGGTGCCGCGGTCAGCTCAAGCTCGATTGTCGTGGTCTTGCCGACTTCGATCGTCACGTTCGCCACCGACTTGGCCAGGTAGCCCATGGCGCGCACGGTGGCCGTGTAAGTGCCCGCGGCAATCGTGGGCAGCACCTTCTCCGAGCCTTCGCTGATACCCATGAACGTTTCGTTAGGCTCGCCCAAGGGCACGTCGCGGCCCGCGCTATCGGTCAGCGCCGGCAGCGCAAAGCCAAATCCCTGACGGATCGCCTTGCCCAGCAGTTTCGTAATCTTGATCTTGAGCTGCCCGCTGGTCTTGCCAATACTCAGATCAACGCTCACATCACCCTCGGTGACAGTGATTTCCTTGCTGGTCGAACCCACGCCCGCCAGAGAAACCGTGAGCAGGTAAGTGCCCGTGGCGATATTTTCAAACGTGAATTGCCCGTCCGGGTCGCACTCGGCGTCGCCGCGCATCCAGAATGAGTTTTCCGAGCTGGTGGCGGGCGAGATCACGGCCTTGACTTGCGCGCGCTCGGCGGGCGTGTTGGCCGGCGTCTGCACCACGCCGCTGATGTTGTAGCCCCGGAAGTCCCGCGAGAACGGCGCATCGCCCTCCTGTGTGATCTCGACCTGCGCTGTGGCAGGCACCGATTCCTGGCTTTGGCGCGCGTGCAACTCGTATTTGCCCGGCACCAGCGCCCGGAACTCATATTCGCCGTTCTTTACCGGCGCCTGTTTGATCACATTCTTGAGCGGGCCCACGCCCACGATCATCACCGTTGTGAATATCTCGTTTCGGCCATTCATCGATAGCCTGCCAAACAGCCGCGCGCCGCTTTGCGGCTTCATTTCCAGCGTGAAGCGCGTTGTCTCTCCGCCCTTCACCTGCACCGCGCGGCGTTTGACCACATCGGTATCCAGCTCGATTTCGTCGCGGCTGGTGCGCACCGTGTATCCGCCCTCCGCCACCTCCTTGAAAACCGCCACGCCGTTTTCACCGCTGGTGGCGTTCAGGCCGCTCACCGGCATGAAGCCGCGCCAGAGTGTGAGCGTGATGTTGGCCGCGGGCTTGCCGTCCTCGAGCACGGTGACCTCCAGCGAGCCCTTGGCGGCGATGGTGATTTCGACGTTATCCACGCGCGCGCCATCGCTTACCACGATGTCATCCTTGATGCCCTGTCCGCCTTTGCCGTCGCGCGCCGAAACGAGATAGGTGCCGGGTGCGAGGTGCGCGAATTCAAACTGGCCGCGCTCGTTGCTCTTGGCCGTGATCTCCCTGCCTGCCCAGCCGCCGAATCCATCAACCTGGCCGGTGAGCTTGTAGATCTGGTGGGCGGTCGTGCCGTGCATCATGAACAGGATGTCCGCGCCGGCGACCGCCTGGCCGCCTGACTCGGTCACCACACCGCTCAACGTGCCGCCGACCAGCAACACCAGTTCAACTTCGTGGGGCTCGGCCTTGATCTCGAACTTGTAGGTCAGCGGCGCAAACCCCTCAACTTCGACGCTGAGTTGCCAGCGGCCTTCGCTCAGCCCGGAATGCGTAAAGCGGCCTTCGCTGTCGGTGGTTGTGGCCCCTTTTTCGTTGGGAAATCCGCCTGAAAATGGCCCGGCTTCCTTGAGTTCGGCCAGCTTGACCTCCACGCCGGCCTTGGGTTTGCGGGTGTTGTCCACGACCCGGCCCGTCACGGCCACGCCCGGGCCGAGCAGAATGTCGCCCACGTCGGCGTTCTGGCCGGCGGTCACGGTGACTTCGACCGTGGACTTCGCGTAGTCTTTTGCCTCCGCAAAAACGTGCCAGGTACCGGGCTCAACGCCTTCAACTACGAAAGTGCCGTCATCGTTGATCACGCCCGAGCGCTGCGGGCCGCCCACGCGATTGGCGACTTTGCGCTCGGCGGAAACGGCGGCCTTGACCGGCTTTTTCGTTTGCCCGTCGAGCACGCGGCCCTTGATGTTCACAGTCTGGTTGAGCGGGATTTCTCCCAGGTCCTTTTCGCCGCCGGCCGTGAGATCGGCGTAGCGGCGCGTGTTCCAGTAGTCCTGCAACGAATAGCCGACCGCGCCCACGGTCACGCCATAGCGCGCCTCGGGCAGGTCGTTCACGGCAAAATAACCCTGCGCGTCCGTCACGAGACGGCGCGGCTCAATGTAGCCGGTGCGATCCTGGCGTTCCGTGTAATGAAATTCGACCCAGGCGTTGGCGATGCCGTTGCGCGTGACGCCGTCAACCACGCGGCCGCGCACGGCGGCAGGGTGCGCCAGGATCAGCGCTACGCTTTCGGTGTCGCCCGCGGACATGCCAAGCTGTTGCGAATGGGCCGGCGCATATCCGGGTTCCGTGGCGACAATGAAAAAGGAAGCCAGATACCCAGGCTCAACCGGCTTGTCGCTTTCCCCGCGGTCGCCGTCGCGGCCGGATTTGTTGAGTTCCTGGCCATTGGAGCCAGTCACCGTCAGTTTGAGCGTGAACTTGCCCTCGCCATCAGTGACCGTGCTGCCGCGCGGGTTGGCCCTGGGGCGCTCGCGCATGGATTTGGCCCACTCACTGTCTCCCCAGCGCGCATAGAGATCCTCGTCGCTGCTGGCCGCGCTGATGTTTACGCCGACGGCCGGGCGGTTGTCGTATTTGTAGTGAACGGTACCGGTGACGGTGACCTCAATTTCTTTGGTCTTCCATGTCGCTTTGGGTGTGTCCGGCTTGGGCGTATCGGGCTTTGGCGTATCGGGCCTGGGCGTGTCGGGCTTGGGCGTGTCCGGCTTTGGCGTGTCGGGCTTTGGCGTATCGGGCTTTGGCGTATCGGGCTTGGGCGTGTTGCCCACGTTGACCTTGGGCGATTCCTCCGTGTTGTCGGGCGTGTCCGCAACCTGGTTGCCATGACGGCGCGGCTCTGGATCGGTGTTCAGCAACATGTATCCGCCGCCGACGAGGCCAAGCAGCAGGACAAGCACAAGCAACAGAATGACAAGCGTACCGTTTTTCATGGCGGCCTCGGGAGGATGGGCTACAGCTAACCTAAGTAATACGGAATCGGCAGCCTTTCGGTTGCATTATGGAAGAGATTTTGGAATGGGCCACAGGCCGCCCGGGATGACCGCGCTCTATTCCGGGTAAAACCTGCGGCGCACGAACTTGTAGGCCTCCATCAGCCAGAACAGGCTTACGGCAATGGCCAGCAACGTCAGCCACTCCCGCACCGAAACCTGCTGGAGCCCGAGAACGGTATTCACGCCCGGCACAAACATGGCGCCAATGTGCACACACTGCGCCGTGATCGTGCCAATCAGCAGGAAACGGTTCTTGAACGGGTTGAGCCATAGCCCCGAGCGCGTTTCACTGCGTGAATTGCCCACCTGCACGTTCTGGAACAGCACCAGCATCAGCAAAGCCGCGTTGCGCGCCGATGCTTCACTCCAGCCGGCCTGCAACGCCCACCAGAAAACACCCACCGTCCACGCACCCATCCATAACGCGCTGATGGCGCAGCCCTCGATCATCCAGCGGTTGAAAATCGGCTCCTTGGGCGGGCGCGGCTTGCGCTTGAGTTCGCCACCCTCAGCAGGCTCAAAGGCCAGCGCCACATCCTGAATGCCGTTGGTGACGAGATTCAGCCACAGCATCTGTACCGCCGTGAACAACATGGGCAAACCGAGCACCAGCGCGCTGATGAACGCAAGGATCGTCGCCATGCCCGTGGAGAAGAGCATGAAAATCACCTTGCGCACGTTGGCGTAGGCCACGCGGCCTTCCTCAATGCCCGCCACGATCGAGGCGAAGTTGTCGTCCACCAGGATCATGTCGGCCGTCTCGCGCGCCACATCCGTGCCGGCCTTGCCCATGGCCACGCCGACTTGCGCGGCTTTGAGCGCCGGAGCGTCGTTGGCGCCATCGCCGGTCACGGCCACGAAGTGCCCCGCGCGCTGCAGTGCCTGCACGATTTCGAGTTTCTGCGCGGGCTCCACACGCGCGAACACGCGCGCCTTTGCAATCAGCGCATCGCGTCTGGCGCTGTCGGCCTCGGCCCTCAGCGCCGGGCCGGTTATCACCTGATCCTCGCGCGAGGCCAGGCCCAATGCGCGCGCAATGGCAAAGGCCGTCAGCGGGTGATCGCCCGTGACCATGGCTACCTCAATGCCCGCGCTGTGGCAGGCTTCGATAGCCGCGCGCGCGTCGGGCCGTGCGGGATCAATGGTGCCTACAAGCCCGAGGAACGTCAGGCCCGTCAGGTGCGAGGGCCCAAAGCCCGCGTTGTCGCTGACGCTCACATCGCCGTCGCATACAGCCAGCACGCGATAGCCGGCGCGGGCCAGTTCATGGGCCGCTTGTTCGATGGCCGGCGCGTCGAGCGGCGCTTCGCCTTCCAGCGTGGCCATGCGCGCGCACATGGGCAGGAGTTTCTCGAGCGCGCCTTTGACGCACGCGAGCCTTTTCTCGCCCGAGGCATGCAGCGTGGCCGCGTATTGCCGCTCGCTTTCAAACGGAATCTCTGCGAGCTGGGCAAAGGCCGTTTCCATGGCAGGCCGCGTGATGCCCAGCTTGTGGGCGAGCACGAGCAGGCTGACATCGACGGCATCGCCGTGGTGCGTCCAGGCGCCGTCGCGCTTGCCCAGAAAACCCTCGTTGCACAGCGTGACTGCCCGCGACAACCGTTCGGCGGCAGCGTGGGCCTTGAGCGCGTCGAGGCCCGCCGGCGCAATCAGCTCGCCTTCGGGATTCATGCCCTCGCCCGAAATCTCCAGCACGGGTGCGCTTGGCAGCGCCAGCCGCTTGACCGTGAGCTGGTTGAGCGTGAGCGTGCCCGTTTTGTCGCTGGCAATGAACGTGCACGAGCCCAGCGCCTCCACGGCCACGAGCTTGCGCACGATCACGTTGCGCTTGCCCATGCGCGAGGTCGCAATCGCCAGCGCGATCGTCAGCGCCACGGGCAGGCCCTCCGGGATCGCGGCTACGGCCAGGCCCACCGCGAGCAAGAATACCTCGCTCAGTTCGTGGCCCTTGGCCAGCGCCACGGCCGCGACCACGCCACAAGCCACGCCCACGATGATCGAAATCAGCTTGGTGAAGCGCTCCATGCGCTGCAACAGCGGCGGCAGCACGCTTTCGCGCGCGTTGACCAGCTCCGCGATGGCGCCCAGCTCCGTGGCCAGCCCCGCGGTGACAACAACGCCCAAGCCGCGCCCGCGCGTGACCAGCGTGCCTGCAAAGGCCATGTTGACGCGATCGCCCAGCGCGGCTTGGGCTTCGACGACGGCGGCGGGATCCTTGGCGACGGCGAGCGACTCGCCGGTAAGCAGTGATTCGTCAATTTCAAGGTTATTGGAAGAAACCAGGCGAAGGTCGGCGGGCACCTTGGCGCCGGTTTCAAGCAGCACGATGTCGCCGATCACTACTTCGGCGGCGTTGAGCTCTATGTCGTCGCCCTCGCGCTGCACCATCGCCTTGGCCACGCTCAGGCTTTTCAGGGCCTCGGCCTGCCGGCGCGCGTTGGCCTCCTGCGAAGTGCCAATGACCGCGTTGAGCACCAGCACACCGAAGATGAAACCGGCGTCAGTGAACTCGGCCAACACCAGCGAAACCACAGCCGCCGCGAGCAGCACATAAATCAGCGGGCTTAGAAACTGGCGCAAAAACATGCCCAACAGCGTCGGTGGCTTGGCACTGGGCAGCGTGTTGGGCCCGTACTTCTCAAGGCGCAGCTTCGCTTCGCCACGAGTCAGCCCTGCGGGCGAACTTTGCAGCCCGTCCAGCACGGTCTTCGCATCAAGGGCGTGGGAATTCTTCACGCCGACATTGAAGAAAACGCGCGTGTCAGCGCCAGCAGAACCGGACTACACCGCATCAAAGAGCTTACCGACCAGCGCCATTTGCCGTGATGCTCTCGCGGCCTTCCGGGCTCAGCTCGCCAACGAACAGTTCTTGACCCGCTGCGCGATCCGGTTTCCTATGAAACCGTCACGTCCGCTTTCTGCATCGAGAACTTGCCGGCGTTGCTTTCGGACGCGCCGATTTTCTGCACGGCGTCCATGCCGGATTCCACCTGGCCGAACACGGTGTAGCTGTTGTCGAGGTTGGGCGTCACGGCGGTGCATACGAAAAACTGAGAACCCGCTGAATGCGGGTCGGGCTTGCGCGCCATGCTGAGAATGCCCGGCACGTGCTTGATTTCATTGAACTCGGCGGGCAGCGCATAGCCCGGGCCGCCCGTGCCCGTACCGGTGGGATCACCGCCCTGGATCACGAAACTGGGCACCACGCGATGGAACTTGATGCCGTTGAAGTAGCCCTTTTTGGCGAGCTGCAAGAAGCTCAGCACATGGTTGTGCGCGCGCTCGGGAAAGAAAATCAGCGAGATCGGCCCGGCCTGCGTGGTGAGCTGCACGCGCATGCGCTGGCCCTTTTGCGCGGGCGCCACTTTGAAATTGATCAGGTTGCTTTTAGTCGCGCCGCTTTTCGCATAGCCGGGTGTCCACGCGCCTGTGTGGCCGTACATGGCAATCAGCGTGAAGCTGCCCGGCTCGCAGGCGAGCAGGTCGATTTTGCCCTCGATGCTCTCACCGGGTTTGAGTGTGACTTGCTCGTTCTGCTGGCCAAAACGCACGAGGCAGGATTCGGGCGTCGGCGCTGATTTGTCGCGCTGGAGCAGAAAGCCGACGCTGGCAAGGTCGAACTTCGGCTTGGGCGCCTGCACGGGTGACTTGCCGTCGTTGGTGGCCTTGATCGTGGCGAGAATGGTTTCGCCCAGCGTGTAGCTGGGTTTGTCGAGGGTGAGCGATACGTTCACGGGTTGTCCTTGGTTAGAGCATTTTCGGAGTTCGTCCGCAGGCTCTCGCTCGCAGACTAACTCCGAAAAAGCTCTAGCTCTTGAAGCCGGCCAGCATCAGCGCCGAGATCAGCACCACCATGAGCAGGAAGATGCTGTAAGCCACCCACGTGCGCACGGAGATATCACCCACGCGCGCCGGCGGCGCCACCAGATACCTGGGTGCCGGCGGCGCATGGTGGCCGTGCGCGGCATGGTCATCGTGGCCGCCATGGCCATGGTCGTCATGCCCGTGGCCATGATCATCGTGGGCCCCGTGAACGGGCTCGTGGCCCACCTTGTCGGTGTCGTGCCCGTGGGGCTTGTGCACGACTTCAGTATCCTGCGCTGGCGCCATGGCGGCGAATATAAGCAAGCACACAAACAGTTTCAATCACGCGGCTATGGCAACCGCGGTTCTGCAAGGACATCTGCGGCGCCGTTTGCGTCTCCTCAACGAGCCATGGATTGCCCGAATGACCCTTGCTTTCTCTGGTTGAAGAAAGCCCTGTGCCCACACCCCTGCACCGAGTCGCCCGCTGAGATTTTGTCATACAGAGGTCGGCGGTTCGAATGCACACGGCCGGGGCTTCTTCTCTTGATACGATGGATCAAATGCGCAGCACTTTACATCCCATTTGCTACGGCATTCCTTTGCTGCGCTTTTGGCGTCCTCAACCACAATCGTGACAGAAACTGTTCCCGCTTCGCCACGAGTCAAAATCGGATTCTTTCAGAGAAGTTTACGCCCAGGCGTTGAGGTGGCCTTGGCCTCAGCCGCGCACATCCATGAACGTTCGGATTCACGGAATTTCTTGGTGCTCGGACTATTGCAAACCTTGGTGACCAGCTCGGCTTTCGTCAGCCTCAAAAAAGCGAAGCAGCCTTGGAAGTGGCTTCCAAGGCTGCTTTCAAGATGGTGGACCGGAAGGGATTCGAACCCATGACCCCCTGAATGCCATTTGGGTCTTTCGATAGTATGCGGCAGAACGCAGAATACCGCAACGCGCGGCGCTAAGGGGTTTTCAAGCCCGTTTGCGCCAAGCAAGATTCGGCAGAAAGTGGACAAGAATGGATAGAACTTGTCCACCTGCTTGTCCACTTTTCGGGGGGCGGCGATGCCACGACGCGAGAAGCCGCGCGGCTACAACAAGAGCGCGCACAGCGACCATCCCGGAGTGACGATCTCCGAAGAATGGCGCGCTGACGGGACCAGGGACGGGCGCAAGGTGCTCATGCTGCGCTGGCGGGAGCCGCTAGCGCGCGGGAAACTGGGCAAGCGGCGCGGCGAGGTAGTCAAGGACAAGACGGGCCGACTTGTGACCTCTCGGAGCGAGGCAAGGCCATACGCGGTGGCAAAATCTGAGGCGCTGATCATCCAGCGCATCGAACTTGCCAACGAAGATTCCAGCGGCCAGAACTACAGCCCCGAAGCGACGTGGGAGGAATTGGCCGCGGCCCACGCCAAGCACCTGCGCCACAAAGGCCGGCGGGCGAAATCTCGCGAGGGCTACAAGCAATCCTGGCGCTTCCTGAAACGCTGGAAGGCCCGCCCCGCCAAGCCGCGCGAGCTCACAGAGCACGACCTGGAACGCTTCGCGGCTTTCGTCGGCAGCCGCCGCAACAAACGCACCGGCAAGCGGCTTTCGCCCGCCTCTGTCGCCTCGATTCTGGCACACGTCAAGGTGCGGTTGGGATTCGGGCGCAGGCGCATGAAGTGCGTTCGCGTTGAACCTGAGTCGATGCGCGAGGCGCTGGCCCCGCCAAAGCAGAGCCTTCAACCCAAGGCGCTCCATGCCGACAAGCTGAGGCAGATTCTTGAAGCCGCATCGGAGTACGACGACGCGCACCCGGCATCAACGACATTCCCGATGCACCCAGCCGCCAACACGTTCCCGCTGCTGGCGTTCTTCATGGCGACAGGTTGCCGCCGTGGGGAAGCTGAGGCGGTGCGCTGGAAACTCTCTGAGCCCGGCGCGCCTGAATCGTGGGTTGATTTCGAAGGCGACCGCCTGCTGATCTACTCGCACAAGACTTCGCGCGACCGCGTGCTCCCCTTCGAAACGCGGCCGATGCTGCGCAAACTGCTGCGATTCTTGCACGACCAGGCCGACACAATTGCCGAGCCCTTTGTGTTTGGCGGCGCGGCTCCGCTGGCAATCAACAACCGCACAGAGCAGCACGAGCAGGGCGTCAAGGCGCGCAGTATGAAGCGAGCCCTCCGCGCGGTGCGCCAGAACTCGGGAGCGGATTGGGCGCTGAAAGACCTGCGCAGCACGACCGCGACGCACTTGTGCAACGCCGATCTTTATCGGGGCAACACCTACAACGTCGCCAGCGAAATGGGACATCGGCACGACGTGTTGCTCACGCGCTACGCGAAACCCTTTGCACTTCCGAAGGACCGCGCCAAGGCAGCATCGGTTGAAGGCGCACTCGGGATTGCCGACGCGATTGCCGCCTGGCTCAAAGCGAGGACCGGCAAGGAAGGCCGAGTTATCAAGATGGGGAGGGCGTAGGGATGAAAATGCGCGACTACGAAAGGGGCAGCGCCACTCTTGCGGACTGCGAAGTAGCAGGCAGAGCAGTGGACACACTCAAGGAAATGCTTCAGGCCACGAACAAGCGCGAGCCGGCGCTCGTTCGTCGCTGGATCGGCATCATTCACGACGTGCACCAGAATCTGCTGGTAAAAGTGTGCGTGTGGACGTGGCCCGGGCAGTCCCTGGAACCGCAACAGCAGGTGCATGAATTTGATCTCAGAGCTGCGCGGACATTGGCCGTGCTTACCCGGATCTCAGCGCGACCACTCGACAACGGAGCGTATAGCGCGCAGCAGATACGCCGGATGCGCCAGCGCTTGCTTGTGAACATCGGATTGACGCACGCCCACATGGTTACTCAGATCCGGGAGCTACTGGCTGCGAACAAAGAGCTGAGGAAACGACGCAAAGACGCACTTGCCGCGGCAAAGGGGCGGGAACTATTGAGATGTCAAGGCGGCGCTGCGGTTGAGTGGGAGATAAACCGAAACGGCAAGCGAGCGCAGATAGTGCGTAGCGGCGGGGAGCCAAAGCCCCTAACGCCAACCGAGGCCGACATCCTGGCCGATCTCGGCAAGAATGGCCGCACCGAAAAACGCCATGCCCCAACACTCACAAAGTTGCGGAGGATGTATGGTGAATTCGAAATTATCGCGGAAGTGGACCGCGTTGGTTGTCAGGGACAACAGGCCAATTTCGAGGCGGAACGCCTCAAAGGCCGAATCACTGACACGCGAAACGACGCGAAATGAACTTGGTAAACCGACGCGAACCCGCCTCCCGCGCGGGTTCCGGGCCTACGCAAGATACGAACCTACGCGAAAATGACACGCCCGTATGACGGGCTATCTTCCCCTTGTTGCCGCACGAAGCGGCGAAAGCGAGGAAGAAATGCAAGACACCGCGCAACCCAAAGAGTTCTACACGCTGGCAGAAGTCGCCGAACTGCTGGGCCTGTCTGGAGACACGGCGCGCAGGCTCGTGGCCGGCGAGAAACCCGCGCTCCCCGCATTCAGGGTGAGCACCGGCCGCAAGCGCGGCCACATCCGCGTGCGCGCCAGCGCGCTCAATGCGTTCATCGAAAAGCGCGAACTGGCGGGAGTCTAACTGTGAGCGGTTGGCTCAAGCTCTGGCGCAAATGGCTCAGCCATGAACTCGCACGAGACCCGAAAGCGTGGTTGGTAATGACGCATTTGCTTTGCCGAGCCGCCATCGAGCCCCGCGTCAATCGACGCTTCGGTTACACGCTGCAGCCAGGCCAGTGTGACGACACCCAAGAGCAGCTTTCGGACGGCGCGGGTCTAACGCGTGACGAGGTGCGGGAGGCGCTTCGCAGGCTCATGCGGTATGGGACCATCGAAATACACCCAGCGCACACCGGCCACAACTCCCAACCAAACCCCCAACGGCGCAACGTCATAACCCTTGTCAATTGGGCTTCCTACAACGGCGACGGCACAAGCACACCCAAGGATGCCCCCAACGAATCCCCAACAGCGCCCCCAAAAAACCCCCAGTCCATAAGAAGTAAAGAAGTTAGAGAAGAGAAACCCAAGCGCGCTTCGCGCGCGGGCGTTGATCCTACGGCGGCAATCATTCCGGACAACCTCAAGGGCAGCGAGCAGGCGATCCGCGCCTGGCTGAACTACAAGCGCGAGAAGGGCCAGGGTTATCAACCGGAAGGCCTGAGGGCGTTCTTCTCGAAGCTCTCGAAACTCCCCGACGTGCCGGCCGCGATCGAGCACAGCATGGCGAGCAATTACACGGGTGTTTACCCGCCCAGCGGGAACGGTCACTCCAAGATCCCAATGAAAGTGAGCCCGGCCTACGTCGGCGAGGATGCGCGCTATGAATGACCTTTTCAACCCCGACACCTGGTGCAAGGACTTCCAGCGGCCGTACTGGCGAACCCTCGTTGAAATCAGCAACGCACGCTGCCAGGGCGCTAACCCCGGTAGCCGCGGGGTGTTCTGGCACGGCGCGCCCGGCGTCGGCAAGACGTTCCTTGCCGAGCAGTTCTGCGAAATGGCCCGGCGCTCCAAATTGCGCATGCCCGAAGGCTACTGGCGCGAGGTGAAGCTGTTCGCCGGCAACGTGCTTGATCTCGTGGCCGAGCTGCAGGCCGCCATCGGCAAAGACAAAAACGCGCGCACGCAATTCGAAATGCTGCGCGAGATCAAAGAGGCCGATGTCGTGTTCCTCGACGACCTGGGCCGAGAGCGCGAGAACTTCGGCCAAAGCGCGATGTTCAACCTGCTCGACAGGGCGCTCGCCAGCAATGCCACGGTGATCGTTACCAGCAACCGCACGGCGAAGGAACTTGCCGACTACTACGGCGCCGATGCCGGTTTGCGCTCTCGCCTGAGCGCACTCAAGGCCGGCGAGTGGGCGGCAGACCTGCCCAATCTGCGAAAGGCGGCCGTCGCGGAGGCGCTCGCCCGTGCCTGACGCGCATACTATTGACCTGTCAAGACTGACCGACGCCGAGATCGAGGCGCTGCTCCCAACGGGCGGGCTTGGCGAGATTCCAGGTCTTGAAACCGAGTACGCGCGCCGGGCCTGGCAGCGCGCTCACTTGAGTAGCAATCAGGGGGCCCCAAAGCGCAGATCCGCCAACGGCGGGTACTTTGACCGGATAGTGGACAACAAAGTGGATAACCCGCCCGCGACTCCAGCCACGAAGGGGCCGGCTAGCGCGTGATCGAAGGGCAGTTGAAGTCTTGACCTATCAACATCGGGCGCAAGCCCACAACCAACGGAGAAATGAATCATGCCGCAACTGTTCGAAGAGATCGCTTACCTGCTTGCCGAGAGTGAGGGCCTGGAGCCCGCGCCCTTGGCGGGCACGACCGACCCCGCGCACCTGGCCCGCCTGCAAAGCGAGATCCGCCTAGGCGTGGATTCCAAAATCGGCGTTTCGGCGCTGATCGCGCTGGCCGATTCCGAAAAGAAGCTGAAGGGCGACCGCGCACGTCTGACGGACGTCGACGTGGCCCTGCTGGCTTACCGGACGAAGTCGCCGGAGGGATTGATCGGCTTGCAGGCCGGCGTTGCGTTTCGCGGCCACAAGCGCGCCGCCGAAATCCGCGACCTGGAAAAAGTCGTGAAGCCCCTCGACTACGACTCGCTGCAATACATCGAACGCACGCGCGTCGATGAATTGGCGGCTGCGCCTGTCGATCTGCGAACTGGGGTGGTCAAGTACGACAACGAGAACTCTCACAACGCACCCAATCCGCGTGGCGAGGTATGGGCCGCGCTCCTGCAGCGCGTCGGAGCGGCCAAGGCGGAAGCAATCCTGCAGGGCGTGACGGCGTACAACGTCGCGCAGCGGCGCATTGCCCGCTTGAAGGACGAGCAGTCCAGGGATGTTGTCGAGACGCCCGCAATGGTCTAGCAGGCGCTTCGTGTCGCTGTGGCGGGCCGTGCCGCACCCGCGGGGGACGCGCCAGGGGTGACTTCACACGAGCTCTGGCGCCTGGCCCGCCACTCTCCCTTGACGTGTCAAGGATAAGGCATTGAGGAAAGTGCGACGAAACACGACGAAATCCGACGGTCTGAGCCCGCCCCAGCTCAGGGCGATGGCCGCTTTGCTGGCTGGGAAAACCGCAAGCGAGGCAGCGCGCGCGGCGCGAGTGTGCCGACAAACTCTAAGCGGCTGGCTCAATCATGATCATGCTTTCGTGGCGCGGTACGAACGTGCGAAGCGGGAATACGTGACGGCCGTGCGCGTCCAAATCACCGCCGCTTGCATGGAGGCTACACAGCTTCTCCGGCGCGCAATGAAAAACCGCAAAGCGACTATGGGCGAGAAGGTCAACGCGGCTCGCATCCTGCTCGACAAATTGCCCGATCAGGATGCGCCCAATGGGGAACGCCCGCTACCGGGCAACATGTGCCGCAATGAAATCGGGGGCGAGCTCGCTTGAGAACAACCATGAACAGAACGCAGAAGCAAACGCTCGTGCGCGAAATGCAGAACGGGATGCGCCTGGGCGAATGTTGCCGGCTGCTCGGGCTCACGCTCGAAGAAGTGCGCGCGGCGGAAAAAACAGACAAGGCGTTCGCGCGTGAAACCCGACGCGCGCCCATCGTGTTCAAGCGCTACCTCGTGCGCATCGTGGCCATGGGCGAAAGCAACTGGCAGTCGGCCGCTTTTATCCTTGAACGTCGCTGGCCGCGCCAATGGGGCAAGCGCAGGCCGAAAGAGATTCCCAAGCCGGAAATGGAATTCGAGGACACTGACCCGCCGGGCCTGGCATAGACTACACTTTACGCGTCAACAGCACCGGAGCAGCCATGATTCAGAACTGGGTGGACCTTGAAGCCTTTCCCGTGGAACAGTTGATCGGCCCAAAGCCGGCGGGGCGCTTTGTCGCCCTGCTGAAAAAAGGCGACGTGTTCAAGGTGATGATAAGCGCCAACCTGTTCGATGCCCTGTTCCAATCATGGCGAGATAAGCCGAGTGAAAGCGGGATGCAGGCGCCGCTCGAAACGTTGTGGGAGCAGGCGGCGGACGCGCTGCGCACACAGATTGCGCCCAACGAATACCCGATGCAGCACGAGAGTTTAGGCGCGAATTTTGAAGCGACGTTGCACGAGGGCGCGCGTGGCATCATGGCGGCCGTCACGCTGCGCAGGCGCGGGCCTGACGTGCAAATCGTGGTCATGCTGGCCGATGAATTGGCGAATCACAACTAACCGAGGTGACTGAGGAGCGTCAAAAGACAGGTGATTCAGGTGACGGAAGAGGGCGTTCAACAGGTCATCAACGACCTGCAGCGCATCAACGCGGGCCTCGATCAAACCGACGCCAAGGCCAAGCGCACGGCGGCCGATGTGGACGCCGCCCAGGGCAAGGGCAGTGCGCTCGGGGGATTCCTGGGCCGCGCTCGTGCCAGCGGTTTTCTGCGCGGCGGCGGGCTCAACATGGGCCCGGTGCGCGTTGGCTCTGGTGGCGTTGGGGTGAACATGGGCGCGCTGGGGCCGGCCGGTGCGGCTGTGATCGGCACGGCTCACGCGCTTGGCGGGATCTCCGAAGTCTCGCGAAGCCTTCGCGAATTCGTTGACAAGGGGCACAAGCTTTCAGCGGGCGAGGTCGTTGAAGCCCTGTACCTCGAAGCCCACTTCAGGGCGCCGGCCCGCATCGTCGATCAAACACTCGGTATCTCGCGCACCGGAACGAACTTTGGCATAGCCTTGGGGCTGGGCAAAGAGTCCGACTACGCGGGCGCACTCGAACGCCTGGACGATCTGTTCAAGTCCAGCGCGCAAAAGCGTATCGAAAACGAAGAGAAGCGGCAGGTGAAAGCGGCAGAGCGCGAAGCGAGAACGCAAGAGGAGAAACGCCAGAAGCAGGAGATAGCCGCCCGCATCCGGGCCGCGCAAGACGCTATCGACGCGGAAACCAACCGTGCGCTGTCGCGGTTGCACCGCGACAGTACCGCACGGCTGGGGATTCGCATGGCGCGAGGGGCTGACCAGGCCAAAGCGTGGCAGGAGGTGCGCGACTTGCGCATTGAGCAAAAGCGGCTGGCCGGTGAGAACGAGAAGCGCAACGCGGCCAAGAACATCAAGAACCAAGGCGCGTAGTTTCGATCGCAAAAGCACATGCAGGCATGAGCAAGGCAGGGCCATTTGCGCGGGCATCAAACCCGTGCGGCCCTGCCCCGGCTCTTTCCCCGAGTCCAGGTTGCGCTATTGTTCGTCAACGCAAAGCGCAGGATCAGCATCGCGCACCGGCCACGACCCGCTGAACAACTCATCGCCCGTATCGGCGTTGCAGACGTGGCGAAAGTAGATTTTCAACCCGCGCTCGATCAACCGTGCCTCCGACAGCTCCGCACCTTTGGCCGCGCTGCGCACCCTTTCGGCTACCGCCGGCAACAGGCGCACAATGAACTTCTGACGCTTCGCCCTACCCAGCGCGGGCCGGCCGCGACCGGTTTTCTTTTTGGTTCCCATGCACACCTCCCGTCTACAGCATACCGCAATAAACCGACTACGCACAATTCTTTCGCATTTGGGTTGCGCTTGGTAATAAAGAGGGTACACTTTATTCGTGCGCCCCATGAAGCGGGCGACCAAACGGGCCGGACGCTGTTAGAGCAGCGCTCCCGGCCCTGGCCAAGCTGACCACAGGAGGGTCAATCATGGTTCTGCTCAAAGGTAAATCCAAGTCCAACGGTGAACAGCCCCAACCCGCATACACGGGCAAGCTGCCCGGCAAGTCCATCACTGCGGAAGTCGAATCGTGCATTGAAGTCGTAGCCAACGACACCGGCGATGAAAGCCTGCTGGTGCGTTCGAAGCGCGAATTGCCCGGCGGCTTTGCCGAGCTGGTTCTGCGAATGCACGACTCGGACACCGCCACCTTCATTGTCCACGCTGACACCCTGATCGACGCCCTGAGCCGCGCCCGCGAACGGGATGCGGGGTAAGAAAGAGTCGCTGAACTGGCCCGCGTCCGCGGGCCTTTTCCTTCAATCGAGGATGCCATGAACGCAACACCCCGCCCGTCACATCTGCGCAGGGCGCTTGACTGCATCGAGGAGTTACAACGCGAACTCAAGAGCCTTCGACGGCGTGTTGCCCGCCTCGAGGCCCAGGGCACGAGCTCCGGCGGAAAGGCTTTGACTCAAGCAAGCGGTCGCCAGAGCAAATTACTTTCGCTCTCCCAGGCGTCGGCACTCATCGGCTTTTCGACGCACGAGATCCGGCGCGCCTGCCTCGACGGCAAGCTCGAATACTTCCGCGCCGGCGACGCACCCACATCACCCATCAAAGTTGAGCAGGCCGCGCTCGACGCTTGGTTCGAGTCGCGCCGCAACGTGCGCGTGCTCAGCCAGGCCGAGTCTTCCGAGTGCGACCGGATGGCGCGGGGCTGAACGCGCGCTTTGGGTATAAACCCCGCCCCAATCGGGCGGGTTTTTTTCTCGTGCTGCCGGTCGTGCCTTGGAAGCCGCTTGTATGGCTGGTTTGTGGGCATCCTGTGTTCTCTGGCAAGGTGCCACGGGCCCGGACGCTTTGACTTTTGCGAACCTGGGGCATCGTGGCGCTTCGATTTTCTTCGAGTGTTGACACGTCAATAGCGCCCTGCTCACGCGCCTTGGTTCTTGGTCTTCGACGCCCCGATGCGATTACACGGAGCGCGGTCGTTTTGTAATCGCCCGCGCGCCCTGGGCAGCGCTCGGGCGGTTTGCTTTTGGGCGTCCGATGTACCTTTGCCGCCCCGGAACCCCGCCCCTTGTCCACCACCTTGTCCACTTTCAGATTTTTTTGGCGCTGTTTTGGCCCGTTTCCGCAAATGCAAACCGCCTTGGAAGTGGCTTCCAAGGCGGGATGCAGGTGTTTGGTGGACCGGAAGGGATTCGAACCCATGACCCCCTGAATGCCATTCAGGTACTCTACCAACTGAGCTACCGGCCCTTTGCCGCTTGCGCGGGCCGCGAATGATAGCGCCTTGGGCACGCTTGGCAAGCGCCCAGCAGCCTTCTATGGCGTTCACTTCCCCGGCGCGGCTTCTAAAGTGCGGCTATGTTGAAGGTTCAACCCGTGGTTCTGATCATTCTTGACGGATGGGGCTTGGCGCCGCCCGGGCCGGGCAACGCCGTGCACCTTGCCAATCCTGCCTGCTTCAACTCTCTTTGGGAGAAGCACCCACACTCCACGCTTGTCGCCTCGAATGAAGATGTGGGCTTGCCCAACGGTCAGTTCGGCAACAGTGAAGTGGGCCACATGAACCTGGGCTCCGGCCGCGTCGTTTATCAGGACATCACGCGCATCGACAAAGACATCCGCGAGGGCCGTTTCTTTGAACTGCCCGCGCTCAAGCAGGCGCTCAGGGCCACGCAGCGCAAGGGCGAAAAAGGCGGGCGCATACACCTCATGGGGTTGGTGAGTGATGGCGGCGTGCACAGTGTGGATCGTCATTACTTTGCCCTGATAGACTGGCTCAAGCGCGAGGGTTTTCCGGGCGAGAGCGTGTTCTTTCATGTGATCACCGATGGCCGCGACACCTCGCCCACCAACGGCGTGCGCTATGTTTCGGCGCTGCGCGACAAACTCGATGAATCGGGCATCGGACGCATCGCCACAATCTCGGGCCGCTACTACGCCATGGATCGCGACAAGCGCTGGGAGCGCACCGAGAAATACTTCGATTGCCTCACGCTCGGCCAGGCCGAGATTGTCAGCGACGCCGTGGCCGCGCTGGAAGAAAGTTACAAGGCGGGCGTGACCGACGAATTCATCACGCCCAAGATTGTCGTTGAACACGGTGAACCGTTGGGCCGCATGCGCGACGGCGACGTTGTGCTCTGGTTCAACTTTCGTGCCGACCGCGCGCGCCAGATGTGCAAGGCGCTCACGTTTGCGGGGTTTGACGGCTTCAAGCGCAAGATGCCCGTCAACGTCACGCTCGTGACCATGACGCGCTACGAGAGCACGATTCCCGCCACCGTGTGCTATGAACCGGGCACACTCACAAACGTGCTGGGCGAGTATCTTGCCTCCAAGGGCCTGGCGCAATTCCGCTGCGCCGAGACCGAGAAATACGCCCACGTTACTTACTTCTTTAACGGCGGCCGCGAGCAGCCCTTTGAAGGCGAAGAGCGCAAGCTCGTGCCCTCGCCCAAAGTGGCCACCTACGACCTGCAGCCGGAAATGAGTGCCGCTGAAGTGAGCAAGCATGTCGTCAGCGCCATCGAGAGCGGCAAGTACGCCTTTGTGCTCGTGAACTTCGCCAACCCGGACATGACCGGCCACACCGGCATCATCGAAGCCGCGATCAAGGGCGTGCAGGCGACGGATGCGGCGCTTGCGAAAATCGTCAAGGCGGCCGAGGCCAGGGGCTGTGCCGTGTTGGTGACGGCCGATCATGGCAACTGCGAAGAGATGCTGATCTCGCCCGAGGCCGCCAACGACCCAAGTAACCAGGAGAAGGGCGCCAGCTACGCTGTGCCCAAAGCCGGAGCGCGCGCCGATGGGCTGGTGCCGAGCACGAACCACAGTCATAACGTGGTGCCGTTCATCCTGGCCGGCAAGCGCGGCTTGGCCAGACTGGCAAACGGCAGGTTGGCCGATGTGGCCCCGACCGTGCTGGCTTTGATGGGCTTGGAGCAACCGGCGGAGATGACCGGCGAGAATCTGATTTCATTGGGCGGGTAATCCTGTCGCGTGAAGGGCAAAGCGCCGGCAAGCCGGCGCACTCCAAAGTGAGGGCGTGTTGGAAGCGCACAACATTTCACTCGATCTCTCCAACACCCACAGTTCGCGCGTGGGCGCCCATGGCTTTGATGACGCGCACTACGAGAACCTGATTCACCGCGCGCGCGGCTTCCGCTCCCGCCTCAACATGGAGCGGTCGGAGGGCCAGCATTCGTACCTGAATCTTCCACACGACATTGAAACGTTGGAATTGGCACTGCGCATGTCCGCGCCGCGCATGGGACACTTTGACGACCTGGTGGTGCTTGGCATTGGCGGCAGTTCGCTGGGGTTTCTGGCGCTGCACCGCGCGCTCGCGCCACTGGGCGGCATTGGCGTGCCGGTTCATATCGTTGACAACACCGACCCCGTTCTTCTGGCGGATGTCGCCTCGCGCGTGGATCTCAAGCGCACGCAGTTCGTGGTCGTGAGCAAGAGCGGCGGTACGCTGGAAACGGTGGTCGGACTCGGCTGGTTCGCCCAGCGCCTGCGCGCCGCAGGCCTGAGACTCTCCGATCATATGCTGGCCGTGACCGATCCCGAGCACGGCTATCTGCGCAAGTTTGCCGACGCAAACGAAATCGACAGCCTGCCCATTCCGCCCAAGGTCGGCGGCCGCTTTTCGGTGCTGAGCGCGGCTGCACTGTTGCCTGCGGCCCTGGCCGGAATTGACGTGGCCTCCCTGCTGGAGGGCGCCGAGCAGGCCGAGAAAGCCGCGCGCGATGGCGACCTGTTGCGCGACTGGCCTGCACGACTGGGGCTGTTAGCCACGGACTTCTGCCGTGAGCGGCAGAAGCGCAACCTCGTGTTCATGCCCTATTGCTCGCGCCTGGCCTCAACGGCGGACTGGTTTGTTCAGCTCTGGGACGAGAGCCTGGGCAAGAGCAAACGCCTGGACGGCACAGCGATCGAGGCCGGGCAGGCGGCCATCAGGGCGGTGGGTGCCTGCGACCAGCACGCGCAATTGCAGTTGTTTCTGGAGGGCCCCAACGACAAGTTCACGCTGCTGTTGCGCGTTGAGAAGCCCGTGCCCGACTTGCACCTCTCGGACTTTGAATATGAGCACTTCGACGCCGGCTTCCTCAAGGGCAAGGCGCTCTCCGAGGTGATCAATTCACAGTTGGCCGGGACGGCCCAGGCGCTGGCTCAACGCTCGCGACCCAGCGCCACGCTTTCGCTGGGCTCTCTTGACGCGTCAACATTTGGCGCGCTGCTGATGGGCCTGGAACTCGCCACCACCTATGCCGGCTATGCGTGGGGCGTGAACCCTTACGACCAGCCCGCCGTCGAGCTGGGCAAGACGATCTCCCGCAAAATGCTGGGCGGATAACATGTCGCTGCGCCGAACGATCCAGTTGACCGACCTGTTCGCCAACGAGCGCATCGATGCGTTCCGGGCCCGCTACCGTTTCGTCAACATCTTCGCTTCGGTGGCCGGATTTGCATTGTTCCTGATGTACCACGGCGAAGTTATCCCGTACGACTACAAGAACTTCGTATATGCGGCGCAGGCGGTTTGCCTGGCGCTGCTGCTTGGTGAACCCGCCGGCATTTACATTGCCAGCCGCAATCTTCGCCGCGGCCTGGCCGCAACCGCCGTGGACAGCATAGCCGCGGGGCTGGGGCTTGGATTGCTTCTGCTTCTGGCCGCGCTTTCGCCCTGGGTGCTGGACGTCATGAACGTGCAGCAAGCCGCGGACGCGCTGGTACTCGGCATCCAGGGCGGCGTCGTTTTCTTTTCGCTGCTCCGGTTTCTGCGCGGCTTCCACGTCATTTCACGGCTTGCCAGCAACCCGTTGCAGATTTTCATGGCCAGTTTTGTGGGCCTGATCTTGCTCGGCGCGGGGCTGCTCATGCTGCCGGGGGCCACGATCGCCGAGGGCAGCCCTGATTTTGTGGACGCCCTGTTCATGGCGACATCTGCTGCGTGCGTGACCGGGCTTACAACCATGGATCTCGGCTCACAGTTCAAACCCTTTGGCCAGCTCGTGATCCTGGCGCTGATTCAGTTTGGCGGGCTGGGCATCATGTCGTTTGCGGCGTTCTTCTCCGTCATGTTCGGCAGCGGCGGGGGTATCCGCGACAGTGCCGCGCTGGGCGAAATGATGAGCGTGAACCTTGCGGGGCGTGTAGGCCGCACCGGTGCCTGGATTCTGGGCTCCACGCTTGTCTTTGAAGCGCTCGGCGTCTTTCTGCTTTACGGCCACTGGAAAGGGCCCGACGGCTTCCTGCCGGCCGACCAGCAATTGTATTACTCCGCCTTTCACTCGATCAGCGCGTTCTGCAACGCGGGCTTTGGCCTTCATCAGGACAGCCTTGTCACTTATGCCGGTGATTGGCCGCTGGTGCTCAGCATTGGCTCGCTGGTTGTGCTTGGCGGCATCGGCTTTCCCGTCATGGTGGAAGTGTTTTCGTTCAAGTTCTGGGCGCTGCCTTCAATTCGCAGCCTGCCCCTTCTTCGAAAACGCATCAGCAAGCAGCCTGTTCCTCGGTTAAGCCTGCAAACCAAGATCGTGATCCTGACGAGCACAGCACTGATCGCCATCGGCGCGGCGGGTTTCTGGGCCATGGAGTATGACCACTCGCTCAAGGGCATGAGCACAAGCACCCAGGCCGCGGCCTCGCTGTTTCATGCCATCACGCCGCGCACGGCCGGATTCAACACCGTTGACCTCGTGAATTGCCGACCGGCGACACACTTTTTCACGATCCTGCTCATGCTGATCGGCGGCAGTCCCGGCTCCACGGCGGGCGGCATCAAAACCACGACGTTTGTGGTGCTGTTGCTGGCCGTGGCCGCCATGCTGCGCGCGCGCAGCCCCGAAATTTTCAAGCGCCGCCTGACGGAAGAAGTCACGACCAAGAGCCTGGTCATGCTCGTGCTGGCCCTGGCCTTTGTCAGCGCGGCCACGTTTGCCCTGCTCATGACCGAGCAGAACAGTGTAATCGAGACCACCCAGCACGGCGCGCTTTCGCTGCTGTACGAGGCGGTCAGCGCATTTTGCACCGTGGGCCTGACTCTGGGTGTAACGTCGAAGTTGACGATGGCGGGCAAGCTCATCATTATCGCCTGCATGTTCGTGGGACGAATCGGCCCGCTGACGCTGGTGCTGGCCATTGGCCGCCGCAAGACGCAGCGCTTTGTGTATCCCAATGAAAGCGTGATGATCGGATAGCCATGCAGAAAGTCGGTGTCATCGGGTTGGGTCGTTTTGGCATGGCGCTGGCCGAGAACCTCGCGCAGGAGGGCATTGAGGTCATTGCGCTCGACTCGCGCCCCGAGGTCATTAACCAGATCAAAGACAAGGTCGCGCTGGCTGTCTCCGCCGACGCCACGGATGTCGAGACGCTGCGCTCACTGGGTCTGGGCCGCGTTGACACCATCATCGTCGCCATCGGCGACGATTTTGAAGCCTGCCAGCTGGCCATGCTGGCCGCGCGCGACCTGGAATATCCCAAAGTGATCGCACGCGCCAACGACCGAGTGAAAGAGAAAATCCTGCGCCGCCTCGGCGCCGACGAAGTGATCATGCCTGAGGAGCAGGCGGCACTGAAGCTGTCGCAGCGCATTGCGCGGCCTTCGCTGCTCGAGGCCGTCGAGATCGGCAAGGAGCACAGCTTCGTTCAGGTCAAGGCGCCGCCCGGCGCGCGCCAGAAAACCGTGCTCGAACTCAACATGCGCAAGAAGTTCAGTGTCAACCTCGTGGCCATCAAGCGCCCCGGCACCATGGCCGGTGAAGAAAGCGTCGTGATTCCCATGCCCGACACGATCATCCACGAAGGCGACGTGCTCATGCTCATGGGCCGCGACAAAGATATAGACCGCTTCCTGCGTGAGCTGGAATAGGGCCGCCATGGCGCCCCATCCTTGACGGCTGCATGGGCGTCTTCGCCCCTGTGGCTCAAGTCCGTCTCCTAAACAGTCGATAGCGATCTGGGGCAGAGCCCCGATCCTATGACCGCCGAAGCCTGTGCACTTCGCCTGCAACTGCAGGCCTTCCTCGACTACCTCCGCCTTGAGTGCGGCCTGGCCGAAAATTCCATGGCCGCCTATCGCCGCGATCTCGAGCGCCTGCTCGATTTCCTGTTCGCGCGCGGCACCTTTGACTGGCGCGGCGTGCGCGCCGACGACCTGACGCTCTTCCTCGCCCAAGAGCGCGGCTCGCAATACGCCGACAAAACGCTGGCGCGCCGGGTCTCCGCGATTCGCATGTTCTCGCGCTTCTTGAGCATCGAGGTCATCAAGGGCGAGGATGCCGCGCAGTTTCTGGCGCCGCCCAAGCTGGAGATGGGCCTGCCGCAGATGCTTGCGGTTTCGGATGTGCAGAAGTTCCTGGATGCGCCGCAGGGCGAGGGCGCGCTGGTGATGCGCGACCGCGCCATGCTGCAAACGCTTTACGCCACGGGCGCGCGCGCAAGCGAGGTGTGCGACCTGACCCTGGGACGGCTTCATCTTGACGAAGGATTTGTGCAGGTGCGCGGCAAGGGCAGCAAAGAGCGCGTGGTGCCGATCTCGCGCCGCGCCGTCGAGCACTTCAAAGCCTATCTCCAGCTTGGCCGCCCGCAGCTTGTGAAGTTTCCCACGGACATCGCGTTTCTCTCCAAGACCGGGCGGCGCGTGACGCGCAACCGTTTATGGGAAGTGGTCAAGCACTACGCGCTGGCCTCCGGGCTCAACCCCGCACTCCTGCACCCGCACACGTTGCGGCACTGCTTTGCCACCCACCTGCTTGAAAACGGCGCCGATATCCGCAGCGTGCAGGAGATGCTGGGCCACGTCAGCATCGCAACCACGCAGATTTACACGCACGTCGATGCCAACCGCCTGCGCAACGTGATGCTGCGCTTCCACCCGCGCGCCAGCGGTGCTGCTTAGCGTTACCCGCACTCGTTGGACTTTGCCGATGGCTCAAGCGCGGGCGCGCGCGTTTTGTGCAGCGCTGCAAGCCCGCCCTGGCTGGTTTCGCGATAGCGCGCCTGCATGTCAAAGCCGGTCTGGCGCATGGTTTCCACCACGGTATCGAACGGAATCTCGTGGCTGCCGTCGCTGAGCATGGCGTACTCGGCGCAATCCACGGCGCGCATGGCGGCGACTGCGTTTCTTTCGATGCAGGGAATCTGGACAAGACCCGCCACAGGGTCGCATGTCAGGCCGAGGTGGTGTTCAAAGCCCATTTCGGCGGCGTACTCAACCTGCTGGTTGGTGCCGCCGAGTAACTGGCAGGCGGCGCCGGCGGCCATGCTGCACGCGGTTCCCACTTCGCCCTGACAACCCACCGCAGCGCCGGAGATGCTCGCGTTGGTCTTCACCAGGTTGCCCACGATGCCGCCCGTCGCAAGCGCGCGCAAAATGGCCGCGTCGTCGCAGCCTGTGCTCTCCTGCATGTAGCGCAACGTCGCCGGCAGCACGCCGCAGGCTCCGCATGTGGGTGCGGTCACCACCTGCCCGCCGGAGGCATTTTCCTCACTGACGGCCAGCGCGTAAGCCGTCAGCAAACCCGTGCGCTGCAATTTGTCCGGCCGCGACTTGGCCTGGGCGAAATGGCTCTGGCTCTTGCGCTTGAGATTCAGCACTCCGGGCAAAACACCCTGCGCCTGGTTGCCGCGCGAAATGGCCTCCTGCATCACGCGCCAGCACTGTTCGAGGTAGCCCCAGATCGAGGGCCCTTCGCAATGTTCAACGTACTTCCAGAGTGGCGCCTGGTGCTGCGCGCACCAATCCAGAATGGCCGCCATGCTCTTAAGCGGATAGACGTCCGGCGGCGCGGCTTTGCCTTCTTCTCGCAGCGCGCCGCCGCCCACGGAATAGACGCGCCAGCGCTCGAGCAGCGCGCCCGCGGCATCGTAACCCTCAAAGTCCATGCCGTTGGAATGGAACGCGGGAACTTCGTCGGGCTTCCAGGAAAACTCGACGTAACGTGGGGCCAGCGCGCGCGTGATCGCCACGTCCGTCAAGTGGCCCCTGCCCGTGCTGGCGAGCGATCCATAGAGCGTGACCTTGAAGCGCGTGGCAGCACTGTGGCGCATTCCGAATTGCGCCGCCGCCTTGCCCGGCCCCATGGTGTGGGATGCCGATGGCCCGGTGCCGATGCGATAGAGTTCGTGCAGTGATTCCATAGGGTTCAACGCGCCGCAGTCACGGCCCTTGAGGCCTGACGCGGCCTTACTTGCCTTCGATCAGTTTGAGATAGCGGGGTTCCTGGCGGATGTTGTCGAGGTCGTCGTCGGTCTTCATGGACTGCCAGTCCGCCCAACCTTCTTTCACGGCAAGCTCCAGCGTCTCAAGCGCCTTGTCAATTGCCCAGCGTTCTGTTCCCTTTTCCAGGCTCTTGGCCCACAGGCAATAGGCGCAGGCCATGTTGTAATAGGTGTCGCCCTTGGGACTGCCATAATCGAGCGCTTTGCGGAAGTCACTGACCGCGCTTGCGAACTCGCCCTGGCGCGTGCGTGAATCGCCGCGGGCGAAGTAATAGTAATAGTTGTCCGGAGCCAGCCGAATCGCGGCGTCGTAGTCTGCAATCGCCTCTTTCCAGCGTTTCATTACCCGGTACAGATCGCCGCGCTGGCCCCACGCAAGATGAGTTTCCGGTTCCAATTCGCAGTAGCGCGTGTCATCGGCCAGCGCCGCCTCGTACAAGCCAAGTTTCTGGCGCGCCCAGCCGCGCCAATAGTAGGCACGCCCATAATCACTCCATAGTTCAATCGCTTTGGTGAACTCTTTTTCGGCTCCCTTGAAATCAGAAAGCTCGCATCGGATCTCTCCGACGCGCTGCCAGCGGTAGGCGAGGCCGGGTTCAAGATCCCGCGCGGCTACAAAATCGGCAAGGGCCTTTTCGAGTTGCCGCAGCACAACATATGCATCGCCGCGTGCGTTGAGCGCACGCGTGCTCTTGGGCTCAATGCCCAGCGCGCTGGTGAAAGCCGCGATAGCAGCGTCGTGATTTTTCATTTCGGCAAGCGCGTTGCCGCGGCTGATGTGGGCGAGGGCCGTGGGTTCAATGGCCAGGGCGCGGTCAAACTCCGCCAGCGCCTGCTCGTACTGCTGCGCCCAGTACAGCGTTTCACCGTTCCGGAGGCAGGAATCAGCAAGGCCATGGCGCAGCGTGGAATAGGCGAAATCACTGAGTTGGCCCGCCTGCCTGACTTGCTCGATACACGCCAGGGTGCGGGCGAAATCCTTGGCCTGCCAGCTCAACTCCAGCACGAATTCAAGAGAGAACTTGTAGTCCGCCTTTTCCGCCTTTTTTAGCAGTTCGTAGGCGCGGGTCATCTCGCCGCGGAAGGCATACCAGCGACAAAGGGCGGCATAGGTCTCGCCGGTCGCATTGCCCGCACGAATCTGCGCGCGGGCGTCTTGCGCCTGCTGCGGGAGGGTTTCGTGCAGCGCGGAGCGTGTAAAATCCCACATGTGCCAGGTGGTTTCGCCGCCGCAGAACAGCAGGTGCTTGCCATCAGGCGTGAAGCAGCTCATGCCATCCTTGAGGTTGCGGTGAGGAATGATGCGCAGTTCCTTGCCCGTGGCCATGTCCCAGAAACGGATCGTGCCGTCGTTGCCACAGGTCACGAAGTAGCGCGAATCAGGGGTAAATGACACGCCCGTAATCGTGTCTGCGTGGCCGCCCGCGACCAATGCCAGCCGTCCGTCTTCCGCCGAAAACACGTTGGCAACACGCCCATAGCCGGTGACGGCAAAATGACGACCGTCCGGAGCCAAGGTCATGGCCGTTACGCTCGTGGAGTAAAGGCCCTCTTCGTTGCCCGTTGCGCCATTGGAAAGACGAAAGAACTTCACACGCCGGTTGCTTTGGGAGACGTAGAGCAGGTCCTTCTGGGGCCAGTAAAGCGGGCAGATGGCCCGGTCGTCACACGGATACTCGGCCGTCTGCTTGAGCGTGGTCCAGTCCCAGAGCAGCACGCGCTTCTCCGGGCCCGTGGAAATGACCGTTTTGCCGTCGGGCATGAGATCCAGCGCCCACACAGATGCCGCATGACCGTTGAAAACGCCCAGGCACTTGCCCGTTGAAAGATCCCAGACCTTGCACAGCTTGTCATAGCCCGCCGTTACGCACACATCGGGCTTCACCAGTTTCAGTGCGGAAATTCCGGCATCCGAGGCGTGGGCCTCGATAACGCGCACGCAGGCGCCGGTAGTCAGGTCCCACAGGCGCAGCTCGCCATCCAACGCGCCCGTGACTGCAAACCGCCCGTCAGGCAGCGCCGCAATGCTGGTAACCTTGCCCCAATGGCCTTTGAATGCGCGCCGCTCCAAAACGGGCTGGGTGCTCCAGAAGCGAAGCGAGGCATCCATATCTGCCAGGCCCACGGTTGAGCCGTCAGCGGAAATGGCGCAGGCTTTGACACCCGAATCAGGGCCCGGGCAAACCTGCTGGCATACGCCCTCGTAGCTGTTCCAGATGCGCATGGTCGTGTCCGCACTGTAAGTCACGAGCAGCGCGCCATCGTCGGAGCTTCGCATATCCAGGATCTGGCCCTCGTGGCCCAGCAGGTTGACCACAATCGTCTGTTTCTCCAGGCTCCAGATAGCCGCGTCGCGCGAGACGTCCGCGATTGCCAGGCGCGAGTCATCGCTGCCCAGAAAACTGAGTGCGTTGAACTGACCCCAGATCGTCACAAGCTGCTCGGGCTGATCTTTGGACAGGTCGTAAACAAAAGCGCCAAGGCCTGAGTAAACCACCGCCAACTTGCCGGCCGAGAGGTTGAACTTGACGTGCTCAGGCCGATAGCCGTTTGTGGGGATCGTGGCCTTGAGCTTGAGCTCGTCCACGTGCCAGATTTCGACTTCGCCGTTGTCCAGTGCGAATGCAGCCAGGCTGGTGTCGCTTGCGAGCGCGGCCCAGGCGATCGCACCTTTGCGCGCGGGGAAACTGCGCATCAGTGCGCCCGTCGTGACATCCCAGAGAGTAGCGCGGCTATCGAGCCCCCACACAAGCGCGTATTGGAAATCCGCCGAAACATCAAGGCGCGTCACGCTGTGTGTGATACCGCCAAAGCGGCGGATCTCGGCGCCGGTCAGGGTATCCCAGACAATCACGCACTCGCCGAAACTGGCGGCGATCGCCATGCTGCCGTCTTTAGAGAGCATCATGCCGTTGACCACGTTGTGGTGGCCGGGGACGGAATGCAGCAGCTTGCCCTCGAGGTCATAGACGCGCGGGCAATCATGCTTGCCCACGGTGACAACCTGGCTCTCATCCGCGCTGAATGTGGTGTGAAGCGCGCTGCTGTGATGGATCTGGAAATCAGCCAGTTTCTTTGAGCTTTCGATCGAGAACAACCCGCACCAGCCTGCGAAATCCCCCAGCAGCAGGCGCTTGCCATCGGCGCTGAAAACCGTGCTCATGATGCTGGCGCCCCAGAAAAGGAAGGTGCGCACCGACTTGCCGCTGGCCAGGTTCCAGACCACGGCCTTGCCCTCCGCTCCGCCGCTCGCGAGGTGGGTTCCGTCATTGGAAAATCCAATGTCGTAGATGTAGCGCTCATGGGCTGCCAGCGTCTGTACGACTTTGCCTTCGGCGGCGTCGAACACCCACACCTTGCAGGCTTCACCGGCCGTGGCAATCCATTTGCCGTCGCGCGAGTAGCGCACCTTGTGCAGCTCGAGCTCGGTGCCGGTCAATTCGCGCCGCTGTTCGCCCTTGCGCCAGTCATACTCAAAAAGCCCGCCCACAACCATGCACGCCGCCAGCCTTGAGCCATCCGGACTGAATGCGAGGCCATAGGGGCTGGCAGCCGCGGTGAAACGCGCGAGCTCCTTTCCGTCCGCCAGCGCATGGACCACAATTTCATCCCTGGAAGCCCAGGCAACGAAGCGGTTGTCCGGCGAAAGCTCCACGGGACCGCGCGCTTGTGTAGTCGCTATCTCCAGCACTGCCTTCCAGTTCTTGGTGTCCCAGACGGTCATTCCGCTGGAAAAACGGACTGCGGCCAGAGTGCCGTCTTGCGAGACAGCGGCAAAATCCAGACTGCTGAACGGCTGCTTGGGAATCTGTGAGGCCGCTGACGGCGACTGCTGGCGCAGGACCGCCAGCCCTGATTCCGCAGGAAACGTGTCAATGCCCAGTTGGCGCGCCTGTTCGAGAGCCTGCTCATAGATTGAGCGCGCGGTTTCGATGCGGTTGGCCTTCATCAAGGCGTCGCCCTGCAGCACAAGGCTGTCCGCGAAATTCACGCGCGCATCGCGTTCAGCGTTCCTGGCTCGCCCGGCCTCGGTGTCGGCGATCTTGGCCTGGCGCTTGGCCTCGGTCTCCTGCTTTCTGGCGTTCTCAGCTTCGCGCTCGGCGCGATCGGCTTCGCTGTTCGCCTTGCGCTCCATGTTCTGGGCGTGTTCCTTTTCACGTTCCGCGTTGTCACGCTCCTTCTTGGCGACATCCTCTGCGGCGCGCGCCTTCTTTTCCTCGGCTTGGGCCTTTTCCCGCTCGTCTTGGGCTACCCGCGCGGCATCTATGGCCAGCCCCTTTTGCTTGAGCGCCTCGGCACGGGCGATCTCGGCCTGGTCGCGCGCGTCTTCGGCTTCCGCGCGCCGCGCATTGAGGCTGACCATGAACCACGCCGTCAGGGCAATCAGCAGCACCACGGCCGCAGCCGCCATGTGCACCAGCGCCTTGTTGCGCTTGTAAAAAAGCTTCAGGTAGTGCAGCGCGCCGGGCGGGCGCACCGAAATCGGGTCGCCTCGCGCGAAGGCCTCGAGATCCTGTGCCAGAGCCTCGGCTGAGGGATAACGCTCATTGGGGTTCTTGGCCGTCGCCACCGTGATGATCGTGGCCAGATCCTCGGGTACGCTGGCGTTGGCCTTGCGCGGCGGCACAGGCTGCTCCTGCAGTACCTGCTGGATCAGCCGCGCCTCGGAGTCTCCGTCGTAAATCGGCGCCAGCGTGGCCAGCTCATAAAGGGTGGCACCCAGCGAGTAGATGTCGGCCTTGTTGGTGATGTCGAGCAAGTGGCGCTGCAATTGCTCAGGCGGCATGTAGCGCAGCGTACCCACAATGCGAGCCGCCGAATTCGCCACGCTCAGGCCCTTCTGCCCCGCCACGGCCGCCAGGCCCAGATCCATGATGATCGCGCGCTTGCCGTCGCCCGTGAGCATGATGTTGGCCGGCTTGATGTCGCGGTGGATGATGCCGTGATCGTGCAGGTGGCCTACACCGCGCGTGGCATCGGCCATAATCTTGGCGATCAGCGAGTAATAGTACTGGCCGTCCTGGAACTGCGGCATGACCGGCGCGGCCTTGGGCGCATCGGGCAATGGCTCGAAGTCCGGGTCGAGCTCCTGCTGCGTCTGCGGTGTCGTGCGCGGCGTTTTGCGCAACTGCATGCTTGAAGATAACGCCGCCAGCAGGTGGCCCTCGCGGAACTTGCCGTGGCTTTGCGGCATCCACTGGCTCATGACGCCAAACACGCCGAAAAGGTCGCAGCCCTCGACGTACTCCATGGCGTAAAAGTAGCGCTCGCCGTCCTGCCCGGCGTGCAGCACCTTCACCACGTTGGCGTGATCGCAGCGGCCAAGCGCGGCAATCTCGCGCTTGAAGCGGGTTACCGCCACGGGATCGCCTGCCAGCGCCGGCGGCAGCACCTTCAAGGCAACGATGCGCCCGAGGCTCGCTTGCCGCGCCTTGTAAACAATACCCATGCCGCCACGGCCGAGCTCTTCAAGGATTTCAAAATCGCCGATGAACTCGCCCGTGCCGTCGCCCTTGGGCAGTGCAGGCCTGGCGGGCACACCTTCGCCGGGTTCCTCACTGGCTAAACGGTCCACGCTGTCGGCGGTTACGCGCGTGCCGCGCAGGCGCGTGAGCAGATCAGCCAGTTCCTCCGTGGCGTCCTGGCCTTCGATGCGTGCGCCGGAATCATAATCAAGATACTCAACTTTCTTGACCGTGATCTGGGTGGTGCTGCGCTTGACGGCGCCGTCTTTCTGGCGCTGCAACACTTGCGTGCCCGCAGCCACGCGCTTGGCGGAAACCAGGTTCACAAAGCCCACGCGGTCGCGCTCAAGCTCATCGACTTCGTACACCACCAGCGGGTGCAGAATCACGCGCGTGATGCCGCCGGCCAGCACAACGCGCCCGGCGAGGATGGTCTTGTCATCGTCAATCGCCTGCACGCCCGTCACCGGCGCCTGGATGCCGTCACCCGCCAACCTCTGGTATAGCCGCGCGGCCCGGCTGGTCTTGTGATCGACTACGTCACGCGCCACGGCCAACTGCAAATCGCCCAGCGGCCGCAGCGCATTGACCGCTTCCACGGCGGCATCGACGATCAGCGGCGCGGCTTCGGCATAGAAATCGCGCGTGCGCTGCGCGCCGTGGCCGAGTTCCTGGTTGCGGTAATTGACGATCGCGTCAAAGAGGTCGAGGCAGTTCAGCGATTTGCGGCCGTCGGGCTTCTCCGTCATTTTGGCCACAAAATCGAGAAACGCGCGCGCCGCCGGGCGAGGCTCTTTTTTGGTCAGGCGTTCGTTGACATCGGAAAGCGGGATCAGTGATTTGTCCGACCGCTTGGAAAGATGGGAACTCACCTCACGCAGGATCGCGAGCCAATGGCCCGTGGAGGCGCGCGTGATGTTCTCGATCAGTTCGTTGAGCTGCGCTTCCTGGCAACCCAAGGCAACGTAAACGCCAATCTGCGCCGAGGCCGAGAGTTTGAGCGCACACTCGAAAAAGTAATACGCCGCGGTATGCGCTTCCTGGGGCGATTTGGCATTGAGCGCGCGGCGCAGCGTCTGCGCCAGCGGCAGGGGCAGGCGAGCAATGTCAGCACTGAGGCGGACGGTATCAAACATGGGCGCGGTCAGTTTACGTCGGGAATCGGTCGTCGGTAGTCGGTCATCGGGATTCAGTCACTGTGAGCCGGGCGCAGGCGGAAACGGGCTACCGACGCCCGACCCTCGCGCTACAATCGTTCCACGATGAAAGACCAGTTCGGACGCGAAGTTCACTCGATGCGCGTGTCGGTAACCGACCGCTGCAACATGCGCTGTTTTTACTGCCTGTCCGGTGACAAACTCCAGCTCAAGCCCAAGGATGAAATCCTCTCGCTCGAGGAAATCGAAGAGGTCTGCCATGCCGGGGCCGCTTGCGGCATCAACTACATCCGCTTCACCGGCGGCGAGCCATTGGTGCGCATGGGCATCATTGGCCTGATTGAGACCGTCGGGCGCATCGAGGGCATTCGCAAAATCGGCCTCTCCACAAACGCCAGCCACCTGGCCGAGTACCGCGATGCGCTTTACGCCGCAGGTGTGCGCAACCTGAACATCTCGCTCGATTCGCTGCGCACGGACCGCTTTGCCCAAATCACGCGCGGCGGCAAGCTCAAACAGACGTTCGAGGGCATCATGGCCGCCGTCGAGCACGGCGGCTTCACGATCAAGCTCAATTGCGTGATGATGCGCGGCTTCAACGAGGACGAGCTGCCCGAACTGGCGAACTTGACGCGTCAATACCCGATTTCCGTTCGCTTCATCGAATACATGCCCATGGGGCAGTGGCAGCGCGAGCTGGCACTCAAGAACATGGGCGAAAACATCGCCGATGGCGCTGATGAAGAATTTGCCGCGTTTGGCGGCCACCATGCCGCGACCGAATTCCTGAAACGTACACCGCAAGAGCAACTCTACAGCATCGAGGAAATGAAGCGCGACCTCGGCAAAAAGTTCGAGCTTGAGGAAACGCAGGACAAGCCCGACGGTGCCGGCCCGGCGCGCTATTTCCGCATCAAAGACGCCAAAGGGTTCATTGGCGTGATCAGCCCGGTGTTCAATCCGTTTTGCGAGAACTGCAACCGCATCCGCCTCACCAGCGACGGCCGCTTGAAATCCTGCCTGCTGCACGATGAAAAGTACTACGTGAAAAAGCTGCTGCGCGCGCCGGATTACTCTCGTGAAAAGCTGGCAGCTCTGCTCAAAGAGGCCATCTGGAACAAGCCCGAAAAGCACGAGTTCTCGCGCAATTTCGACATGAGCACTGTGGGCGGCTAGCGCGGCTACGCCAAGCATTGCATTTACGCGTGCGCATACCACAATCCGCATTCCGATGCGGCACATTGCCAAGAACCATTTTGAAGGCGCACACTTGGACGAGAATCTATCCGGCAACCAATTCGTGGTGGTTTACGTTGAAAACCCCGTGACCGAGGCCGATTTCTTTTCCCGCCTTTTTGACGCACCGGCACTCGTCCTTGACGAAAACTCGCGGCAGGTCAATACGGGCAAGTTCATGCTGCGGATCAACAAAGTCGGGCCGGAACACGCGCGCAGCCAGGGGTTGCACCTGGAAATCAATGTCGCCAACGTGAACCGCTTCGCCGAAGAGGTTTGGAACCGCGGCGTGAAATACGCTTCGCGCCCCCAGAACGTCGGCGACGGCACGCGCCGCGTGGGGTTTGTCAGCCCGCACGACATCAAGGTGTTCGGCGTGGGCCCGCCCAAGCTTGACTCCACCGGCGCATTCCCTGCCTTCCCGCGCAAGTGACGCTATCTTCGATTGCAGAGGCTGCCGCCCTGCAGTCCATCGACCATCGACAATCATGGCCAAACAACCTGCTGCTACTGAACTTGAAACCTTCCCCAACCCCGCGCCCAATCGCGACTACGAGATCGTGATCGAAGCCCCCGAGTTCACCTGCGTTTGCCCCAAAACCGGCCACCCGGATTTCGCCACCCTCACGCTGACCTACACGCCCGACAAACTCTGTCTCGAACTTAAGGCCTGGAAGCTCTATATCCAGAGTTGGCGCAACGTCGGCATTTTCCACGAGGCCGTCACGAACACCATCGCTGATGACCTCATCACCGCGCTCAAGCCGCGCAAGCTTGCACTTACTGGCGCGTTCCATGCGCATGGCGGCATAACCACAAGCGTGACTGTTGAGTATCAGGGCAAAAAAGCCGCTCGTTAGCAGCGGTTCAGGCGTGGTGGCCTTCCAGCAGGCCGCTCTTGAGCAACTCCATCACGACAGGCTCGATCTGCACATCGCTTCGAACCTCGAGGTAGGCCGCGCCAGCCGAACGCACAGCGCTTTGCGCGGCGCGGCGATAATCCTCGAGTTCCTGCTTGTAGGCTGCAAGCACACCGGCATCGACACGCAGTTTCTGTTGATTTCCCAGCACGGGCTGAAGGCGCGTCAGCCCATCAAGCGTTGGCTCGTGTTCCTCCTTCGCGAACATTGAGATCACCGCGCTGCGCGCGCCGTGCTTGCGGCATTCATTCACCAGCGTCAGCACGCCCTCGCGTGACTGCATATCGGTGGCGATAAGCACCACCGTGTCGCGACCGCGCGTTGCCAGCGTGCTGCGCACGGCCGCACTTGGCGGCACGGCATGGCCGATTGAAAGCGCACCCACCGCGTCAATGAAGCCTTGCTCATTAGCGCTGGCTTCAAAACTCTGCACTCGCTCATCTTCAAAGCGCGAAAGCAGCACGCGGTCAGCCGTTGCGAGCGCGACGAGCCCCAGCGCAGCCATGACGCGTTTGCTCGCGCGCCACTTGTTGGGCTCGCCGAATTCCATGGTGGGCGAGGAATCCAGCGCGAGCACCAACCGCATCTGTCCCGGTGCTTCGAAGAGCTTGAGAAAGAGCTGGTCGAGGCGGCCGTAAACGTTCCAGTCCACGCGGCGCAGGTCGTCGCCGTGCGAGTAAGGCCGATAGGCGCCAAACTCAAGTCCCGAGCCCATCTGGCGCGAGCGCCGCTCGCCGCGCAGCGTGGAAGAACGCACGCGCTCGCCGGCCAGGCGCAGTCGGCGCAGGCGGGCTAGTTCTTGTTCCGTGAACAGGGATTCGGCCATGTCTTCCGTAGGGACGCGCGGCAGCGCGTCCGGAAGGGCCAGGGCACGTCGTGTGATGGACGCGCTGCCGCGCGTCCCTACTTTCCTTCGCGCGAGGCTTTCAGCTTCGCGAGTTCGCTCGCCTGCTTCTTTGCGCCCAGGGCCTGCCAGATGATGAACAGCAAGAGCACGCCCCAGACTACCGCGTTGCTCATCCAGAGGTTATTGAGCGAGGCTTCGTATTGCTTGCGTTCTTCGGCGAGGCGGGCTTCAAGTTTCGTGCGGTACTCCTTCTCAAGCTCAACGCGAAGTTCCGCGCGCTGTTTGGGCGCTTCCTCGGCTTTGAATTCCGTCAATAGCGCGGCGCGCTGCTCGGCCGTCACCGGCGGCGGGGGCAGGTTGTTCTTGTCGATTTCTGCCGCGAGCGGTGATGCAAGCGCCAGCAGAACCATGAGTGCCAACGTTTTCATGCCGCGCGCTCCGCTGCGAGTTGGGTTTGGGCCCGGTTCCAGGTGAAGCGCAAAGCAACGGCTGCCACGAAGACGAGCAAGATGCAGATGCTGGCCATGTGCTTGGTGGTGGCAATCTCCGGCGCGCTGAGCATGTCGGAGAAGCTGCGCGGGTGGCTGGTTTGGCCGATCTCGATCGCCTTTTGCACCAGCGGGTACAGCGGCGCAACAAGTATGCCGTACACCGCCGTCAGCTTTTGCCGCAGTGCCAGCGCGGGAATGCTGCTTCTCATCGCCAGCATGGCCGCAAACGCGAGCCACAAAATCAGCATCGTGGTCAGGCGTGGCTCCCAGTTCCAGCCGCTGCCAACTTTGCCCGTGCCCCAGGCATAATCGGCCCAGAAGCTGCCGGTCAATAGCGTGATCGCCCCGGCTACAAGCCCGATTTCGGCGGCGCTGACCGTCAACGCATCCCACTTATCTTGACGCGTCAATAGAAACATCACGCCGCCCACGAGGCCAAGGCCGCAGCAGAGCGCCGTGGAATAGGCCGCCGGCAGGTGGATGAAGAAGATGCGATAGCTCTCATAGAGGTTGTTCGTGGGCACGCCCATAGATGGCTGTGAGACAAACAGCGAGCCCGCTGTGATCTGCACCGGCGCGTAATGGTAGGCCAGCCAAAGGGTGACCTCCGCGCCAATCAGCGCGGCCACGGCAAGTGCCAGCGTAACCATGACGGACTTCGGCATTAGCCCTCGTGCAGCTTTCCGTAGAGCAGAATTCCCAGCCCGGGAAACATAGCGCCGCACACGCATAGCAGCAACACATGGGCGCGCGCGGCCTCAAAGCCCAGGCCCGAAGCGAAAGCATCGGTCGCGCCGGTCGCGCCCAGAAATACAACCGTGACCACCGGCAGCAGTAGAATAACCAACAGCGCCTCGGAGGCCTTCGCTTGCGCGGTCGCCGAGGCCAGCAGCACGCCTGCACTCAGCACGCTGAGGTTGGTCAACGCCAGCACAGCCAGCAGCCAGGGCTCGCGCGGAATCTCCAGGCGCAGCAAAGGCACGGCAGCGGCAATCATCACGGCTTCCACGATGCAGAGAAAAAAGAACGACGCGCACAGGCGGGTCACGTAAACGATGGCCGGGTCGAAGGGCAGAATCAGGAACGCGGCATGCAGGTTCTTGTCGCGATCAGAAAGGGCGCTGCGGTTGATGCCCACGACGGCAGCAAACAGGATGCACACCCAGAGCACAGCCGGCACGGCACGCGTCAACGTTTCATCGGCGGGCAAGGCCCGCAGGCCAAGCCCCACGACAACGACTTCAAGCAACGCAAACAGTCCCATCGAGGCCAGCAGCGAGCGCGTGCGTACTTCCACCAGCACCTCTCGGCGCAGCAGCGTGGCAAAAGCGCGCAGGGCGGAAGGCTTCATCGGGGCAGCCGCTTTCGGATCAACGCCATCTGGCCTCGATGATGAATCTCGTCCTCGGCGACGTGAAACCACATGAAGTGGAAATTGCCGGTGCTGCCCCAAAGCGGCACGCGCGTTTCGAGCCAGGCGTCATCGACCGTCTTGAACAAGTCGAGTGTCTTGCGCCGCGCGCCGTTGAGCAAATCGAGATAGAAACCGAGATCCTTGCCGCGAAACTCCAACTGGCCGAGTTCGCCCAGGTCGAGCGCCGGCTTAAATTTGTAGGTCTCCTCTGGCGAGAGGTGGCGGCGCTCGAACGTCTCAATCTGCATGGCAATTTCGCAATAGGCGATATGGGCCAGCAGCATGCCGATGGTGTTGGCGCGCTCATCCAGCATGAAATCCAGCGCCGGCGTTTTCAAATCGGCCACGGTCATGACCGTGGTAAGCCGCGCGTAATTGATGATCGAAACAAGCCGCGCCACGGCGGGCGTGTAGCCGGGAAGGTCGCCAACGAGATAGGGTGTTTCGGGCATGGCGTGCCTTTGCTGCTACTCAGCCGCGTCGCCTTCCAGCAGCCCGTACATCTTGCGCTTTTCCCACAGATTCTTGCGGGAGATGCCGAGCATCTGCGCGGCTTCCTCGATCTTGCCGTCGGTCATCTTGAGGACGTTTTGGATGTGGGCCTTCTCGGCTGCGGCCACGACCTCGCGCAGCGTGCGGCGGTCGTCGCCCGGCGTTCTCGCTTCGCTGCCCTCTGGCAGGCTCTGCGAAAAGTCGCGCAGGAAGTGTTCTTTGCGCAGCATGCCTGTGCTGGCACCCAGAGCGATCGCGCGCTGCACGCTGTGTTCGAGCTCGCGCACATTGCCGGGCCAGCGGTAGGCCACGAGCGCTGCCATGGCCTCAGGCTCGACGGAGAGCTGGCGATTGCCGGCGTAGCGCTTGATGAAATGCTCAACGAGCGTCGCGATGTCGCCCTCGCGCTCGCGCAGCGGCGGTACTTGAAGGTCAATCACGTTGATGCGGTAGTAAAGGTCCTGACGGAACTTGCCCTCCTGCACCAGCTTGCGCAGATCAACCTTTGTTGAGGCAATCACGCGGATGTTGACCTTGATGGGCTTGTCGCCGCCGAGGCGCTCGATCTCGCGCTCTTGCAGCACGCGCAGCAGTTTCGCCTGCGTGTCGGTCGGCATGTCGTCAATGTCGTCGAGATAAATGGTGCCGCCGTTGGCTTGCTCGAAGCGGCCAATGCGTCGCGCGGTGGCGCCGGTATAAGCGCCGGGCTCGTGGCCGAAGAGTTCGTCCTCGAGCAGGTTTACGTTTGCGATGTGGCAGCCGACCTTGATCAAGGGCCCGGCCTGGCGGGGGCTGAGCTGGTGAATCGTGGTCGCGATGACTTCTTTGCCCGTGCCGTTTTCGCCCTGTATCAGCACGCTGAAATCGCTTTCGGCTACCGTGCGGATGTCGTCGTAGAGCCGCTTCATCTGCGGGCTGGCGCCGACCATCTTGTCGAGCTTGAACTCGGTTTTGACTTCCTGCTGGAGCTGGACGAACTTGCGCTCAGTCGTCTGGCTTTGCGCGTAGCCGTTGCAGAGCAGCACGACTTTTTCGTTGTTGAAGGGTTTCTCGATGAAATCTTTGGCGCCAAGCTTCATGGCCTCGATGGCGCGTTCGGTGGTCGCGTTGCCGGTGATCATCATGACGATGATGTCCGGGTGTTTTTCGCGCGCAAAACGCAGCAGGCTCATGCCGTCGACTTTGGGCATGACGATATCGGTAATCAGGCAATCGAACTTCTCTTTGCCCAAAGCCTGCATGGCCTTTTCGCCATCCTCAACAGGCGTGACGGCGTGGCCCGCATCCTCCAGATCTTCAGAGAGGGTGAGGCGGATGCCGCGCTCGTCGTCTGCAAGAAGGATTTTCATTCGAACCGGGCCCGCCGTGGCATGGAGAGAAGCAATGGCCAATAACCAATAACCAATTTCCAATTACCAATGAACTTTCGCAACAGGCGGCCTTTCACTGGTCATTGAACATGGGTTATTGGGCATTTGGATTAGCGCCCACGCAGCTTGGGATTGAAAGCTTCACGCAAGCCTTCACCCAGCAGGTTGAAGGCCAACACGGTAATCAGGATGGCCACACCGGGAATCCATGTGAGCCAGTTCGCATCGTTGATGTACTGGCGTCCTTCAGAGAGGATGGAGCCCCACGTCGGCTGGTCTGGCGTCGCGCCGATGCCCAGGAACGAGAGCGTGCTTTCCAGCAGAATCGCGCTGGCCACGCCAAGGGTCGCGCTGACCAGCACGGGCGAAATCGCGTTTGGCACCAGGTGACGCCATACAATACGGAAGTCAGAGACGCCCAAGGCACGCGCGGCCTGAACGAAATCCTGCTCGCGCAACGAGAGAATCTCGGCGCGCACAAAGCGTGTTGTGCCCATCCAGCCGGTGAGGCCCAGTACCGCCATGACGATGTACACGTCTTTGGCGAACATGGCCAAAATGGCGATGATCAAAACCAGCGTGGGGATGGTCAACATGACTTCGGTGAAACGCATAACGAGGTCATCGACGCTAAGTGTGGGCAGGAACAGTTTTCGCAACGGAGCAGGACAACTATCCGCGGAGCGCTGTGCTGCGACGGCCAGAAGCAGTGTCGTGATAATGCCAATGATCGAGAGCAGCACCGGCGTCATGAAGTGCCGCAATTTGGCGTAAAGCGGGTAGCGTTCCCAACCACTGAGCAGCTCGGCCTTGATCAGGGCATCACGGTTGTTTTTCGTGAGGGTTGCGTACTTCGTGTGGTACTCGCCACGCAACGCGGCGCGTCGCTCGAGCAACGCGTTGCTTCCCTGCAGCAGCGATGGCGCCGCCTTGACCGCCTTGTTCTGGGCGTCACGAAGATTGAACCAGGGAATGATACGCGGCTCATTGGTTTCAGAGTTCAATGGCAGCTTGTTGACGTCGTGCTCGACGATGCCGGCGAGGATTCCCTGCGCCTCTTTAATGGCGCCGGTTCTGGGCCCGCCAATCTGCGCGTTCAGGCGCTTTGCCTGCGTTTCTGAGGCCTTGGCGCGCTCTGTGAGCTGCTTGGCCTCTTCAGCCTTTCCGCCATCCTGGAGCTGCTTGGCCTGCGTGTTCAAATCGGCGGCGAACTTTTCCTCAAATGCCTTTTGAAGCTCGGCATCAAGCTTGTCCAACTCGGCCAATGATACTCCCATGCCGGCAACCGCTTCGCGGGCGGGTTGCAGCACTTTGAGCAACTCGGCTTCGTTGACTCCGCCCTTTTCGGCTGCCTGGGAAATCTTCTGTGCAGCTTCGTCCAGGCTCTTGTCAATGGAAGCGAGCTTCTCGTCCAGTCCCTTCTGGGTGTCCTTCAACATCGCATTGCGCTTCTCGGCGCCCTGGCGCAGCGCCAATGCCAGATCCTTGCGATCCTTGGACTCAAGCATCGTGGCGCGTTCCAACTCCTCGTCCCCGAGACGCTGTGCGGTTTCACGGTCGAGGCGGAACTTGAGCGCACGATACTTCAAGTGCTCCAGTTCCAGCTCCAGCATTGCGATTTCAAAGGCGTGCTGGGTGGTCAGACGTTGTTCCGCCGAAGGCGCGCCCGCTTCACCGTTTTCAATCAGCTTGACGTCGGCGCCGAAGTCCCTGGAGAGGATCAACGCATCGTAGGCCTTTGACTCGATCAGCGACGCCTGGTTCAAAAGCCGGCCTTCGGGTGTGGATGACGCAATATGCCCCGTGTAAAGAAACACGCCCAGCGTCACGAGTGCAAAGCCGCCAAACCAGGCGACTGCCGCAAAGCGCCGACCCATGAGCGCAACGGCAATCTGCAACGCGACCGCTATTGCGCACGCCACGACTGAGGGAAGAATCAGCGCGTAAAGGTCGATGGCCCAGGAAACTACACCCACTAATCCCGACATGAGCATGATCAGGAACGGCAATCCTACACGCGAGCGACCGAAGTATCCCGCGATTCCACCCAGCGAAATACCAATCAGGACAGAGATTCCCACGACCAGCAAACCGACGGTAAGCGAAATAGAAGAACCAGCCCAAAGTCGGGCCAGCACGTCACGCCCGAGGTGATCCGTTCCCAGCCAATAGGTGCGCTTCGTGTCGGCGCCGATACCTTCGCGCCGCCGCTCGGCAATTTCCGCGTCCGTCAGCTTTCGCAACTTGTCCTTGGGAACTCCTTCAGCCCGCTGCGCTTCCAGATGAGCGGCCTGTATCGATTCCGCACTGTCCGCTTCGTAACCGCCAAAAGGCGCAGCCAGGAGCGACAACACGTATGGGCGTTCGAGCTTGTCCTTGAGTTCGGTCTGCAAGGGGTCAATTACCGACCACGCATTGCGATCCATCTTGACCTTGTCGCCCAGATCCTCTGCTTCAGCGATGATCTTGGATTCCTCGGGCGTTGGAGGTTTGCCTGTCAGAAACTTTCCTGATAGCGCCGCGATCGAAAGCAGCAGGATCGCCACAAGCGCGGCTACGGCAGGCCGGTTGCGCAACAATATGCGCAGCGCATCACGAGTGGGAGACGTGCGTTGAGGCGTGGCCGGTTCGCTCATGGTTGCGCCTCGTTAGGAGAGACGGACGCGAGGATCCGCGACCGTGTAAAGGATGTCTGAAATGAGGATGCCAAGCAGTGTCAAAGCGGAGCTGACAAAGAGCGACGTCACGACGACGTAAAGGTCTTTTGTAAACGTAGCTTCGAAGATCCAGCGCCCCAGCCCCGGCCAGTTGTAGATGGCTTCAAACACAATCGAACCGCCGAAAATTCCGGGCAGTAATCCGGCAATCATCGTCACGAACGGCAGCGATGCATTGCGCAAGGCGTGCTTGTACGTGACAGCGTCAGCGGTCAAGCCCTTGGCCTTGGCAGTGCGTATGTAGTCCTGGCCCATTACCTCAAGCATGGAGCCTTTTACGTAGCGCGTAAGCACCGCAATGCCGCCCAGCCCGCCGATAATCCCGGGCACACCCATGTGCCAGGTAGCATCCATGAAGGCTCGCATTCCTGTTAGGTCAACGCCGAGTGTCTCGGGCGAGATGATGGGAATGCCGCGCGCGGTGAAGAACTTGATGACTTCAAGGCTGAGCCAGAAACCGGGCAACGCGATCAGGGCGTAGGAACCAATGGTGATCAAGCGATCCTGAAACGAATTGCGCCGCAAAGCGCTGTAAATGCCTACGGGGAACGACATCGTCCAAACGATCAGGGTTGTGACAATGAACAGGGGCAGACTGACCAGCATTTTGCTCCACATGGTGGGCAAAACCGGCGCGCGCGTTTTCAAGCTGGTGAGTTGCCAGACATGATCTTCATTGCCGCTGATCACTGCGCCCAGATCCGAGAAAAAGCGCTTGTAGAACAGCACATATTTCTTCGCGATCGGGTCGTCAAAACCTTCCTGGTCACGCTGGCGTTCGAGGTCGGTGGCGGTTTTCTTGGGGTCAAGCTGCGCGGCATAGGGATCGGTGGGGCTCAATGCGCTGATGACGAAGCTGATGATGCTGATGATGAACAGCGTCACCGCCATCTGAAGCAGTCGCCTGATGATATATGACAGCATCGCGTCGTCCTTGGCGTAATGTGGGATCCACTACTTCTTGAATTGTTCGCCCTTGAAGTCGGGAATGTTTTCTCGGCGCAGAAGCTCCGTCATGAAGTAGCCGATGGGTGCCCGGGCCGTGCGCAGGAAATCGTGGCTAATGGGGCGGTCTTCGAGCGTTGGGTTGCCCTTGCCGTCAGTGCCCTCCATGCGCCAGACGATGTGCTTGTCAAGCACGGACGTCGAATAAGGCGAATACAGGAAAATGTACGGGTAGTCCTGCGCGATCGTCTTGAAGATTTCATGGCTGATGCGCTTTTGTTCGTCCGGGTCGTACACCGTCAGGATCTTTTCCATCAGCTCATCCGCCTTGGGATTCTGGTACTTGGCGAAATTCAAGCCAGGCGGATTGACTTGAGACGAATGCCAGAGTTGGCGGCTGTCAAAGTCCAGGCCGCCCGACCAGCCCAACACGCACACGTCGAAATTCCTTGCACGCACGTACTGCGACAAATACGTGTTCCACTCGTACTCCTGATAATCCACCTCGACGCCCAGTTTGGCCCATTGCTCTTTGGCCAGGATGGCCGTGTCGCGCCTTGGGCTAGTTCCACTTGTTGAAACCAGCATGATTTTGAACGGATTTCCGTCCTTGACCAGGCGGCCGTTGTCATCCTTGCAGCCTGAACTGATCAGCAGCGCCTTGGCCTCTTGCAAGTCATAGGGAATCGCCGGCAGGTCTTCCTCCATGCGCTCACCCTCGGGGAACTGCTCGCCAGGCTTGGCGCGTTCACCCTTTTTGTTTTTGGTGAGCCACTCGTGCTTGAACTTGTAGTCGCGGTTGTACCACGGCAACACAGGGTAGGCCGGACCCGTGATGCGGCTACCCTGGCCATAGACAATCTTGTCGATGATGGAGTCCACATCGATGGCCATCGACAGCGCCAGCCTTACGCGCTTGTCCTTGAGGTGTTCCTTGCCGCAATTGAACCCCATGTATTCGTATGACGTCGGCTGGCGCTTCAGTACATAGCACGACTCGTCCATCTGCTCGTAGCGCCGCACCTGGAAGGCCTTTGCCGCGTACACGTCAATACTGCCCGTATTGAATGCAAACTCTACGGTCTCGGCACCGAATGCAGGATCAAAGATGTAATAGTCAATGAACTGGAACTCCGGCTTCCTGCTCCAGTAGAACTCGTTCTTGCGCAGGCGGACCTGATAAGTCAGTTTCCACAGCGGCGTCGTTTCACCGTTCAGCGGCTCGAGCACCATCGGACCCATGCTGGAAGGCCGCATCCGGAAATCGCGCTCCTGCGCGGCCAGGAAGCGTTTGACGTTGTACTGTTCCTCTGAGACACCGACATCTTTGGGGCCACGCCCCTTCTCAAGCGCTTCTTTCTTCCATGCTTCGTCGTTCCAGATGTGGTAGGGCAAGACCGCGCCCGTCAAGTCGGAGAGAGCCGGCGAGTAAAGCTCTCCGTAAACCACCTGGAACCGGTAAGGATCGTCTGCGAAAGTGCGCGTTTCGACGATGCTCTCGTAGCTTGATGCACGCGGACTGGCGAAGTCGCGATCCTTGAGCAAATCAAAAGTCAGCTTGCAGTCGCGCGAAGTCAACTCCGGCCCGCGCACCCAGAACGGGCCGCTCTCTTCGCCAAACCAGTCTCCCTTGCCCGTGTTGGGATCAAACTTATTCAAGCCCTTGCGCTTGCCCGCATCGAAATACGGGCCGTCTGTCCAGCGGACCCCTTTGTGCAAATGAAAATCAACAATGGGAAAGTGCTCAACCGTCCTGATGCCGGCTGACCACTTCTGAAACTCTTTGTTGAGCGCCGCTTCCTGTTCTTTTGTTCGTTCGCTTTCAGGCAACTTCTCGAGAGCCTGCTTGGCCAGCTTCGCGGCATCCAACTCATCATAGAGACCGCGGCCAAGGCGCTTTGCCATCCGCACATCAAAGTCAGCCTGCACGGCGCTAGTGATCGAACCACGCTTCAGCTCCGGGGCAAACGTAATCCGCACGCGCTTCATGGCGCCCACGGAAACGGCCGGTTTGCCGTCGTTGGGTGTCTCTGCAAGCAACTTGCCCGTCTTGGCGTCAAATGCCGCGGTGGCCTCGCCCTTCTCCTCGGCCAGACTCTTGAACGTTTCTCCGTACTCGGCTTTCAGAGCGGCCTGCGCGGCTTCGAGCGTCATGTCGCTGGGAAGCAACGTTACCAGTTCTTCCATGACAGCTGCGGTGTGCGCCAGTCGTGGCTCAATTTCATACATGTGGTTGTATCGAACCAGACCTTCAAACAAGTAATCGCTGATCGTGGAGTCGGTGGTTGCCGTGGACTTCCACGGGTTCATGTCCTCGGGGTTGGCACCCATGTAGAACACAAGCCGGTCCTGCCTTGATTCGTTCTGCGACGCGGCCTTGTTGCCGGGTACCCAGATCACCGATTGAACAAGGAACAAAAGCAGCGTGAGCGGCACTATGACCAACGAGCGTTTGATCCACATAACCGCTTCTCCTGCATCCCCTTGGACTGACACTTGGGCCTTGGCGTAGCTACACTGCCGCGCCTGGGGCCTGGCTGCTTATGGGGATGTCTGTGACCTTAACGCCCGCCTCAACTCGCGCAAGCACCAAAAATGGCCACTGAACGCCGAATTGCCCGTATCGAAAGCCGCATCCGCCAGATCGTCGCCGAGCTCTTTCTGCGCGACCTGAAAGACCCGCGCATGAAGGGCCTCATCACCATCACCCGCGTCAAGGTCGCCCGCGACCTGGGCCATGCCCGCGTCTTCTATTCGTTCCTTGGAACGTCGCGCCAGAAGTCCACGGTGGACAAATTCATTGCTTCCGCGCAGCCCTTTGTGCAGCGCGCGGTCGCCGATGAAATTGACCTTCGCGTCGCGCCGATTGTTGAGTTCACCTACGACGATTCCATTGAAAAGCAGTCCGCTGTCTCTAAGCTCATTGACGAGGCAATGAAGGGTGTAAAACCAGCCCGCAAAAAGGCTTCCGACGAGGAAGAATAGCATGGCCAAGGCTGACCCGGGCGTCGATGCCATCCTCGACCAGCTTGACGCCTTCCTACATACCAAGCAGCTCAAGCTGACCTCGCAGCGTCGCCAGATCGTGGACAAGATTCTGGCGATGCCGCGCCATTTTACGGCTGACGACCTCGTGGATTCATTCGTAGGCGAGAGGCCGCGCGTTTCCAAGGCAACCGTGTATCGCGCGCTTTCGCTCTTGGCCGAGGGCGGCATTCTCGAAACGCATGACTTCGGCGAGGGGCACCGTCTTTTCGAGCTTTCAATCGGTCGCTCACACCACGATCACCTGTGCTGCACCAAGTGCGGCAAGATCATTGAGTTCTTCAGCGAAGAGATGGAGGTGATGCAGGATCGCATCGCCGAAAAGCTTGGCTTCCATGCCACCTCGCACTCGCAAAAGATCTACGGCATGTGCCGCGACTGCTGGCGCGCGGCCAAGCGCTGACGACGCTGCGAATCTCATTACAGGCGCACAAAGATGCGGAGAACGGCAACTGCTTGAGAGTAAACGGCAAAGGCTCTATCCACAGATGGCGCAGTTTTACGCAGATAGTGGCTGGCAGTTATCTGCATTCATCTGTGGATCGGTGTTGTTGCAGTTCAAGGTCCAAGGCAGTTCTCTGTGACTCCGTGCCAATGTGGTGGATTTGCTTTTGCTGGCGCTTTTGCCACGACTAACCGACAATCGGGCGGGCATGGCTGACCGAGAAAACGTTCCTGATGCTTCACGCCGCGAGTTTGTGCGCGTTTCACTGCTCGTCGGCCTGGGCGCGGCTTGCGCCGGGGCGGGCGTGATACCGTTGCTATCGCAGCGCAGCGCTGCTGTCGGTGCGCCTGTGCCGCTGATTTCCCTTGAGACAATTGCAGCGGCCGCGGGCGACCTCGAAGCGTTGGCAACCCCGGGAAAGCAGGTGGCGCTGGAAGTAACGCTCACGCGCCGCGATGCGTGGCGCAACATCACTCGCGCGCAAACGGTTTATCTGTCGCGCGTCAAACCGGGCTCCACGGCGGACTGTTTTGCGGCACTGAGCCCCATCTGCCCGCACGCGGGTTGCGCAGTCGTATATAAAGAGGGTGCGTTTGCGTGCCCGTGCCACGATGCCAAGTTTGACGCCAAGGGCGCGCGCAAGGCCGGCCCATCTCCGCGCGACCTTGACTCGCTCACCCTTTCAATTGCGCCGATTGACGGCAAACCCTGGCTGCACTTGACCTGGCAAGACTTCATCACTGGAATCGAGCAACGCATCGCGCGCACATGAACGAAGAATTGCCAGATCCATCCGCTTCCGATCCTGAACGCATCCGGCGCGAGCTGGAGGCGGAAACCGCGCGCGAACTTGCCAAGGCCGCGACGACCGAGCGCAAGCGCGGCGAGGAACGCAAGATCACCAAGCGCCCTATCGACAGCGACGCCGATACCGTGCTGCCCAGCCAGACCATTCCCATCGGCGGCACGAGCGTTTACCGCATGCTGCACCCGGCCTCTCCCATTTCGGCGGGCGTCGTCAGCGCAATCATGGGCGCGCTTTCGCTTGTCGCCGGCAGCGGCATTGGCATGGCCCTGGCCTACGTGCCCACCGCCGAGCGCGCACACGCCAGCGCCGGCGCTTTGCAAGACAACTGGCTTGGCGCCATGCTGCGCGGCATTCATTACCACGGCACCAACGTGCTCATCTACCTGTGCATGATGTACCTGGTGCACCTGCTGTGGTCGGGCTTCTTCCGCCGGCCGGGGCAGATGATCTGGTGGCGCGCGCTCACACTCATGATCCTGGTGCTGGCGTTCGCTTTCACGGGCCAGCTCTTGCCCTTTGATCAACTGGCGCTGCACGGCACGAGCATCCGGCTCTCATATGTCGGTGACGTGCCTTTGATCGGCGAAGGCCTGCGTGGCTTCATGACCGGCGGCAGCGAAGTCGGTACGTCCACGGTGGCCCGCTTCTACGCGCTGCACGCGATCATACTGCCCGCGCTGGGTGCGATCTTGCTGCGGCGCTTCCGGCGTGATGGCCGCGCGGCGTTGAACTCCAAGACATCGCTTTCGCTGCACGCAATGCTGGTAGCTGCAGTCGGCGCGTTGGTGCTTTTCATGGCCTCGATTTCCAGCGCGCCGTTGGGGCTTTCCGGCAACCTGGGCGAGCCGTTCAAGGAAGCGCGCCCTGAGTGGTACGCGCTGCCGCTGTATCAACTGCTGAAGTGGGCGCACCCGGGCGCGCTGGGTGTTGTCGTGCTGGTGGGCATGCCGCTGGTGGCGGGTGCGGGCTTGTTTGTGCTTCCGTGGCTGGAGAGCGTTTCGGCAAGCCAGCAGCGATTCAAGTGGCCGGTGCGCGGCGTAGTGGTTGCTTCATTGACAATCGCCATTGTTCTGGGCGTTTGGCCGGTGTTTGAGGACATGAGTGCTGAGAATGGTCGCGGCGCGGGCTACTTCGCGCGCGATGACGCCAATGAACTGATGATGAAGCTCAAGCGCCGCAACGAGGCTCTTGGCCACAACAGATCCGACCTGCCCGAAGATACGCCGACTCAAGCACGCGATCTGATGCAACTTGCCGAGTTGCTGCGCAAGCCGCTACGCGTCACGGAAAAAGGCGAGCGCGAGAAATTCCCCAAGCGCGCAGCGCTCGTGGATTACCACATGGACACAGACGGCAAGGTTGACGAGATTCGTCGAAAAGAATGGAACAAATGGGTTGAGGAACTCGCCAAAGCCGCGCGCGAGCTTTACGAGGCTACCGACGCCACTCCGCTGCGCGCCGCACGCGAGAGGTTGCGCGCCGCCTGCCAGAACTGCCACGACGACTATGACGTCTTTGAGCCGCTCAACCCAAAGCCGCGCGGCTACATTGAAGCGCCGCCGCGAGTCGAGCCGCCAAAAGACCTGCCGAAAGATCCACCCAAGGATCCCCCCAGGGATGAGCCGTTTTTCCTGGAGTCCAAATTCTCGGGCCTGACGGCGGACATTGCGCCGGCGAAGCCGAAGGACCTGATGCGTCGTTCACGCTCGCGCATCGCCGAGCTCATGCAGATTGCGGGATTGTACAAAGGCGAAAAGCCGCCGATGCGCATGGGCGAACAGATCATTCTCGATTTGCAGAGCTACGCCAAAGCTACGCCCGCGATGTACGCGGAGTTCAAGGATTTCACCAGCGAAACCGAATGGAAGAAGGCCGCGCAAGCGGGCGAAGCCGCGCTGAAGGAACTGCTCAAGGCCAACAAGGGTGAAGACTTCAAGAAGAAGCTTGAGGCCTACGGTCAGACCTGCGATGACTGCCATAAGCTCGTCGAAGAAGACTTCCGGTTTGCGGATATCGTAAAGCCCAAGTAGGCGTACCCATGCGCGGAAAACGGGTCTGGCACCGGAACAGCCCAAAACCTGACCCCTATTCCTCAGCGCACGTTTTCCAGATACGTTCCACGAGTGAAGAAGAAGAAATCGTGGAAGTAATGCGTCAAGAGCAGGCCAAAGCCGAGCAGGTAGTAGCTTTGCAGCACGGCGCCGGGGCGGTAATTCGCTTGTGTGCTCTCGCCCACGCCCTGGAAGTAGCCAATACCCTGCGAAACCACCAGCACGGTCGCGATCACCAGCATGATCGAGATGATCAGAAAGAACACGCCCAGGCCAAAGGCGTAGTACTTCGCGCCTTTCTGGCCCTCCCCGCCCAGCCAGCGCATGAAGCTGTTCGTGTGCTCGCCGCGCGAGGCCATGTTGCGCGTGATAAACCAGGTCAGCGCGATGTATTGAATCGAGTGCCAAAGGTTGAAGCCCTGGAAACTCGAATCAAGGTTGGGCCAGCACGGCGCAAACAGGCCCACGCCGATCGCGCAGCAGATCAGCATGAACTTGGGCATGTGCAGCCGTCCCGCCTGGTGCTCGCGCCACGACTTGACGGCCCAGATGGTCGTAAACACGACAAACCCGGCAAGATTGGCCATCCAGAACCAGTCATTGAGAATGAAATCGGGCAGCAGCGGCTGCACGCGCCCGATATGAAACTTGTATTCCTGCGCGCGCTCAGTGCCAACAAACGAGACGGCCCATTGCCACGCCAGCGTGGACTCGTTGCCCATCACCATGCGAAACGTGCTGAGCGGATAAAGCGGGAAAATTACGGCCCCGAAATCCATGAGGCGCGAGGCCAGTGTTGGCTTGGCGCCGTCTCGGTCGTGGTAGAAGCGCACCACATAACTCAACTGATGAACAATGTGCAGGCTGGCCAGAAAGAAAAAGCCCGTCATCAGGAGCGTACGTGTGGTGTTGCTGTACATTCCCAGCGTGGCAACGGTGGGCACGACCAGAAAACCTGCCCAGTACCAGAACTTGTGCCGGGCCTTGAAATTGGCATTCAGATAGGTGCGCGTGAACGTCACCCAGACATGCGGCCCGCCGGCGAGCGCCATGACGAACAGGCTGGTGAGGTCTTCGGAGATGCTCTTGGCGTCCGCGATACCAACGCCCATGTGCTGCGTCAGGACATGGATGCAGAAATAAAAGACGCAAACGGGCACAGGTGCGAGCAGCGCGGTGAAGATGATCCAGCGCTTGTCCCAGCTCTCGGTCCAGATCCAGCCCCGGTGTGAAGACCCGAGGGGCCGGGCAACGTCGAAGATGGCGGCTTGTCCGGACATACTCGACTCCTGCATCCCTTTATCAGGGCGCAAGTTTATACAAATCATGGGCGCGCGTAGAAGAGTCAGCCCGCGGAAATGAATCAAGTTACTGACATCTTCATGCTTGCCCTGCGCAATTTAAAAGGCTAGGTTCGCGGCTGTTTACACGTCAAGACTTGTCGGGGGCGGGGCGATGGCAGAACGCAAAGAAAAGCGCGCGAGTGATCCGGTGCGCGTGGCCCAGAACTTCATTTCCCGCGAAGGCAAGCCGAAGTTCCGCCGCTTCCTCAAGCTGCTGGCTGACAACGTGTCGGGCGAACAGATCGCGCGCGAATTTGGCGTCAGCCGCGAGCGGGTTCGCCAATGGAAGAACAGTTTTGGCAGCGTCGTCCAGACCTATGCCGTCTCGCCCCAAATCAAGCGCCTCGCGCGCTGATTTTCCGATCGCCGTTTTTGGCGCGGGTCGTTTTGGCCGCGCTTTGTGCGGCGCATTGAGACACGCGCACGACCGCGTCGTGGCATTGGGCATTCGCGAGGGCGCCAAACCCACCAAAGAGCAAAAGAACGTGCGCGCTCCCGTTCACGCGGGTGCTCCGGAATTCCTCGCCGCCCTCAAGGAACCCACGCTTGTGTTCGTGTGCGTGCAGGATCGCAACGTCTACAGTGCTGCGACCGAGCTCGCCCAGTGCCCGGGCGCAAAGCGGCACCGCTATGTGCATTCTTGCGCCACCAAAGGCCCGCTCGCGCTTGAGGCGCTTTCTGAAATCGGCGCGCAGATTGGCGCCTTCCACCTGTTGCAGAGTTTTGGCCCCTCGCCCTTTGCATGGCAGCGCATTGCAGGCTGCCATGCCGCCATCGAGGCCGTGGGCAAACTCAAGCGCGAGCTGTGGCAGGTCGCCCGTGCGATTGGCGCAACTCCCTTCGAGATACGCGGCTCCCAGCGCGCGGCTTACCACGCCGCGGCTGTGCTGGCTTCCAACGCGATAACGACGTTGCTTGATACCGGCGAGCGCATCTTGAAAAACGCCGGGTTCGAGAAAGCCCTCGCCGGCAAAATGCTCCTGCCCCTGACACGGGGCGCGATCGAGAACGTTGCGCTGCTTGGCGCCGAGCAGGCCCTGACCGGCCCCGTAGTGCGCGGCGACGCCGAAACCGTTAGGGCCCACATGATCGCCTTGACACGTCAAGACCGCAGGCTGTATCGCGCGCTCATGTCAGCCGCGCTGGAACTTGCAATAAGAAGCAAGCGTCTCACGGAATCCGACGCCAAGGCGCTCAAAGAAGTGCTGGAGTCTTAGGGCGCACTGGAAATACGCGCTCCCAACTGTCTGTCATGCACCTGCCCCAGCACTAGCTGCGCGCTGATCGCGCCGACGGTGGCCAGGAACATGTCCCATTGCGTGTCCCACACGTCGCCTTGCGTGCCGAGAAAGGCGTCGGCGGCGCTGCCCTGCGCCACACTGGTCCACCACTCGAAGAATTCATAGCAGGCCGAAAACGCGAGGCAGATCGAAGTCACGCAGAGGAAGAGCCAGCCGCGCCCGTTGATGGCGCGATTGCGGATCAAAATTTCGCGCGCGAGGATGGCCGGCTCAAAGCCCTGCATGAAATGACCGATACGGTCATAGTGGTTGCGCGAAAAGCCAAAGGCATCCTGCATCCAATAACCCAGAGGCACCTCGGCGTAGGTGTAATGCGCACCCAGCAATAGCACCAGCGCGTGGATGAAGATCAGCACATAGAGCAACGGCGTCAACGGAAAGCGCTTGTGCGTCGCAATCAAAACGGGCACGCCCAGCAACACGGGAAACGCTTCAAGGAACCAAGTAAGCCTGTCGGCCGCCCCTATATAGGAAGCAACGGTGGCCAGCACGCAACTTGCCAACATGGCCAGCTTCAAGCGCATGGCGCGAGCATAACAGGGTCAGCCCGCAACAGCGGGATCCGTTTTCCGGGCTAGGGCCATTTGGGCAAGAGCGCGCAAGTAGTTGCGGTCATTGAGCTTGAGCACATCAGTCTTTTCCTGACCCCAAATCAGCCGCGTGCGCATTTACGGCACGCACAGTACTCATTTCTCGGAGTCCTTATGGTTCGCTCTTGGCGCGCTGCTTTGCTTTCGGTTGTGACGGTCCTTGCTTTGGGCTATCTCCTAGCCGGCTGCGGCGGCAGCGGCGGTTCCTCGGGCGCGGGGGGCGGCACCGTGGGTGGCGGGTTTGGCCCCGCCACGCAGCTTACAGTCACAACGCAGCCTGCCGGCGCCGTCGAGCTTGTCCCCTTCGGCACCCAACCCGTCGTACAAATCCGCGATGCCGCCGGCGTGCTCGTTTCCAACGACAGCACAACGCAGGTCACGGCCGCGCTTTCGGGCGGAACGGGCGGCGCAACGCTGGGAGGCACGTTCACAGTCACCGTGGTCAATGGTGTTGCGACGTTCTCCAATCTATCGGTCAGCCTTCCCGGTACGGGCTACGCGCTGACGTTTACGTCCAACCCTGCACTCACGCAGGCCGTCAGCGCCAATTTCAATGTCTCCGCCGCCAGTGCGGGCAGCGGCGTTGCGCCCTTTGTTCCGGCCAAGCCGGTGGGCGCGGCTACTTACTATGTAGATGACAGCCCCAGCGCCAGCGACACCAACAACGGTACTTCTCTGGCAACGGCCTGGCGCACGCTGCAGCATGCGGCGAACCAGGCGGTTCCCGGCAACATTATCGAAGTCGCCGATGGCAGCTATGCGCGCTTCACGATCCAGAACAAGGGCAATGTGCCGGCGATTCCGCCCGCCACGCAGGGCACGCCCATTATTTTCCGCGCCACAGGCAATGCCGCGATCATCAACAGCGGCACCAGCAGCAGCACAGCGCCAGACAACCGCGACGCCATCAAGATTACGCACTGCAACAGCATCATCATCCACGGCCTGCGCACGCAAAATGCCTACCGCGCCGGGTGCCGCATCGATGACTGCTATTACGTGACCATCCAGGGCTGCGTGTTCTCCAACGGCGGCACCTGGGGCATCTTCACCGATTACAGCGATTATGTCGTGCTCGAAGGCAACGAGTGCCACAACTCGGGAGCCGAGCACGGCATCTACCACAGCAACGGCGGCGATTACGGCATCATCCGCGGCAACTATTGCCACGACAACAACGCCAGCGGCATTCAGATCAACGCGGACCCGCGCGCTATTGACCCGGGCTTCGGCTCGCGCGGCGACGGCATCTGCACCAACAATGTTGTGGAAAATAACTGGTGCCTGAACAACGGTGCCGCCGGCGGCGCCGGCCTGAACTTCGCCAGCATCCGTAATTCCGACATCCGCAACAACCTTGTGATCTGCAACAAGAACCAGAGCGGCATGGCCTTCTGGGACGACGACGTGCTCAACGATTCGCCCTCGCAGCCGGGCTATGGCTCGATGAACAACCGCATCTACCACAACACGGTTGTCATGCAGCCCGGCACGGGCCGCTTCTGCGTGACCATGATGAACGCCAGCACGGGCAACAACTTCCGCGATAACATCTTCAGGGCCGGCGCGCGCGGCGTCATGACCTGGACGGCCGATTGCCTCACAGGCCTCGTAGAGCAATACAACCTCGTCAGTGCATCGGGCTCATGGCCGCTTTACCAGGACGACTCCGGCTCGCCCAGCTACGCCACCCTCGCGCTCTGGCAAGGCAGCGCCGCCGGACGCGGTACCGGCAGCGTGCAAGCCGCGCCTATTTTCACGAACTCCGGCGCCAACGACTGGACGCTGACGGCAGCCTCGCCCGGCGTCGACGTCGGAACAAACGTAGGCGTCGCGACCACGCACAACGGCGGGACTAGGCCTCTGGGCGCCACTTACGATATGGGCTGCTACGAGAGGTAGCCGCGCGTTGATTTTGTTTGCGCGCGCGCTAACGTTGCTCAACTTCGCAGCGGGTGCGAGGTGAACGGCAAGCTCGCGCACATGGCCATACTCGGCATCGGCACAGACATTGTTGAAGTCAAGCGCATCGAAAAACTCCTCGCGGGTAAGCGCGAGGAGTTTTTGTCTCGCGTGTTTTCAAGACGCGAAGCCAGCTATTGCGAGGCAAAAGCCAGGCCGGCAATCCACTTCGCCGCGCGTTTTGCCGCCAAAGAAGCTTTCATGAAGGCGCTGGGCACGGGCTGGGCCAAGGGCGTTGGTTTCCAGGATATCACGGTCAGCAACAACGAAGACGGCAAGCCGTCCCTGGAGATTGCGGGCAAGGCGCGCTTATTGCTCGATGAAAAAGGCCCGACCTGGCTGTGGCTCTCGCTCTCGCACACGCGCGAGTTTGCCATGGCCGTGGCCGTGATCGAGTCAGGTGCACAGGGCAGAGTGCGGCAAACCATGCGCAAAGCGCGCAACACGCGCATTTCCTCGGAGCGTTGATGGGAACTCGCCGATACGAACCCGATGTCGCCGAGTTCAGCGAACTCCAGCGCGCCTATTTATGGCGCGCGCTTTTGTACGGTTCGCCCGCGCTGATCACGATCTTGTTCACGTTCATCATCCTGATGGTGGGCTTGCTCACTCCGGCTGCGTGGTGGGTGCTGTTCCTGCTGGCGCTGCCCGCGTTTTTTGGCGCGTGCTTTCAACTGGCGCTGATCGTCATCGAACGACCCGCGCTATCTGTTGATGCTGTGGCGGTCGAAGTAGGCGATGGCGTGCTTCGCTTTGTCAACGACGACGCCGGCACGGTTGAGGAAGTGCGCTGGAAGGACAACGCCGCACTCTCCATTGCGCGCAAGAACGATTGCGTCGAAATCACGTTTCCCAGCGGCCGGCGCTCACGCGTGCACTGGTTTGCCTACAGCGAACGCGAGCAACTGCTCAAAGACCTGATGGCGCTGAAGGAACCAAAGGCCGAGAATGCCGCAGTGGAAAGCAAGCACTCGGACGCGGCTTCAATCGGGCCGGAAGACGCAACCAGCAAGAATGCCAAAGCCACCAGGACATCCGCCAAGACGAAGAAGAAGCCCGACGAAGAAGAATGAGCAAGCGACAAAGTGAACTGACAACTGATCCCCGCCAACCGATAACCGAACTCCATGCCCAAGCGCACTGACATCAAAACCATCATGATCATCGGCTCTGGCCCCATCATCATCGGCCAGGCCTGTGAATTCGATTACTCCGGCACGCAGGCCTGCAAGGCCCTGCGCGAAGAGGGCTACAAGGTCGTGCTCGTGAATTCCAACCCGGCCACGATCATGACCGACCCGGAAATGGCCGATCGCACGTACGTTGAGCCCGTCACGCCCGAAATCTGCGCCAAAATCATCGAGCGCGAGCGCCCGGATGCACTCTTGCCTACGCTGGGCGGCCAGACCGCGCTGAATACAGCCGTGGCGCTGCACAACATGGGCACGCTGAAGAAATTCGACGTCGAGCTGATCGGCGCCTCCATTGACGCCATCCACAAAGCCGAAGACCGCGAGCTTTTCAAACGCGCCATTCAAAAGCTCGGCTTTGGACTGCCCATCAGCAAGACTGCCAAAACATGGGATGAATGCCGCGCCGCGAGGGAGCTCGTGGGCCTGCCCGCGGTGATTCGCCCCAGCTTCACCATGGGCGGCACGGGCGGCGGCATTGCGTTCAACCAGCAGGAGTACGAGGAAATCTGCCGCAAGGGCCTTTCACTTTCTCCCACGAGTGAAGTCTTGATCGAGGAATATCTCGCGGGGTGGAAGGAATACGAGCTCGAGGTGATGCGCGACAAGAAAGATAACTTCGTCGTGATCTGCTCGATCGAGAACTTCGACCCCATGGGCGTGCACACGGGCGATTCGATCACGGTGGCACCGTCGCTGACACTGACCGACAAGGAGTACCAGCTGATGCGCGATGAGGCCAAGGCCATCATCCGCGAGATCGGCGTTGAAACCGGCGGCAGCAACATCCAGTTCGCCGTCGATCCCAAAACCGGCCGGCGCATCGTGATTGAAATGAACCCGCGCGTTTCGCGCAGCAGCGCGCTCGCAAGCAAGGCCACGGGCTTTCCCATTGCCAAGTTCGCGGCCAAGCTGGCGGTAGGCTACACGCTGGATGAATTGCGCAATGACATTACCAAGGCCACGCCCGCGAGCTTTGAGCCCAGCATTGATTATGTAGTCGTCAAAACGCCGCGCTGGGCCTTTGAGAAATTCCCCGGCGCCGACGCGCGGCTTACCACGCAGATGAAATCCGTGGGCGAGGCCATGAGCATTGGCCGCACGTTCAAAGAAGCGCTGCAGAAAGCCCTGCGCTCGCTCGAAATCGGCCGCGCGGGTCTTGGCGCTGATTTGAAAGAAGCGACCAGCGACACGCGCAAAATCCCGCGCCAGAAATTGAAAGAGGGTTTGATCGTTCCCGGCGTGGAGCGCATTTTCAATATCCGCCGCGCGCTGCGCATGGGCATGACCCCTGCCGAAGTCAGTGCGTATTCCGGCATCGACCCGTGGTTCCTGGACAACATCCAGCAGATACTCGAGTTCGAGTCCGATTTGCGCGAGCTGGGTCCATTGGAGAAACTCGACGCCGAGAACCTGCGCGACGCCAAGCGCATGGGATTCAGTGATGCGCAACTGGCCACGATTTTCAAATGCAAAGACACCGAGATTCGCGAACGCCGCAAGCGGCTGGGCGTGATTCCCGCGTACAAGATCGTGGACACCTGCGCGGGCGAGTTCGAGGCCAAGACGCCGTACTATTATTCAACGTACGAAGAGCAAACCGAGCTGCGCCCCAGCGCCAACAAGAAGGTCATGGTCATCGGCGGCGGGCCTAACCGCATCGGCCAGGGCATCGAGTTCGACTATTGCTGCGTGCACGCCAGCATGGCGCTGCGTGAACTGGGCTACGAGTCCATCATGGTCAATTCCAACCCGGAGACCGTGAGCACCGACTTTGACATTTCGAACCACCTGTTTTTCGAGCCGCTGACTTTTGAAGACGTGATGAACATTTTTGAGGCCATGAAGCCCGTGGGCGTGATCGTTCAATTCGGCGGGCAGACGCCGCTCAACCTCGCGCGTCGCCTGGCCGATGCGGGCGTGCCAATCATCGGCACCAGCGTCGATTCCATTGACGAAGCCTCTGACCGCGAACGCTTTGGCGTGCTCTGCAAAAAGCTTGGTATCAAGCAGCCCAACGGCGCAACCTCCACGACGCGCCAGGGAGTGATCGAAGCCGCGCGCAAGGTGGGCTATCCCGTGCTCGTGCGCCCAAGTTTTGTGCTGGGCGGTCGCGCCATGGAAATCTGCTACGACGAAGCGGAGCTCGAGCAATTCGTGGGCCCCGCGTTGGAAGTAGCAGAAGGCCGGCCAGTGTTGCTTGACCAGTTCCTGGATGACGCCATTGAAGTTGACGTGGATGCCGTTTCAGACGGCGAGCAGGTGGTGGTTGCCGGCATCATGGAGCAGATTGAGTATGCCGGCGTACACAGTGGCGATTCCATGTGCAGCCTGCCCTCGCATTCGCTGCCCGAAAGCGTGTTGCGCGATCTGCGCGAGACGACCGTCAAACTGGCCAAGGCACTCAAGGTGTGCGGCTTGATGAACGTGCAGTACGCGATCAAGGATGGCCAGGTGTACGTGATTGAGGTCAACCCGCGCGCCTCGCGCACGGTGCCATTTGTGGCCAAGGCCATTGGCGTACCCGTAGCCAAAATCGCCACCAAGTGCATGGCGGGCAAGAAACTCAAGGAGCTTGGCTTCGCGCAGGAAATCCTGCCGCGCCATTTCTCGATCAAGAAGCCCGTATTCCCGTTCAACAAGTTCCCCGGCGCCGACACGCTGCTCGCGCCCGAGATGCGCAGCACTGGCGAAGTCATGGGTATTGACGAGAACTTTGGCCGCGCCATGGCCAAGGCGCAGGCCGGCGCTTCGCAGAAGCTGCCGCTGAGCGGCAAAGTCTTCATCAGCGTGAAGAACCGCGACAAAGTGAAAATACCGCCCATTGCACAAAAGCTGCATGAACTCGGCTTCACGATTGTGGCCACCGGCGGCACGGCCAAGGCGCTTGAAAGTGCGGGCGTTCCTGTGTTGCGCATCAACAAGATCCAGGAAGGCCGGCCCAATGTCCTGGACTTGCTGATCGACGGCGAAGTCGGCCTGCTGATCAACACGCCCAGCGGCAAGGACCCGCGCACCGATGAAGCCGCCATGCGCAAACGCGCAATCATGAAGGGAGTTCCCACCCTGACCACGATCAGCGCGGCTGACGCGGCGGTACGCGCGATCGCGTCCATCAAGGGCAGCGAGGAAACGGTACGCCCGCTGCAAGAGTTCAACAGATAAGTAGATCCAACCAGTCAGCGAGGTGTGAGAATTCTCGCTTTCGATTGCCTTTGCTAATGAACAAACTATGGTGAACTTGGATGTCTTGTTTTGCGAGCTGCGCGACCCACTTCAGCAAGCAGGTGCATTGTGGCCAACAACGGCAAGAATAATCCGCTCAAACCCATTCTGCTCGTTGAGGACAACGACGACGATGTGGATCTGATCCTGCACGCGTTCAAGAAGACCAACCTGGCCAACGAAGTGGTTGTGGCTCGTGACGGGCAGCAGGCCCTGGATTTTCTTCGCCGGGCGGGCGCCTATTCAAACCGGGCCGAGATCAATCCGGGCCTGGTCTTGCTGGATCTGAAACTGCCGAAAGTTGACGGCCTGGAAGTATTGAAGCAGATCAAGGCGGACAAACACTTCCGCACGGTGCCCGTGGTGGTCTTCACGTCCTCGCGCGAAGAACAGGACCAGATTGAGAGTTACAACCTTGGTGTGAATGCCTTTGTGGTAAAGCCGATGGATTTCAAAGATTTCATTGTTGCCATCGGCGAACTGGGGCTGTTCTGGGCTGTTTTCAACGAAGCGCCGCCCGCGAAGTAGCTCCGGCGTTTACCCTTTTGGGGGCGCGGGCACCACGCCAATGCCGATACCGGTGATCGAACCCGGCGCCATGAATCCCAGTGATTTCACGGTGCCTCGCTTCAACGTCAGCTGCCGCTCGTCGAACTCCCACTGGGCATAACCCGTTGCATCGCGCAGCGGCTTGCCGTCGGCGCCGAGTTTGAGCGCGAAATTGCCCTCGGCATCAAACTTGTAGCGCCGTAACACCAGTGTCAGGCTCTCGCCGGGCTTGCCGAGCAGCAGCGCATTCTTGATTGAAACCAGATCAATGACCCGGTTGCCGTTCACCGACCAGATTACATCGTGTTCTTTGATACCGGCCTTGTCAGCGAGACTGCCCGAGAGCACCGCGTTTGCAACCACTACACCTTCCGACCTCGCTGCAACGGCGCCATTCGAGTTCTTGACGATCTCATTGAGTTGGGCGACGAGGTCGGGCCAGCGCGCATCGGCGCGCACACCGGCCAGATCAGGATCCCGCAGAGCCTGGCCGACGTCGCCAAAGCCGGCCTCGTACGCGCGTTTCAGCAAAGCTGCGCTGACGTTGAGCCGCGCGTCGCGCTCCGTGTTCCTCGCCGCCGCCGGCTGTGCGTTTATCGCGTACTCCAGCTCGTTGCGATGCGCTTCGCTGTCTCCCAGGCGCTGAACCAAAGCGGCCTCGTACTGCCCGGCCAGGCGCGCACTGGCGCAAGCGGCGTCATACAGGCCCGCGGCCGCGATCTGCGGGTTGTCCAACTCGGCAAAGAGCGCCAGCGCGTCGAGGCAGAAACCGCCGGCCGCCAGCGCACGCAACACTTGCCATTTGAGTTCCGCCAGTTCCTCCTTCAACTTGCTGGCCTCGGCGGCGCCAAGCATCGAGCGCACTTTCTCAAGGTCAGCCATTGACTGGCGTAACAGCGCAACCCGTTGTTCCGGTGCGGCATCTGTGGACAGCGCGGCCCTGGCGCCAGCCCGGCCGATCAAGTCAAGCGCCGTTACGGCGTCTTGTCCCGCGTTCAGGCGCGCCCGCGCCGAGACAATGCCTTGCTCCGCTTTGGCAAGGCTCAGCGGGTTATTGTAATAGTGAGCGCCGTAGGGATTGCGGCGCTTGAGATTGCTGAGAACGTCGATGCTCTTCTGCCAGGCAACGCGCGCGGCTTGGGTGTTGCCGATTTCAAAGTACCGGTCACCCAGTTGGGCAAGTGAGTCACCCAGAATCAGCGGCACGAGGAAATCAACGGGATTGCACTCATGGGCGCGGGAGATATCGGCCACGGCGGCGCGCAAGGCCGCAGTCTTGGCCTGCTCATCCAAGGCGGGCTGTGGGCCGGTGGTTTGCGTAATGGACGCTGACTTGCGGCGCTGATCCAGTTGCAGGTGCGTGATGCCGCGGTAGTACCACGCCTGCCATGCATTGGAATCGAGCTCAATGGCGCGGGTGCATGAGTTGATGGCGCCCACCAGGTCGTCGTTGCCGAACTCCGACTGCGCGCGCCAGGCATAGTTGCGCGGATCTCCGGGGTTCAGGCGCGATGCATGCGTCAGGTCGTGAATCGACTCCGAGAAACGGCCCCGGTTGCGCTCCAGCATCCCGCGCAACGTGAATGCTTCAGCGAATTCAGGATTGCAACTGATGGCGCGCGTGAAGTCATCAATGGCACCGCTCAAATCGCCCAGATACGACTTGGCCTCGCCCCGATAGGTCCAGGTCTGGGCGCGGCGCGAGTCAAAATCGAGCGCAACGGAGAAGTCCGCCAACGCTCCATTCAGATCGCCGCCATCGCGGCGGCATAAGCCGCGCGCGATGTAGGGCGTGGGATTGCGCGGATCGAGGTCAACGCTGCGCGTGAAATCGGCCATGGCGCGGTCAATGTCACCCATTTGCCGCAGGCAATTGCCGCGAGCGACGAGCGCCCGGGCCAGTTGCGAACTGTTCATGTCTATGGCGGCGCTGAGATCCTGGAGCGCCCCTTCGAAATCGCCCTTGGCGCGTCTGGCAAACGAGCGGGCAATCAGCAACAGATCCTGTTTGGGATCGAGCGCCAGTCCGCTGGTGCAATCTGCAATTGCGCCCTCGAAGTCGCCGCGGGCGCGCCGGGCCAGTGAGCGCTTGTGGAACTCCGTGGCCGTGGCCGGCTTGAGGGCGGACAATGGCAGGGGTACGAGCGCAAACTTCTTCTCGACGTTCTCCCAGATGTAATTGAACCGGTAACGCCCGATTTCGGCCAGCGGCTCAAAGGCCTCGGGGCTGCGCGTTTCGCACAGGGCCAGGCCGCACTCTACCAGCAGCTCCGGCTCCTTAATGACCGGCAAGAACCTGGCCAGCACCGGTACGGATTCTGAGGGCAGGTCAATGCGCCCCAGCACTCTCAGCACCAGGCGCACCGTATCGTGCTCCGCCGCCGTCCACTCATTGTTGCCCGCCTCGGCGCGCGCCTGCATGGGTGCTAGCGCCTGGGACAGCAATGTCACCGTCTGGGAGTCACGAAGCGCCGCCAGCTGATTGACGTAGTCCGCCAGCGCCGGCGCGTCCTTGGGGCGCTCAGGCCGCTGCAACCCCGCTGCAACATCCGCCAACGCCGCCTCAACGGCGGCGCGGTGCACGCCCAGTTGGCGCTTGCCCGCGTCAAGCACGGCCTGCTTCTCGCGCTGGTTTTCGCCGCTGCTGACGCCGCCCAGGATGTACACGCTGAGGGCAAAATCACCACTGTAAACGGCCAACTTTGCCGTGAGGATGCGTATGCGTTCAAGTTCGCGCGCATCGGCCAATACGTCGATTCCCGCTGCCTCGGGAAGCGCAGCTGTGTCCGCGCCGGAAAGGAGGGCAAGCAGGTTCTCTTTGGCGGAAATGTAACCCACCAGTGAGGCCAGCAGTACCTGGTTCTCACGCAGTTCGGCCGCGCCCAGGGATCGGCCCTCGGCGCTGCTTTCGTAGCGCGCAACGCGCTCGCGGGCGTCGTCAGAGAGCGGGCCGAGGCGAATGCCTTCGGAGGTCTTGCGCAGCGCCTTGATCGTGTGCGCACGCTCGCGTAACTCCTGCTCGCGCCGTTTCTGCGCGGCCACGGTCAGTTCGCGCTCACGCTGCTTCTCACGCTGCGCGGCTTCGAGCGCCAATGCCGCCGTATCGCGCGCTTCTTCTGCGCCGCGGCGCGCGGCCTGCGCCAGCACGGTTTCATTGAGCAGGGTGCCGGCAGCATAGATGCCTCCTGCAAGCACGAGTAGCGCGCCGATAGCGATCACGGCCACGGTGGCTTTGTGGCGCTTGACGTAGCGCGCAAGCAGCTCGCGTGCGGAATATTGGTAAACGGAAAGGCTGCGCCCCTCTCGGAACGCCTGCACCTGGAGTGAAAACTCCATGGCGCTCCGGAAACGATCCTTCTTGTCGCGGGCCATGGCCTTTTCGCAGACGGCCACCAGCTCACGCGGCGCGAACCGGTTCTTTCCCTGAATCGGCGCCGGCGGCGATGTCAGCATCGCCTGCAGCACGAGGCCCGCTGTAGGCCCCTCGTAGGGCGGCGTGCCTGCAAGTATCTCGTAAAGCACGCTGCCCAGTGAGTAGATGTCGCTCTTTTCGTCGACTTCTTCCTGATCGCCCCGGCCCTGCTCGGGCGGCATGTAGGCCGGTGTTCCAATGATGTAGCCGTCCTGGGTCTTGCTGGCGTCGGCGGATTCGCGCAGCGAATCACTGATGTTGCGCTCCTTGGGCCGGTTCTTGACCGCGAAGTCCTTCTGGTTCTTCACACGCGCCAGGCCCCAGTCAAGTAGCATGGTTTCGCCGAAGTCGCCGAGCATGACATTCTCGGGCTTGATGTCGCGGTGGATCACGCCGCGCGAGTGGGCAAAGGCGATTGCATTGCACATGGCCACGAACGCATCCAGCAGTTTCAGGCGTTCTTGGTTCTTTTGTTCGTCGGAGAGCTTTTCGTCCTTGCGAATTTCGCGCAGACGTGCAGCCATGGTTTTCCCGCGCACGTACTTCATCGTGTAGTAAACGCTGGAGTCGTCGCGCTCACCGATTTCATACACCGGCACGATATTGGGGTGCTCAAGCTGCCCGGTGACCTTGGCTTCGCGCAGGAAGCGCTCGCCGGTTTCGTCGGTTTCTGCGCCGCCCGCGCTGCCCATGGCGCGCGTGCCAACGCGCGTGCCCCCGCTGACCAGTTCCGGCAAAAGCTCCTTGAGCGCAACGTCGCGCCCGACATCCAGGTCGCGCGAAAGCAGGATGCGCCCCATGCCGCCGCGCGCGAACTCGCGCTTGATTTCGTAGCGCGCAGCATCCTGCACCAGGCGCGAACGAATGGGTGCAGCGCCGCCCGGCCCGCCGCCCCCGCCGCCCTCAAGAGAGAGCAGTGTGCGCGTATCAAGCGAAATGCCGGACTGCGGCGCTTCTTCGGGGAACTCCAGAGACATCGGCGAAGAATCGCCGGCCTCGGCCGGCTCAAACACGCTGACCGCGCGCGCCACACGATCGCCATCGGAAAGCAGCGCCGTGAGGCGCTCATCTTCGTCGGCGTCGTCCTTGAACGGGTTTTGTGTGCTCGCGACCTGGGGCGGAAGATGCGCGTGCAATTCCGTCAGCATTTCCCCCGGGTCAACGCCAGCCAGCTTGAGAATCGCAACGGCCTGCTCCGCCGTGAGCTGGCCCAGGCGCACAGCCTTCAAGGTCGCGATGATGGTTTTGCGCGGTTCGTCCACGGGGCGCGGATTCTATCAGCGAATCTCTGTTTTTGAACGCGTGGTCGAGTTCACGCCCGTGCCGTACGGTCGCGCGTGCTTTCGACCAGCTCCGCTCTCATGGTCTTGAGTGCGGCGGCCGCAGCTTCGGCCTCCGGGCGGGAGCGACTGGAGAGTTGCAACGCCACGTCCTCGGCTTCGTTGGCAAGCGCTTCGGCTTCTCGTGGATCGCCAAAGCGCGACTCGTAAACGGCCAATACCGCAAGAGCATCAAACTGCGACTGCGTGCCGTTCTGGCGCTGAGCGTCGCACCAGTCCAGCGCGTCCAGCGCAGCCTGCTGGGCGCGAGCGCCCAGTCCGGCCGCCAGCAACACTTTGGCCCGAAGTGCAAACATCGCGGCGGACTCAGCTGCAAGGCCCAGGACCTGAAACATCTTGAGTGACTCGTCCACGGCGGCAAGGGCGCTCTGGGGCTCGGCGCCAAGGAACAGAAGCCGCGCGATATTGGCCAGCAGTTGCGCCAAGTGTTCGCGATCATCCAGCGCCCGGGCGCGCGACAGCGCCTGTCTCAGCAGGTTCAGCGCTGCGACCCGGTCACCGTTTGCGGCACAAAGCACGCCGCGATTTCCCGTCACGCGCGCGGCAAGTCGCGCGTCGCCTTGCTCCAGTGCAAAGCGCTCAGCGCTAGCCAGGTGTCGTTCGGTGGCAGCATAGTCGCCCTGCTGCTCAAAGTGTGCGCCGAGATTGGCGTGCGTTGAAGCAATTCCCCGCGCGTCACCACATGCCTCAAACGCCGCCAGTGCGCGCTGATAATTGTCAAGGGCGCCCTGAGGATCTCCGGCTTCGGCCAACAGGTTCGCTCGGTTGCCGCAAATGCGCGCCACCAGCAGCTTGTTGCCCAGAATCTGAGCCAGATCGTCGGCCTCGGACAGCATCGCCAATGCAGCCGTTGCCTGGCCTCGCACCCCGTGCACGCGCGCAAGGTTTCCGAGCATGCGGCAAACTCCTTCAAGCTGGCCGCGCCTTCGGAACAGCCTTTCGGCCGCGACGAAGCATGCTTCAGCGCGGCTGAACTCGCCCGTGGCATCATGGGCCAGGCCGCGCTCGGAGACTGCTTCCGCTTGCGAAAGGGTGTCGTTCGCCGACAGGCTGAGTTCTTCGGCGCGCAAGAGTACTCTCAGCGCCTCGTCATGCTGTGCACGCCTGCGCAAGAGCGCGCCCACGCGCAAATGCGCGCGGCCCAGCAACCCCGGCTCGTGGCTTGATTCGGCGATACGAAGTCCGGCTTGGGCGCTTGCCTGGCTTTCCTCAATTCGGCCCTGTCGCTCCAGGAGGCGAGAAACCTGATCCTGGGCCTCAAAACGCTGTTGCCATGTGGCTTCCGTCAAGTTCGCCAGTCGCTGGTAAATCTCCAGCGCCACGACCAGATTGTTGCGCGCCGCTTCATCGTCAGCGGCCCGCCTTGCAAGGGACGGATCAACCTGGGCCTGCAAGCTCAACGCCAGCAGGCCCGCGGAGGATTCGTGCTGCAATATGCCCGCTGCGAGCAATCGCAGCTTCGCGCGCTCTTGGGTGGAGAGCATGGCCCAAGCCGCGTCGCGCAGCAGGGAATGGGCAAACGCCAAGGATCGAACTGGGTGGCGCGGAAGTTGGTCGGCGCTTTTCACGAAGAACGCTTTCAAACAGTCGGAACTACAGCCCCTGTCAGATTAGGCCGGCGTCAACTGAAATGAAAGCTCCGTCGCGTGAACTACTTCAACACCGGGAATCTCGTATTCGCTCCAACCTTGCATCCTAGGGCAACAGCGGCGCTGCAAGTGTGATGCGACACGAGCCATGGGTTCGCAGGCGCGTCGGCGACCACAGTTCTGCCTCTGGACACACTGGCCCGCGGCCCGGCCAGGAAGCCTCTGCGCCGCAACTTCGTAAACGCGCCGCCCACCCACTGCCTTTGCGCCGCTTAGTTACTACACTTCTCCGCCCTTGAAAGCCGGCGGTTCACCATGCGTCGTTCTGACATTCGAAACATTGCCGTCATTGCCCACGTTGACCATGGCAAGACCACGCTCGTGGACGGCTTCCTGGAAGCCGCGAACTTCTTCGGCCGCAAGACCGAGCATGAGGACGCTTTCCTTGACATGAACCCGCTCGAGCGCGAGCGCGGCATCACAATCCTGGCCAAGAACGTTTCGTTCGTGTGGCGCGGCGTGAAGATTAATTTGATCGATACCCCCGGCCACGCCGATTTCGCAGGCGAAGTTGAGCGCGTGCTGAGCATGGCCGACGGCTGCTTCTTGCTGGTCGATGCCGCGGAAGGCCCGCTGCCGCAAACCAAGTTCGTGCTGCGCAAGGCGCTGGCGCGAAACCTCAAACCGCTTGTCGTGATTAACAAGATTGACCGCCCTGACGCGCGCCCGCAGGAAGTTCTGGATGAAGTGTTCCAGTTGTTCATTGATCTGCATGCCACCGATACGCAGCTTGATTTTCCGATCATCTACGCCAGCGGCCGCCAGCGCATCGCCACGGTCGATTTCCACAAGAAGGGCGAAGACCTGCGCCCGCTGCTTGACGCCATGATCGACTTGCTGCCCGGCCCCGAAGTCGAGCCCGAGAAGCCTTTCCAGGTACAGATCACGAACATTCTTTATGACCAGTTTGTGGGCCGCGTGGGTGTGGGGCGCATCATGCGCGGCACACTCAAGGCACGACAGCCCGTGGTGAGCATTCATCGTGACGGTTCCACCAAGAACGGCCAGGCCAAGCAGGTGCAGGTGTTTGACGGGCTCAAGCGCATCGACGTAGCTGAAGCGAGCGCGGGCGAAATCGTGGCCATTATCGGGCTGGAGAACGTCGAAATCGGCGACACCATTGCTGACATCGATCATCCCGAAGCGCTGCCCCCCGTGCCCATTGACGAGCCCACGATCGGCATGGAGTTCTGCGTTAATGATTCGCCCGTGGCCGGCCTTGAAGGCCAGTACCCGACCAGCCGCCAGATTCGCGAGCGTTTGCAGAAAGCCGCCGAGGCTGACGTCGCACTGCGCGTCGAATTTCCCGAAAGTGCCGCCGACAATTTCAAAGTGCTGGGCCGCGGCACGCTTCACCTGGGCATCCTGATCGAGAACATGCGCCGCGAGGGTTACGAGTTCGCCGTGGGTGCGCCCGAAGTGATCGTGCACTACGAAAACGGCGTGAAGACCGAACCTTGGGAAGAAGCCGTGGCCGATGTGCCCGACGCACTTGCTGGCCGCGTGATCGAACTCCTGGGTTCGCGCGCCGCGCAGATGACGCACATGGAAACACACCAGGGCCGCACCGTAGTTCACTTTGACATGCCCTCACGCGGCTTGATTGGCATGCGCACGAAGGTGCTCACGGCCACGCAGGGTGAAGCCGTGTTCACGCACCGCTTCACGGGTTACCGCGAAGCGGCGGGCGAGATTCCGCGCCGCACGCGCGGCGCCATGGTGGCCACCGATCCCGGCCAGGCCACGCAATACGCGCTGCTCAACCTGTTTGATCGCGGCGACTTTTTCGTGGAGCCGGGCAACAGCGTTTATCGCGGGCAGGTGGTGGGCGAACATTGCAAAGAAGGCGACATTGACGTCAACGTGGCCAAGATGAAAGAGTTGACCAACGTGCGCAGCTCCAATAAGGAAGCCACGGTGCGCATCAAGGCCAAGCGCGACATGAGCCTCGAAGACGCCATGGAGTGGATCGAGCCCGACGAACTGGTCGAAGTCACGCCCAAGAGCTTCCGCATCAGAAAGCGCGAAATGGACGCCACAGTCCGCAAGCGCGCCCGCAAGGATACAGCGACGATTCAAAAGTAAACAACGCATCGCGGCACCCATCACGAGTGCCACGGATCGCTTTATCGCTACTTGAACAGGTTGGCCTTGAAGTAGGCTAATTCAGCCAGGCTCTCGCGGATGTCGGAGAGCGCGGTGTGTTCCTTCTTTTTCTCGAACTTGGGCAGCGCGGGATACCACGCGCCGGCCAGCACTTTCAGGCTCGAAACATCAACTTGCCTGTAGTGCAGAAAACCATCCAGCGTTGGCATGTACTTCGCAATGAAGCGGCGATCGACGTGGATGCTGTTGCCCGCCATCACCGCCTCGCGCGGCTTGGCGTGCTGCGCCACCAGATCGCAGATGGCGCGCTCGGCCTGGCCTACGCTGACTTTGCTGGCGCGCACGCGCTCAAGCAGGCCGCTTTGCGTATGCATGTTGCGTACGAAGTCGTTCATGCCCGCGAGCACGCCTTCAGGCTGGTGGATGGCGGCCTCGTACTGCGCCAGCGGCTGCAGATCGGGGCCGGTGATGACGGCCGCAACCTCGACAATCGCGCAGGTCTCGACGTCGAGGCCGGTCATTTCCAGATCCACCCACACCAGTTTCAAGTCGCTCATGGGCGCGTTATAGCGTGGCTACTTGCCCTCGCCCTGCTTTTCTTCTTTTCTCTCGCCTGTGATGGGTTTTTTGGGCGGGGCTTTGGCGGGGTCTTCGTCATCGGTGCGCGGCTTGGCTTTGTCGAAACGGCGGTGGTCGGTCAGGATCGGCATGGCCGCGCGTTTGAGGAAAAGGATGGCCATACAGATGTTGGCGGTCTGAGGCGTGAGCCTTGAGGTGGCTTTGCCGTTGATGGCAGCCCCGGCCTGTGTTCGCTCGGTTACGTTGTCGGCTTTCCAACTGCCGTCCAATTCCTGCGAGTAGCAAAGCAGTTCGGCGCCGACACGATACCAGTCGAATTCACCGGGCAGCTCGCGAACTTTGAGTAGCTCACAGGCGCGCTCTGTCGAGTAGAGGTCGTAGTAGAAGCCGCACCCGTCCCACAGGGGAGCGCCGCCGGTGGCAGCGTGCGCAGCGCGGCAAGAATCGTTCACATGAAACTCGTGGCGCATGTACATGAGCGCGCCGGCAATGCGGCGGTTGATGTCCTGCTCGAGTTTGGGCACCAGTTCGCCGCGCAAGCGCAGCTCATCCATGCAGATGGATAGTGAACTTGCGCCGGCCGCGGTCATGGCGAAGTCGGGAACGGTCTGAGTGCATGAATAGCCCCAGCCTCCGGGCTGCACATTGAGATCCTTGAACTCATCAGGCAGCGGCACTTTGGGAGGAGCGCTGCGGTCAGGGCTCGCGGGCGAGCCGCGCCGGTGGAACGACGGGCTGAGGTTCGTGAAGTCAACCGCATAGAAGTGTTTGACGAGGCGCTCAGCTTCGTGCAGGAACACGCCGGTTTTCACTTCACAACCGAGCATGACCGCGGCGCGATAGCCCAGCATGGCATACTGGGAATTAGAGGTATCGCCGACGGCGGTGCTGAGCTGCGTGCCGGTTTTCTCGACTTTGGAGTAGCCCCAGCCGCCCTCGCCTTCTGTAAACGCGTTGTCGAGGTCGGCCACAAGCCGCGCAAACAGCTTGACGCGCTCGGGCGGCAGCATGGGCAGCAGCTTCTTGCGCGCCTCGTGGCGCTCTTTGGCTGTGGCGACACTGAGCATGCCGGCAGCCTTGATTTCAGGCTCGTAGTATTTCTGGAAGAACATGAGCGAAACCGCCGCGTCGTAGCTGTACGACGAAACTTTGAACTCCTGCTTGTCGAGCCAGGCCAGGCCCTTCTTGATCAGGGCGCTTTCGCGCTCGGCGCCGCCGTGCAGAAGCGTCATGAGCGCCAGCGCCTGGTGGGCCGTGAGATAATCGTGCTGGCCGATGAACTTCCCGTCTTGATCCATGCTGGCGGCTACGAACTCGCAGCCGTCGGCGATGGCGGTAATCACGCGCTCACGGAAGACCGTCGAGACCACGCGCGCCTTCGCGGCGTCAAGCAACGCCAGCGCACGCATGGCTTTGTTGAGTTCGTCAGTCTTCAAGCCCTTGAGCAGGCGCTTTTGGGCAAACAACCCGCCGGCAAGAACGTCAAGCATGACGACCGTATCAACGGCCGCTCCGCCCTCCTGCACGACGCCCGCAGCCACCCATCCCGCATCGCCGACACGACTGTTGCGGGGTGCAAAGGCGCCGTTGCGGCGCTGCGTTTGCAATAGATTTTCCACGATGCCGGTGCGCCAGGCGGCAGGATCCTTTTCGCCCTCGGGCGCGAGGCCTTCATTGGTGTGCCGGCGCAGCAACGCCAGCGTCGCATCCTGTGCGCGATCAAGGGAGGCTGCGTGCTTCTTCAAAAGCGCGGGCGCGCCCTCAAGCAGCTTGAGCAGTGCGGTCTTGCGCGCGCGCGGCATGAGTTTGTCCGGCAGTTCCAGCGCCACAGACAAAGTGGCGAACGAAATGGAGTTGGGCTCGGCATCGTAGTAGTCGCTCATGTTGGCATCACCGCCGCCTGAAAAGCCGCGCGTTTTGTCCCACTGCGCGAGCAGCACGTCGAGATCGGAGGCGGGCAACTTTTCGTTGATCGGCAATGCCAGATCAACGGCGAGGCGCGCAATCACCTGGCGCCAGAAGTGGTTGAAAAACCAGCGCGCCTGAACATATGCGACAGGCAGGGTTTCGGGCTTTGCGGTCAGGGCTGTTGCGTTGTCGGCCGCCTTGAGCACCTCGCGCGCGCGCAGCAGCAGCCGGTCGCGGTTCTGCAAGTTGCTCAGCGTGCACAGGTCGCGCAGGATCAGGAGCTCCAGCGCGGGCAGCCCCAGCGAAATGGAAACCGCCGGCGGCGGCGAGGCCACCAGGCGATCGGCCGCCTGCTGCATAGCGGGCGACCATGGCACACCCGCAATCAGCAGCGCATGCAGGCGAAGCTTCTCGTCAACGGTGAGTTCGCCCGTAGTCTCCGCGTCAAAGGGCGGCAGGGGGCAGGGATGATAGGCGCGGCCTTTGAACAGTTCATCTTGAAACGTTGGGCGCATCAGGTAGCGAAGCGCGTCAAACACGACACGCTCGTTGCCCTTGAACCCGGCCACGACTTTGGCTGCAGCGTTGATTTCCTTGGACTCGAACTCAACGGCGGCCGGGCCGTCGCCGACTTTAGGCTTGTCATCCTTTTTCTTCTGGGCCGCACCCTCGACGCAAAGCGCCAAGCCGGAAGCAAACGCAACCAACAGAACGAGCAAGCGTGCATGGCGCATGGCAGGCCTTTCCCAGGGCGTTTGACAATGATAGAGGCAGCCGGCCACAATTGCCAAGAATGAGCCCGGCTGTTTGCTGAAGGTGATTTCAATCGTAGTCCGGCCAGGCGTGCCGGCGCTACCCAGGCGTGCACGACCGTGCTGTAATGGCGCGAGAAAGTGAGGCAGCCATGGCCGGCACACTCGACATCATGCCCTCGCCCATCCGCATCGAGGAAGACGAGCAGGAAAACATCGCGCGCATCAAGGAACTCAAAGCGAAGTACGGCGAGCGCGTGATTGTGCTTGCGCATCACTACCAGCGCCTGGGCGTGCATGCCTGCGGCGACGTGACCGGCGACAGTTATGCCCTGTGCAAAGCCGCGGCCAACACGGCCAAAGCGCGTGATATCATTTTCTGCGGCGTGCGCTTCATGGTCACCAGTGCCGCCACACTCTGCCGCGACGACCAGATCGTTTATCACCCGGACAAAAACGCCGGCTGCCCCATGGCCGACATGGCCAACCTGCCGCAGGTGATGCGCTCGTGGCAGGAGTTGGGCGAACATACGGAGATCAGCAAGGTCATCCCCGTCGTGTACATGAACAGTGACCTTGACCTGAAATCATTCTGCGGCGAGCGCAATGGCATCGTGTGCACTTCAAGCAACGCGCGCAGAGTGTTCGACTGGAGCTTCGCGCGCGGCCAGAAGATCTTCTTCTTTCCTGACGAGCATCTGGGGCGCAACACCGCCAACGCATACGGGATTGCGCGCGACGAGATCATTCTCTGGGATCCCGCGCTGGTGAATGGCGGGCACAGTGCAGCCGCGATTCAAAAGGCGCGCGTGATTCTATGGAAAGGCTACTGCCACGTGCACACGCGCTACACCGTGCCCATGGTGAACGAAATGCGCGCCAAGTATCCCGGCATCAAGATTGTGGTGCATCCCGAGTGCACCGAGGACGTCGTCAGAATCGCCGACGCCGTGGGCAGTACCAACTTCATTCAGGAGTACGTCAAGAAGATGAAGCCCGGCGAGAAAGTCGCGATTGGCACCGAAGTGAACATGATTCACCGTATGAGCGTGCAGAGCCCTGACAAATTCGTGGTGCCGATCACGCGCTCGCTGTGCCCCAACATGTTCAAGATCAGCACGCGCGACTTGCGTGATTGCCTCGAGCAGCTTGATTCCTGGGAGCCGGTCAGGGTTGACCCGCGCGAAAAGCGTTTTGCCCGAATCGCGCTCGAGAACATGCTGGCCTGTGCCGGGTAGTGCCGGAGCGGCCATGGCGCTAGCCTTCCTCCACGTCACCACCACAGAGCTGGTCGTCGTTGTCTTGATTGGCGCCGGTTTGGTCTGCGTGCCGCTGGCCGTAATCCTGCTGGCCCTGCGCGTGTTCAACGAAGTGGAAACCAACCGTCGTTCTGATGTGGTTGACCAGGCGCTTACGCGCGACGAGGATATTGCACCGCTGCCGCCCGGCGATGAGCCCGCGGGCAAGCCGCGAGTTTGACTACGACTTTTGCAACCGCTCCATGAGCCAGCCCAAACCCAGGCGCGCGGCAAACCGACCGGCGCGCACAAGGTCATTGGCGCCGCCTTCATCACCGGCGGCCAGCCTGAAACGGCCGCGCGCGAAAAGCGCCTCAACAAACAACAAATCCTGGCGGCCGCCTTTCTCCATGGCCCGGACCGCCAGGTCCGACCAGGCCGCACCTTGCGGCCACTGCGCGGCCCTTGCGCCCAGCGAAGAAACCGCAATCGCAAGCGCCTCGGCATCCTGTGCCGTCGCTACCTGCGTTGGCGCGCACTGCGCAAATCGCTGGACTTCGCGCGCCAAACCTTCAGGCTCGCCCTCAAAGCACGCCGCCGCGAGACGGTGCGCCTGCCGCAGCGCCTTTTCGTCCGAGCCGCCATTTTGCTCCGGCTGGCAGCGCTCAAGCACGTCCAGCAGTCGGCGCATTTCCGGGGCCGAACTCCTCTGGCGCGCGGCTTCAAGCATGTGCAGATACGCCGAGCCCTCGTAGCTGGCAAAGCCTTGCTTGGCCGCGCGCTCGGCCACGCTTGCGAGTTCGCGCGAGGCCTGATCAAGGTTGCCCGCACGCACGAGATCCTGCGCGGCAAGGTTGTCGTTGAGCAGCAAGCCGCGCTCGTTGCCCTGGCGTGCGTTGATTTCGCGCGAGCGCTCCAGGCGTTCGCGGCAAAGCAGGCTGTCCCCGCAGCGCAGCGCCACAGTGGCCTGATTATGGAATAGCTGCGACATGGCCTGCGCGCTGCCAAAGCGTTCGGCCAGCGGCAGGGCGCGCTCAAAGCTCAGGCGTGCTTCCGCGAAATCACCGGTGGTCAGGTAGCATGTGCCAAGATTGTTCTCGGCGACCATAATGCCGAATTCGTCACCAAGCTCGCGGCAAAGGCCGCGCGCGAGAGTGTGGTGCTGCACGGCCTCGTCGAGGCGGCGCGCGCGGCGCAATTGGTTGCCGTAGTTGCCGTGCACGATGGCAACGTTGAACAGCTCGCCCGCGCGCGTGTACTCGGCCATGGCCAGCTTGAAGTGCTCGTCGGACTCGATGTTACGGCCCATGTCACTGAGATAGGTGGCGATGTTGGAATGAGCGCCCGCGATCTTGCGGCGGTCGTTGGCTTCCGTGGCCAGGGCCAGGCGTTTGGTTTCATCGTCGAGCGCTTCCTTCAGCCGGCCCAGCGCTGAAAGAAGTGAGGCGCGCGTGTGGTGGAAGTCGATGCGCGTTTCCACTCCGGCATCCTGAAGCGAAAGTTGCTCGATCAACGCCAGGCCCGCGGCACTCTGCCCGGTGTGGGCGAGCATGCGCGCCTTGAACAGGTTCATGCGCGCAACACCGGCACTGTCGCCCGCTTTCTCATGGAGGGCGCAGGCGCGCTCGGCGTGCACAATGGCGTCGTCGAAGCGGCTCTTGATCTGCGCGATGCGCGCGGCGAACTCAAAGGCGCTGGCACGCTGGCGCGCAAATCCGTCAGGCGTGAGCGCAATCGCTTCTTCCGCGTACTTCAAAGCCTCGTCGGGCTTGCCCGAATCAAAGCAGGCCTCACACAGGGCCAGCAGCAGTTTCAGACGCGACCCTTCGGGGCTCAGGCCATCGATGCCCGGCGGCGTTTTGCAGCGATCAAATTCCTCCTTGGCGCTGCGCAACTGGGCTGCCGCAAAGGCCAGAAGCCAGTCCTGCGCGGCTTTCAAGCCGGCGCGGTAAAAGAGCGGCCAGGCGGCATCGGGCCGCTCAGCGCGAGAATAATGCCACGCGAGTTCGCTCAATCGCGCTGGATCGCTTCCCTGCCCCTGCTTCTCGAAATAAGCGGCCACACCCGCATGCAGCGCGCAACGATCGCGGCGCAACAGGCCACCGTAGGCAACCTCCTGCAAGAGCGCGTGGGAAAACAGATAGCGACGTTCCCTGCGTTCCTCGGGCTTGAGCACCGCCGTGTCGCCTGAACCGAGATCCACAAGCATGCCGCGCTTGACCAGTGCCTCGATGGCGGGCGCACCGCAAAGGTGCAACGCCGGGCCCGAGCGGAACTCGCGGCCCAGCACGGAGAGTGATGTCAGCGCGGCGCGTGACTCGGGCTCAAGCGCATCAATGCGCGCCGCAAGAATACTGCGCACGCCGACAGGAATCAGCGACTGGCTTTGCGCATCGCGCAGTACATAGCGGCCGTCGCGCAATTCCAGCATGTGAGTTTCGCGCAGGGACTTGAGCAGTTCTTCCGTAACGAACGGGTTGCCGCCGCTGCGCTGCAACACCAGCGCCGCGAGATCTTCCGAGATGACGCCGTCCTGGAGGATTCCACCGGAAACGGCCGCAATTTCGCCGGGCTCCAGCGCGCGCAGCTCAATGCTCTCAAAGGGATTGGCCAGCAGGTCGCGCACCAGGTCAATGGCTTCAGGACGCCCGAACGCGAGAATGAAAATGGGGCCCTGAAGGTCGGCGTGGGCAATGCGGCGCAGAAAGTCCAGGCTGTCACTGTCTGCCCAGTGCAGATCCTCATATACAACCAGCAGCGGCTGCACGCGCGCACTCTGTTCCAGCATGCGCTTGAGCGCCACGGCCGCGCCTTCCGCGCGCTGCCGCGGAGGAAGGATCATGTCGGTGTCGCGCGAGGGCCGGCCCACCAGGAACGCCAGGTGCTCGGCAAAGGCCTTGGGCGCATCGGAAATGCTCTCTGTGACGCGCGCAATGGCGGCATCGATCTCGGCGACGGGCGCGTTGGGCGCGAGATCAAGTGCGCCACGCGCGATCTGCCTCATGCCCAGCATCGGCTCTTGCCCCACGGGCACAAAGGCGGCCGTCAGACGCCGGGGTGCCTGTTTCTGCGCGCGCAACCGGCGCCGAAATTCATAGAACAACCGGCTCTTGCCCATGCCCGCTTCGCCGCGCACCAGAACAAAGCGAGGCTTTGCATTGGCCACAGCCTGTTCATAGCTGGCGAGCAGCAGGTCAAGTTCGCGTTTGCGGCCTACAAACGGGCCGTTGTAACGCTCCGTGGTCTTGAGCGCCCCCTCGACGCGAAAGAGCGTAACCGGCTCGGCCTTGCCCTTAAGCAGGCGCGGCTCCTGTTCGCTCAGTCGAAAGCGCGCCTTGACCACGCGCGCCGTTTCCTCGCTGATGTAAACCGTGGTCGGCTCGGCGGCGGATTGCACGCGGTTGGCGGTATTCACGGCATCGCCAATCGCGGTGTACTGGCCGCGCTGGCCGATGTTGCCAACCACGACCTCGCCGGTATCAATGCCGATACGCACGCCGAGTTGCTTTTCGCGCCCGGCGTTGCTGGCCTGCGCGCGGCGCTGCATTTCGAGGGCGCAATTGACGGCACGCTCGGCGTCGTCGCCCAGGCTCTTGGGCGCGCCGAACAGGGCAAGCACGGAATCGCCCATGAATTTGTCCACGTATCCACCATGGCGAGCGACCACATCTGCAAATTCGCGAAACAGCCCGCCCACGAGTTCTTCTACTTGCTCGGGATCGAGCTGCTCGCTCAGCGCCGTGTAATCCTTGATGTCGGCAAACAGCACGCTGATTACGCGGCGTTCGCTTGCGGCCCTGCGTTCGCTGGCGCGCGTAGCCGGCTGCGGCGTGAGGTTGACACGCTCGCTGTCATTGAATTTCGTGCCGCATTCATTGCAGAACTTGGCCGAGTCGGGGTTCTGCACAGAGCACGAAGGACAGACTTTGGGCATGGCGAGCGAGTGTAGCAGAGGCGATTAAACGGCGTAGGGGCGACCCATGGGTCGCCCCTACGCGCCGACACAGCACTAGCTTTCGTTGATGGTGACGCCTCGTTCGCTCAGGTATTTGATGGCCTGATCCACGGCGTCATCGGTGCCCTCGAGCGACAGCTCAAGGTAACCCACTTCGTCGTTCACGTTGGCCCGTGAAATGTTGAACACGATGCCGAACTTGTTCGAGATATTGAACAGGATCGGTTCGCGAATGAGCTTCTGCGGGAAGCTCAGGTTGAATTTTCTGATCGTGGCTGACATCGTGGCTCCCTGATTGCCCCAGTTCCGTCCCTTTAACGCTACAACGCCGGCCCTTACTCCGTCAAAAATTCCGTTTGTAGCAAGGCTTGCCCGCTTTGAGGCAAGTCAGCCTTTGGGCGCACCCTTGACAGCAAATGCCGACTCGCGCTCAGGCCCAACGCTGATGACGCCGATTTTGACGCCGACAAATTCCTCGATGAAGCGCAGATAGGCGCGCGCCGCCTTGGGCAGGTCGCTGCCCTTGCGCGCCTTGCCCAGGTTTTCCGCCCAGCCGGGCATGGCTTTGTAAACGGGTTTGAGCGCCGCAAACTTGCGGATATCCGCGGGCAGGCCGGGGTCCTTGTGGCCCTCATAGCCGATGCCCAGCTTCAGTTCACCCATATTGCTGAGCACGTCGAGCTTGGTCACAGCCAGCTCGGTCACGCCCGAAAGTTTGCACACGTAGCGCAGCGCAAACAGGTCGATATGGCCCACGCGCCGCGGGCGACCCGTTGTGGCGCCGAATTCCCCGCCCTTTTCTCGCAGCACTTCGCTTTCGGCCTTGCCCAGCTCCGTGGGGAACGGGCCTTCGCCGACGCGCGTGCAGTATGCCTTTGTCACGCCGATGACTCGCTCCACGCCGGACTGAAGCCCTACACCCGCAGTGATGCCGTTGGCCAGCGTGTGGCTCGAGGTCACAAAGGGATAAGTACCATAGGCGACATCCAGCAGCGCACCTTGCGCGCCTTCATAAAGCACGCGCCTTTCTTCCTTGAGCGCTTCGTGCAGCACCAACGCAGAATCAGAGATATAGGGCCGCAGCTTGGAGCCGGCCTTGAGCAGCGGCTCCACGAGTTCTTCTGCCTTGGGCGCACCCGATCCCAATTGCGGCCCGCGCACGGCCAAAGCCCGCTCCAAAGCCTCGCGCAGACTTTGTTTGTCCAGTAGATCGCAGGCGCGCACGGCGATTCGGTCGTAGCGGTCGGCGTAGGTCGGGCCGATGCCGCGCTTGGTGGTACCAATTTTGTTGCTGTCACCCTCGCGCGCTGCATCGAGCGCAGTGTGAATGGCGGTGGTGATGCTGGCGCGATCTGAAAGAACGAGCCGGCCGGCCAGTTTGTAGCCCAGCTTCGCCAGTTCGTCGATTTCCTCGAGCAGCTTGTGCGGGTCGATCACCATGCCCGGGCCGAGGATGTTCAGGCACTGCTTGTGCAGCACGCCCGTGGGCAGGTGGTGCAGCACGACCTTGCGTCCGTCGGGATAAACCGTGTGGCCGGCATTGCCGCCGCCCTGGAAGCGCACACACACGTCATGTTCAGAGCAGAGCTGATCCACAAGCTTGCCCTTGCCTTCATCGCCCCACTGAAGGCCGAGAATTGCGGTCGATGGCATTGGGTTCTCTCGGTTAGCGGGCGGAGTTTACATGCGCGGGCGAGCCAGCGCGAGACGGAGGCTTCAGCTTGCCGCCGCTTCGATCAATGCACAGGTTCTCTCCATCGGATGCTCTTGCGTCATCCGTTGCGCTATCTCGCGGCATCGGCCGGGAATACCACGATCCGCCAGCAGCGCGCCCAGCGCGCGGCTCAGGCTCGCGGCTGTCACGCGCGACATCTCAAGCTCGGCCCCCACGCCAAGCCGGCGAATGCGCGCGGCGTTGTCGTGCTGGTCATGGGCCATGGGCGTGATCAGGTGCGGCACACCTGCTGCCAGCGCCTGCGCGCAAGTGCCGATGCCGCCGTGGTAAATCATCGCGGCGGCACGGGGCAAGAGTGCACTCAGCGGTACATAGCTGAAGTGGCGAACACCGGCGGGGAGCTGGGCCGGAATCTGCTCGGCAAAGCGCGTCAGCAGAATGCCGCGTCGGCCGAGTTTCGAGCACGCCATGGCAGCGGCCGCGAAAAACTTCTCGCCCTGCAGCATCGCCGAACCGGGCGTAAACACCAGCGGAGCGTCGCCCTGCGCCAGGAAGGCTTCGACCTCTGGCGCCAGCCCATGCAATTCGCGCTCGTCAAACATGGGAAAGCCCGTCAGCACGGTCTGCGCGGGCCAATCTGGCTGCGGCGGGCCAAACCAGGGAGGGAACAGGCCAATAACGCGCAGCGGCGAGTGCCACCAGCCGTGCAGAACGCGACTAACGCGCGGCAGGCCCAACGTTGCGCGATACTCGTTCAATGGCCCCGCCAGCGCTTTGTCCACCACCAGCGCGTCAATCAACCGCCACATCCAGTTGCGCGCAAAGCGCGGCAACGCGCCCATGAACCCCAATCCGGAGAAGCGCGGCATCAGGTAGCTGCTGCGGAAAATGCTGGGAGCCAGGTGCACTGAAACCGTTGGAACCTTCAGCCAGTCCTGCGCCACGCGCGCCCCCAGGGCCAGCGACGTGCCAACTACCACGGTGCGCCCCGGTTGGTTCAGGCGCTGGATCGTCTGCACGGTCTGAGCCAGCGTCTTTTCAATGACCGTGCGGAAGATCAGGTCCAGCGCCTTGCGTGGATGCCACGCATCCGGGTGATGCAGCACGGCTTCAAACTCTTCGCGCGAGCCCATCGGCACGAACCCGAGTCCGAGATTCTCAATCAGCGGGCGGAAGTAGTCGTTGGTAATGACGGTGACTTCGTGGCCGCGCGCCTTGAGCGCAGAGCCCAGCCCCGCCAGAGGGTGAACGTCGCCCGCACTGCCCACGGGGTTGAGCAAAATGTTGAGCGTTTCTCGCGACGAAGTTCGCGCGACATGCGGGGTGTTTGGTTGGGAGAGGTCGGTCATGGCGCCGACTATTTCTCCACCGGCTCGATCGTAACCACAAGCGGAAACTTCTGGGTGCGCGCGGCTGATGTGGTCTGTTCCTGCTTGAGCTCGGCCACTTCTCGCGGATAAACACCGGCGATGCCCATGCCAGTCTTGTGCACGTTGAGCATGATCTCCATGGCCTGTTCGAGATCGCGGCCGAAGAACTGCATCAACACGCGCACCACGAACTCCATGGAAGTCTTGTCGTCGTTATGGAACAGGACCTTCCAAAGTGGAGCCAGCTTCGACTTGGCGTCGCCTTCGGTTTCCCTGATGCGGGTGGGGAGTGGCGCGGTGGAGGGCATGGTTATTCAACCAACCGAATCGTGGCCTTGAAGGGGTATCTGCCACGTGCGGCATCGTCAATCTGCGAGAGTCTAACGTGCGCCATGCGCTCGGGCAGGGTCGCGGCGACAGCAAGACCGTGCGTGGTAAGTTCATGAACAATCGCACGCGCCTGTTCCTCGCTGTGTCCACAGAGGCGCTCGAGCAGGTACATGACGAAATCAGCGGGCGTTTCAGGGTCGTCGTGGAACACGAGCTCACAATCCGGCGCACGCGCAGTGGGCATGTCCGTCAGGTCCAGGTCGTCTTCCGCATGTTTGGACGGATCATCGGGCATGGCTGGATTATAGCGCACAAGACGCCGCAAGCACGAACGTATCCACCCGATCCAAGTGCTTACCAGCCCTGCGACACGTGCTAAGATTCCCCGCACGTCCCCGTAGCTCAGTTGGATAGAGCGGCGGTTTCCTAAACCGCAGGTCGGCTGTTCGAATCAGCCCGGGGACGCCAGCTCTATCCTGGAGCCACGAGGGGCGAGCCGCACATTGACCTCTTGGACGCGCTGGGCAGGTGTATCTTCAGTTGCACTCCAGGCGCGGGTTTTCAACCTCGAGACTCGCGACAATCAGCGCAGCTGACTTGCATTGCCTTCGCCATTCCAACATCACCCAACTGGCCAATGCCGGCGGCGCGCACAATGTGGTGCCGTTGTTGCGCGGCATTCCACGATTCGCCTGATCATGGATTGTTAACTCTTATGGGAATCACGGAAGCCTTGGATGCTGTGGCCACTTTGCCCGATCTGCGGGGCTCCCCAATCGAGGACGCGGCATCTGTGGCCAACGACGACTTACAGGCCCGCTCACAGGAAACCGGTGACAACGCAAATTTTGCGTGTCAGCGCATGACGCGGCCTAACTCGTTCAAGTTCAACGAAAACCGGCCTCGGAAGAGGCTCCGGGGCCGGTGATGACTGGAGGTGGCGAGTGGATTCGAACCACCGTATGACGGTTTTGCAAACCAACTTGTGCCATGCGGAAGTCCCTGGGCCATCGAGGCTTCCATCACAGCGCATATGCGACTTACAGGCCCGCTTGCAGGAATTGGGTGACCCCTGGTGCTACTTGGTGCCACTGCTTGAAGTGTGGCCGCGTCTTTCAGCCCGCGAACGCGCCGCGATTCTGCAGTTCGCTGCGAGCGCTACGGATAACTCTGATCTCCCCGAACTTGGGTCGGCTTGAGGAAGGACTGACGACTCTCACGGCGCACCAATTCCGGGTTCGCCTGCACTAAAGGAAAAGGATACCTCCATGCACGACGCCATTCGCAAGCTTGCTGCACTTGTCAGCCTCAAGGAGATCTCGCGTCTGCGTGAGCTGGCGCGAGATGTTTCGCGTTCGCCGCGCGTGTACTACATCCTGCTGGTATTGGTGTTGGAAGCACGGAGTTCGGCGCCCGACCTCGATGGGCGCGCGGCGCCGATGACCCGCAAGGCCCTGCTCAGCTGGCTGGTCATCTTCCAATGTGCTGAGTCGCGCGAAGCCTTGCGCAAACTGCTGAAAACCTTGCAGTTGGCGCGCATGGTGGAGCTCAAGGGCAGCCAGGTACGCGTTTCGCGTACTGTCTTAGATGACTTGGCCGCGTTGGGGACGCCCGCCGCCGGGAGTTCGCCGATTCCCTCCGGAGCGCAGAGTGAATTGCCTTCTCTCTCCGGAGCAAAGGCTCAAGTGCCGTTTCCATCCGGAGCAACGGCTCAGCCAATGCCTGTGGCATCCCGAGCCCCATCGATCCAGGGAGGCGCAATCCAGTCCGGACAGTTCCCCCAGAACATCACCGATTTCATCAATTGGATTCAGGCCAACTGGAAGGTCTAGGCTTGGGACACCCAAGGCGCTGGTATGAGGCCGCCGGCGCTTTCGGCACCAACGTGGTCAACCTCTGTCAACCCGCCGTCAACCCACGTCAACCCGGATTAGTTCAGATTCGTGCTGCACTCGCTGCCCATCTGATGCTACCGCGTAGGTTTGGAGCGTGAGTTCTGGCATTTCTTGGTAAAAATCGGAACTGAAGTTCCCCCTGGCATCGGCGAACTTCTCGCGAAGCGCTTCGGCGCCTTGCGTCTGCCCGCGCTGGCCGCTACGCCCCTCGGCTTGGAAAGCCCGAACATGAGCGTCTTGCGGCGGCCGATAGAAAGTTAGCGCGGTCCTTCGCGATTGGCCGAGTCCCGGGAATAAGTGCCCCGAAAACAATTCTTGTTGCCTTGGAAAGTGCTCTACTGAGCGGCTCCGCGGCATTTCGACCATTATCGGCACGATCGGCCCCTGAACCTCCAGGGCACTTCGGAATCCGCCCAAACGGTCCTATCTATAGAGGCACATAGCATCCAGCCGGTTTCCGGCTGTGTGCTGCCGGCCCCGTTTTGGGGCCGGTTCTCTTTTTGGCCATCCGGATTGCACTTTGCGCTCCGGATGGGCGGGGAGGCTTTTGTGATCTACTTGAAGAAACTGGCGCTGGTTGCGGTTTTGGCCGTGGCCGCGCTGATCTGGTTTCCCGTGCTTGCCTTGCGCGGCATCTTTGCCGCTTTGAACTGGCTGGGGCAAACGCTCCTGCGGGGCCTGAAGAA
>JADLFN010000064.1 GCA_020845475.1 Planctomycetota bacterium
AGGCTACCGAAACGTGAACACGTTCATCACCATGATCTACCTGATCGGCGCCCCACTGGGCAAACTCCTCAACCCCTTCACCCGCCAACTCACCCCAACCAAATCCATATGATTCAGCGAGGAACCTTGGAAAGGGAGTCCTACGGGTACTAATCTTGGCAACAATGGTATTTCTGGCGTGCGCGCAAAGCAACGCAGGCACGAGCTACTGCAATCCACAATTAGACAGTGAGACAGACGGTCATGTCACGGGCTATATCGTATGGGGCGGCTATGAATACGATAATTGGGAAACTGAGGATAATGACACGGGCTGGGGTACGGCGGATTTCGGCGGCAAGTTGACCGCTTCTCTGGCCTGGTTGAAATATGAAGGTTCGACCACTGCAACCAATGATGATGCGGGCAAGGTTTGGGTTGAGGACAACAAGTCGTGCGCATTGACGCTCGACGATGACACCACACAAAACACCATCTTCGCCGTAAGCGCACAGGGACCCGGCGGCTGCCGTTACAAGTACGAAAGCAAGGTCTGGGGCCACTGGAAAGGAATGTACGAAGGCGACGATGCCGCAATTGACGCCGCCGGTTCCTTCACCGCCATTTGTATGGCGGGTGCGTCGCACGTCGTGAACTTCACCTACAAGACAAGTGCAGGCTTCACTTCGACAACCAATTCGATTGAAGTGGAAGGAGCTACTGGACAGAAGAGAACAGGCGAGGTCTCAGCGGAAGGCGTGGTCAAAGGCCTTCCGGTCGGGGCAAAGGTGGGAAACGAAATTGAGCAGGGCGCGAAGGCCACACACACCATTTCGGAATCGATCCAGAACACGGCCGCCGCGAACTGGGATGTGAAGCACCAGACAACTTCCAAGTACTCGCTCTTGTTGACCTGCGGCAGTGCCCAGGTTACCCGCACCCGCGAACTGAGCTGGAGCTGGAGTCAGATTTACGACAGCCTCGTCGACGAAACGCCGATTCGGCGCGGCAACACATCCAAAGTCCAGTGGGCCGTGGGAACTGTCAGCTATCGCATACTGCCCTATTCGGGCGAGCAGGCACCCGCCGACGACCAGGCGTGCAACCCCGTGGGGCAGCCCATCGAGTCGCCAAACCTGCCGAGAACGGGTTCGTCGCGCACGGCAACGGTAGTTGTTTACCCTTCCAGAGACGGCGAGCCCTTTGCCATCACCGCCGTTTCCGGCGTTCCAAACGTTGTCAATATTGACGGCATGGCAGTAAGCGCACTGGACGAAGCGAACTTCGACGCGGTTGTCTCGGGCCTGTGTGCGACTGCGACCACGGGGTTTACTCTGTTCATCCGCTACACTGCAACAGCGGACGGTGACGGGCTGCTGGAATTGACAAGGACCGGAGGCATGCCGGACTTTGGCGACGCAGCCATGGAAGACCCAGTGCTGACCCTGCCCGTGAGCGTGGGCGGACTGGGCTTTGTTCTCCAAGGATACGAGAGCTGGGAGTCAACACTCGATCTGGCAGCTGCAAGCCCCCATCGAGACGAGTTCTCATTCCAGTTGGCAGTTGGTGCAACGCTTCAACTGGTCATTGACGTCGGCGCGACTCTGGAGGCGCCCGAGGCCGTGGTCGTCACGCTCGAATCGGGCGAGGGCTTTGTTCTCGTCGGTTCTGACACTGTCCCCGTCGGTGAGCCGTCTGTGACACTGCGTTTTACGGCAGAAGGAGAACCGGGTTCCACGGCATCATATGCGCTGTCCGTGGCGGGCCGCACCATCTATATCAACCTTACAATTGCCGGTTGAGCCCATGAAAGGCCGGAGCTGGAATTGGATCGCGGCTATTCTCGCCCTGGCAGCAGTCGCGGCGGTGCTGGGTTTTGTGTTGCTGCAAAACCAGCACCGCCCCGGCAGCAATGACGAGCACGCGGCCAGGCAACGCTTTACGCCCATGAACGCCGCATTGCCTGCTGAAGCCGCGCGGCCATGGCCGCGCGGCACGGCTGCCGAGACGGTGCAGACGGGCGGTTCGTCGAAGGCAGGCGGGATTCAGGTTGAGATAAGGCTGGTCTCATCGGAGACCCTGCGGCGAGCCGGGATTTCCGTTCGCTTGCGTGACGCGCAAGGATCCACCGAGGACGCTGCGATTCTGGAGTTCAGCACCACGCAAGCCGCCTTCAAGTGCGACGCGAACGGGCTGTTTGACGTTTTCGCGTTTGCTGATTTCCACGTTCCGGTGACGGTGCTGCAATGCAGGTCGTCGGCGTCGCCGATAGAAATCAGACTTGAGCCTTGCGGCGGCATCGAGGGCCGCGTTGTCAGACAGGGGCAGCCCGTCGCTGATGTGCGTTGTGCTGCGACGATTCGAACGGGCGGCGCGACCAAGGTGGCGCAGGCAAGAACGGACGCTACCGGTCGTTTTCGATTCATGGAGGTGCCCGTTGGCGAAGCCGGATTGAAGATTGGCGATCGCGCCACGGGGCAAGTCGTTCTGGAGGGTGTGACTGTGCGCTTTGCGCAGATGACCGCGCTGGGCGATATTGAGATGCCCTCCGCCGTGGCAACCGCGGGGATCGTCGTGGCAAAGGCCACGGGCGAGCCCGTGTCAAACGTTCGCGTGGAGATTGTCTCGACCGCTTCAAAGCGCACTCTGGCAGCGTGCAGAACCGACGCCGAAGGCCGCTTTCAACTAGCCATCGGCGTCAAGCCGACGGAGCAGGTCACTCTGATTTGTGACATGCTGGGCTACGTATTGTGGCAGACGTCGGAACCTGCCTCTCAGTTGCCTGGAAGAATCGAACTGGAGGAAGACGGGCACCCCGTCACCATTCGCGTGATCAACGCAGTCAACCGGCTGCCACTCGCCGGCGTCAATCTGGAACTGACCGGACAACACCGCGGCGGCAACGATGCGCCGCCACCCATCATCGGACAAACGGACAGTTCCGGTTTGTTCGTCTCGAGCCGGTTGGGGGCGGGTACCTATTTCGTGTCATGCGCCAAGGCCGGATTTGTTCCCGCTGAGCAGGGCTTTTCCATGCGCAACCGAGGGCCCGGCTCGGTTCTTGTGCTGCTCAAGCCGGCCAGCAGTGTTGAGTTGGTCCTGACCCATGATTCGTCGGCGACATTGGAGCACCTCTTCTGGTTTGTCGTCGCTCGCCATGCTTGCTTCTCCTCGGTGGCGGATCTCCCGTCCGGCGTCGTTGAACTCGCTACTGTGGAACCGCTTGAAATCTCAGGGATTCCACCGGGCGATTTCGAACTCGTCGTCCTTTGTCAGGGCTTCATTCCCTTCGTCACACGCTTTTCAATTCCGCCGGGGCCTGAGCAAAGACTGCGCCTTACCGCTGCGTTGAACGCCGCCCAGCGGCAGCCCAAAACGCTTGAGCTGCCTGCTGGGTTGGCGCCAGACGCGGCTGGCACGTTCGTGTTCGAGTCCACCCTCAGCGCTATTGCGGCGCGACAACTGCGCGCACGGGCGCTGACAGAGAGTTTTGGAACCGAGGCGCAAGCGACTTTGCTGGGCATCTCCAGGTTCGCCGCGTCCGTGGAATGCGATTGCACCGAAGGCCTGACCGTTGTGAGCGGGGATGGTTCGGTGGTGTGGCTTGGCCGCGCTGAGACTGGTCGGGTGCAGTTGTCGGAGACCTGCAAAACACTTGCGACGCTCCGCTGCAAGTTGAATGCGCTGCCGGCGGGCTCCTCACTTGTCGTGGGCATTGTGCCGGTTTCTGACGACCAGGCGTTCCCGCCTCCCCTCGACATGCTGCAGATCCAATGGGTGCGCCTGGCGGGCAACAGTGCACAACTGAACCACGTTCACCCAGGCCGCTACGCGATTGCAGTGTTCGAGAAGGGAGACGGCGGCGAGTTTGAGGCCTTCTCGTGGAAGGGCCAAGCCTTCACGGACATCATAGAGGTGCGAAACTCGCAGGAATCGTCTGTCATTTTGCCGCGCTAGATGCCCATATACGACCACCTTGGTTTCGCGCGTTGCCAAGTCGCGCGCGGGAAAACTCTTGCGCCCCGCGCTGCTACATTGCGGGCGTAAGCGAAAAAGGGGCAGGCTGGTTTTTCTGGCTTTGTAAGGCGATTGGGTGGCCGGTTGCTCTTTCAGGTCTTTCCTTTTGCGAAGCGCTCGGCTTTTTCTTTGGTTTGGCAGCGGCCTTCGAGCGCTTCGTTTTCGAGTGTGTGCTCGGCAGGTCTTTGAAGACCGGGCCCGGCTTAATCGCCGGCGCGGCCTATTCGTAGCGCAGGGCTTCGACGGGGTCGAGTTTGCTGGCGCTGCGGGCCGGCCAGACGCCAAAACACACGCCCGTGGCCAGGCTGACCACCATGGAGAGAACGATGGCATATACGGGGAGCGAGAAGCCCGTGCCCACGGCCTTGGACATGCCGTAAGCGCCGCCCGCGCCGATCGCAAGCCCGATCAGGCCGCCCAGCACACTGACCGTCACCGCCTCGATCAGGAATTGCAGCAGTATGTCGCGGCGACGAGCACCCACGGCCATGCGCACGCCGATTTCTCGTGTGCGCTCGCGCACGCTGACGAGCATGATGTTCATGATGCCAATGCCGCCGACCACAAGTGAAATCGCCGCCAGCGCCGCCAGAAACGCGGTCATGACGCCCGTGATCTGACCCACAGCCTCGAGCACGTCCTTGGTCGAGGAGATGTTGAAATCAGAGTCGTCGCCGGGCTTGAGCCGGTGGCGCATGCGCAGAAAGGCCTCTACGTCGGTCTTGGCGGCGTCGATCAGATCTTCGCTTGCGACCTGCACCGTGATGGATGAAACGAACTGGCGCCCGAACAACGTGCTCATGTGGGTGGTGATGGGCACGAGAACGTTGTCATCGGCGCTGGAAAAGCCCGAGCCTTTGGATTCCAGAACGCCCACAACCTGGAACGAAAGGCCCTTGATCTTGACGTGATCGCCAATCGCGTCGCCCAGGGGAAACAGCGTGTTGTAAATATTCGCACCCAGAACGCAGGAGTGAAGGCGACCGCGAACTTGCGCGTCCGTAATGGCATTGCCCTGCTCGATATTCAGCTTCTGGACCTGGAAGTAGGCGGGGGTCACGCCAATGACCTGCGCGCCAATGTTGCCCGCAAGGCGCTTGATCTGTGCCGAGCCGTTGGAAGCCGGTGCAACGGCAATCACGTTATCGACCGCGGTCAGGGCTTCCGCGTCTTCCAGCTTGAGCGAATCTACACTTTGCGCGCGCACAGCACCGCGCTGCGCGGGGCCGTTGCGCACGGTCAGCACATCCGCACCCAAAGAGCGGATATTGGTTTCAATATCGGCCTTCGTGCCTTCGCCCAGCGCAAGCATGGCCACCACGGCGCTTACGCCAATGACAACGCCCAGCATGGTCAGCACGCTGCGCATTTTGTTGCTCATCAGCGCGCGCAGGGCCGTTCGGATGGTTTCAAGAATCGACATTCTGTCCCTTGTCAGCAGTACCGACTGCGACGCGATTAATGCGCCTCGACAGCTCCCAGCACCGCTTCCGGTGTTCCATCGGCTTCCACGCGGCCATCGCGCAGCTTGACGACTCGCTTCATGCGCCGCGCCACGCCCAGATCGTGTGTCACGATGATCAGCGTGGAACCGTGAGAATTCAGCTCCAGCAGCAGGTCAAGAATCTCGGCGCCGGTGCGCGAATCAAGCGCGCCCGTGGGTTCGTCAGCAAGCAAAATAGCAGGCGTGTTCACCAAAGCGCGCGCAATGGCCACACGCTGCTTCTGGCCGCCGGAAAGTTCGTTGGGCAAATGGTGCGCGCGATTGGCCAGCCCCACTTTCTCCAGCGCCGCCAGGGACTTGCCCTTGGGGTCGGGGTCATTGGAGTACTTCAGCGGCAGCATCACGTTCTCAAGCGCGGTGTAGCGCGCCAGCAGGTTGAAGGTCTGGAACACAAAGCCGATGCTTTTGTTACGCACCCGGGCCAGTTCGTTGTCGCCGAATCGGGCGACATCGTGGTTCTCAAGCAGGTAAGAGCCGCGCGTGGGCCGATCGAGGCATCCGATCAACTGCATCAGGGTGCTCTTGCCGCATCCCGACGGGCCCACAATGCCGACGGCCTCCCCGTGCGAAATCGCCAGGTTGAGCTTGTTGACGGCGTGCACCGCGATTTCCGGCATATCTTCGTGGTACACCTTCTCGAGGTTGACGAGCTCGATCACGTTCATCGGCGTCCCCCGCCACCGAACATCGAGAAGCTGCGCGTGCTGTTGGCACGCTGGTTGTTGAGCCGAATCTCGTCGCCCTCCTTCACGCCTTCAAGGACGGCCACATTCGTTCCGTCGCTGGGGCCGCACTTGATGTTGACAGCCTCGCCGTCGGGTTTGGCCACGAACTGTTTGCCCGCCTCCGCTTTCACGGCGGTCACCGGAACCATCAGCGTGTTCTCGACTTTGTTCACTATGACCTGCAGGTCGGCGCTCATGCCGGGCCGGAGCATGTTGGCCTTCTTGTCCGTCACCACCACATCGAGATCGAAGGTCACCACGTTGGATTCGCTCTTGCCCTGCGGCGAAATGGCCGCAACCTTGCCCTCGAAAACGCGGTCGGGGTAGGCGTCAACCTTGATCTGCACGTCTCGGTTTCGCTGCACCCGGCCGTAGTCGGCTTCATCGAGCGAGCCGAGCACATGCAGCACCGAGATGTCGCCCAACAGGCAGAGCACCACGCCGCCGCCCACGTTTGAAATCGGCGACGAAATAATGTTGCCCACCTGCGCGCTCATTGAGAGCACCGTCCCGTCGATGGGCGCGAGAATCGTGGTTTCATCCAGGCGCTTGTTTGCATCTTCAAGCGAGAGACCTGCGGTCGTCACGGATGTGTTGGCCGCAGCAACCTCCGCTTGGCGCATTTCAACATTGACATTGGCCAGCTTCACATCGTTCTCGGCCGCGCGCACTTCTTCGGCCGTTACGCTGCCGGTTTGAGCGGCTCTGCGTCGAGCATCGGCCTTGGCCTCGGCTTCCGTGAGCTGCAACTGTGTCAGTTTGAGCGAAGCTTCGGATTGCGCCAGCCGGTTCTTGGCGGAGTCAAGCGATACCGTTGCCAGTGCGACAGCGCGCTTTTCATCGACCGGGTCAAGCCGCACCAGCAGGTCGCCCTTTTTCACGGTCGCGCCGGAACCGGTTGCGATTTCAATGACCGTGCCCGAAGCGCGCGATTTTACCTCAACAGTCTTGTTCGCCTGAACGGTTCCCGAAAGCGCGGCTACTTCAGTGATGGTGCCCCGCTTGACCGTGGTGGTCTTGACCGGCTCATCCGTGGCGCGTGATTTGTTGAGTGCGAACAGTCCGTAAACTCCGCCGGCAATGAGCAGGAGCACAATCACGGATACGAGCCACTTGTTACGTCGTTTCATGGATCACCTGTTGCGCGGCATGTTGCAAGTAGGGAACGCATTGTCCAAGTGCATAGTGTTGAGACGTTGGCGGGAGTTTCCGCAGGCAGATTAAACTGCCTGAATTCCGGCAGGAGGTCAGTCGGTGATGCCGGCAAGCCACAAAAGCCACTCTAAGAGAAGCCCCAGCATGGCAACCCAAAGCAGGATTTCGGGAAACCAGTGGGTCCAGTTGTCATCCTTTGCCGGCGCCAGTTTGCCCAGGTCGATGGGGGCCGTTGGCGAAAAGGGCAGGGCCTGCTCGGCTTCATCGACCCAATAGACGGCGATCTGGCCTAGCGTCCTTCCGGGCGCGGTTGCCTCGTACTCGCCGGGTTGTTCGAAGGGGCCGATCCTGGCCCGGCCATCAGGCGAGGGAACAATCTCAATCTCGCTGGCGGCAATGACGTTGTCCCAACCGTTGAGCAGCTTCAGGCGTATTGGTTCGGGCGAATCCAGCTTGATTTCAAGCTCCTGATCCATGCGGCAAAACGGCGGAATCACCATTCGCTCGCGCCCCAACACGGCGTTGAGCCAGCGCTGCAACAGGGTGGGCCCTTCGGGCACAAATAGAAAATTTGATTGGGTGGGGGAGTAACCCACGTAAAGCACTTCGCGTTCGCCCCGCGCGGCGGCGATCAATATCCCGGCCTCGACGTGGGTGGCAAGTGCCGTGAGTTTGTGCCCCGGCGCAAGCGCAAAGGCCTCGCGGCCGGCCAGGAGTTGCAGGTTGGGCACTTCAAAGCCAAGCCACGGGGGGGTTTCGAGATTCGAAAACAACCCGGACTTGGCCTCGCGCGCGGGTAGCAATTCTCCCAGTGATGGCGGCAGCCCGCCAAAGCAGAGCAGGACCTTGCACTCGACTTCAACGCAGACACGATCGAGGACGACGATGTCCGCCTTGAAACTCTCGCCCGCCTGGAACTCGAGAACGCTTCGCCCCGGAATCAGAAGCTCAATGCCCTGGCGCAACTCGCCGTTGGGCGATTCACCCTGCGGGCGCACGATCGCTACGGTTGCCAGTGAATGGCCTTGAAGCGGAACTGCGACGCGATCATCCCAGGGGAACGCGTCGCTCGCGCTTTCTTTACCGGCCAAGACCAGGCGCCGCGTGCCTTGCAACGGAACCGGGTACGGCGTGCCCTGCTTCAGCAGCGCCAATGCGGCTTCACGATACGAAGTGATCTCAACATAGGCGGCGCCCCCGCTGCGCAGCGTGCCTTCCAGGGTGCCGGAAATCTCCGAGCCAATGGGCGCGGGTTTGAATGTTGCTGCGACCACGGCCTCGTTTTCGACGCGCGAACCGAATGTCTGCGCAAGGGCCGGCATGCCTGCCAACGTGTGCCAGCGATCAAGCGCAGCAAGCGGCGAAAGTCGCGCGGGCGGCGCCGCGCGCGGGAAAGAGGGCGGACTGTCGCCAAGCCAGACCAGCAAAGGCTGGGGCGCGGGCAGCGCGGCGATGTCGGGCGGGGCGTTGATGCCGCGCACGAAGCGGGCCAGCGCCTCCATGTCAGGCAATGCCATGTCGGTGTCTGGAATCGGCGAGTCTGACAAGCTCCCGCCGGCGGCTACCCAGCGTGTTGAAACCGGCTGGCCGCGATTGAAGTGGATCAACAGGGCGCGGTCGTTTTCGCGCAGGGCGCCGATCCAGCCGATTGCCGCGCGGCGCGCTTCATCTCGACGCGTGATCTTCGAGCCTGCACTGATCGAGGCCCGCATGCTTGGTGAGTTGTCCTCAATAATGAAAACGATCAGTGGCGCGGGCTGTTCTTCCTTTGCCGGGCCCAGCCCCGCCGCATAAAGCGCGGCTGAAGAGAGCATCGAGCCCGAAATCAGCAGAGTGAGCACGAGCTTCAGCAGGCGCTTCCAGGTTGGGGGGCGAACGCGTTTGGCCACGCGCTCCCAGATAAAGCCGTAGGTGACGCGGGCCTTCTTCCAGCGGCGCGCAAAGAAGAACACGATGAAAAACACTGCGACCAATGAAAGCAGCCACAAATACTGGTCGCGTGCAAACTCAAGCATGGTCGGATGATAACAGCATGGCGCGGATTTCATTCCCCCGGCACCAATGCCGCCGGGCAGTTTGGGCGCTTGCGCCGTCGCCAGCGACACATCCCATGCACGAGAAGCTCATTTGTGAAGGGTATCGAAATCGTGACGAAGAAAGCGCTTCACACTTGAAACTACTTCTCAACTGCAAGAAGCTTTGAATGGCGGATGCTTGTTGTCCGTTTTATTGTGGTTCAATCAAAGCAGGAGACGACCTTGAAGACGCTCGAACCCCAGACTCGTGTTACCAGCAAATCAACGCTCGATCAGCGCGGTTTGAAATCCCAGCTCACCGAACTGGTCAAGCGCAGCGGCGCCGACTACGCCGAAATCCGTCTTGAGGACAGCCGTGAAACCGCGCTGTCATTCATGGGCAAGAACCTTGAGAACGTGAGCGAAGCTCACCTTTACGGCGGCAACGTGCGCGTGCTCGTGAACGGCTGCTGGGGTTTCGTGACGTTCAATTCGCTGGATGAACTTGAAGAGCGCGTCAAGGAAGCCGTGCGCAACGCCAAACTGGCCGCGCGCCTGATGAACGACAAAAGTGTGCTCGCACCCATCACCCCCGTCGAAGACACAGTGCGGCTGGACCTCATCGCCGACCCGCGCCAGGTTTCGCTCGAGGACAAGATTTCACTCTTTGGCGGCTACAATGAACGCATCCTTGGCCGCAAGGGCATTACCAGCAGCGCCATTCGCTACTTCGACCGCTGCACGCGCCTGTATTACGCCAACTCAGATGGCACCTGGCTTGACCGCGAGCTCATGGATATGGGCTGCGGCATTTCGGCGCTGGCCGTGAAAAACGGCATCACGGCGCGCGGCTCCACCACACAGGGCGGGCGCAACAATTTCGGCTTGTTCCGCAACCTCGAAAGCGAAGTCGATCAGGCCGCCAAGGACGCGCTTGAAGCCGTTGATGCGCCCGTGGTCAAAGGCGGCACCTACACGGTGATCTGCGACCCGCACCTCGCGGGCGTGTTCGTCCACGAGGCATTCGGCCACTTGAGCGAAGGCGATAACATCGCCGATGACCCGCGCATGCAGCAGGTGCTCAAACTGGGCCGCAAGTTCGGCGGCGACTATCTCAACATCTACGACACCGGCCTCGACGTGGGCCTGCGCGGCTACCTGAAATACGACGACGAAGGCGTGCCCACGCAGCGCACCGACTTGATCAAGGATGGCGTGCTTTGCGGCCGCCTGCACTCGCGCGAGACCGCCGGTCGCATGGGTGAGCAGCCTACCGGAAACGCGCGCGCCTTGACCTATCGCTTCCCGCCCATTCCGCGCATGCGCAACACCTGCATCGGCAACGGCCCGCACGGCAAACTCGAAGATTTGATCAAAGACGTGAAGGAAGGCGTCTACGCGCTTGATTCTGCCGGCGGCCAGACCAACGGCGAGCTGTTCACGTTCACCGCGGGCAAAGCCTACATGATCCGCAACGGCAAGATCGCCGAGCGCGTACGCGACGTGACTATTGGCGGCAACGTGTTTGACACGCTGCGCAACATCACCGGCGTAGGCGGCGACTACCACGTGCGCGACGGCGCAGGCGGCTGCGGCAAGGCCGGTCAGATGCCGCTGCCCGTAAGCCACGGCTCGCCGCACATCCGCATCAAGGACGTGGTGATTGGCGGCAAATAGTCGTGCTGCGTGTTTCGTGCTTCGTGTTTCGGGAAGGCGGGACGACGTGTCATGGCCAAGCTAGACGTTGAGGACTTGCAGGTTTGGCAACTCGCGATGGAGTCGATTGCCGAAATCTATCGGGTCACGCAGGCTTGGCCAAAGGAAGAACTTTACGGCTTGACCAGCCAAGTGAGGCGAGCTGCGGTCTCGGTCGCGGCGAATATCGCAGAAGGCAAAGCCCGTGATTCGACAGCAGAGTTCTTGCGGTTCATTGCTATTGCAGCCGGCTCTAATTCAGAAGTGCAAACGTTAGTTCGAGTTGCGCGAAAGGTCGGGATTCTCAAAGAAAACGATTTTGAAAGTCTGGACGAGAAACCCGTGCGAATCGCACAAATGTTGGGCGCACTTCGTCGTTCACTGAAGAAGCGCCTCTAACCCGCAGCACGAGACACGAGACACGGAGCACGACACGTGGTTAAGAAATTCACCGAGAACCTCACCTCACTGTGCGATGCCTTCGAGATGTTCAAGGCCAGCGGCAAGACTACGACCGTGGCCTTTGAGAACGACCGCCTGACGGAGATCCGCCAGGGTGAGTCCGCGGGCGTTTCGATTCGTGCCGTCAAGGGCGGCAAGATTGGTTTCTCCTACAGCTCCAAGCCGGGCGAAGTGGATGAGACGGCTGCCGCCGCCATCCGCATGGCGCCCTATGGCAAGCCCTACAACTTCGCCTTTGCGCCCAAGCAAAAGAGCAAACACACCCGCACCTACGACAAGCGCTGCGAGAAGCTGAACGTCGAGAAACTCGTCGGCACGTGCCTCAAGGTCAAAGACGCCATCAAGGCAATCGCGCCCGAAGCCATGGCGGAATGCTCGCTCAGCGGCGGGTCCTCCAACACCCGTATTGAAACCAGCGGCGGGCAGGATTGCGCCGAGCAGGAGTCCAGCTTCAGCTACGCCGTCGCGGCCAAGATTACCGAAGAGGGCAACTTCCTTTCGACTTACCGTTTCCGCTCCGGCAACGAACTCATCGACGAAGACGAAATCGTGCGCGAAGCCCAGGAAGCCGCGCGGGATTTCCTGCTGGCGCGCAAGAATGCGCCGGTCAAGGCGGGCAAGTTCCGTGTGCTGTTTTCGCCCGACGCGCTGATTGACATCCTCATGCCTATTGGCGTGAGCGTCAACGGCTTGAACATCGAGAAGAAAACCAGCCGCTGGGTGAATTCGCTGGGTGAAAAACTCTTCGACGAACGCCTGACGCTCGTGGATGACCCCTTCCACGAAGAGGGCCCCTCAGGCGGCCTTTACGATGGCGAAGGTTTGGTTACCCAAAAGCGCGCATTGATCGAGAAGGGCGTTCTCAAGGGCTTCCTGCATACACTCAGCACGGCCAAGGCCTGCGGCCACGAGCCCACGGGCAACGCGCAGCGCGGCGTCTCCAGCGTGCCGATGCCGGGCAACCACAACATCATCATGGCCGCGGGCGATGTCGCCCTTTCCAAGCTCATGAAGGACTGCGAGGACGGGCTCTACATCGACCAGATGCTGGGCACCTTCACCAGCAATTTCCTTGCGGGCCAGGTCAGCGGCAACGTTTCGCTCGGCTATGCCGTCAAGGGCGGCGAGCGCATTGGCCGCGTCAAGAACTGCGCGCTGAACGTGAACACGTTTGACCTGCTCAAGGGCCACATCGTAGGCATCAGCAAAGAGCGCGAGTGGGTGGGAAGCGCCTACCTGCCCTGGGTGCTCGTTGAAGATGTCAGCATTTCCGCGCGGTAGCCTTCAGACATCTCGATATGCAAGATGGGCTCCATGACCCGAGCCCATTTTGCATTTTGCATTTTGAATTTTGCATTAGCGGCGCTGAGCGCGGCCTGCACCAACCCCCGCAAAGACCCGCCGCCGCAACCTGACAACAAGCCCGCCGAGGCGCCCGTGGCTCGTGCAAAGCTGGCGTTGCGCGCCAAGCAGGGGCAGGTCGTGCGCGTGGAACGCACACTCAAAGTGCGCGAGCAAACGGCAAATGACGTGCTTGTGCTCGAGGCGCTCGAGACTTCACTCAACGAAGCCACGCTCGTCGATGAGCTGGGCCGCGCGCTGGTGGTCAGGCGCAGGATCGAGCAATCCCTGACGCGGCTTGGAAGCGAAGGCGGGCGCATTGACGAAACGAAGAACCCGCTGCACGGCATCACGCTTGAGTTGCGCCGCGACGCAGGCGGCCTGGCAACAGCCACCGTGGTTGATGGCACGCCGCCGGCCGGCACTGACGTAACCAAACAGAAATTCCTGATCGACGGCTTCGATGCCGCGCTGTTGCCCAGCGGCGAAGTGAAGGAAAACGACCGCTGGCAGGTGCCGCCGGATGAGCTGGCGCGTGAAGGCGGCCTGAACTCGCTTTTGAGCGGTTTCAAAGTCGAGAAGAACGACCTGACCGTGCGCGTTTCCGAGCTCACGCCCAAGCGTGCCACGCTGGAGCTGGATTGGAACCTCACCGGCAGCTTTGACAAAACGCCGACAGTGATGGCGTTTTCAGGCAGCCTGGAGTTTGACCGCGATCAAGCGATGGTTACACGCTTTGTGTTGAACGGCGGCCGGCAGGCCGAGAAGGGTTTCAGCCGGCAGATCAGCATCACGGTAACGCGCGGCAAGGCACCTTGAGTAGGAGTCGGATTGATCAGAACCTGAAGCCGACCCCGACTTCGGGCCCGACACTCCACCACTCGAACTCACTGTTGCGCTTCTTGCTTTCGAGTTCGACGTTGAGCGAGCGGTACTTCACCCCGGCCAGCACGGCAAACCATGGAACCGGCTTCCACTCAAAGGCGGCGCGGCCGGTGATTGAGAACAGTTCCTGGTTCACCTTCCTGCCCTCGCGATTCTGCAGCGTGGACCAGTCGGCGTAGCCCACCAGGCCATCAAGGCGCAGCGTGAAGTGTTCGCCGAAATTCCAGACAAAGCCCGCACCCAACGCGGGCCAGGGAAGCAGTTCGCGGAAACGCTCGCGCTCACGGTTGTCCTGCGGCGGAAAGTCGTCGCTGCCGACCTGCGTGTCAATCACCGCCCACTCCAGACCGGCCTGGATGAAGAAGTTGAAGTTATTGGCGCTGCCGGCATAGAAAAGATCGCGGCGATAGAGCAGGTGCAAGTCATGGAAATCCGCGGCGTAGTCCATGTCCACGCCATCGGGATAGATGAAGCCGTTCCAGCGCGTGTTGGAGTCGAACTCATCGAACTCGCGCAGGATCGCAAACGAATAGCTCAACTCAATGCTGTCATGCCACGAAAAGCGCATGCGCACGCCGACATCCAGGAACGCGCCAAAGGGAATGCCTCCGGCATCGCCGCGCCAATCCACGGTGTCGCCGCGCAGACCGTTGGCCTCGACGCGCTGACTCTGCGAAAAGTATGGAAACAGGCCAAAAGCATCGATTTCGGCAGAGAAACCGTGCGGCTTGGAGAACTTCTGGCGTTCGCGTTCGCGGACGTAGTCTTCGCTCATGGCGCCTGGCTTGGCCAAGAGAGGCGCGCACAGGCAGCAGGCGACAAGCATCAGGACAGCTCGCAGCATTCCAACCCCTTAGTGGGAGCCAGAATGTAACGAGCATCGGGCGCATGCGTTGGAAATTCTGTCGGGACGAGGCTAAGCCTCGAATCTACTTTCTCTCGAAGTACTTCCGGGCAGCGTCGCGGTAACGGCGCGGCAGGCGATCGAGTTCTTCCTTGGTGTTGACGTCGTCGCTGGTGCCCTTGCGGCCCGTGGCTTCGCGCGCGGCTTTCTCTTCGGCGGCCTTTTTGGCGTCGAGTTCTTTGCGTTCGGCATCGGGGTCTTTTTCACCCCTGCCGGTGTCCTTGACGTCCACGCCTTCCTTGCGCACTTCCTTGGGATCAATCGGCTTGCCATCGGGGCCGGTGGTGCTTCCGCTGCCGCCGCCGTCTCTGCCGCTGTCGTCAATCGGTTTGCCGTCGGGCCCCACGCGGCCTTCGCCGGGCTTGCCTTCACGGCCCTCGATCGGTTTGCCGTCGGGCCCCACGCGGCCTTCGCCGGGCTTGCCTTCGCGCCCCTCGATCGGTTTGCCGTCGGGCCCTACGCGGCCTTCGTCGGGCTGACCGGGCTCGCCCTTGCGCTCGGCCGCCTGTTTGGCGAGTTCTCGGGCAATCTCCTGCCACTCCTTGTCGGCCATTGCCTTCTTGACCCATTCCGGCACGTCTTCCGGGCCAATCTGGGGTTTGCCCTCTGCTGCGTCCTTCCTGGCCTGTTCCGCGATTCGCTTGGCCACTTCTTCCATGCCCTCAAAATCTTTGCCCTGCTTGATCATTTCGCGCAGCGTTTCAGCGTCGATTTCCATCTGCTTGGCGATTTCGCGCGCGGCTTTGACCATAGCTTCAGCTTCTTCGGGCGAGATCTCGCCCTTTTCGAGCTGTTTGCGGATTTCTTCGGCACGCTTGCCCGTAGGGTCAATATCGCGCTTGGGGTCGATTGCTTTGGCTAACTCCTCCATGGCCTTCTTCAGTTCCTGCGCTTCTACCTGCCGGCGTTCTTCGGCGGCTTTGCGCATTTCTTCCACGGCGTTTTCCACTTCAGTGCTTGTCGCCCCCTGGGCGCCCATTTTCTCGCGCATGGCGGCTTCAGCATCCTTCTGTTCGTTGGGCCGCTCCCCTTTTTCCCTGGCACGTTGAAGCTGTTCTTCCAGGGCTTCGGCCGCTTTCTTCACAGCCGCGTCGTTGGGTGCCGCGCGGCGCGCTTCCTCAATGGCCTTCTGGAGCGCAGCGGCGGTAGCCGTGTCGATTTCGCCATTCTCTTTGTAAACACTTTTAGCCGCTTTCTTTGCGGCCTCTTCAATGCGTTTGGGGTCGTTGCTTTCAATTGCCTTGCGAAGTTCTTCCGCAGGACTGCCCTTGAGTGCATCGCGCGCGTCCTGGCGATCTTCATGCGCGTCCGCCTGGGCCTTGGCACGGTCGGTGACGGCGTTGGCGTTGCGCATCGCCGTTTCCTTGTCGTCGGCTTTGGCTCGCTGCCGATTGGCAACCTCCTCTAGGTCGTTGGCCAGATCCTCCTGCTGCTTTGACCCGAGTTCTTTGGCTTTCTCCGCGGCCTCTCCCGCTGACTTGGCAATCTGCTCAGCGTCCTGTGGCTTTACGTCGGGCTTCTTTGCCTGTTTCTGCTTTTCATCCTCTTGTTTGTGCTCCTCCATCTGCGCGTACGCCCAACGCGAAAGCGGCGTCAAGAGCAGCAGAATCAGCAATGCCAGCAGCGCGCGCCTGAGCCAGCGCGGCTCGGGCAGGGGTTTGTCGTGCATCAGCGCGCGAGCCTGGCGCGCAATGGGCTGAACAAAGGGATCGCCGGGGTGCTTTTGTTCCATCTCATAGGCGCTGACAATGCTGCCCGTGTCGCCAAACCAGAAATCGGCGGCCAGTACCTGCTCACGCTCCGGAGGTTTGATGAAAAGCACGACCCCTGCATAGAGTGCCGGGAGCGCGACAGGCAGCGAGAGTGCGAACCAATAAGCCGCGTCACGGGAGATACCCAGCCAGTCGCGCAGCCAGGGCATGGCAATGACGACGGGCAACGCGAGCACCAGCCCCCAAAGTGCGGCATAACTTGCCACCCTGAGATTCAGGCGGAAGTAGAAACGTCGGAGGTCGCGTTGCAGGTCGGTCATAAGCCCTTATTCTCCGAGATTGTAACGCGATTTCATTGCTGCGGGTTGCGGTAATTTGACCCGGATGGGCTTGTGACGGTGTCACGTGGCTTTGGGAGGGCAGACTCGGTGACACGCGCGGGGGCTGAGCCGCACCGTGCGGCCGCGTTAACACTCGTTGGAGGGAGGCAAGCTCAAGCTTGCCCGGTATCTGCCAGCCTGCTAAGGTTGCCAGTACCCCCATGAGTGCGCAGCGCCGTTGCGTTTCATTGACAACGCCCGCCATGGCGGGCGAGATTGGGGGTTGTCATGGCTTTTGAACGCCTGAAGCTGGGCGAGCTTCTGTTGAAAAGGAAGCTCGTTTCCAAAGAACAGCTCAACACCGCCATTGAGTACCAGAAATCGCTGGGCGGCAAGATTGGCAACATCGTTGTGAAGCTGGGCTTCATTTCAGATGAGCAGCTGACGCGCGAGCTGGCGCACCACTACGGCATGGAAGTGACGGATCTTGCAAACCAGATCTTGCCGCTGGACCTCCTGAAATCCGTGCCGAGGCAGATCATCGAGAAGCATGAGTTGATCCCCGTTCACGTCACGGGAACCGTGGTCACGGTTGCGATGAGTGACCCGACCGATTACGAGGCCCTCGACGAGTTGCAGTTCGCGACGGGCAAGAAAATCGAAACGACTATTGCCACGCGTGATTCGATCAAGCGTGCGATCGCGGAGTTTCTTGCGCAGCTTGACCGTGCCGCCGAAGCGAAGTCAGGCGCCCCCAAGAGTGAGGATCGGCCGGGTAGCGCGGGCAAGCTCCGGCCCGCCAGTGCGGGATCGCTCAAGGCCCTGGCGGAGAGCACCGAGTCGTCACTGATTGAGAACGTGAAGCGAAAGATCGAGGCGGCGGGCCCGAAGGTGGCGCCCAACATGCTGACGCGCGCCGAGTTGCGCGCGGCCGTCGTACCGCTGCTGTTGAAAAAGGGCGTTATCACAGAAGGCGAGTTGTTCGACGCGGTCGTGGATCTGTTGAAGCGCAAGGGTGTGCTGAGTGATCGTGAGCTGGTGGAGCGGGCCAAAGATTCCGCCGGGTAAGAATCGTGTGTGCAGTGCAGAGCGCCTGCAAAATGCGGCGGCCACAAAGTCCTGGCTGTCGCCAGAAACGGGTGGATAGGGGCGGCTGTCAGGGCTAGACTACTTCCCAAGTCAAACGTCAAGGCACCCTTATGAAGACGTGGAACCAGCAGGAGATCGCCGCTGAAGTCGCGCGCACCAGCGGTGTGGCGGCGGATGGCGTGAACAAGGCTATCGGTGCGTTGCTAGGCGCAGTGGCCGATGGACTGAAGGGAGGCAAAGAGGTTCTTGTCTCCGATTTCGGCCGCATTGCCATTGCCGGCGCCAAGACTTCGGGACAGGTTCAGGTCCCCGGGGCGGACGGCGGAGCCGCGCTGGCCGCCAACGCGGGCGTGAACGCAACGGATCTGCCCAAGGTCGCCGCAGCATTGATCGAGGCGGTGTCGGCCAAGGTCATGCGCCATGACCGCGTGAACTTTCCTTCACATTTTTCCGCTGCACTGGTCGATCGCAAGGCGCAACTGGTTCCCGCGGATGCGACGGGCCACCAGGGCATGCGCACGATCGCCGTCACCAAGCGCAAAGTAGAACTCGCACCCCAGCCCGAATTGCTCAATGCCATCGGCGGCCAGAACATCTCGTTCGAGCCCGAAGGCAAGCTCAAAGAGCAAATCGAACACGCCCGCGCCAACAAGATTCTGCTCGCGTGCAAAGATCCCAACGACTTCTTCATCAAGACCATCGAGTACCACTTCAGCAAGGCAGGCTGGATCGTTGAGGTTGTCAGCACCTTTGACCAGGCCAAGCAGTACCTGATCGAAGACCCGATTTCGCTCATCATCGTTGATTGTGTCATGCCCGACGCCGACAAAGTCGTCGAATACGCCAAGACGCACAAGAAAACCTCTCTCGTTCCGATCATGGAACTGCTGCCCGCCGGCCGCGAGAAAGACTGGTTCAAGACATTCCGTTTCCTGGGCAACAACCAGCTCAACCAGCCCTTCGAAGTCAAAGACATGCTCACGCTGGGCGAGCGCGAACTCGAACGCTCCACCGAAGAGCAGGCCGTGTTCGAGCAGGAAGTGTATTTCCGCTTCCCCACCGAAGACCGCTGGGTGGACCGCGCCAACGAAATCGCCGCGCGTCTCTTCGCCGATTCCGGCCTCAACGAAGGCCAGCAGGTGCAGATGTGCACGGCGTTCCGCGAAAGCTGCTCCAACGCGGCCCAGCACGGCAACCGCCACCGCAAGGATCGCTTCGTTGACGTTGAATACTACCTCGACCCCAAGCGTCTGACGGTCGTGGTCACTGACCAGGGCAAGGGCTTTGACTGGCGCCTGTACATCGAGCCCGAGCAGGGTGCTGTGGACCGCGTGCGCGAGCGCCGCAGCGCGGGCAAGCTCGGCGGCCTCGGCATCATGCTCATGACCAAGTGCGTGGACAAAGTCGAATACAACGATGCGGGCAACCGCATCACCATCACCAAGTTCAAGGAAGACCGCAGCAAGAGCAACATCTCAGGGCCGCAGGCCCCGGCCTTCCAGCGCAGGTAACGCGCAGGTTTGATTGGCTTCCATAAGGGCGACCCATGGGTCGCCCTTATTCGTCCTGGTCGAGCGATTCATCCTCGAGCAGGATCAGTTCCCTGATCGAAGTCAGTTCGCCCACTTCATTAATCTGGCGCGCGGCTTCTTTGCTCTTGGGCTTGGGCGCGCTGGCCGCCACAGCCGCAGCGATTTCCTCGGCCGTGATATCCATGGCGTCTTCTTTGGTGATCTTGGTTTCCGCCGTCCCGTGCTGCGTTTCGGCCGCGGCCGTAATGGCGTCAACCTCGGCGCCCCTGGCGCGCGGCTTGGGCAAGCTGACCTGCTTTGGCGCGGCTTTGCCTTTAGGCAACTTGACTTGCTTCTTGGCGGGCTGTTTTGGCTTTTCGGGTGCGAGTTCCAGCTTGGCTTCAGCTTTGGGCCTACCGGTGGATTTCCTGGCCGGCGCGGCTTTGGCTTTTGCAGGTGAATGATCGAGTTCTTCACCGACAAGATCGGCGGCCACAACATAGCGCTCGCCTTCCATGTCGTAGAGCTTGGCCTTGAGCGGAACCAGACCCATCTCGATGCCCTTGAGTACGCTGGCCTTGAGGAAGGGCCCCGTGAGCCCTTTCTTGGTGAGTACTTTGAACCCGACGCCCTTGCCCATGGCTTGCCCTCCGAGAAGCGCTGCCGGATTGTAAGAGGCGCAGTCCGGGCAGGCGCGGCAAAAACTGTGCGGTCAATCCTCGTTGCTGACCTGCAGGATGCTCAAGAACGCGCTTTGGGGCACCTCGACGCCGCCGATCATCTTCATGCGCGCCTTGCCCTTCTTCTGTTTTTCGAGCAGCTTGCGCTTGCGGCTTACGTCGCCGCCGTAGCATTTGGCGAGCACGTCTTTGCGCAGCGCCGAAATCTTTTCGCCCGCGATGATCTTGCCGCCAATCGCGGCCTGCAGCGAGATCACGAACAACTGGCGCGGGATTTCCTCGCGCAGCTTGAACAGCACTTTGCGTCCGCGCGTGTCGGCGAACTGGCGGTGCACGATCATGCTCAACGCGTCAACGTCTTCGCCCGCCACTAGGATGCGCAACTTTACGAGATCGCCGGGCTCGTAACCGATGATCTCGTAGTCCATGGTGCCGTAGCCGCGAGTCAGTGATTTCAGGCGGTCAAAATAGTCAAAGATGATTTCGGCCAGCGGCACGCGGTAAGTCAGCATCACGCGGTTGGCGCCGAGGTGTTCCTGGTTTTCATAGATGCCACGGCGCTCGATCGTGAGCTTCATGATGTCGCCGATGCAATCGGTCGGCGCAATCACATTGAGGCGCGCGATGGGCTCGCGGATCTCCTGAATCTTGGTGATGTCGGGCATCTCGGCTGCGCTGTCCACGCGCACGATGCTGCCGTCGGTTTGCAGAACTTCGTAGCTCACGTTGGGCGCGGTCTGCACCAGGTCGAGGTCGCTCTCGCGCTCGAGACGTTCCTGAACAATGTCCATGTGCAGCAGGCCCAGATAGCCGCAGCGGAAGCCCGTGCCCAAAGCACCGCTGTTTTCGGGCGCGAACGTGAACGCGCTGTCGCTGAGCGAAAGCTTCTGCAAGCCTTTGCGCACGGCGTCAAAGTCGGCGGCATTCACGGGGTAAATGCCGGCATACACCATGGGCTGCGGCTTCTTGTAGCCGGGCAGGGCCTCGACCTGGTCGAGATTGCTCGCAAGCGTAATCGTGTCGCCAATGCCGACGTCCTGAATCGTCTTGATGCCGCACATCACGTAGCCCACGCAGCCGGTATCAAGCCGATCCTGCTTGATGAACTGACCCAGCCGCACCACGCCTACCTCTAGCACTTCGAATTGCCCGCGGGTTGCCTTGAGCGCGATTTTCTGCCGCGCCTCGATGAAGCCGTCGCGCACGCGGATGTACATCACCACGCCGCGGTAGTCGTCGTAAACGGCGTCAAAAATCAGCGCCTTGAGCGGCGCGTCGTGGTTTCCGTTGGGCGGCGGCACGCGATCGACCACGGCCTCGATGATGTCCTGCACGCCAATACCGGTCTTGCCCGAGCACTTGATGACCTCGGGGCCCTTGATGCCGAACACCTGCTCGAGCTCCGTAACCGTTTCATCAAAGCGCGCGGCCTGCATGTCGACTTTATTGGCGCACGGAATCACGTGCAAATCGGCGCCCATGGCGAGGTACATGTTCGCGACCGTCTGCGCCTGGATGCCCTGCGTGCAATCGACTAGCAAAAGCGCACCCTCGCACGCGGCCAGCGCGCGGCTTACCTCATAGCCGAAGTCAACGTGGCCGGGCGTATCAATGAGATTGAACAGGTATTTCTCGCCGCGCACGATCATGGGCAGCGCGACCGCTTTGGCCTTGATGGTGATGCCGCGCTCGCGCTCGAGGTCCATGGAGTCCATGGTCTGCTCGCGGATTTTGCGCTGGTCCACAGCGGCGCTCTGGCCCAGTAAACGGTCAGCAAGCGTGGACTTGCCGTGGTCAATGTGGGCGATGATGCTGAAGTTGCGGATGAATGGTTGTTCGTATTCGGCCATGTGCGGCGCAAGGGTAGGTCAAGCGCGCGCGGGCGTAAAGGGAGTGGCGCGAGTTCATGGCTTGGCCGAGTCCAGTTGGCCAAAGAGCGCATCCACATCCCGTGCCAGGGCCTTGAGCGCTTCGATGAACATGTAGAAGCGGGCCACGTCCTCGAGCGGGAGCTTGCGCGACGCGCCGGCGCGCCGCAGCTCGGCCAGCCGCGCTTTCACCTTTTCAAGCGCGCCCGCGGTGGGGGAGGGAAAGTTGTCTTTGCGTGGCGTAACCAGCGCGTCAGCCGCGCGCCCGCAGGTGGTGGTGATGGCCAGTGCCAGCGCCTCCACTTCCGGCGCGGCCTGGCGGTGAAAATCGTCGTCGCGCTCGACGGGCGCGTCGCCGGGCACGGTATCGCTCTGGCGCGCGGCTTCGTCGAGGCTGAGCACGTGTTCGAGCACACGCTCCACGCGGGTAAAGCGCGCCGTCAGGGCGTCTTCATCGGCGCCGGGCTCGGTGCGCGCTTCGGCCAGCAGTTGGCGCGCCTCGCGAAAACTCTGCTTCATGGCGTCGCGCTTTTGCGCGACGTCCTGCGCGTCATAGCAGCGTGTGAGGTAAGCGCGCGTCAGCACGCTGCACAACTCACCGGCCTTGAGGAGCACTTCGCCCAGTTTCTCAGACAGGCGATGCCGCGCGTGATTGGGAAGAACGAAGACAGTCACGGCCAGCGCCACGGCGATGCCTATTGACACGTCAAGAGTACGCTCAAGGGCGCTCTCCCAGGGCGTCGCATAGAACACCAGCAGCACAATGGCGCACGTCACGCCCGCCAGCCGGTAGGCATCCTTGAGCCTGAGCAACACGCAAAGCCCGCCCGTGAAAGCCACCCCCAGCCCCGCGAAAGCCGCCGAAAGCGCTATGCCGCCGGGGGTAGTCGAACCGGGATTGAGGCCCGCCGGCCCATAGGCATTGCCCAGCGCGGCCAAAACCGCGCCAATGAAAGCCCCCAAAGCCGTGCCCAAAAGCCGCGCCCAGGAGGCTTTGAAGGAAGCGCCAATGTTGGCCTGCATGACCACGACAGCAGAAACGACGGCCCAAAAGCCATGATCAAGGTTGAAAGCAAGAAAGATGGCAGCCGCAATAGCGGCAGCGAGCCCGGTCTTGAATGCATGGGTGTAACCCATGGCGGGAGTATAGCGCGCTAGCGCGGTTGCTTCTGCCCGCGAACGTTCAGGCGTTCGCCGTCCTTTGGTTGCAAAGCGGTCGCGTAGATCAAGACACCGTGCAGGAAGACTTGGAGCTTTGTCCCTTGCAGCGGAACGTCATCCAAGGCCAGCGCAGGCTCGCCATCTCGCGTGCAAGGGTACGCATGTACCGGAAACGAAGTTCCCTGCGCATCGGAGACGACCGCCGCTGCTTGAGTAATCTCTTCCGGCGTGGCTCCTTCTATCCAGACCACCGCGGGCACCCCCAATGCCTGAGGTTTGAGCGATATCGACTGTCTTTCTCCTACGCCCAGTTCGACTGTTGTGACCGCCTGGTTGAATCCCGGGGCAATCAACGCCAGCGTTGTTTTTCCAGGAGGAAGCGAAATCGAGTCGCATCTTCCGCCAGAGACGGCCTGCCTGCGAACGGCACCCCACTCTGGCCGGAGCACAAGTTCAGCGTTGGTTATGGGTGGCCGCCACGAATCTACTTTCAACTCAACGCTGAGTGTGGTCTCGCCGCACTCTCTGAGCACGAGTTTGGTGTCTGTACTGCCCTTGACAATATCGAGGGTGCCGATGCCACGCGCAGAATCGTTCTCGACAAGCAAGACTTCGTACCTGCCGCAAGCCATTATGGGCAGCCAGAAACTGCCATCCTGCACCTCGCTGCGATCCAGATGCGAGCGCGTGGCCCAAGGCGGATAGTGCGGTTCACCCGGATGGCGGTGCAACAGCTTTCCCGAACCCTTGAAAGGGTATTCAAGTTCTTGATTTACCAGATGCACAGATCTGTGGCCCGACTCAGCCTCAAGTTCGAAACTCACTTGCTCATTCTCGCTTCCCACCGCGACCGCGGCTGAACGAGTTAACTCGGCATAGACGCGACTGGACTCCCTGCCCCATCCATCCAAGTCTACGCCCACGCACACCTTGGCTCGCACCCAGGCGCGATAGCTGCCCGGTTGCACATTTTCGAAACGCGCAAGCAGAAAGTCACCCGTGCGACGAGACTCCGTGCGACGAGGCTGCTCACGATCTTGGAGAACGAACTCTACCTCCGATACGCCCGACGGACCGATTGCCCCAAGAACAGTTGCGTTCATGCTGACCGTTGCGCCGGGCGGCCGGTCGAGATCCAGGCTAAGTGTTTGGTCGTTATTGAAATTGACGGTTTTCTCGACGTCTGCGAATGAGGCCGTCGATAGCTCAATCTGCGTGGTGCATGCTCGTAGAACATAAGCGCCAGGCCATACGCTTTTGAGCGTGGCCCTACCGGCAGCGTCCGTGCTGACAAACGTCTCCGCCGCGACGGTCGACTGGTTTCGCTGGCTTTCTGGAACGAGCGCAACAAAGGCCTTGGGCCATGGTTTTCCATCGCGCGTGATGACTACGCTGATGTCAGGTCTGCAAGAGGCGGTCAAGATCAGTTCCCGCGATTCGCGGTCTGTAACCGAAACGCAAACAGATTTGGAGCGATCAACGTGGTCCCCATCGGTCGCCCACAAGAGGTATGTTCCGGCCGGCAAGCCGCCAAAGCGGCCAATGCCTTGCTCGTCGCATTCTTGGGTCGAAAGCACGCCACACTCGTGGTCCGCACCCATCGCCTCCAAAACCACCGTTGCATTTGGCAGTGCCTCTTGTCTGTGATTGAAGGTGCGCACAACAACTTCGGCGGTACCCGGCATCCGGGGGCGCAATTCAACATCAGCCTTTGTTTCGGCAACCGTGAACGTCGCCGAGTACTCAGGCGCGCTCAGCGTTGGAGCAGCAGAATTGTACTCGGTGCAGTGGGCGACGGCGCGCCAAGTGCCCGGCCTGAGACTGCCTTCCGGCAAGCCATAACGCGGCTGCACTAAGTCAACACGCATAGGTTTGCTTTCAGACAAAGGTAAGAGCCGCATCGCAGAGACTCTGTTCGGCGATACGCGCTCACCACCCATCAGGATGTAGAAGCGCACTGAACAGTGGGGCTCAAGCACAATCAGACCTGCGTCCACCACATCGTTGGGTGGCAAGGGAAAGGTGCGGGTTTCGAATCCGGCCCGCCCGATTTCCATACGAAGGTTGCTCTGTGGCTTGAACTGAAAGCGAAACCGCCCATCTTCTGCGCAAGGCCACGTCACAACGACCTGACTGCCGCAAATTAGCGTCACACGTGCTTCAACGGGCGCATTCGTGAGCGAGTCCACACAACGACCACTCACTTCGCAGAGGCGCGCTTGCGACGTTGCGGAGTCTTCGCTGTTATCGAATTGGTACGGAACGCCCGGCAGGGGTTCTGGCTCGGCCTTTCGCGGCATGAACGATCGGGCCATGAACGGCAACGCAATCGCCAGCGCCAGGGCGATACACACGATGATCAGGAACTCTCGTTTGGACATAGGCGCGCTTGGGGCGCGTTGCGGGGATGCTTGATTCTATCCCGCGGCTACCGTCATGCCAACCGCGCTTGCTTGCCTGGCCGCGCGTTTCTAGAAGTGGCTTCAACCGTTCGATGAACACACGACAGATACGGAGCGACCATGGACAGCGTGCGCAAGTTGATTCGCGATATCCCCGACTTTCCCAAGAAGGGCATCATTTTCAAGGACATCACGCCTGTGCTGGGCGATCCCACCACCATGGCCGCCATTACCGGCGCCTTCGAAAAGGAAATCGAGGGCTTCAAGCCCCAGCGCATCGTCGGCATCGAGGCGCGCGGCTTCATCTTTGGCGCCGTGCTGGCGCACCAGATGAAGCTGCCGTTTTCGCCCATTCGCAAGCCGGGCAAACTGCCTTATCAAACCGTGAAGATCGGCTACAAACTCGAGTACGGCGAGGGCACGCTGGAAATGCACACCGATGGCGTGCTCAAGGGCGAGCGCGTGGTGGTGATCGACGATCTGCTCGCAACGGGCGGCACCGCCAAAGCCGCGTGCGACCTGGTGGAGAAGTTGGGCGGCAAGGTGGCCGGCATTGCGTTTGTGGTGGAACTGGGGTTTCTGGGCGGTCGCAAGCTGCTCGAGGGCCGCAAAGTCATCGCCCTGACGAAGTATTGACGCGTCAAGGGTGGGTGGACGGAGCGAGCCCGTCCACCCATGAGATCGACCCGCCAGGTACCGGCCACGAAAGATTTTTCTAAAGTTAACTTGCAACGTTGCCGATCCTCGCTACCCTGACCCGCCCTCACAGGAGAACGTGAGGAGAGGAAACGGGAAGTGGTTGTAAGTCACGATGCAGTAAGGGTTAGGCGCTGAAAAGATTTTTGTAATCAATGCTTGACACCTGAGTTGCAGATGGATACGGTGTGCGACCCACAGGAAATCGTGGATGCAGTTGACGAGATGACGCGAAGAGCTGTTTGAAATACGAGACGGGGAAGTGCGTAGCAGGGCGGCTGGAGTTTATGCCGCGCGAGCAGCTTGGCCGACCGGAAGTACGGAAGGCAGATGCTGCGACATCACGCGAAATACCCGACAAACGCTGTGCAGGATACGGCATTGAACGCTCCGGGTTCCAAGGAACCCCCAGCGCCCGGTGCCCTAACCGGCTCAGCCAAGTGCTGGGTCGTGGTGGGCATCGGTTGTTTTGTGCCTGGTAACGGGTGTGAAACAAGCTCTTTGAAAACTGAATAGCCAAAAGCGCGAGGATGTGAGGCGGGCTTGACAGGCGAGATCGAAAGATCGAGCTATTTCTCTCATGTGGAGAAATGTCAGGAACCGCGCCCAACGTTGGCCGACCCGACTTTTCGAAGGCGGGGGGCACTGTTGGGAGGGTCCGAGTCAGTTGTCAGCATTAGCTGGCAACGAAACTCACGCTACGGTCTGCATAGCAGGCTGTGGAGAATTAGGGTCACCGGAGAGCTTCGGCTCGTTGAGGGTGGCCTGTAAATTCAAAAGTAACCCTCACATCTTTTGCAAAACGCAACACTCGATCAATTCGAGTTTTGAGTTCTTGCCAAAGTGATGTGAAACGGGTTCAAATTATTCGTTGATGAAGAATTTGATCCTGGTTCAGAATGAACGTTGGCGGCGTGGATGAGGCATGCAAGTCGAACGGGTGTAGCAATACATCCGTGGCGGAAGGGTGAGTAATATATGGTTAACCTGCCCTCAAGCGGGGGACAACACTTGGAAACGAGTGCTAATACCGCATAAGACCACAGTGGGGCATCCCACAGGGGTCAAAGCCTTCGGGCACTTGAGGAGGGGGCCATAACGTATCAGCTAGTTGGTGAGGTAACGGCTCACCAAGGCAACGACGCGTAGCCGGTCTGAGAGGATGGTCGGCCACACTGGGACTGAGACACTGCCCAGACTCCTACGGGAGGCTGCAGTCGAGAATCATTGTCAATGGGCGAAAGCCTGAACGTGCGACGCCGCGTGTGGGATGAAGGCCTTCGGGTTGTAAACCACTGTCAGGGGGAAGGAATAAGCGTGTAACCCACGCGATGACTTATACCCCAGAGGAAGTGACGGCTAACTACGTGCCAGCAGCTGCGGTAATACGTAGGTCACGAACGTTATTCGGAATCACTGGGCTTAAAGGGCGCGTAGGCGGCTTAACAAGTCATGGTTGAAATC
>JADLFN010000065.1 GCA_020845475.1 Planctomycetota bacterium
CCGCGCGCCGACCCCGACGCCGCCCGTAGCGCCGCCTTCCAGGCGGCCTCGACGGGTGCATCCTGCACCCGTCCTAGCCGTGGGCAGGATGCCCACGGCGAAGCCGGCAAGATGCCGGCGCTACGAAATGAACCGCCAGACTCCAACCCTGAGGGCCTGAGCGCCGCACGCTGCCTGCTTCGCAGGCTCACAACCTGAAAATGCCCGGCGCGGTGTACATACAAAGGCAAAGCCAAGATCACGACACCCGAACCATAAACTGGAAGGGCGAGGCTTTCGCCTCGCCCCTTGGGTTTGCGTTGCTTACTCGTTGCCCCAGCTTGTGGTGACTTTGCCCTTCTCGTCGATTTCAATCCATTGGCCGTCCATGACGATGCGGACTTTGCAGGACTTGTCTTTGGCTTCGATCTCGACTCGCGATACGGTTTCGAGGTTGAAGTAGAAATCTTCCTCGGAGAGTTTCAGGGCTTCGAGCAGCGCCTTGACCGCGTTGTCGTGGTCGGCCCCCTTGAAGCTGAACTCGCGGAACGTTCCATCTTCCTGTTGCAACGCCTGCACCAGCGCGCGCTGCACGTTTTGCGCGTCCCAGCGCATGCGCCACAGGCGGTGCTTGCTCTTCCACAGCGGCTGCTCGACCTTGGGCTTAAAGGTTTTCAGGCGGCCGCCCGAGACGTTCGAAAGCTTGACCGCGTTGAAATCATCGTCGCTCAGCCACACCGTGCGGAAATTCATGCCCGACTGAACTAGGCAAATGCGCCCGTTGGCCACCCATGAACCCTTGCTGGCTGCCACCAGCCAGGCGTCGGTGATGCCGCCGTAGCCGCGCTCGTCGTCGCTGCGGATCATCTTTTCGTCGAGCGGCAGGCCGAACCACTCGAAGCCGCACGCGCTGAAATCGGCGGCCTTTTCGCCCAGCTTGTCGCTGCGGCTGGCGAGCATGGCTTTGAATCTGTCGGCCATGGCGGGGTCAAAGGCGCTGCGCAGGCCATCATTGGCGCCGCTGGCTTTGGCGAGCAGCGTTTCGAGCGTGACGGCCTTGAGGGCGTCGCGGCGGTCGCCATCGCTCATTTCCTTCAGTTTCGCCTGGTTATTGCGCAGCCAGTCTTCGCACACGCTGCCGAGCCATTCCACTTCAATGCGGTCGTGGCGCCAGGCGCGTTCGAACTCGAGTGTTTCAGCCAGTGTCTCCAGCACGTTGCGCGCGCTGGTTTCGCCGCCGGTTTGCGCGGTGAGGCTGATGCGCGAGGAACCCTCGTTCGTGGCCGCGCTGATGCGCAGGCCGCTCTTGAGGTATTTGCGCACGTTTTCCATGGGGAATGGCGGGTTTCCGTAGCGGCGCGAGCGCACCATGCTGCCATCGAGCATGCGGCCCAGCACTTCGCCGAGATCCAGGTAGCCGGCCTTGCTGCCGGCGGGCGTGCCGCCGGGAACTTTGGACATGTTGAGGCGCTCGCGGCCGCTGTTTGAAAGCAGCACGCGCTTGGCCACTTCGCTGTTTGCGGCCATACCAACGATGCCTTCGCCCAGAAACAGCGTCACGCCCGGGCCCTCTTCGACGCCCAGAAGTTCGCCGCCTTCGACAGGCTTCGTTGCCAGCTTGGGCAGTTCTTCGCCCGGCTCGCGCGGGCGGCGCTCGCGGTTGAGCATTTCGAGGAATTTTTCCTTGATGGCTTTGAGATCGCCCTGTGCGCGCGCGGCTACGAACCACATGTGCTGGAAAATGTCGATGTCATCGTCATCGGGCATGGGGTCGGGCAGGCCGACGATGCCGACCACGGCCTCGCTGCCGAGCGCGGCGAAAAGCGACTCCCGCGTCAGGCCGCTTTCCTTGCAGAAGTTCTCGAATTCATCGTGGAACTGTTCGGCCTCGCTGGAGCGGAGTTCCTTGCGGCGGCGCTCGGCGCGGTCGGGTTCGAAGGCGCGGGGCGTATCGGATGACTTGGCAATCTCCTTGTTCAGGCGCTCGATCTCGGCTTTGTATTGCTCGATCATCTCCTGGAAAATCTTCTTGTCCTCGTCCGATTCAGCCTTCTTGAGGTTCTGCTCGGCTTCGTCGATGTAGCTCTGGTACCACTTCAGTTGCTCCTGCAGGCTGCCGCTGCGCATGCGCGAATCGGCATCATGGAAGAACTTCAAGAGTTCCGTGTAGGTGCGCTCGTGGTCTGAGCCAAGCTGGAAAGCGAGCGCGGCCAGTGTTTCGGCGGGCAGGCTGTCAAAGAGCGAGAATCCGCCCGCGCCCTTGAGCATGGCGGAAATCGGGCCGGCTGCTTCGCTCAGCGTCAGGTCGGCGCGCAGCGCAATCCCGTTTTGCACGTCGAGCGAGAGCGTGAGCATGTCCCACTTCTGCCACTCGCAGATGGTCATGAGTGACAGAAAGTCGCGATCCACCTCTTTGTTGCCGAGGCGATCAATGCAGTTGCGCCAGGCTTTGCCATCGAGGAAGGCCACGAGGTCGCCCGTGGCGTTTTCACGCCATTCCTTGAAGCGCTTGACCTGCGAGAGGCTCTCGCCCAGGTTGCCCGCGCGCACGTCTTCAACGAATTTCATCATGCCGCCCGTGGCAACCACGAGCTGGCCCTCGTAGCGCCGGAAGCTGAAGGCCTCGAGATCCATGGCCTTGGGCTCGATCAGGGCTCTCTTGCCGAACTCTCTTCTGGCCCAGTTGCGAATGTTCTCGCTGAATTCTTCGGGCGCGCCTTCGCCCAGGTCGATCACGGTCACGGTTTGCGTGTAGGGCTCGCGCACCATGATGTCGCCCAGCGCGAACTCGATGCTCCTGGCGGCCTTGATGTAGGGCCGGATTTCGTCAACCAGCGGCTGCATTTCTTCGGCGTCGCGACCGCGAGCGGACTGCCATGCGCGCTCCAGCGGCGCAAGGTAGTCGTCGCCGCCGCCCAGCTTCTTCAATACGTTCTGGGCATCGCCTATGCGCGCGTAAGCCAGCGCGCCGCGCGGCGCATAATCGCCTTGTTCACGCGCGCACAACGGCGCGCACAGCAGAAATCCCAGCAGCAATCCGTAAGTAGCTCTCATTGATTCTCTCCGGTGGCCCACAGCGGGGCAACGATTGTAACTGCGTTTGGTGATTGCTCGATGACACTTCTTGATTTCCTGCGCGCACACTTTTACTCCCCGTTGACACGCACAAAGGCGCGGCTAGCGTGCACGCCCTCGCGACTGCAATCTTGCGTCGCCAACGGAAAGGAGAGGGCCATGCTCAAAAAGCTTCGCGGCGTTCTCCATGCACAATTTCCGTCCGGGTTCTGGCGCTGATTCACCGCTTCAGACCGCCTCATCCGTATAACGTTCTTCTGATTTCGATCTCCAGCCGGCGCATATTGCGCCACCTTCATGCTACGCGACCTGTTCCATCTGCTGCGCTACATCAAGCCATACTGGCGGCCCTACCTCTGGGGCACGCTGATGCTGCTGGTGGTGGATGCGCTCGATACGTTTGCGCCCAAGGTGGTGATGTGGGCCGTCGATCATCTCATTTACGTCACGCAGGGCGGCAAGCCCGCTGTGGGCAAAGTTGAAGACAGCCCGCTGACTTCGCTCATGCCCGAGGGCTTTTTCGGCGCGGGCGCGTTCATGGGCGGCATGTGGTTTTATGGCCTGCTGTTTGTGGCCGTGGTCGCGGTCAATGGCTTCTTCCGTTACCACATGTCGATGCAGTACAGCTACGGCGCGGTCGATCTTTCGCACGAGTTGCGCGGCCGGTTCTTTTCACATGTGCAGCGCCTGCCCGCGAAATACCACGACAAGAGCAAGATCGGCGAAATGATGACCCTGGCCACGGCCGACATCAACGCCAGCCGCGAATTCTTCTGGGTCGGCGTGCTGATCGGCATCGATACGCTTTTCTACTTCATCATGGTGCCCATCTACATGGGTCTCATCTCGTGGAAACTTCTGCTGGCGAGCCTGTGCACGCTGCCGCTGATTCCGCTGATCGTGTGGCTGCTTACAAGCCGCGTCGAAAAGCGTTATGACGAATTGCAGCAACAGTACGACCTGCTGGCCGAGCGCGCGCGTGAGAGCTACGCGGGCGCCAAAGTGATCAAGTCGTTCGCACAGGAGGGCAGCGAGGTCAAGACATTCGCCAGGCTCGCCCGCGAATACCAGAAGCGCGCTTTGAAACTGGCCTGGCTGGATTCGCTCGAGCAGCCGCTGCTGGTGCTTTTGCTCGCGCTGGCCGATTTGGCGATGGTCGTTTACGGCGGCTGGCTGGTGATCGACGGCGAACTGAGCGTGGGCCAGTTCTCGGCCTTCTTCATGTATTTGATCAAGCTTTCGGGCCCGATGGTGGGTATGGGCTGGGTGGTCACGCTTTACCAGCGCGCCAACGTGAGCATGAAGCGCATCGAAGCCGTGCTCAAAACGCCGCCCGACATCGTGGATTCGGCCACACCCGCCAACGTGACGCGGCTTTCGGGCGGCGTGGAGTTTCGCAACCTCTCGTTCAAGTTCTTTGACAACGCGCGCCCCGCGCTGGATGGCCTTTCGTTCAGTGTTGAGCCGGGCAAAACGCTGGCGATTGTCGGCCCCGTGGGCAGCGGCAAGAGCACACTGTTGAACATGATCACGCGCCTGTACGACCCGCCGCGCGGCACGGTGTTCATTGACGGGCATGATGTCAAAGATGTTCCGCTGGAAGTGCTGCGCACGCAGATTGGCACCGTGCCGCAGGAGACGTTCCTGTTCAGCGAGACCATTTTGCAGAACCTCGGGCTTGGCGTGCATGGCCAAACGCCCGACCCGGAGTGGCTCAAACAATGCGCGCGGCTGGCGCAGGTTGAGCCGGACATTCTCGCGTTTCCCAAGCAATACGAAACGATGCTGGGCGAAAAGGGCGTGAACCTGAGCGGCGGTCAAAAGCAGCGCGTGGCCATCGCGCGCGCTGTGGCGCGCAAGCCGGCGATTTTGCTGCTCGATGACTGTCTGAGCGCTGTCGATACGCAAACCGAAGAAGCGATTCTCTCGGGCCTGAAGGAAGTCATGAAGGAGCGCACCACGCTGATTGTCAGCCACCGCGTCAGCACCGTCGAGCACGCCGACGAAATCATCGTGCTCAACGAGGGCAAAGTGGCCGAGCGCGGCACGCACGAACAGTTATTGAAAAAGGGCGGCTATTACGCGGAGCTGCACGCCAAGCAGCAACTGGAAGCGGAGTTGAGCGCAAGTTGAGACCGTTCATCGTTGTTCGTTCTCCGTCGTTCGTGAAACCGGAGAAACGTGAACGAAGGAAGAACGGTGAACGAAGAACGGCGAACGAAGAACGAACATGAGTGACGACCAGTTCGAGGACGATCTCCTCGAAGAACGGATCAAGACCAAAACGTGGGATCCGGTGCTTCTGCGCCGGATGCTGCTCTATGCCCGCCGCTATGTGGGCCTGGTGTTCGCGGGCTCGGCGCTGGTGATGGTCTCGTCGTTCCTCGCCGTCATGCCGCCTTTGTTCATTGGCGCGCTCGTGGACATCGTGTTCAACACCGGCATTTCGCGCCCCGGCGACTATGTGGCCTCGTTTCTGGGCGTGTTCCTGGGCGGCGCTGAAGCCGTGCGCGCCTTGAGCCCCGGCGACAAACTTATCTGCTTTGGCGTGCTGTTTCTGCTGCTGCGCATGGGCACGTTTTTCATTGATTGGGGCAACGGCTACCTGCTCAACACCCTGGGCCAGAAGATTCTCTACGACATCCGCATGGAGCTTTTCTCGCACATGCACTCGCTGTCGCTGAGTTTCTTTCACCGCAACCCCGTGGGCCGGCTGGTCAACCGCACCACCAACGATGTGGGCTCGCTCGAGAAAATGTTCAGCGTCGCGCTCGTGACCGTGCTCAAGGATTGCTTCATGCTCACGGGCATCGTGACCATGCTCTTCATCATTGACCCGCTGCTGGCGGTGGTTGTTCTTTCCGTCATTCCGTTCATGGTGATTGCGGCGCTGGTGTTTCGGAAGTATTCGCGCGTGGCTTACCGCAAGTGGTACACGGCGCAAAGCCGCCTGAACTCGTTCATGGCCGAAAGCATGAGCGGCGTGCGCGTGGTGCAGCTTTTCCACAAAGAGAAGCGCAACGACGAAGCCTATGAGCGCATCGGCAACGACTTTCGCTACAACTTCCTCGTGCAGCGCAAGGCTTGGGCGTTCTTTCGGCCTGTGGCCACGACGCTATCGGCGGCGGGCATCGGGCTTGTGCTCTGGTTTGTGGGTGGCGCCGTGTTCAAAGGGCGAGGCTTGAGCACTGAGGCCGAGCTTACCGCCGTGGGCGCGATTTCGGTCGGCGTGCTGGTGGCCTATTTGCAGTACGCGGAATTGTTCTTCAACCCGATTCGCGACCTGACGGAAAAGCTTGATGTGATTGTGGGCGCCATGACCTCGGGCGAGCGCATTTTCACGATCCTCGACGAAAAGCGCGACATCGTTGACCGCGAGAATGCAATCCTGCCCGGCCGATTCGAAGGCGCCGTTGCCTTTGATGACGTGCACTTCGAATACAAGCCCAGCGAGCCGGTGCTGCGCGGCGTGAGCTTTGAGGTCAAGCCCGGCCAGAGTGCCGCCATTGTCGGCCATACCGGCGCGGGCAAAACCACGATTATCAACCTGATCTGCCGCTTTTACGACGTGAACGGCGGCCGCGTGCTCGTGGACGGCAAAGACGTGCGCGATTACCAGATGGCCGGTTTGCGGCGCAATATCGCTGTCGTTCACCAGGACGTATTCCTGTTCGCGGGCACGATTTTCGACAACATCCGGCTGGGCGAAGAGAGCATCACGCTTGAGCAGGTCAAAGCCGCGTGTGAGTACGTGGGCGCCAACCGTTTCATCGAGAAGCTGCCCGGCGGCTACGACGCGAAAGTGGAGGAAGGCGGCAAGACGTTCTCGGCGGGCGAGCGGCAACTGCTCAGCTTTGCGCGCGCGCTGGTGTTCAACCCCAGCGTGCTGATTCTCGACGAAGCCACGAGCAGCATCGACACGCACACGGAAGAAATGATCCAGGCGGCGATGGTGAAACTCACCAAGGGCCGCACCAGCATCATCATTGCGCATCGCCTGAGCACCATCCAGCGCGCCAACAAGATTCTGGTGATGCACAAGGGCAAGCTCGCCGAGCAGGGCAACCACCAGCAGTTGCTGGCGCAAAAGGGCATTTACCACCGGCTCTATCAGCTTCAATACAGCGCGCTGGAGGATACGCCCAAGGAGGGCCCGGCGGTCAACGGCGAGGTGCCGCTGGGGGCCGTGAGCTCGGGCGCGATGCGCTCGCTCGCGGCCGTCACGCGCGGCAAGGCCGCCGATATCGCCGAGCAGGCGGTCGCCGAGAAGCGCGGCTCGGATCGTTCGCCTGTGGTACCTGGCTGATGAATCAAAATGGCACGGGCCTTTCAGCTCGTGCCATTGTGGATGGTCGGCGCTACTTCACGCGCTGTTCCTGCTTTTGCTGTTTTTCTTCCTGCAATTCCTGTTGTTCGTAGAAGCTGCGCTTGAGGCTGATCCTGCGCTTGCCCTCGCTGGGCGTTTCGATCGTCACGCTGCCGAGCAAATCGGCAATCGCCGGGCACTTCTGGGCCAGCTCGTCGAGGCTGGCAGCCTTGCAGGTCTTGGTTTCGCCGTTGATCGTGACCTCGGCGACGACGTAGTTGTCTTTGTCAATCGTCAGGGAGAGCGCGCGCTTGGGGTCTTTGATCTCGACTTCATTGTTGCGCTGCGTCAATTCCAACTTGTTCTCAAGCACGACCTTGAGCACGACCTCTGCTTCATTCATGTCTTCAAAGCGCTGTTCCATCTGTTGAAGGCGGATGCGAAGTTCGGCGTGGCCTTTGGGGTCGTACTCCTTGAGCTTGCCCAACGCCTCATCGAGCATCTTGCCGTCGAACTCAGCGCCCATGGCCCGCAACTGCCTTGAGAGCCGGACATTCACGCCCTGTGCCTGGACGCCCGTGCTCTGCACGTCAAGCTTGCGGCCAACACGCAGCACGCCTCCGCGCGGTGATTCCCAGGTTTCTCCGCTGGGCACGAAGATGACCTCGCCCTTCTTGACCTCCGCTTGTACCAGCGACTGACCGTTTGGCGCGGGCACTTCCTTGCCGCGCTGTGAAGGCAAAAAGGCGAACTGGCATTCCACTTCAAAGGTGGAACCAGGCAGCGCACGGAATTCGTTGGTGTTGGTGATGACGTTGAGCATGCGCGTGGCATTGCTCATGCTCGCGTCGCCGCGCAAAACGTAAACCGATAGATCGCCATTGGACGGCTGTAACTGAAAGTAGGCGCCGGGCTCAAACTGAAGATCAGCGCCATCAATCGAAAAAGTCAACGGCGCTTTGTTGTCATTGCGGCACCACACGCCTACGGGTACTGCGGAAGCGCTGCTCCAGCGGCCGCTGTCGAGCTCCGGCGCGCCGTCGGCGAGCACCATCACGTCACCGCCCTTGACGGGGATTTCATCCTTGGCCACGGAACCTGAATCTGAACTGGGCGTGACCGGCGCTTCGTTGTTCGGCATCACCACAGCCACATAAAAGATGCCCGCGGCGATCGCCAGTGTGGCCGCCATCTGCAGCGCGATGCCCCAGGGCGAAAACAGGCCAAGCACCTTTCCCCGCTTCTCCTCCGCAACAGCCGCGCCGTTCTTCAGCGCCAAAAGAACTTTCTCCAGCGCGCGGGCTTCGGCTTCGCCGCTGCGCACTTCCTCGAACATCACGTCACGGACCAGCGCCTGCTCTTCGAACGCGGCGTCATAGGCTTCGCGGCAGGCGTCGCACGCGGCGATGTGCTCAAGCAGTTGTTCGCGCTCGGGCGAGGGCACCAGCGCGTAGGCCAGCGCCGTCAGGTCATGGGGTTGGGGATGGTTCATGATTGCCTCTTGCTTCGTGGCCCGCATCTCGTGGTCCGTTCTCTCCATCCTTTGCTCGGGCCACGGACCACGGGCCACGAGCCGCGAAATCACAAGTTCGTTTTGCCCAGCTTCTCGCGCAGTGTTTCCAGGGCGCGGTGCACGCTTACGCGCACGGCCGTTTCGTTCATGCCTTCAAGCTGCGCGATATCCTTGCTGTCCATCTGGCCAAAGAAGCGCAGCTCCAGGATGCGCCGCGCCTTGTCCGGCATGCGTTCGAGTTCCGTGCGGATCGCCGCCATCTTTTCCTGCTGGGCGATCTTGGATAGCGCCTCGGAAGTTGCGCTCTCGTGCTCGCCAATCTCGGGGATCTCGTCCAGCGTCATGTGGCGCGCGCGGCTTCGCGCAATTTCCACGCAAACGTTATGGGCGATGCCAAAGAGCCATTTGCGGGCGTCGCGCGTCTGGTCGAGGCTGTGCCAGTATTTGTGGGCTCTAAGGAAGGTTTCCTGCAAGGCGTCCTCGGCTTCGGCTTCGCGGCCCAGGCGGCGGCGGCAATAGCCAAACAGCGCCCCATGATGGAGCACAGCCAGTTTGGAAAGCTCGTCACCTGCCTGACCCGACACCATTTGGCCCCCGTGTTGGGTACTAACACACCCTTTACAGCGCCAATGACCGGCTTGTTACCGTCATTCTGCGTGATTTCGAGTTGCCGGTTTTGGGCCGTGCATGCTTGGGTGGGCGAGGTCAGCCCAATCCAAATTCCAAAATTGGCATGTCCGGTAACTTCTACAGTAATGGGCCTGTTTTCGCCGATAGAATAGATCGGCGGCAGGTGTCCATTTCGGACTTCAAGCGTTGCAAACCCATGACAGGAACGAGTTAGCGTCAATGTTTGTGCCGCGCTTGCCGTGAATTGCCTTGTCTGGCGGCTTGGCGGGTGGTTTACTTCCCGAAACGGACTCTTCTTCTTGCCGCGCGCCTCCTCCCGGAATTGTGCGGCAGCTAGTCCCAGGTTCTCTATGGCAGAGACTGCGCAAAACCCTGTCGATTACGCAAGCCTGATCAAGAATCAGACCCGGCAAATCGACATTGACGCGTTCAAAGAGCGCGGCCTCAAAAAAGTCAACGTCATCAACGCCAAGAAGATCAATGAACTGATCTCGCAGGCGGTGACGAACATTATCGGCAAGATGGAGTCCTCCGGCGCTGACATCCAGCACATGAAGGAGGACAAGCAGGCGATCGTTCAGGAATCGATGGAGGAGTTCAAACGCCTCTTTGCCGAGCAGAAAAAGGGCCAGGAAGACCAGGGCAAGCTGCAGGAAGAGCTTTCGGCGCTGCGCAGCGAGCTGACCAAGCGCTCGGAATCCCAGGCGGCCGTGGCTTCGAGCGCGATTTCCGATGAAATCGCCGAGCTCAAGGCCTTCATGATGAACCAGGCAAGCCGCGCGCAGAGCGAGCAGATGACGCGCCAGGCGATGCTTGAGCAGCAGCAGGAATTCATGCAGGACCGGTTCACCGAGCTGCGCGAAACGATTGCGGCGGGCCAGAGTGTCGCGGCCAGCGCCAAACTCGATGACGACACCCAGGCGGCCATCAAAGAGATGGCGGCGCAGATGAAAACGCTGGTGCAGATTTCGCGCGGCACCGAGAAAGCGATCACCGAAGAACTGAACGACAAGCTGGGCGAGTTGCGCGAGGCGCTGGTGGGCACGGCGGGCGCGGAACTGGCCGTGGCGGAAGTGGGCGGCAGCGCGATCAAGTCCGTGCGCCAGATGATGTCGGACTTGGCCCAGCACATCGAAAAGAAGAACGGCGAAGAGAAAATCGTCGAAACGTTGAAGTCCGAGATTCAGGGTCTGCGCGCTGAACTCAAGGACAAGCTCGTGGCTGCGGCCGACATCAAGGCCAGCGGCGGTGGCGGCGGCCAGGCGGGCCCGGAAGTCATGGCGGCAATGCAGGCCATGCAGGAGAAGATGTTCAACGAGCTGGCGGCCGCAGGCCTGATGAAGAAGCAGGTCAGCGTCAGCGAAGCCGCGGAAGTTTCGAGCGTGATGGTGAACGCTGCGTTCAAGGGCATGGACGACGTCGAAGTCAACCTCGGCAACATGGACGCGGGCAAGACCGTGGACAAATCCGGCGGCGGCAAGAAGGGCCTCGACGCCCTCAAGAAACTCAAAGGCGGCGGCCCGATCAAGCTGCCCCCGAAAGCCTGATACCAAAACCGGCGCCGCAAGGCGCCGGTTTCATTGGCGAAAACAGTGCAGGTTCTATTTCTTGCCGCAGGGCAGTTCGTATTGCTCGCGGCCGGCGCTGGCGTGGTACCAGGCCTTCTGGTTCACGCCCTCCAGTTCGGCGATTTGCGCGATCCGGGCGTCCACGTATTTTCGCAGCTCTTCGAGCGTGATGTCGCCGTTCTTGTCGGCGTCCGCCTTGCCGCTGAGCGCTTCAAGTATGTAGGCCGTAAACAGGCCGCTGCCGAGGTCTTCCATCTCCAGGGCGCGTTCAGGCGCGCTCAGGCCCACTTGCGCGCCCGTGGCGCTCAATACCACGAGCTTGACGCCCCACTCTTCGCACCGGGCCAGGATTGGCGCCAGCAGTGACTTGGGCGTTTCATTCTCGGCGCGCGGCGGCAGCTTGCCCAGCAGCGCATCCGTAGCCGCGCAGCGCGAGTCGCCCTTGGCCAGGAACGAGCAGTCAAGGTAAAGCACGAGTGTGCGCGGGCGCTCAGTCAGCGCGGCTTCGACCAGTTCGATCAAGGGCGTGATTTCGAGGGGCTGATCCGCGCCGGCCACGCCGGGCTGGGCGAGTGCCACGCCCAGTCTGCCGTCTTTGGTGAGGGTGCCGGTGCCGCAGAAAGCGAGGAAGAAGTCATCGTTGGTGCGCGAAAGGCTGGTGAGTTCGGAGATGGCGCGCAGCACTTCGCTGCGCGTTGCGGCGGCGCCGGTCAAGGTGGTGACGGCGCCGTCGGTGAGCGGGCGGCGTGGAGACTTGAGCATGAAGCGCGAAAGCGCGTTTGCGTCAGCTTCGGCAAAGCGCGTCAGGGGCAGGCCGGGACGCCCGGGCGAGTCCACGCCCACGATCACGCCCGTGCGCCGGCGCAGGTCGTCAAGGAAATCGCCCTCTTCAACTTTGCGCGCGAGATCGCGCGTGATGTAGCGCAACATCTGCTTGTGCGCTTCGCACTCGCCGATGGGGATGAGCTTTCCGCCCAGCTTCTGCCAGTTGCTCTCGCCCATGTAACCGGGCGTGCTGAAGATGGAGAGCGCGTTGAATCCGTGGTCAAAGTCGTCGCAGTCGCGCTGGATTGGTTCTTGCGGCAACAGACGTTTCGTCAGGGCCAGTTGGCCAGAAGCCGTGGGGAACAGGCGCATGTCAACGTGAACGTTGACATCAAATACTTCATCGGCGATCCACCATGTGAACACCGGGCTCATCATCCACCAGAAAAGCATGTTCCAGGCGTACCAGTTGTTGGACTTGACGTAGCCGATGTCGTGGCGGCGCAGGCTGGGTTGCAGCACCACGTCAAAGCCCTGCGCGAGCGCGAGCCTGCGCAATTCATCTACGCTCATTTTGGGCGTGGCGTTGGCAATGGGCTCGATGCGCTCGAACATCTTGTATTTCACGAGCACGTCGAGCATGTGCTTGTGCATGCCGTCCTGGCCGTTGAGGCGATCGGGCGTGGGCACGATCACCCAGCGGCGCGTCTTGTCGATATTGGTTTTTTCGGCGTTGAGTTCGTTTTCGTAGGCAAAGGGTGCCAGGCCCACACGCAGCGGCAGGGGCTGCCAGGCGGGCGGAATGATTTTCTGCTCGCGCACGTCTTTGTCGAGGTCGGGAACTTCGATGTTGCTGCACGCCGAAGTGGAAACCAGCAGGCCCAGCATCAAGGCGATGAAAATCGCGGACTGCGGATTGCGGATTGCGGATTGCGCACGCGCTACGCGTTGTTCAATCCGCAATCCGAAATCCGCAATCCACAATTGTTTGAGCATTGCCTAGCCTTCCTTCTTGGGAACGTAATCCTGTGCGCAACGGAAGCCGCGCCCGCTGGTGCGGTCAGCCATCTTGGCGAAGCTGTTCTTGGCGCGGCGGGCGTAACGCAGGAACAAGTCAGGGCGAATGCCGGTTTCGGCGCCCTTGATGATGGAGCGGCCCTGAGCGTCGGCGGAGTCGGTCCATTCGGCGCAGTTGTGGCCCAGGTCCTTGATGCCGTTGACGTTGTGATCCCATTCGGCCGTGCCCACGTCGCGCAGGCGCGGCACGCCCAGCGCGGGCGCGTCTTCGCGCGACCCGAAGGCGTAATCGCCGCTGGCGGTGCCTCTGGCGGCAAGAGGCGCGCCGGCAGCGACTTCCCATTCATCGGCCGTGGGCAGGCGCTTGCCCCGGAAACGGGCATAGGCGCGGGCCTCAAAACAACTGATGCCGGTAACGGGCACGTTGCCCAGGCTGGCGTCAAAGCCGCCCTTGACCCAGGCTTTGGGGCCCGGTGCGCCCGTTGAATCGACGAAACTGGAGATGATGGCCAGTGCATCTTTATCCCACCACTGTTCGTTGGCATAGCCGCCGGCGGCCACGAATTCGAGATAGTCCGAATTCGTCACGGGCGTGCGGTCCATGAACACAATCTTTTCCTGTTCGACGGTGCGCTGGGTGTTGTAGTCAGAGTCCTTGAGCGAGCCCACGATGAACGCGCCCCGCGGCAGCAGCACCAGCTTGTCGGACAGATCCGACAGCGCCTTGCGCGCGGTGATTTCGTCAATCCGCTTCTGGGCCTCGACGCGGTGCGCGCGCTCACTCAGGTGTTTGAGCGCACGGGCCAGAAGATCCAGGGCCGTGGCATCGTCGGCGTTGCGCGCCTCTTCAAGCAGCGCAACGCCCAGCTTTGAGCGCACCTGCAGCAGGTAGCCTTCGCAGCGCTGCACATAGTCGGCGTCCTTGAGCACGTCTTTGAGCAGACGCTCGAATTCACCCACGATGGCGCCGAACTGGTCGCTCGTGGTCGCGGAATTTACGCGCGCCTGCACTTCTTCCATTTGCGCGAACTGCGCCATTTTGGCCAGGCGTTCTTTGTCCTGGGCGGTGGCGTATTTGCTTTTCTCGGCCTCCGCCAGGGCTTCGGAGGTAGTGCGAACGGCCGCAGTCCAGAGCTGGTTGTTGATGTTGTATTCGGCGGTCTTGAGCAGTTCCTGGAAGCGCTCGGCCTGGGCGCGCTTGGTTTCATATTCGCTGCGCTGCGCCTTGGCCTCGGCCGCGCGCTCGCCCGTGATTTCGGCAATGCTCAGCATCAGGTCGCAGACTTCAAACTTGGGCGGCTGCTGCGCCAGCGCCATTTTTGCGTATTCGAGCGTGATCTCGGCTTTGGTCTGGGCCGCTTCGCCTTTCAGCTTCCTGGCGGGGGCATCCGACAGCGGAACCGCCAGCGCCAGATCCGACAGGCGGATCACTTCCAGCACCGGGTTTTTGGCGTCTTCGAACTTCTTGCCGCCGCCCAGCAGCGCGCGCGCCGCTTGCGCCTTCTGGCGCAACTCGGCGAGCTTGGCGCCCAGGTCGGTGAACTGCCGTGCGTTCTCTTCACCCTGGGTGTAATCCGCAAGCCACTTGTCGATGCGCAGCTTTTCTTCGCCCGCGCGGGCATGGGTCGGCTCCAGCGCCAGCACGGCCAGGTATTCTTCACGCGCCTTGTCGAACTGGCTCTTGACCGCGGCATCCGCCGGCCGGCCGGCCTGCGCCGCTGATTTGGCAGCGTCTTCGGCGGCGTCGCGCGCGGCATCGGCGCGCTTGAGCGCATCGGAGAGTTTTTGAAGGCGCTCGGCTTCTTTCTCGCGGCGGGCTTTTTCCTGCGCGGCGGCCTCGAGGCTGGCCTGCATGCGCGCTTGTTCGAGGGAGGCGGCCGTCAGGCCTTCTTTGGCTTTGGCGTTGTCCTTCTCGATCTGCAGCACGGCTTCAAACTCCGCGCGCGCCTTGCTTGCGTGTTCGTTGGCTTGATCGGGCTGGGCGTTTTCGCGCGCCGTAACCGCCTGGGCCAGGAACTCCTGGCCGCGCGTGAGCCTGCCCGGGATCTCGGCTTTGCGCTGCTGGTCAATGGCGATGAAAGTGCCCACGCTGCCGCCAACGAGCAGCAGCACCATGATGCTGCCGAGGATGACGGACTTCCTGTGGCGCGCGAGCCACTTTTTGAAGAGCTGGCTGAAGGTGTATTGCACGGCCGCCAGCGTGCGCCCTTCCTGCCAGGAGCGCAGGTTATCAATGAGATCCTGCGTGCTCTGGATGCGCTTGCGCGGATCTTTCTCGAGGCAGCGCATGGCAAGCTGTTCGAGGTCCGGGGGGATGTTCTTTTCGCCGTCGCGCGCGCTGGGCGGCTGAGGGTTGGCCTCGCGCACCTGCTCAAGGATTTCTTCGCTGTTCTTGCCCGTCCAGGGAAGCTTGAGGCAGAGCAGCTCGTAGAGAATCACGCCCAGGGAGAAAATGTCGCTCTGGATGTTCAGTGTTTCAGTTTCGCCGCGCGCCTGCTCGGGCGACATGTAGGTGGGCGTGCCGAGAATTGCGCCGACCATGGTCGTGCCTACGCCGGCGTCGCGGCGGTCGGAGCCGACAATGCGCTCGGCGGTCTCTTCCTTGGAGCCGACGATTTTTGCCACGCCCCAGTCCATGATCTGCACTTCGCCAAATCGGCCGACCATGATGTTGGCGGGTTTGAGGTCGCGGTGAATCACGCCGCGTGAATGGGCAAAGCCGAGGCCTTCACAGAGCTTGATGAACGTTTCAATCAGGCGCGACAGCGGGTAGCTCTGGCGCGCGTTGGCGTCGCCCTGGCGCAGGCGCTTGAGGATATTCGAGAGTTCTTCGCCCTCGACCAGCTTCATCGTGAAGTAAAGGTTGCCGCGGCCGTCCACGCCGATTTCGTGCACGGGCACGATGTTGGGGTGTTCGAGCTGTCCGGTGATCTGCGCTTCCTCCAGGAAGCGCTCGACGAGATCCTTGCGGCCGAGCATCTCTTTGCGCAGAACTTTGAGAGCTACGCTGCGGCGCAGGTCGTTGTCCTCGACTTCGAGCACTTTGCCCATGCCGCCGCGCGCGATCTCGCGGATCACGGTGTAACGCTTGTAAGCGCCGCCGCCCTGCTTGAGGCGCTTGACCACCTTCATGGCCGTGTCCTGGCCGTCGGCGATTTTCACACCCGCGCCAATACCCATCTTGCTGCGGATGTCGGCGATCGTGACCTGCGAGGCGGAAATCTGCTCGCCCGCGAGGTTCTGGTCGTCGGTGATATTGCTTTCGACGCCGACCTTGTTGCGCTTGCGCCCGCCCACTTCGCCCGTGGCCATGGCGGTGCTCATGCCGCTGGTGCGCGAACCAGTGGTGGGCTCGCTGGTGATTTCGCCGGTGATTTCTTCCTCGATGCCGACTTCGGAGTCGTCGTACACCGTTTTGGCGTTGCCCGCCGGAATCGTGTCGCCGGCGAGTGTCACGCCGAAGTTGACGTCCGAGTCGTCGTTGATTTCAGTGATCGGAGGCTTGGTCGAAGGTTTGCTCGGCGGCCTGGAAGGCGGCTTTGAAGGGGGCTTGCCCGGCGCCGTGGCGCGCGTGCGCGAAAAATCGGTGTCGTCGGGCGCCACGCCTTGAGGCGCGCTTTGGTCAATGTCTTTTTCGGAGTCAAAGAGCGTGACCTCCTCGACCTTGTCCACGGCCAGCACGTTTTCGTCAAAGCCGGGACGGGTCAGATCCGCGGGACGGCCGAAATAGCCGTCGTCGGCGTCGCGCATCACGTCGCGCACCGCACTTTCATTGAGGGCCGAAGATGGCGCAAGCCGCACCGGCTCGTCGTCGAGCATCGGCAGTGGGCCGGTTCCCATTTTCGGCTGTGACTGCGTCTGCGGTTCGAGTTCGACGGCCGAGTCTTCTTCATCCGTCAGGCCGTTGAGCGTGTCAGCCGATGAGAGGTTGTCCTCCCAGGTGGGCGCCGCATGGGACTCCGACTCCAGGCCGAGATTCGTGGAACCGAGCGATTCATCGAACGCTGAAGGCGTGCGCTCCACCAGAATCGGCGATTGTGTGGCCTCGGGGATTCGCCCGGGGGTCGGAGTCACGGGCAGGGGTGCGAGGTTGGGCGTTGAACCTTCGTCAAACAGGGAATCGCCGCTGGGGCTGCCCGGCGGCGGCAGCTCCATTTCAAGGTGCGAGTCCTCGCTCGGGTTACGCGGGCCCGCAGCGCCGCGCGGCTTGATTACCGGCAGCGGCTCTATGAGCCTCGGCACTTCATTGAACTGGTCATCCTCGGGGCGCAGGCTGGTGGGCTCGGCGTCTCTTGCTGCTTGCGCGCCCGCGCCGTGGGCCGCGAGCAGTGCACGAGCCGCGCCGGCGTCAAGCATGCCCTTTTCCACGGCGAGTTCGGCAATAGTTGCGGCCGGGTTTTGCGCACTGCGTCGGCGCAGCTCATGGCGCAGCGCGGCTACCTGCCCCTGCGTGAGGAGGCGACGCGCTTGCGCGAGGCGAAGGAATTCGTCGTCGGAATGGTTGGCGTTTGCCATGTTATTTCAGCCTGAGCACCCGCAACTGATTGAGCTTGCGGTACTTGCCGCCGCCCAGGTCGTTTTCGCCGCCAAAGGCAATGAAGCGCCCTGCGACGGGATCATACATGCCGCTTGCGCCAATCCCATGCGTGAGCGCGCCAATGGTCTGGATCTGCCACGTGGGCGGCGGGTTGGCCGTGGCAACGGTGCGGCAGAATACCAGAGCCTGGTTCTCATACTGCCCGGGAGGTGCGCACAGGAAGCGTTCGCCATCCGCGTCGTAGGCGCCCGCACCGGGGACGATGGCTTTGGGCGCCATGGTCTGGTGGGTTGCGAGGGCCGTCCAGGCTGCGCTCGTACTGGTAGTGAAAGCCAGCTCGTAAAGTTGAAGCGTAGCGCCCGATGTCTGGGTGTAGCCGCCCAGCACCAGCATGCGCGACGACGTCGCGCTCCAGCCGGCAAATGCCCCGGCGCGACCGTCGATGCTGCCGGTGATCGAGGGCTGAGACCAAACGTTGGTTGTCACGTTGAACAGCCACACGTCGCTGCGAAAGGGAGGCGTGCCTGAATCCTGTCCGCCGAAATAGATCATGCGGTCGTTGACGTCGTCGTAGCAGTGAGAGTGCAACAGCCGCGCAGGCGGCGGCCCGCCGCTGGTCGAGGGTTTGCTCCAGACAAAACTGCCGTAGTTGTACGCGTAGATGTCACCGTTAAGCAGTGTGCCATTGCTGGCGCGCGCACCGCCAAACAGCAGGAAGCGATCGTTGACCGCGTCATAGTCAAGCGATGCGCCCTGCAGTTGCGGCGGGTTGATGGCAGCAAAGCTTGCCGGCGGCTCGAGGAACCAATCCCAGCTGTTCTTGCCGCTGTTGAACTCGAGGCGCCACATTTCGTCGCTTACACCGTAATCGCAGATGCCGCCATAGACCCAGCCGGCTCCCAGCGTATCGACCCAGACCGACGCGGCGTACTTGCGGCCCTGGGGCAACATGCCGTCGGGTGCCGGTTGATCCCACACGCCCGCACTCACGTCAAGTTTCCACATGTCGCCGAAGATGCCCACGGTGTTCTTGCCTCCAAACACGTACATATCAGAGCCGACAATCTGCAAAGCCGTGCGGCCGCGCGCCGAAGGCGTGCGCCCGCCGGCCACGATCGTGGCGTTCTGCCAGGTGTAGGGCGTTGCCGACGTGTCGAGTTCAAAGACACTGTTCGAGAACAGAATGCTCAAGCCGACGCGGCCTCCGAACAACAGGGCGGTGCTGCCATCGTGGGTTGCCGAACCGTCATCGTAGCCGCCTGAGGGCCCGCTGCCGGTGGTCGAGACTTCGACCCACGTCCAGGTCGTGACCGAATTGTTCAAGTACCAGACCTTGGTTGCGACCGAGGGTGAAGTCGTGGTGCCAACGAGTGTGTGCCGTGAGTTGCCGCTGTCCCAGAAATAGGCGCACTTTTCAGTGCTTGGCGTGGAGGGCGAACCGATAACGCTCGTCTTTTTCGGGCGCCATTGCAGGTTGCTCGGGTTGTTTACGTCGAGGCGATAGATCGTGTTCGAAGCCGCGCCGACGCAGATGTAAATCTCATTATTGGCGTCGTCGTACATGGACTGATAGCGGAACGTTGCGTTCAAGACCGGCGCGTCCGCGCCGGTTGCGGTGACGGCGGACCAGCTTGCGACGGTGGAAGTGCCGATGCCGAGACGGTAAATCCCGACGGCGCTGGCACCGTTGCCGACGATGGCATAAAGGTAGTCGTTGTCGTCGTCCCAGGCCCAGGCGATGGTGTTGGCAGACTGAGTCGGGCTGATGCGGGACACGAATGTCCAGGCGTTCGTCGCGAGGTTGTGAACCCCGACCACGTCGTCGTGCTTGTTGCCGTCGGCTTCGCTGTAACCGCCACAGTAGAAAACACGATCAAAATCTGAATCGTAGAACGATATGGCTTCGCTGCGGCCCATCGCGGTATTGCTCAGGCTGTTGGTGTTGGGGTTGCCGTTTCCGTCGATTTCCACGTCAACTTCATCCCAGATGTTTGTGTCGACGGTGCTGGTGGCCCGGATTACGGCCGTCTCGTCGAGGTTGCCGTTGGATGGCGGCGTGTAAATGCCGTTGGCGTCAATGCTGCCGTTGCCGCTGATCTTGGACCAGGTGACGCTCTGGGATGCGCCCGTCGGCATAACGGTAGCCGTGAACTGAAGCGTGCGTCCGCTGACGAAGGTGCGGCCTGCAAGGGGCGAAATGCTGACGGTCTGGGGTGCAACCTGTGCGTTGGGCATGACCGTCACGACTGCTTCGGCGAAGACCGAGCCGGCGACGTTGCTGGTGGCGCGGATCGTGACGATCGTGGCCGTGCTGGAATTGGGCGGCGGCGTGTAAACGCCGGTTTGCGCATCAAGGGTGCCGAACACAGGATTCTGCGTCCAGGTCACGGACTGGTTGGCGTTGGAGGGGATAACGTTGATCAGGTTGAAATCAACGCCTGCGCCGCCGGCCGTGAGCGTAACCGTGGCGGGAGTAACGGAGAAGCTAGTGGGCGGCGGAGCAATCAGGTCAATCTGGTAATCATCCGTAACGCCCGAGATGAGCTGCGAACGCGCACGGACAAACACCTGGCTGGGCGAAGGCAGGATGCTGGGCGCGGTGTACAGGCCGGTGGTGGAAATTGTGCCCACCGTCGGGTTGCCCGAGCCTTGCCCGACGCCGTTCCAGTCGATGGTCCAGTAAACATCCTGCGGCGCATCGGACGGGTTGATCGTCGCGATGAGCTGCAGCGTGTTTCCCAGTGTGACCTGCGAAGGCCCGGCACTGCTGCCCACGGCTTCGGTCACGGTGCAGAAACTGGGCGGCGGCTGAAGCGTGATCACCGCTTCGCCATACACCGTACCCAGCACGCTGGTGGCACGGATTGTTGCAAAGCGGCCTGACACCGGCATGACCGACGGAGCGGTGTACACACCGGTGTTGGTGATGGTTCCAAACGCGGAACCACCGATCACAGTCCAGCTCAGAAGTTGAGGGGCCGTGCCCGGCGAAACCGCCGCCGTGAATGCCTGAGAGTAGTTCAGCACCACATTCGCCGTCGATGGCGTTACCACCACGCTCGTGGGCGCATCGCCAAAGTACAGCCGCCATGTCGCAGACACGGTAGGCGCGGCATTGCTGATGCAGCGAACCGTGGCGTAGCCCTGGTTGGGCATGGGCAAAAGCGCGGGTGCGGTGTAGGTGGCCGTCTGCGGGCCCTGCGCCGGGTTGCTTACTATCGCAATCGCGCCGTAGGTGGCACCTTCTACAACGTCCCAGGTCACGGTGTGGTCCAGCGCGGCTGTGGGCTGGATCAAGGCCGTGAAATCGCGCGTCTGGCTCAGGGAAACCGTGACCGCGCCCGAATCTTCTGCAAGGTTGATTGCGATCGGCACGGCGCCATTGATGTCATTGATGACGGCGAAAGTGCCCGAGATGTAAGTGCTGCCCACCAGCGAAGCCCCGGGATTGCTGAGCGGAATGTCGGTCGGGGTGACCTCCCAGTAAACGTCGGCGGCGTTGAGGCTGGCCAAGGGAGAACCGCTGCGGGTCGTCATCCAGATCAGCAGATTGTCTGAGCCAAAGGGGCTTGTGGCGCAGTTGTTGATGTCGCCTGCGGCAAAGTCAGCGGTGGTCAGCGCATAACTGCTGGCTCCGCCGTTCCAATAGGCGGTAATGGCCAGGCTGACAGGATCGCTGCTTGAATCCGAGAGGTTCAAGCGCACCGTGATGTTGCCCCCATTCTGATAAACCTGGAAATCCGTAACCGAGGGCGCTTCGTTGGGCGTCAGCGCGAACTGCCCGGTAAGCGCAGGGCTGCCCACGACCGATGAAGCTCCGAACTGCGCGGGTGTCAGGCGCAGCTCAACATCCTTCACGCCGGTCGTTCCAAGGTCGGCCACAGCATCCCATGTTACGGAGTACAATCTTGGGTTGGGCGAGCATACGAAGGGCCCGGCATCCTGCGGCGTAGTTTGGCCAATCAGTCGCGCGGGTGTGAAGGGCCCGCCGCTTTCGGAGTATTCAAGGGCCACGACAGCGCTGTCACTGCCGGTGTCTGTGAGCGTGAATTGAATGTTGACAGTGCCCACCTGCGAGGTGCCGTTGATGTCGCTGACGAGCGTGATTTCGGGCGGACCGTTGGCAATGTTGTTGAGGCTGAAAGGGCCCACGGGTACGGGCGTTCCCAGCGTGTAATCGACCCAGCCGGTGGGTTTGTCCACGGGCACCAGCAGCAGCGTTACGTTGTTGCCCACAAAACCGGGCAAAGCCGCGCTTGAGTCCCAGATGAACTGACCTGAAGCGCCGCTGGTTGTGGTCAGCAGCGTAAAAGGCGGCGTCCCAACGTAGTCGCCCGCAGTCAGTTCTGTGAATGTCTGGCCCTGGTCGAGAGTGAACAGCACCACCATGCCCGCGATATCAGCCGAGGTATCGGCAAGCACGAAGTTCACCAGCACCAGCGAACCATTGACCAGAACGCTTGGCGATTGCGGCGAAACGCTGGTAAGACAGACCGGAGCATCGTTGCCGACCGTCAGCCCGTTCATGGAGGCCACCGGGCCATCCGTGAAGCCGTCGTTGGCCGTGACCGCGATCGTGATGCCGCTCACCAGCTCTTCGGTCAGGAGATCCAGCTCGTAATCCCATTCAAAAGTGTGGGTTGCTCCCGCGCCAGAATTGAGGAACGTCGTGGGATCGCCGCCAACACCCTGCGTGCAGGGGAAGTAGTTCGTGCCATCGGTCGAGTATGTCACGGTGACGCTGCACAGATTTGACTCGTTGTCAATCAGCGTGTACGTCAGGGTTGCCGGCGCGTCTTCACGCGTCAGGGAGTTAATGACCACCACTGGAGGCGTGTTGGTTGAGCCCCCGCCACCGCCCTTGTCTTTGTCCTTGCCGGAGCCCGCAAACCCCAGAATGCCGCCACCCGTGCCGCCCGCCAGCGCCAGCAAGCCTGGGCCGCACCCCGAAAGCAGGGCACCCAAAGCCACGATTGCAGTCACAATTCCGACAGAGCGAATGCACCGCATGGACGGCTCCCGAAGGGAGAAAAACAATAGAAGGGGACCAGCAATCCTACTCACGCATAAGTGGCCCGCAACTTCATTTTCTTACAAGATGATGTAGGTGCAATGACAAAGATATGAAGCAATTTGTCCTATCCCCAGAAGGGATAGAAGTTGTGCCATTGCAGCGGAAACTCCCGCAGCCGGCGCTCCAGTTCCAGGGCGTACTCGCTTGTCCAGCGGGCCAAGTCATCTTGGCGCGTCTTGCGAGACGCAAATTGCAGCACCTTGGGCCCTGCTACCCGCAAGCTGTAACGGCCATGTCCAAGGCGATTGGCAAACACCCACAGCATGGGTGCACCTGTGTTCGCCGCCACCACATAGGGCCCGCTGGGAAACGCGGCTTCGCTGCCGAAAAACGGCACCTTCACGGCGCTGCCCGTAACGCGGTCGCCGTGGATGGCGACAATCTCGCCGCGCTTGAGCGCGTTGACCATGTCGATGCTGGCCTGCATGGGATCGCGCGAGTCAATGATGTTGTAGGGCTGGTCGCCGCTGACGCGCTTGAGGTGCTTCTCCTGCTCGCCGCTTTCGTTGCGGAACCACACCAGGTTGATGGGCACCTTGGGCGCCGTGGTGCTGATGGAGGCCAGCGTGTGCGCCGCAAGCTCCCAGTTGCCCATATGCGCGCTGACGACAATCAGCCCCTTGCCCTGCGCCAGCGACTGCGAAAAGGCCTCGGTGTTCTCGCGCTCAAACACGAAGCGATCGTGCATGCCCGAAAAGGCGTAAGCGCGATCCAGCAGGATGCGGCCAAAACTCAGGAAGTGGCGATAGTTCAACCAAAGAATCTTGAGTGCTCCGGCATCGGGAAACGCGCGCCGCAGATAGTCGCGGCTTGCGCGGCCGTGCTTGCCCGCAAACAACAAGTAGTAGAAGACCACCGGGTAGAGCAGTGTGTAGGCGAACAACGGCCCCAGCGCGCGGAACAGCCAATACATGATGCGGATGCCAAGGCCGCTGCGCGTGCGCCCGTCCCAGTGCCGACCACCCTGCTCCGGCGTGCCTGTGCTTTCCTTGAGTTCGAGCGCCGGTCCGCTCATGCCGCAGCCTCGGCGCCCTTTTCGGCCAAGGCAGCTTCATCAAGTGCGGCATGAATATCCGCTGAGGCAACGCCATTGGGCGGCGTCAGGCTGGGCAGGTCGTCAAGTGCTTCGCGGCTGTGCTTGGCACGTCGCAACGCGCGCACGCCGTAAAGGGTGCCCAGTCCCACCACAAACGCCATGCAAAGTCCAATGATGGTGCTGCCCAGGATCCACTCGCCGATACTGTTGCGCAGGAAGGGCCACAGCACGGAAAGTTCAAACGTGCGCGGGATGTAGTCGTGGCTGCCGGTGAGGGTTTTTCCCAGCATGACCGATGCAAGCGCGATCACTGCGGTCAGGGGGCCGAAACTGACATTGGTGGAGGCCACCGTGGCAATACGGTTGAGGTGCATGCGCGTGCCGGCGTAAAGCGCCACCAGCCACTGAAAACCAATCAGCGGCGTGCAGCCGATGAACGCGCCAATGCCCGCCGCCATGCCCAGTTCGCCGGGTGTGTTGTTCTCGTGCACGAGGAATTTCGCGAGCTGTTTCATGCGCGAAATCGGCCCGCCGGAAAGCTGCGCGCTCGGCGGCAGCGCCGCCAGTTCACGCAACTTGCGCACGCCGTTCTTCAATGTGGCCCAGGGCGAGCCCGCCCAGAGCGGATCCTTGTTCGCCACCAGCCTGCGGTGCGGCAACGGCACCAGCAGGTGCCGGAAGTTCAGGTAATTGTAGAGAAAGAAATAGCGCACGTTGTCCCAAACCGGGTTGAAGTGCGAAATGCGTTCTTCCTTCGGCGGGTAGTGTACGCGAATGGGCACGGACACAATCGGGCACCCGCCCCAGGCCGCGCGCACGAGCAGTTCGCACTCAAAGGTGAAGCGGCGCGAAAAGCAGGTAATGCGCGTGACATGGCGCAGGGGATAAACGCGAAAGCCCGATTGCGTGTCGTGCGCTTCAACGCCTGTGGCCAGGCGCATCCAGAAATTGCTGAACTGGCGGCCGAAGGTCGAAATCGTGGGTACATGCAGCCCCGACATGTCGCGCACGCCAATGACCAGCGCATCAGGGTTGCGCTGGCTTTCCGCCATCAGCTTGGGCGCCTCTTCGGGATAATGCTGCGCGTCACTGTCTATAGTCAGCGCGTGCGTGTATCCCAGCTCAAAGGCCTTGGCAAAGCCCGTGCGCAGCGCCACGCCCTTGCCGCGGTTGCGCTTGTGGCGCACGAGCACAACGGGCAAATCCTTGAACAATTCAGGGGAGCCGTCGGTGCAGCCGTCATCGACCACAATCACGGTCTGCGCCACGCCCAGTGCGCGCCTGACGACATCAGCAACCGTGGCGCGGTTGTTGTACGTGGGGATGACAACACAATACCCACTCACGGCAGGAATCAGATGGCCGCTCAAAACCGCCCTCACTTTGGCCCCACTGGAACCCCAAAGTTTCGCGGCTTGTCGCGCCAGTGTCAAGGCATTAGCGGCTTGCATTTCGGACTTCTACGTCCTGATATGGCGGCGCAACGTGCGAACTTGCGCAAATCGCTTCCTTTGGCACCCTTGCCGCCATGAGCCAGGAGTTCAGAAAACTCATTCCCCATCGCCCGCCCATGGTGCTGGTGGACGACGTGCCCGTATGGGGGCCCGAGCGCATCGAAGCCACGCGCGAAGTGCGCGAGGGCGACCCCTTCGTCGAGAACGGCGAACTGGGCGACGCGGCTCTCATTGAATGTCTGGCGCAAACCATTGCCGCAGGAGATGCCCAGCACGCGCGCGACAAGGGCGGGCGCGTGGTCAAGGGCTTTCTAACCGGCCTGACCAATCTCAAGTTTTACTCGCGCGCTAAGGTGGGCGAGACCATTACGCTCGAAGCCGATTGCCAGAAACGCATGGACGGCATGGGCTTGTTCAAAGCCGTCGCGCGCGTGGGTCAGCGCTTGCTCGCCGAGGGCACCTTCAAGCTCTACGTCGATATCGATTACTCCGGACCTGGAACCAGCAAACCCTGATTTGCGTCGTTAACACGACGGGCCAAGGAGCATTGCCATGAAGCGCCATCAGGTTGTCTTGAGCATCGCCATGCTGAACGTGGGCATTCTCGCGATTGCCGCCTTCACGATCCGCGCCGCCGCCCAGACGCCGCAGCTTCCGCAGCCTGATTACCAGGCCGCGCGCGTAAACTGGAGCCGCGGCCCCGAACCGTCGGAGATTTCGCTATGGGGCCAAGCCACGCTCTCACCCACAAAACGGCCGCAGATCGAGAAGCCTATCGAGCCCGAGACCCCGCCGCGCGAACTCACGGATGCCGAGTTGCGCGCAGAACTTGAAGCAAAAATCGCGCGCGAAATCAGATTGCTGCGCATCGTGTACGCCGACGGAGATCCGAAAGCGAGCTTTGCCAAAGTCAGGCTCGGTTCACGCGAGATCGTGCTCGCGCCCAATAGCGGCTTCTATGACACAGTGCCAGAGAGCATCGCAAAGACACTTCCGGCCTGGCTCAAGGATGTTCAGGTGGGCGAAATCAGCCCGCAGGGCGTCAGGCTCAACGCAGCTTCGGCCAGGCCTGACAAGCGCTTTGACCTGACGTTGACCCTCAAAGAGCCCGGAACGATCACGGTCGGCCCGCTCCGTCTCGAAGAAGCGGAGGCTCGCAAGTCGCCGCCTTCGGTGCGCGAACTGCGCGACTGAATACGGTAAAGTCCGAACTTGCGCTCGCCTTCTTGAACGCGTGCATTTCTTAAAGCAGCAGGATCCATGACAAGGCTCTGCGGCATGGGCGAGGGCGCCCATGCGACTTACGTCATGCTACATGCTCGCCTTGCGCTTGAGCGACGCGGCTACGAATTCACGGAACAGTGGGTGGGCTTTGGTGGGTTTGCTCTGGAACTCGGGGTGGAACTGCACGCCCACGAAGAACGGATGATCTTTGATTTCGACGATTTCGACTAGATCGAGCTCGGGGTTGATGCCGGAGATGACCAGGCCCTTCTCGGAAAGCTGCTTGCGATAGGCGTTGTTGAATTCGTAGCGGTGGCGGTGGCGTTCCTGCACAAGTTCCGCGCCGTAGGCCTTGCGCGCAATGCTGCCTTCCGTGAGCTTGCACGGCTGTGCGCCCAGGCGCATGGTGCCGCCCATGTCTTTGATGTTGACCTGATCTTTGAGCAACGTGATTACGGGGTGGGGCGAATCCTTGGCGAACTCCGTTGAATGCGCGCCCTTGAGGCCGCACACGTTGCGCGCAAACTCAATGGTCGCAATCTGCATCCCAAGGCAAAGGCCGTAATAGGGCACGCGATTTTCGCGCGCGAATCGTACCGCGGAAATCTTGCCCTCGATGCCGCGCTCGCCAAAACCGCCGGGAACGAGAATGCCGCAAACGCCGCGCAGCTTGGCGCCGACATTGTCGTCGGTGATTTCTTCGGCGGCGATGCGCTGCACATTGACATCGACGTTATTTGCGATGCCGGCGTGCGCGATGGCTTCGTACACGCTTTTGTAAGCGTCCTTGAGTTCAATGTATTTGCCAACAACGGCGATTTCGACGCTGCCCTTGGGGTTGGTTACCGTGTGCACGAGTTTTTGCCACTCGTCAAGGTTGGCAGGCTTGGTGGGCAGTCCGAGGCGGTGAATCATTGCGTCATCCACGCCCTGTTCGTGCAGCACCAGCGGCAATTCGTAAATCGAGTGCTCGACGTCTTTCTCTTCGAACACGTATTTTTTCTCGACGTTGCAGAAGAGCGCGATCTTGTCGCGCATTTCCTGCGTCATGCTCTTTTCCGTGCGGCACACCAGCATGTCCGGCTGGATACCGATCTGGCGCAGGATGCCGACGCTTTGCTGCGTAGGCTTGGTTTTCAGCTCGCCCGAGGCGCGCAGGTAGGGGATCAGCGTGAGGTGAACGAACACGCAATTGTCGCGGCCATGTTCATAGGCGAACTGGCGGAAAGCTTCGAGGTACGCGGCGGATTCAATGTCGCCCGCGGTGCCGCCGAGTTCGCTGAGCACGACGTCAACTTCCGGGCCGTCGAACTGGCGGATGTGCGCCTTGATCTCGTTGGTCACGTGCGGCACCACCTGCACGCAGCCGCCGAGGTAAGCGCCGCGGCGCTCTTTGGTGATCACGTTCTGGTAAATGCGGCCCGTGGTTACGTTACAGGCGCGCGTGAGTGGGCAATTCGAGAAACGCTCGTAGTGGCCGAGGTCGAGGTCGGTTTCGCCGCCATCGGCCGTCACGTAAACCTCGCCGTGCTGAAACGGGTTCATGGTGCCGGCATCGACATTGAGGTAGGGGTCGAATTTCTGAATGCGCACCCGCAAGCCGCGCGATTCGAGGAGGTTGGCGATCGAGGCCGTAGTCAAACCCTTGCCGAGAGAGGAAACCACGCCGCCGGTCACGAAAATATGCTTGGTCATTGCTAAGTCCTAAGTCCCGGGTCCGAAGTCCGGAGTCAAAAACAATCGCATGGCGCGCAGGCGCGCCGAGGCCTTTGAGTCTATTTGGGGTTCATCCCTGACTCGGGAACGGCACTTTAGCGGGGGATTTGCAGCGCGCAACCTTGGGGAAAACTTGGGAGCAACGTCTATGCAGGCTCCACGCGGCGCTTTACGCCTAGTATGCGTTCGATGCACCACTCCAGACCTTTCCAGAAACCGATGCGGTCAAGCACGGGATTGAGCACGTTGGTGATCACGCAATAGTGCGTGTTCTTTTCGCCGCGATGGTGCTGCGCGTGCTGGCGCGGAGTCTGCAGTATCCGCGCTTTCTGCAGCCAGGTCACGATGCGCCAGTGCTCGCGCGGCCCCTGGTGGCTCCACTTGTGAATCTGGTTCGACATCACCACCAGCGCCGCAAACAACCACACATGCCACGTAAGCACTCCAAGCGCCGCAGCCGCGCCCACGAGCAGTGCCCCGCCCAGCAGCAGGTCCCAGGAACTCTGCAGCCAGTTCTTTTTCAAGAAAGCGCGCGGCTGCTTGTGATGCAGCACATTAGGCGCGGCTACGAGCGGGCCGATGACGGGCATGTCTTCTCGGGCGTAGGCGTCCTCGGCCCAGTGGATGAAACCTGCAAAGAAGTCGGCGAGCAGGATGACCGCGAGGATTTCAAGGATGATCATGGCTGTCCCCCATAGAGTGTTCTATAAGGTAGTTATATAATGCCATGATAGAATTTCAGGAAAAGGGGTCGGGCTCCGGGCGGTTCCGGTGCCTGACCCCTTTTCCGGCGAGCAGCTTGCAAGGGTTACGACTCAATTCATAATGACGTGATATGAGCGCTCCAGTGATCCATGCCGCCCCCAAACGCCGCTTGGTCTGGCGTGTGCTCGCGTGGCCTTTCCGGCGCTTTCGCTGGCTCTGGATTCCTGCGCTCTATGCCGCGCTTTGCTGGCTGTTCATCGCCGCGGTCACGCCGGCGCCGGGGCCGGTGAAACTGCCGCCAGTACCAGCGGGAGAATACCGCGTTTGGGTGTTGGGCTATGGCTACCACACCGCGATTTACATCGAGCAACCGCGAGGCTGGCGCCTTGGGCCGCCGGGCAAAGAAGCCGCGCGGTTTGTCGAGTTTGGCTGGGGCGATCGCGGCTGGTACTACGAGTCGGACATGTCGTGGCTGAGCGGCGCCAACGCAGCGCTTGTGCCCTCGCGCACGGTGTTCTATGTGGCGGGCTACGACAAAGAGCCTGCGCAGGCCTGGCCGGGTCTGCCGCTTTTCGAGCGCAAGTTCAGTGGCCAGGAATTGCACGCGCTGGCCCGCACGCTCGAGCAATGCTGCCTGCGTACACTACAGGGCGAGCGCGTTGAGCCGCTGCCCACTTCGCCCGAGTACGAAGGCCGCTTCTACGAAAGCCGCGAGTTCTACATCGGCTGGCACTCATGCAATCACTGGACCATCGAGCAACTGCGCAAAGGCGGCCAGGATGTCAGCGAGCTGGGTGTGATAACACAAAGCCAGGCTTTCGCCCGGCTTGATGGCTGGAATCCCGTGAAATAGGGAAACGCGCATCACAGGCTGACGGCAACGCGATACGAACCGGCGCTTGTCGCCACCACATTACAAGTAGTGTGCAATATGTGCGATTGCGCAAAAAAACATTGAAAAAATGCTTACCGAGTTTGACAACCATCAACGATCGACTAATCTCCATTTTGGTGAACTGGCTGAATGCGCTGGAGGGCGATGTGCGATTCTTGATAACGTCAATCGCGTTTGCCATCGGCGGCATACTCTGCGCAATAGCGTGCGCGGCATGTAGTCGCGGTGAGAACGGCGGGTTGTCCAACCGCAAAGCTTCCTTGGAAGCGCCTTCTCCAAAAACGTCAGCTGCTTCCTGTTCGAATTCATCAGGGGGTTCTGGAGTTCGCATTCAACGAATTGAAGGGCTGACTCCGGACGAAGCATTTGTCATCGTTCGCGACTTGAATGGCTTCTTCGATGATTGCGGATGCGGCGGGCCCGTACGAGGCGGGGTTGCACGAATGCCAGCTGCGGCGCAAGGGATCGGCAAGGTTCACTTCATCTTCATCGGGAACACGACGATTCCTGCCCCGGCGTCCCTTACGGGCCCGGCGGCTGAGCCAACTCAGCTCCGAAAGCGCGCTGCCTTTGCGGCGGAGGTGTTAAGGGCGCTTCCTTCCGTGAGCATCATTTCCGGCTCCGACGAATGGGAGTTCTTGGCAACGAAACTCGACACAGCAGACCTCGACCCGCTGAAAAAGTACATCAAAGAGAAGTTGGTCATCGCTGATTCAAGCGTTCGCTTCACATCGGACGATCTCGATATCGGGGGGGGGCTGATACCGCTTCCTCAAGCGGCGAATCGAGCCCGCGACATTGTCGTCGTTGGGGTTTGGCACGCCACAAGAGCGGGCACGCCCTCGCTGGATCGAAGTCTCGGGTCGCTTTGGCGGCTTGCGAACGACCATCCCGAAATCAAAGACCGGTTGACCGAGCGGCTTTCGTCGACGGCGCCGGTGGTTTCGTATTGGCGCGTTCAGCTCAGTGTTGAAATCCCCGAAGATCTCGGCGTCAGGGTGGCGCTCGATGACGCGGCGATCTTGCGGTTTCATGACGCGAGTAGCGCGGAAGTAAGCGCCCAGGCTGAGAACAAACCGGTTGAGCGGTGCGAGGCGTGCCACAGCAAAGCCGTGGCCACATGGAAATCGACCCGCCACGCGAAGGCATACGGAACTTTGGTGCAAGCCAAGCGCTCGCTCGACTCGCGTTGCCTGCCTTGTCATGTCGAGGCATACGAAACGCGTGGGCAGACTTTGGTGGTGACGCCCGAGAAGGCGGCGGTCACCTGCATGTCGTGCCACCAAGCCAAAAAGGTCTCGGAAGCCCAGTGCTTGAATTGCCACACAAACCTGGCCGACCCCACAGGGCACTTCCGTTCTCAAGTCAAGTCGATTTGTTCGGGCAAAGGGGATGAGCTAAGCGGTACTTGCAGGAGATGAACATGAAGACAAAGACCAGTGGGGTCATTTTGCTCGGCCTCGTGGGCGTGGCCGTCGCGGCATGGTTTTACACGCGGAACGAAAACCCCACTGTAAATCAGCCGCAGGCAACCCAGACGGTCGAACGTCCGGTCATCGAGAAACGCGAGCCGACAGCCTCACCGAAGCCAAACGAAACCGCAAAGGAAGCTGCCCCCGAAATTCCGTCGCCTTCGTTGCGTAACACCGCGGAGGTGATGCGCGACCTCGTAAAGGCCGGAGAGGATTGCAACCTGAAAGCCTGCAGGGCCGCATACGACGAACTCAAGACGCGGGCCGACCTTCCGGCGAAAACGGTAGCTGCGGAGTTTGACGCGCAGGCCGCGAAAGAGCGGTCAAACCGCCAACAACTGTTTGTGCTTGGGTTCCTCGGTCTCCTCCTTGATGTCAGGGATTACTCGTCGCTCTTTGCGTACCTTCGCGCCGTTTGGGCCAAGGAGGGCCTGTCCGAGGTGCGCGCAAAAGTCTGGGAGCGCAACGAGTTGATGCCCGTTGACAAGCCCGCCGAAGCCGCCCTTACCGACGAAAAGGACGTCATGCACGCCGACGTCGTCGCGTTTGTGATGCGAGAGAGATTCATGGACAAGTCGAGCGACCGGTTAACGGCGTTGATCAAGGAGATGCTGGGTCGATATGACGAGTTCAAATTCGTTGATCGCAAGGCTATGAGAGAGATTCCTGATGCGTGGATATCAAGGGTACTGACTAGAACCGTGGGAGAGGTGCGCATCGAGGGCAAAGACGCTCCCATTGTTGCGCCCTACAAAGAAATGTGCAAGACGATCGCGGCTGGCGCACAATTCAGCCCCCGGCTGAGGGCGCAGGCGCGTCTCTATTTCCTACCCCCTACGAAAGACTTTATTGACCTGCTCGTTGCAGTAGGGGCCAGCGCGTCACAGAACGAGACCGCCAAGCTGCTCGCCGCGTTTATCGATGCCCAGAAGGCGGAGACCATTACATGGTCGCTGCTCTGGGATGCACTGATCGAAAAGTACGGCGCATCGAAAACGATTGAAGTCCTCCTTTTCGCCCTTCCATGGTCGCGAAAGCTGCGGAACTTTGGCGATGCGCAGCAATATGCAACCGCGATCGTCAATGACTTCATGGCCGGCAACGACAATCCCGATCACGCGCTTATTATTAACAGCGCGCTTTGCACCATAGTTTCAGAAGGCGGGCTGTCTTGGAACAACGGCAAAGATCCGCAAGACGCCAGCCAGCCGCGTGGTTTGTTTGTCGGCATGGGCGTGAATGTCGCAGAGTTAGTCCGCCGATTCAGGAAAATACAGGTACACATTGAAAGGAAATACACCAAGAGCCAGTACATCGCATTTATCGGGCAACTCATGCTGAACACCTTCGAGGGTGACACACCGTTGCCTGAGGCGCTGACCACCGCTAAGGAGCTGGCGGAACAGGTTTCAAGTTGGGCTGACGTGTGGACGCACATGGCGGTGAGCAAGCTGATTGGGCCGCGGCGCGCCGATATTCCGCAATACGCGTCCGACGTGAAAGCATTCATTCAATATCTTCTTGAACGCGAGGTACCGAACCCAGCCGCACATGACGCCCGTAGCTCAAAGCAGTTTGCCGTCCAAGTACTTTGTTCACTTGCAGCGTGCCTTAAGCTCGCGCTTTACCCCCGTCTTTCCGAGAAGGCAATCACCTCCATGAAACGCATGGAGGCGGTCGCTAGCGAGTTTGTCAAAGGAGGCTCCGAAAAGTACTTCAGGGAAGCGCTCAAGCCCGCAATTACGGAATTGCGGGCCGAAGGTTACTTGTCCGAGTGAAAGTCCCAAACCCAAGGAGGAGTTATGTTGCGTTTGATGATGATGACGTGTGTTGCGCTATGTCTGCTCTGCGCAACGGCGGTTCCGACGTACGCTACCCCAGGTTGCCACTTCGAATGCGTCAATTACTACCAAGTTGGCGAATGGGTACTGGACACAACGTCTGACCCGCTTTGCTGCTATGTGGACGGCGACGGATTTGCAGCTTGGGACAACGAGCCTTGCGAGGGCAACCACAGCCCGGAGAGGCAGTGCTATGACAGGGGTTGGCTTTACGGCGATGGAGCGGGTTGCGTATGCACGCCGGACGAGGGGGATGTAGAGAAATGCATTGACGCAACGGTGTTTCGCCAACCTTGCCGCTACAGGTGCGATCTGGAAGAAGGCATACCCGTCTGCGCGCCTTATGCCTTGGGCAACCCCCAGCCCCTTGGCACGCAAGTACCCGCGCCGTGTAACTAAGCAACCTGAAGCATGACAATGCCTGGGGCGCGGCTTGCCGCGCCCCTCTCGCTGCATAAAGTCAGGCTTGTTGGGTGCTTGGTCATGCGCCAACTCTAGCGGTTCTTCTCGATCTGCTTGATTTCTTCGTCACTTACGCCGGCATCGCGTAGCGCGGCCCGGTCCGATTCACTGATCTTTTCGCCCTTTTTAATCTTGTCGGAGAACGTGGCAAGCGCGGCCCTTTTGCGTTCGTAGCGCTGCTTGATGAGGTTGGCGGTGCTTTGCCCCGCGTTGAGGTTCTTGTAGCGCTGGGTGATCTTCTCGACCATCTGGTCGGTCATCTCCGGCGGCGCTTTGAGCTCGTCTGTCGGCATGTGTGCCCCTCGTTGAACTTGCCCACCGTGATAGGCCCTTTCCTATCATGACCCATGAAAGGGAGTTTGCCCCACAAATCTCTAGCCGAGCTTGGCGTATTGCTCGATCAGACCCTTGATCTCAGCCTCGCCCACGCCGACGGCGCGCAGGGTTTCGATTTCGGCTTCATCGACCCAGCCGTTGCGAACCACGCGATCCGTAAAGCGCTTGATGGCCTCGAGGCGGCGAGTGTATTTTTCAAGCACGCGCGTGACCGGGTCCTTCACGGCCAAGTTGACGTAGCGGCGCGTGATTTTCTCGACCGTTTGCTCATCGTGTTCTGGCGAAATCATGGTTGCTCCGTTGTGCCGCCCCAAGCCCGCACTTGCCTTAACGTAAACTTCGGCAAATGGTTTCAACGAACTGCCAGCGAATACTGTACCAATTGTAATAGCTTGGTAACGACCGCTACAGGGGGTCTTTTCGGTGACATTCCCCATCGTTTTGGGACTCTAAACGCACGTCCTGCGTCAACTTGCGCTATACTGATGCACCCTGCCTGCCCCGCGCGAGTGGCTCGTGCGTCTTTCGCTTGCTCTTTTTGTCCTGTTGCTTGTGCCACTAGTGGCGCATGCCGACGACACATTGCCCGCCGATGACTACACCAAAGTCGCCAACCCCAAGCCGCAAACCGCAAAGCAGCAGGCCAAATGGAACAGCGCCGCCGAGGCCTTCAATAATGCCCACAAAGCGCTGGCCGAACTCTGCAAGAAGCGCGGCTTGTTCGAAGAGGGCGATTACCACATGCAGATCACGCGACCCAAGCCCGGAAAATCGAGCGCACGCGCAAACACCGCCAAACCCGATGACTACCGCGCCTATTGGAAAGCCGCGCGCGAGAAACTGGGTGCTGCCGCGAACAAGTGGATGGATTACGCCAACGCCGCCAAGGCCGAGGGCGACGACGCCCAATACAAAGCGGGCGTGTGCCAGGCGCTCAAGACGTGCATCGATTGCGAAGCCGCGCGAAAGGCGCGCGGTGAAGCGAGCCTCGAAGGCCTGGGCTGGTTGCCGCAGGCGCGCGCGGATGCGTTGCGCAAGGCCACGCGCGAGGGGCTCGCACCGCCTGAAGATGTCGCGGCCTTTGACAAACAGTTCGCGCAGGCGGGCGGGGGTTACGTGCTGCTCACGAAACACTTTGCGGTATGCAGCACCGCGAAGTTCGCGGCCACGGCAAAACTGGCAGCGGGCTTTGACCCGCTTTACGAGGCGGTGTCGAAGCTTCTGGGCGAATCCGGCGCCCTTACTGACGAGCGCATCGGCGTGTTTCTTTACGGCAGCGCCGCCGAATTCGGCGCGGCTAATGCCCAGCGCGAAGGCGCAAGCTGGAGCGGCGGGTTCTATCGCGCGCGCAGCGGGCTGGCCTATTTCCCGCTCTATGAAGGCGCGGCACAGGCCGCGGCCAACCACGAACTCACGCACGCGATCGTTGATTACGCGCTGCGCGGCAAACCAATCTCGGCCTACGACGGCCCGCGCGGCAAGCAAAGTGCTGCGGCCTTCTTCTGGATTGCGGAAGGCATGGCCATGCACTTTGAAGGCTTCGACGCCTCAAAGCCCGAAGCGCCCCTGAGCGCGCTGCGCGGCCGCGACGATGCGCTCAAGGCGCGCGCGAAATGGTGCCGCGACCTCGACGCAGTTTTCGCCCTCACGGCGGAAAGCTGGTCGAAAGACGACGCAGACGTAGGCGGCAATTACATCGCAGCTGCGGCGCTGACGGAGTTCTGCCTCTGCTCGGGCAAGGAAAAGTACGCAAGCTGTTTCATGAAGCTGCTGCGCAACCACTACACGCGCGAACTGGAAGTTAAGGACTTCGAAACGGCATTCGGTGCCAAGCGCTCCGACTTTGAGCCGGATTACCTGAAGTGGCTGGAAGAACTCGTGAAGTGACTACTCAAGAAACTCGCCGGTCTTGGGATCGACGGGGATTTCTTCGGGCGGAATCTCGACGGCCTTGCCGTCACGCCAGACCACAACGGGATTGCCCAGCAACTTGTGGCGACGCAGCGCCTGGCCAACGGCCTCGCGCAGATCCTTTTCAATGGATTTCTTCTTATCCAATTGCGCCTTGCTTGGCTTCTTGGCGGAGGGCGGTGGCGTGGCTACCGCGCTGCTTTTACCTTTTGCCATGTCTCGACCTCATAAATCGCCGTTTCCGAAGTCCCTATGCCCTCGGCCACGAGCTTCCCGCTGCCGGAAGTATTATCGTAAACCTGCCACTGCGTGGTCAATGGCTGATAAAGCTCAAAGAAGTTGTTCAAGCTGCGTGCCCAGCGCCGTTGCACGTCGTCATCGGGCACGAAATGCCCGCCTTCGCGCACGCGCGAAGCGACGCGCATGACCGACATCGAAGGATCCGGCACCCACACGTACAGGAGGTGAAATTCGTAACCGGCCTGAACCAGTTTGGCGATCCATGGTGCGAAGCTGCGGCTGGCGAGCGTTGTCTCAAATGCAAAGCTCTCGCCGCGCTCGCCCAGTTCGTGCAGCCAGTCAAGCATCACGCGCCCGGCGGAAATCGCGACCTTCTCAACTGCGAAGGCGGCCAGGCCGCGCGCAATCGTGTCGGCGTTGACGAAGTAGTCGATGCCGCGCTGCTTGTGGATGAGCGCGGGAGCAAGGGTGGATTTGCCGGCTCCGTTGGGGCCGGCGATAATGGCGAGGGTCGGCTTGCGTGCCATGGCTTCACATCTAACGATTGTCAGCCGACAGTTGAAATCTCAATCAAGTGCGGCGATAGTTGACGTTCCTGCCGGAGAACGCCATGTCCCACGAGAAACTCGAAGCCGCCGTCAACGATTACTATGCGGGCCACGCCAAGGCCGCAGAAGTGGTGTTGCGCCAGCTCAGTCCCAACCCCGACCAGATTGAAATGCCGGGCAAGCTTGCGCCGCTTGATGAAGCCCTGTGGTACGAGGTCATGGGCAACTTGTCGCTCGACAAGGGCGAGTTCCCGGCGTCGATTCAATATTTCGAGCGCATGATTGAGCGCGAGCAGGCGGGTGGCGGCGACAAGAACGGCCTTGCCAACAGCTATTGCCGGCTGGGCGAAGCGCAGGCCGCAGGCAAACAATTGCAGAATGCGGTGATCAGCTTCCAGAAGGCCGTTGATCTCAAGGAGCAGGTGCAAGCACCGCCGGCTTCGCGCGTGAATGTGTTCTTCCGTTTTGGCGAGGCGCTGCTGCTTGGCGAGAAACATGAAGAAGCGGCTGAGTGGTTCCGCAAGGCCATTGCCGCTGCCGAGGTTGCCAAGAGCGACGATGAAACCGTTGCCCACCTCTGGTTCCACCTTGGCCGCGCGCTCAAACCCCTGGCGGCGCAGCTTGATACCTCGCTGAAATTCCAGGAAGCAGTCGCGGGCGTGCAGCAGGCGCATACCGGCAAGGCTCAAGCCGTGCCCACCGAGCTGAAGAAGAAATTGGCGGCGTGGAACACCGAGGGCGAGAAAGCCTTCAACAACGCGATCAAGGCCGCCGAGAAAGCGGGCATGGCACTGACCAAGCGCATCCAGATTCAGCGCGGCTTGGCCGAAATGCTCTACATCGCGGGCAAGCCGATGCCCAGCGTGATGGCGCGGCGCAAGGCGATCAAGATGGCCGAGGACGCGCACGAGGATCCGTTGGCCGTAGCGCACTTGCAGCACGGGTTGGGTGAATCGCTCTCGCAACTCAACCAGCACGAAGAAGCCATCAAGATGTTCCAGTCGGCGGTGAAGGGAAAAGAAAAATCAAAGGCCGATGCGCATATCCTGGCCAAGAGCTGGTTTGGCCTCGGCGAGGCTTGCGCAGTGGCGGGCCGGAAGAAAGAAGCAGAAGATGCGTTCCGCAAGGCGGTGGATTGCGAAGAGAAATCCGATGTGAAAGATGACGGCAAAGCGGACCGCCTCACGAAGTATCATCACGCGCTCGGCACGTTCCTGGATTCCATCGGCAAGAAGGACGAGGCCAAGAAGTTCCTCGAAAGGGCCGAGGGCTAACTGCAACGGCTCGATCCACAGAGGTCTTGGAAGGCCCGGAGAAAATCCCTGCGCCGTTTTATTGGCCCTATGATTTTTTCCGTGAACTCCGTGTTCTCCGTGGCACAGCCTTGGCTTTGCCCTTCTTTGCGGGCTTCGTGCCTTCGCGTGGCTTCTTGCGGTCGTTCTGTGCAAAGCGCGCGAGGTACTCCTTCATGGGCTTGAAGTAGTAATCCTCCCAACCCTGCGTGTATTTTGGCCCGTCGCCGTCGGGCAGCTTGCTGTGCTTCAACGTCAGCTTGCACGAGCCGCCGACCGCTTCGAGCGTGATCTCCACAAGCGAATCCGGCGCGTTGGGCGGGAACTCGCTGGTGCGCCACTCCTGCACGATGCGCTGGTTCGCCACGAGTTCGCGTGTGGCGCCCTCGATGTAATCGCCCCACGCCGTGAACAAGCCGCCGACGCGGCCATCTACGCTGGCATCGCCGCCGGTCATGTCGCCGTGCTTCCTGGAATCAAGCCACGCGTCGTAGATTGCCTTGGGCGAAGCGGGAATCGTCGTTGTCAGCATGATGGAGTCAGTCATGGATTCTCCGACGTTGAACGTGAATCCGCTTGCGGAGCAGCCACAGCATTATCGCCAGGACAACGCCTGTCACCGAGAAACCACGGTCGCCCTGTGCGGTACAGCCTTCTGTTGCATTGGTGGGCGGGCCGGCGGAGCTGAGAGAAACAGTAACAACGTTCGAAGGCAGACTGTCGCCCGCGGCATTGTAGGCGAACACCCGGTAGTCGTTGATTCCCAGAATCGGGCTGCCGTCTGTATAGGAGGTAACGTTGGCGCCCACGGTAGCGAGCGTGCCCCACGCTCCCATGTAGCCGCGCCGCTCGATGCGGAAGTTGGTTTCGTCGATGCTGTTGTCGTTCCACGTCAGGTTGACATTGCCATTGAAAGTTTGGGCAAGGCTGGTGGGTGCGCCGGGTGTGCCGGGCAGAGGTGTGCTGCTGCCCGTTCCGCCAGTGCCAAGCGTTCCTGTCGGAGGAGGAGTCTGCAAAGCTGTGCCGCCCGATTCATCGGCGCCGATGTCCCAGGCGCCGCTGCGCGTGTTGCCGTCGTAGTCGTCCGTGAATCCCGCGATGGTCATAGCCGCGCCGATGCAGGGGCTGGTGACGAGCAGATGCCAGTCGGCGCCGACCTGCGGGTCGCCCTCGGTGGAGTTGGTGTCCGTGCCGCTGGCGCTTTTCCAGCCCGCGAGATTGAGCCCGTATTGGCCCGTGGGCTCCCACCAGTACACGGCCGTGCCGCCCATCTTGTAGTAGCGGTTGTTGCTCATGGTCAGCGTGCCTGTGTGGGAGTTGTTGCCCATGAACAGCATCGGCCGCGCGCTGGCGCTGCCCAGCACGATGATGTTGTTGCGGATTTCACAGTCGTGGCAGGGCACATCGGGCGGGCTTCCGCCGAAGCTTGAGAGCGAAATGCGAATGCCGCCCTGCTGAGACTTGGCCACGTTGATCAGGGTGTTGTTGAAAACGCGCGCGCGCAGGGCCGCCTCGAGGTCGATGCCGCTGCCCTCGCAGTTCTCGATGATGTTGTTGCGCGCGATGCAGTCTCGGCAGCCGTAGTATTCGGGGTTGGCAACGGTGTCATAGAAAGCCGTGCCCGAACTCTGCGCCATGGAGATGCCCTTCTGGCCGCAGTTGCGGATCAGGCAGCGCTCGATGATCGAGCCGATGCTGCCGCCCTTGGGATAGAGCCCGTTCGTTGCGATGTCGTGGATGTAGCAGTCCTGCACGAGCATGGTGTCGCCGTTGACGTTATCGATGCCCTCGGCGTTGGAGGGGTCGCGCAGGCCGGAATCGTAAATCTCGCAGCGGCGGATGGTGACGTTATCGGCGCCGGGGATCTTCACGCAGTCCCGGCCGCTGCCGTGGATGCGGCAATCTTCAACAAGCGCAGGGCCGGCGTCGATCTTTACGCAATAGAAATAGCCGCCGACGATCTCGAGGCGGCGCGCGGTGCAGCCGCTGCCCGCAAAATAGAGCGTCACGTCCTGGCCGCTGGTGCCGTTGGGCAGCACAATCGTGGCCCATTCGCCCGTGTAGCTCTCGACGGTCAGGTTGTTGCGCGTCATGTAGACGCCGCCTGTGTAGGTTCCGGCACGCAGGATGAGTTTGTCCCCGTTGCTGCTTTGCGAGTGCGCGTAAGCCAGCGTTGCAAATGGCGCGGCCAGCGTGCCGCCGCCGGGCGTGTCGCTGCCGGTGGGGGACAAGTAGATATCGGCGGCGCAAAGCGGTGCGGCCAAGAGCAGCGCGAGGATCAGTGAGCGCATGGCTGTTCTCCCGTGTACGAAGAGTCTATCTGGCAAGCCGCGCCTGCCCAAGTTGTTCGGTATTGAACCGTAACGAGTTGGAGACAAGCCAAGCGGAGGCTTCCATTTGGAGTGTGCGTTTTATTACTGTGCATACTGTGCAATTTGGCGGGCAGAGAGAGGAGACATGGCCACAGGCGTAGTGAAGTGGTTCAACGACACGAAGGGATACGGATTCTTGACTCAGGACGGTGGAGGGCCGGACGTGTTTGTGCACTACTCGGCTCTCGATGAAGGCGGCTTCAAGACACTGCAACAGGGCGCGAAGGTCAGCTACGAAATCGTCAACACAGACAAGGGGCTCCAGGCAAAAAGAGTGCGGGTCGTGGTGTAGCGGATGGGCGGGGTTGCGGCCCCGCCGTCCACAAATTTCTGAACAATCCCGCGAATAGGCTTCCCAAGCGGGTTTGCGGTGTTAGGCTTTCCACATCTTCTCCAGACAACTGGAGTGGTAAGGTGCGCCGCAAAGGTGCGGTGCGCAATCAGTGTCGCCGGCTTGTCCGGCATCAGTGCCGACCCGCGAGGGCGGTGAAGGAATTACGGTTATGGCAACAGGTACAGTGAAGTGGTTCAACGACGCAAAGGGCTACGGCTTCCTCACGCAGGAAAGCGGCGGACCGGACGTGTTCGTGCATTTCTCGGCAATCAAGGGCGACGGTTTCCGTTCGCTCAAGGAAGGCGCCAAGGTTTCGTTCGAAATCACGAACGGCCAGAAGGGTCTTTCCGCCGCGAATGTCCAGGTTCTCTAAACGAGCAACCAAACCAACGGCCGGCGACGCGAGTCGCCGGCCGTTTCCATTGACGCCGGCCTGTTACCCCTTTCACGAATTTCGTTTTCCGAATGGCGTTGCGCCGTTCCCTATTTATGATTGACGCTCCACGCTAGCCGCGTAGGGGGGACGAAGGATCAACGGCACTGTGCAGTTGATTGTCCTGAAGTCGCAAGACCGGTGAACAACCGGCGCAACGAGCCGCAGGCGGGCATTTCGGCGGCACACAAGGAATGTTGGTATGGCTACAGGCACTGTGAAGTGGTTCAACGACGCCAAGGGTTTTGGTTTCATCACGCAGGACGGCGGCGGGCCGGACGTGTTCGTTCACTACTCGGCGATCAAGCAGGAAGGTTTCAAGTCGCTCAAGGAAGGCCAGAAGGTTACGTTTGACGTGACCCAGGGCCAGAAGGGCCTTGCGGCAGCGAACGTGAAGCTCGCCTAGAGCCGTTTGCGGCTCTGGTTCTGGGGCGGGCAATTACCCGTTTCCGAATGCTTTTTTGCGCGCGTTGACCGAACTCGCGCCAGCGCATATCGTTTAACTTCCCGCAAAGCGGTTTCGCTTTGCGGGGGCGAGACTCTATGTCCCAACTGGCGCACACGCTGGCGGATCAACTGCAAAAGGCGCTTATCGGCAAGCCCGAGGTCGTGCGCTTGCTGCTGACAGGCCTGTTTGCGCGCGGCCATGTTCTCATCGAGGATCTGCCGGGGCTCGGCAAGACCACGCTCGCTCGTGCCCTGGCCCAGGCGGTAAGCTGCAAGTTCTCGCGCGTTCAATTCACGCCCGATCTCCTGCCCACCGACATCCTGGGCACCAGCATCTACAAGCAGCAAGACGGCAGTTTCGAGTTCCGTGAGGGGCCGATCTTCGCCAACATCCTGCTGGCTGACGAAATCAACCGCGCCACGCCGCGCACGCAAAGCGCGTTGCTCGAGGCCATGAGCGAACATCAGGTCTCCGCTGAAGGTGTGACGCGCAAGCTGCCCGATCCGTTCTTCGTGATTGCCACCCAGAACCCCGCCGAGCACGCCGGAACCTACCCGCTGCCGGAAAGCCAGATCGACCGCTTCATGCTCAAGTTCGAAGTGGGCTACCCCAGTGTCGCTGATGAAAAACGCATCCTGTTTGAACACCAGCAGGCCAACACGCTGGCGAATGTGCAGCAGGTGCTGACGCGCGAGCAGGTCGTACAAGCGCAGGCGCAGGTGAAAAACGTCCGCGTCGATCCGGCCATTGCGGACTATATCCTCGAGATCGTCGCCGAAACGCGCAACAACGCCAAGCTCGTCAGCGGCGTTTCACCGCGCGGCTCAGTAGCGCTGTTCCGGGCCGCGCAGGCCTATGCGATGATCGAGGGCCGCGACTTCGTGGTTCCGGACGACGTCAAGGCGCTGGCGGTACCCGTGCTCGCGCATCGCATTGTCGAGCGCGCCAGCTTTGACCGCCGTGGCGGCAAAGGCGGCCAGGAGTTCATCAAGCGCATCCTCGGCAAGGTTGCGGTCAACGCCTGATTCGCATTTACTTCGGCGCACGGGAACAACCCGCCTCGCGCGGTCGTTCATGCATGGTTAGAATGGGTACGGAGGCGTCATGCAGGAACTGGGATTTTTCATGTCATTGTGCGTGGTGGGGCTGGTCGCCTACATCGTGGGCGGCTTGTTTGACTCCCGCCGGCGCGCGGCCCGGCGTGCCTACAGTGAAGCCCAGAGCGTCCAGTCCGACAGAGATTTTGAAACGGGCATCAGCGCGCTGAACCCGGTGCCCGCGGAATTCGGTGCCCGGTTTCGTAAGGCGGTGGGCGGGGCGCTGGGTGTCGAGCCTTCCAGGCTGGGCCCGCAGGACCGCATCATTGCCGACCTGCGCGTGTTTGGCTTTGACGCGATGGATCTTGCCGGCGCCCTGGAGCGGGCTTTTGACGTGCGCGTGCGCGTGGTGGATGTCGTTCGCGCCGGAACGCTGCGCAAGCTGGCGCTCCTGATCCATGAGCGCGCCCAGGAAATCAGCGACCACGAACCGCCCCTGCACCGCGACCCTGTTCCCAAAGTTCAGCCGCCCAAGTCCGACGCCGAACAGGATGGCAACAATGCACCGCCCGCGGGGCCGGTGCAAGCCTGAGTGGCCGGTCAACCGTCGGCAGTGATCGCAGAGACTAGTTCCAGTTTGACGCGTTCAGCATCGGCGTTGGCCACCTGGCAGGTGCCCGCAGCCACATGGCCGCCGCCCCCGTACTTGAGCATCAATTCGCCCACGTTGGTTTTGCTGTCGCGTTTGAGAATCGACTTGCCCACCGCAAACACCGTGTTCGATTTATCTTTGCCCCACATGACGTGCATGGAGATGCTGGCCTTGGGGTAGAGCGCATAGCACATGAAGCGATTGCCTGCGTAAATGACTTCTTCCTTGCGCAGATCGAGCACGAGCATTTGTTTGTTCATGCGCCCGCAACGTACAAGCTGGTCGTTGAACAAGTGTTCGTGCTCGTGGTACAGGTCCACGCGTTCCTTGACGTCCGGGTGCTTGAGGATCTCCTCGATGTTCTTGTCGCGGCAATAGCCCATCAGATCCATCATCAACTGGTAGTTCGCAACCCGGAAATCCTTGAAGCGTCCCAGCCCGGTGCGCGGATCCATGATGAAATTCAGCAGCGTCCATGCGCGCGGGCGCGAGATGTCCTCGAGGTCGTACTGTGCGCTGTCGGCCTGGTCCACGGCCTCCATCATCGCATCGCTGACCTTCGGAAAGCGCTCACGCCCGCCGAAGTGCTGGTACACCACACGAGCCGCTGAAGGCGCCAGCGGATTGGTCACGTAGTTTGCGCTCGAGCCCACGCGCTTGAGTTCGCTGGCGTGATGGTCAAAGGCCAGGTGGACACGGGGATCAAACGGCAGGTTGGTCGTGATGTCGTTCTTGGAAAGTTCAACCTTGCCGTCCTGCACGTCTTTGGGATGCACGAACTTGACATCCGCGATCATGTCCAGCTCGCGCAACAGGATGCCGCACACGAGGCCATCGAAGTCACTGCGTGTGACCAGCCGGTACTTCTTTGTCTCCTCTTTTGCCGGCTTTGCCGACGCCTTCGGAGACGCCTTTGCTGACGCCTTTGCCATGGTGCACCTGAAGTGGCCTTTGGGGCAATATACAGTCCGGAGCGTGCGGTTGTAGTGGCCTAGATTTGATAGCTGGAGTCCTGGGCCCGCCGGGTCAGCGCCTGCACTTCCCACTCCTGCATGTCCGCCAGTGAAGTTCGATCAAGCACCAGGGCCATGTTTTCACTTACCCTGGTCATCACCATGCGCAAGCCGCATGATTGCACATCGGAGCACTCATCACACGCCTTGGGCTCAGGGCCGGCACAGGGCAGAACCGCAACGGGCCCCTCGAGACTGCGAACAATATCGCCGACCGAGATCTCGGCTGGAGAGCGTGCCAACGCATAGCCGCCGCCGCGCCCCTTCTTGCTGACCAGGAACCCGAGATTCTTGAGGTCGAGCAAAATGAGCTCCAGGAACTTGTGCGGGATGCGCTGCCGCGCGCTGATCTCGGCGATCTGGGTCAAGCCCTGCCCATGGCATTTCGCCAGCGCTGAAAGCGCCAGCAGGGCGTACTTTGTTTTCATCGTGAGCACGCCAGAAGGCTAGCAATCCGCAGGCCTTTGACAAAAGCCTACAGCGGCTGCGTTCCGCCACGGCGTGAGCGTTCCGCTATGCGCTGTGTGCGGCGGCTGGGCGCTTTACTACGCGCCGGTTCCAACTGTTGCAGCGCGTCCATGAACACCGGAAACAAAGGGAGCAGCAGGTGTGCCGCAAAGGCCAGGCTGGTGCGCGAGGCTTGACGGCTCTCAAGCGCAAGCCAGCCGCACTTCACGCGGCCGCCGGCATAGAGCGGAACATCAAGGGCGCGCGCATGTTCGTGATGAGCGCCCAGTTGCCAGCAACGGGCGCCATCGGCGTCGTACAGCGCAAGCGAAGAGAGGCGCAGCAGCGACATCAGGCGCAAGACCTTGGGGTCAGACAGGGCCGTGTTTGGATTGTCGGCCCCAACTTTGGAAAGCACTTCCGCAATATCTGTGGCTGGGCCTGCGGCCAGCAGGTTGCGCGGCGAAAGATATCCGCCCAGAAAATAGACGCCGGCGTAAAGCCCAAGCGGCAATGCCAAGGCGGCGGCTGCGAAAAGCGGCTCAAAGCGGGTCAACATGGATGCGCCGGCTGCAATCGCGGCCATGGCCAGCAGCGTCGCGGCTGCCCGTCTAGAGCCGCCGTCAAAGATCCAGAGCGCAATATGATGAATGTGGCCGCGATCAGGCCGCAGCGGGCTTCGCCCCTGAATAATGCGGCGGAAGAACACCACCGTTACGTCCACAATCGGCAGCGAGAGCAGCAAGAACAAAGGTACGAGATCAATTGCGCCTTCCGGCGTGCGGACCGCCCGCAACGCCAGCGTCGCCGTGACAAAGCCAAGAAACGTGCTTCCCGAATCGCCCAAAAACGCGCGCGGCTTGCCCAGGTTCCAGCGCAGGAACGCCAGCGCCGCCACGCTTAGCGGCAGCGCCAAAGCAATTTCAGCGCTTCCGCCAAAGAAGCCCGAAGCGGCAATGCCGCACAGCCCGATGAAAGCCGCGCCGGCACAAAGCCCGTCAATGCCGTCAATCAGGTTGAATGCGTTGGTCAGCGCCACGATGAACAAGACGGTCAGCGGCAGCGAGAACAGCCCCGTGTTGACTTCGGGCAACCCAAAGAGCGAGAAGCTGTCAAAGGAGAATCCCAGCGCCCATGCCCAGAGTCCGGCCAAGGATTGGACCGCAAGCTTGGCGATAGCACCCACGCCCTTGATGTCATCGAGTGAACCCATTGCCAAAATGGCCAGGGCGGGCAAGAGCAGGTAAACATGATTGATATCGTCGAGGTAGCTTTGCACCGAGAGTGCCTGCGAAGCCAGCAACTGCACCAGCAGGGCGGCAAACAGACCCGCAGCTATGGTCAGGCCGCCGGAGCGGGCCACGGTGTCGCCGTGTACGCCCCTCAGCTTCGGTGAATCAAGCATGCCGATGCGCCAGGCCGCCCGCCGCATGTAGCCGCCGGTCAGCAGCACAACGCCGCCCGCGGCCAGCAGGCCCATCAACAACGGAATGGTCTCAATTGCGAACATGCTCTATCCGACAATGAGGAAGACTATGGAGGCCGCGCTGATTGCCGCCGTCAGCGCGATCATCCAGGCCGTGGCAGGAACCATGCGCTTGAACTGCGCAATCGCGCCGCCGAAAATCACGATCGTCGCCGCAAAGCAGGTGGTCGCGAAACCGATGATCACGCTCGTGAAGTCAAAGCGGTTCTGGGTTACCGAGAGGCTTCCGCCCTGGCTGACAAGACTGGCATTGCCGGGCGTGGACACGCCCAGATTGAAACGGGCGAAATAAGCCACCGCCAGCGCTAACAGCCCCAGCATGCACAGGCCAATGCACACCAGCGAGATCTCGCGCCCCAGCGCGCGCACTTCCGTGGCAAGGCTCTCCTTGCGCGCGGCTTCGCTTGCGGGATCGTAGATGCGGTCAATTTCCAGGTTGCCAGCCATTCTATTCCTATGTAGTTACGCGGCTCTGCCCGCTCCGCGCTTTCTTCTGTTCGCCAGTAGAACGTCGCACATCCGCGTGTCTTCGAATCAAGTAAGTGCCAAGCACAACGGCGTCCATCTGCGTGCGCGCAAAGCAGTCGAGTGCCTGCGCCGGTGTACACACAATCGGCTCGTTCTCGTTGAAACTGGTGTTGAGCAGCACCGGTGTGCCGGTTTGCCTGCCGAATTCCGAAATCAGGCCGTGATAAAGCGGCTGATCGCGCTTGTTCACGGTCTGCACGCGGCCTGTGTTGTCCACGTGGTTAACGGCCGCCAGCTCGGTGCGTCTAGCCGCGCGGGTACGGTAAACCATGAGCATGAAGGGCGAGGGATGCGCGCTCTCAAAGTAATCCGAAAGGCGCTCCTCAAGAATGCTCGGGGCAAAGGGCCGGAAGTACTCGCGATGCTTGATGCGCGCGTTGAGCAACTCCTTCATGCCCGGGTGGCCGGGGTGGGCCAGAATGCTGCGCTGACCGAGCGCGCGCGGGCCCCACTCCATGGCTCCCTGGAACCAGCCGACAACCTTGCCCTGTGCGATCTCGGCAGCGGTTTCGTGCAGGAGCTTGGCTTCATCCAGGCGCGTGACGGTTAAGGGCGGCCCATGGGTCGCCCCTGCGAAGTCGCTGATTTCGCGGCCGATTTCTTCGTCTGAGAAGCTTGAACCCCATGCCGCGTGGCGCACTTCAAAGCGCGGCTGGCCGGCCTTTGCGCTCAAATACGCGGCCACGCCAATGGCCGTGCCGTCATCGCCGGCGGCGGGCTGAACGTAGAGGCGTTTGAACGGCGTTTGTTCGAGCAACTTGCCGTTGGCCACGCTGTTGAGCGCGACACCGCCCGCAAGGCACAGATCAGTCAAGCCGGTTTTTTCGTGCAACGCGCGCGCGATGTGCACGAACGCCTGCTCCAGACGCTGTTGCAGCGAAGCCGCGATGTCGCGATCGCGCTGGGTAATCGTTTCCGCTGGGCCATGTGCGCGTGGTGGCCCCAGCTCTTTGGAAAGCAGGCGCGTGAACAGGTGTTCAAAGTGCGGGCTGCCGTATTCGTCGGTCCCCGTCTCGACGCCTTCGGTGTGATGGTTGAAAAAACTCAGGTCGAGTTCAAAGCGCCCGCCTGCCTTGAAGCGCAGCAGCCTTTCAAAGAAGGCCGCGAATTTCGGCTCGCCATAAGGCGCGAGCCCCATGACCTTGCCTTCATCGCCGTAGCGGTCGTAGCCGATGAACTGGCAGATGGCCGTGTACAAGATGCCCAGGCTGTGCGGGTAAGTGACGCGCCAAAGCGGCTTGAGCTTCGAGCCCTCACCCACAGCCGCAAGGCAGCTTGCAAAATCCCCAAAGCCGTCAAGCGTCAGCACGGCTGCGCGCTCAAAGGGGCTGCAAAGAAAGGCGCTGGCGGCATGGCTGACGTGGTGCTCAACGCGTCGCACTTGCGCGCGCAGAGAAGCGCGCGGCGCGCCCATGGCATCGCAAAGTTGCTCTTCAAGGCCGGCAAGCGAGGCGCGATCTTTCAGACGTTTCTTGGCCACCTTGCCGATCCCGCCAAGATGCTTGAGCACATAGCTTGCCTTAGCCACAAGGTTGGCGCGCGAATCACGAGCGATGCCGACTTCATCAAGATCGGAAAGCGATGCGCCGCCGATGCGCAATACTTCGGCGACGGCGAGTGCGGGAAACCCCGCGCAATGCTTGATGCGATTGAGGCGCTCCTCGGCAACAGCCGCCACGAGCCGGCCATCGGCGTAAAGAGCCGCGGCTGCGTCCGCGTGATGCGCGTTGATGCCCAGCACAAGCATGATGTTCCGCCCAGAGTTGTTGGCTCGATTTATTATAGAAGGTCCGGCAATCGATTCGCCAAAGTCTCGCGTGTAATTAGCACAGCCTGCAGATTTCCCGGGCTTTGCGGTCATCCGCATGGTGATTCCGTGGTTGCGCGGCTCAAAGTTGGAAGCGGGATACCGGAGAAAAAACTTCACGGAAACGCTTGCGACTTCGAGTCAACTCAGTAGCCCTGTTACCCATGAAGCTGAGGCCCGACGAAATCGTTCAGCTTTTCCTGGCCGTGGCGGCGCTGCTTGGCGTCGGGCGCGCGCTGGGCGAGCTTGCACGCAAGCTGGGCCAGCCCTCGGTGCTGGGCGAAATGCTTGCGGGTATCGTGCTCGGGCCCACCGTGCTGGGCTATTTTGCGCCTGAAGCGATGCTCTATCTGTTTCCAGCGACAGGCAGCGTGCCCATCGCGCTTGATGCCCTGACCACCGTTGCAATTTCACTGTTCCTGCTGGTGGCCGGCATGGAAGTGGATCTTTCCACGATGTTCCGCCAGGGCCGCGTCGCCGTGGGTGTCGGCGTGGGCAGCACCCTTTTGCCTTTTGCACTTGGGTTTGGTGTTTTCTACTTCGGCGCGGCTGGCGGAGGCTCAACCGGCACCGGCACATTGATCTTCGCGCTGTTCATGGCAACTGCGCTCTCGATCTCGGCCCTGCCCGTGATCGCCAAGACGCTGCTTGACCTCGGCATGTACCGCAGCGACATCGGCATGTTGATCGTCGCCGTTGCCATCTTCAACGATCTCGTGGGCTGGATCGTGTTTGCGCTTGTGCTCAGTCTCATGGGCGGGGGCCACGGCCATCGTTTTGATGTGGGGGAAACCGTAACGCTGACACTGGGTTTTGCTGCCATCATGCTCACGATCGGTCGCTGGTTCATCAACGCCATTTTGCCGTGGCTTCAGGCCCATTTGAGCTGGCCGGGCGGCGTGCTGGGATTTGCCCTGACAATTACGCTCGCCGGCGCCGCGTTCACGGAGTGGATTGGCGTTCACGCCATCTTTGGCGCATTCCTGGTGGGTGTGGCACTGGGTGATTCGCAGCATCTGCGCGAGCGCACCCGCACCACGATTGACCAGTTCGTTTCGTTCGTGTTCGCTCCGCTGTTTTTTGCCAGCATTGGCCTGCGCGTGGACTTTGTGGCTGACTTTGACTGGATGCTCGTCAGCGTGATTTTCGTGCTGGCGTGTGCGGGCAAGATCATAGGCAGCGGCGTAGCGGCAAGGCTGTTAGGCATGCCTGCTCGCCAAAGCTGGGCGGTGGGCTTTGGCCTCAATGCGCGCGGCGCCATGGAAATCATTCTTGGGTTGCTCGCGCTCGATGCCGGGCTGATCGACAAGCGCATGTTCGTGGCCCTGGTAGTAATGGCGCTGGGCACCTCGATGCTCGCCGGCCCCGTGATGCTCCGCCTGTTGCAGCGCAAGAAATCACGGCGTTTTACGGCTCTTGTCGGCGCGGGCAGCTTCATCCCTGAAATGCGCGCCACGGATCGTTTCAAGGCTATCCTTGAACTCGTGCCGGTATCGGGCGCCAGAGGCGTTGACCTGGCAGCCGCGTCGGATGCCGTGATTGAGCGCGAGCGCGTAATCCCAACCGGCCTGGGCAACGGCATTGCATTGCCCCACGCGCGAATCAAGGGATTGGCCGCGCCGCAGATCGCGATGGGGATTTCCAAGCAGGGCATTGACTTTGATTCGCCCGACGGCGAGCCGGCGCACATCATCTGCATCATCCTCACGCCGCAAGAGGACCAGACGACGGCGTTGGAACTGTACCGCGACATCCTGACAACGTTCAAAGACAAAGACTTCCGCGAAAAGGTCCTGCGGGTCAAAAGCTATACCGAATTGCTCGCACTGCTCGCGAGTGGCACCGGGCCCCGCCCGGGCGAAGCCACCGTCGCGCCCGCCGCGCATTGAACTGACATTCTCTCGTTTCAGACTACGGCGCGGCTGCGGTCCCCAAGCTACACTCCCCGCCCATGAAAAGCCTTTACTCCGACGTCGAAGCCGAGTCCTTCGTGCAGAAATTCCCGGGCGTGCCGCGCGACGTGGCGCTGCGCGTTTACACTTCGCGCCTGATCGGCCGCGACGACACCCTGGTCATGCACGGCGGCGGCAACACCAGCTGCAAGGGCAGCCACAAGCTGCTCACGGGCGAAAGCGTTGAAGCCATCTACGTCAAAGGCAGCGGCTGGAATCTCGATTCCATCGAGCCGCCGGGGCTTCCCGCTCTGGATCTTGCATACCTGCGAAAGCTGCGCGCGTTGCCCAAGCTCTCCGACGAAGAAATGGTCAATGAGCTGCGCGCGCACATGTTCGATGCCAGCGGCCCCAACCCCAGTGTCGAGACCCTGCTGCACGCGTTTTTGCCCCACAAATTTGTCGATCATTCGCACAGCGACGCCATTCTGGCGATCACGAATCGGCCCGATGGCGAGAAACTTTGCCGCGAAATTTTCGGTGAGCGCGTCGCCATCGTTCCCTACATCATGCCCGGCTTCACGCTTGCCAAAGCCTGCGCCGAAGCCTTTGAGAAGCACCCCAAGGTCGAAGGCCTTGTGCTTGCCAAACATGGCTTCTTCACGTTTGGCGACAACGCCAAGGAAAGTTACGAGCGCCACATCGCGCTGGTTACTCTCGCCGAGAACTGGGTGGCCTCTCATTCCGGCAAGAAACTCACTCCCGGGTTTTTATCTCCACGCGAGCCGCGCGCGCTGGCGGCACTTGTTGCGCCACTCCTGCGCGGCTTGCTCAGCGAGCCCACGGGCGATGAAGACGCCCCGTACCGGCGCATGATTCTTGATTGGCGCTCGACACCCGAAATCCTCGAATTCGTGAACTCAGCCGAGTGCGCTGATCTCGCAAGCACCACGCCACTGACGCCCGATCACGTGATCCGCATCAAGCCCTGGCCCTGCGTTGTGAGCGATCCCGACTTCGACGACCCGTCAGCGCTCGCGCAGCAGCTCGAAGACGAAATCACCGATTTCCGCACGCGCTACGACCGCTACTTTGCCGAGAACGTCGAGCAAAAGGGCGTGCAGCGCAAGGCGCTCGACTCGTTCCCGCGCGTCGTGCTCGTGCCGGGCGCGGGCATGTTCTGCTTTGGCCCCACCAAGAAAGACGCCAGCATCGCGGCCGACCTTTACGAGCACACGATTCGCGTCAAAACGCAGATTCACGCCACAAGCAAATACGAAGCGCTCACGCTGCCCGAGCTGTTTGACATGGAGTATTGGCCCCTCGAACAGGCCAAGCTCGGCAAAGCCAAAGAGAAAACACTCGCACGCCAGGTTGCCCTGATCACCGGCGCAGCCGGGGCGATTGGCAGCGCGATTGCGGCCCGACTCATGGAGGAAGGCTGCCACGTCGTGCTCAGTGATTTCAACGCCGAGGCGCTCTCGCGCGTGTGCGACGAACTGGGCAAGAAATTCGGCAAAGACAATCGGCGCGGCTTCGTCGCCGACGTAACCGACGAGGCTGGTGTGGGCGAACTCTTCGCCGAAGCAGCGCGGCTGTACGGCGGCGTCGATATCGTGATCCCCAACGCCGGCATCGCGCTTTCCAAGCCAATCGTCGATCTCAGCGCCGATGAATTCGAGCGGGTGCAGCGCGTGAACTCGAAGGGCTATTTTCTTGTGCTGCGCGAGGGCGCCAAACTCCTGCGCAAACAAGCCACGGGCGGTCACATCATCATCATCGGCAGCAAGAACGTGGCAGCACCGGGCGCAGAATTCGCGGCCTACTCAGCCAGCAAAGCAGCGGCGCACCAGATGGCAAAGGTCGCGGCGTTGGAGTTCGCCAAAGACGGCATTCGCGTGAACGTGCTCGCACCCGATGCGGTTTTTGGCGACGACAAAAACCCCAGCGGCCTGTGGGGCGAAGTCGGGCCGGCCAGGGCCAAAGCCCACGGTATTGACCCGTCAAGACTCGAAGACCACTACCGCGACCGCAATCTACTGAAAGCCCGTGTAACAGGCAGGCACGTGGGCAACGCCGTAGTCTTCCTCGCCACCAACCAGACGCCGACGACGGGAGCAGTCATCCCCATCGACGGCGGCCACGCGCAGACGTTTTCACGTTGATCAATCGTCTCGTTTGTTGGCGAAAGTGGAGAATTGTGAAGTGGCGAAACCAATTCCGAACCCGCTGACTTCGGTACTCGAAACTGTCAGGAATCGCGTTGTCGAGAATCCTGAGCTTCGCGGCCAGCTTGATGTCCTGCCCAAGATTGCATCGCAGCGAGACATCCGCCCATACAAGGCATCGACCTCTCACTGGGATGTTCAGATCTACAAGGAGCGACCTGCTGGGGCGCCCGAATTCGAACTGGGCCGTTGCCACCTGTTAGCCATAAGCCCGAGTGGGTACTTCAATAACCTAGCATTCATTAAAGTGTGGACAGCTGTCGGCGAATCCGAGGGCCGCTCAATGATTCGCGGTGAGGACGAAACCTGCACCGTTTCGAACGCGCTCGAAGTCTTTGATCGCATGTTCAACAAGCTCCGCGGGAATACCTAAACTGCGCGCGGTGGGCGCAGTCTGGAAGATGAAGTTGTCATTGCGATGTGTAACTTATGCCATCGGCTGCGAGTTGATTCGAAAGAACGCTGCTATCTGCTGCTTGTCCATTTCAGACTGAGCAGCGGCCAGGACAACCTTCTCGAATTCTTCCTCTGTGGCCGTCAACGTTTGCCCATTCAAGTGCAGAAACGTAAACGCGGCCATCGAAGCTGTGCGTTTATTGCCATCGATGAACGGATGATTCTTCGCAAGATGGAACAAGTAGGCGGCGGCCATTTCAAAGATGTCCGCATGCAAATACTGCCCACCAAAGCCCGCCTGAGGCATGGCAATTGCCGACACCAGCAAGCCGAGATCGCGAATGCCTTCGCTGCCACCGTACAGTTCAATCTGGTTACGATGAACCTCCAGCACTTCCTGGATGTGCAGAAATGTCGGAGGCATGGCTATGCCAGTCTCTTGAGCATGCGCCCATAGCGCTTATTGCCCTCAGCGAGTGCCTTCTCGAACTTCTCGCGGCGCTTGGGATCAGCCTCGGGAGACATAACAAGCGCGTTGCCATCGGTCGTGATTTCCAACGGCGTTTCGGGCGTGATCTTGAGCAGGTCCATGATCGGCTTGTCGATGATCAGCGCGTAGCTGTTGCCGTGTTTTACGAGGGTCTTCACCATGGTGGTTCTCCGTTAGGCCAATCACATTGTAGCTACGGTGTGGTAACGCGCAATCCGCGGACAGTCCGGCTGGTTCCGCGGAATTCATGGGCCGGCATTTCCGAAATGAGTTGCCCCCTCGTTACCGAGGGGGCTCTGAGTGATTTGTCTATGCGCCGAAGACCTTGAGCAGGTTTTTGAATTGCGGGCGGGTTTCGAGCTTGGCGAATGCCTTGTCGCGCAGGCGCTTTCGGTCCTTGAAGCCGTTTTTTACGGCGCGCTCGAGGTATTCCATGCCCAGTTCCGGGTCTTCGGGCGTGGCCAGCACGGCCAATAGAAAACTCGTTTCGGCGAAACTGGGGTTGAGCGTGAGCGCCTTGTCGAGCAGTTCCTTGGCGCGTTGGCGCGGCTCCACTTTGTCGTGCTTGTCTTTGAGCGTAGGGTTCTCGATCAGCAGCACGGCCAGCGCCACGTAGCCTCGCTCGTCGGCGGGCACGAGTTCAATGGCTTTTTCGTATTCGCGCTTGGCGCCCGTGAGTGCTTTGCCTTTTTCGTAGATCTTGCCCAGCGAAATGCGTGCCTCGACGTTCATGGCGTCGAGCTTGAGCGCGTGCATGATGTTGTCTTTGGCGCCCGTAAGATCACCCATGATGCGTTGCAGGCTGCCCATGAATGCGCGTGCGCGCGGGTCATCTGGATTGAGTTCTACTGCACGCCGATAATCCTCAAGGGCCTCTTTCAAGCGGCGCTGCTTGCGGTAAATGTGGCCGCGCAGCAATAGCGTGCGCTGGTCGTTGGGCCGCATCGACAACGCCTTGTCCACTTGCTTGAGCGCGACGTCGTAGCGCGCGGCTCGCACGGCTTTTTGCGCATCACCGGTGGCGGCGTCGGCTTGCGTGGTGATTGAGAGAATCGCCAGCTCGACCGTTTCGTGCCGATTGAATTCTTCGCTCGCGGCTTCTTCCGCCTTTTGCGCCATGCGATAGATGCTGCTCTGATCGCTGCGTTTCATGCTCACGGTGCGGCGGCGCGTGTCGCGGATCATTTCGCCCGCGGCTTCAAGATCTTCGGCGAGTTCGTCAGCGGTCTGGTAGCGCTGCTCGGGCGACTTGGCGAGCATGCGGCTGGTGATGCGCTCGAGTTCCATCGGCAGGCCGGGGCGCAGCGATGTCAGCTTCGGGTACTCATCCTGTTGGTGCATCAAGATCAGCGCCTGCGGCGTTTCGCCCAGGAAAGGACGGCGCCCCGTCAGCAACAGATAAAGCGTGACGCCGAGCGAGTAAATATCGCTGCGGCCATCGACCTGCTCGCCGCGGCATTGCTCGGGGCTCATGTAGGGCGGGCTGCCGGAGTGCCCGCCGCTCAGCACCGTGCCCAGCGCCGCGGCCACGCCGAAATCCGTGATCTTCACGCGGCCGTTGCTCGTGATCATCAGGTTGTCAGGTTTGATGTCACGATGAATGGTGTTGTGGCGGTGGGCGAATGCCAAGCCGCGCGCGACCTGGGCCGAAATTTTCACGGCCAGCAGCGCGTCAACGCCCTGGCGGCCGACGAGGCGCGAGACCGGCACGCCGTCGATCAGCTGCATCACGATGTAAGGCTGGCCCTCCTGCTCATCTACGGCGTAAACGGGCATGATGTTGGGATGCTCGAGCTGGCCCGCCATGCGCGCTTCATTGAGAAAGCGCTCGCGCAGCACGGGGCTGGAGCAAAGCTCGCGCGGCAGCACCTTGACGGCCACTTCTTTGTCGAGACCGGTGTGTTTGGCCTTGTAAACGTGGCCCATGCCGCCCTGGCCTATGCGCTCCAGGAGCTGGCATTGTCCAAAGGCAGTGCCGGAGAGATCTTCGATGTCGTCGCGAGAGCCGGGCATGGGGAGGATAATAGCGTGCGGTGCCGCAAAAGCGAATGTCGCTCCAGCGCTGGACGATTCACGACTTCCGAATGCCGATTTTCAATTGAAGGGCAGATGCCTTGTGCTGTTAGGATTCCGCCCATGCTCTCGACTTTCATTTCAGTCAAGACGCGCATGCCGGATCTGTGCGCGGATGTTTGGAACTACGCGTTCACGCTGCGCGGCGCTTCCGAAAAGCCCGAAACGGTCAAGGCCCGCATCGCGCACCTTTACCGGCTGCTCGACAAACAGGCGCGCATGGCCGGTGCGGAGCAGGCCGACGTGCAGCAGGCCAAGTTTGCGCTTTGCGCCTATCTCGATGAGATTGCCATGGCCGGCCCGCTGGCCAACGCGTGGACGCCGCTCTGCCAGGAGTATTTTGGCGAACCCAACGCGGGCGAGAATTTCTATACGCGTCTGGAATCGCTTCGGCACAGCGGCGAAACCCGCCGGCGCGATCTGCTTGAAGTGTTCTACCTTTGTCTGGCTCTGGGTTTTCACGGGCGCCTGGGCGATACCGCCGGTGTTGAGAAGCGCAAAGTGCTGATGGATGGCATCTGCCGTGAGCTGTGCGGCGAGGGCGCCAAGAAACTCTCCGTGCAGATTGATTCGCCCGACAAGCTGCCAGGGCCGCAGGGCGCGTGGCCCGGCTGGCTGATCCCCCTTGGCTGCATGCTGGCGCTGGGCGCGCTTTACGGCGGCCTGGCTTTTGCGCTTGCGAGGCTGGCACCATGAGTTTGCGTGCTACAGCCGCGGCGTTTGTCAAGGAAGGCGGCATTGGCCTGGCCGTGATGGTGTTGCTCGTGTTGTTGGTCTGGTTGGGCGGCGATTACCTGTCGCTCGCCCCGGTGATCAGCCAGGCGATAATTGTGGGCATTGTTTGCGTCGGCGTGGCCCTGTTCGTTACGCGCCGCATGCTGGCGCGGCGCCAGGCCAAAAAGCTCGCCACCAAGTTCCTGGAACTCGCGGCCGAAGACGCCGACGCCACGCTGGGCGAGCGCAAAGCCAAGCAGCAGGAAATTGCGGCGCTCTTGCGTGAGGGCGTGGCCCACCTGCGCGTGTCCGCGCACGGTGAGAAGGCTGTAAGCGAGCTGCCCTGGTATCTGGTGGTAGGCAGCGCCAGCGCCGGCAAGAGCACGCTGCTGGAGTCCAGCGGCCTCGCCTTTGCCCAGATGGGCCGAACGCGCAAACCGGTAATCGAAGCGGGCACCACGCGCGACCTCGACTGGTGGCTTACGGACTCCGCTGTTTTTCTGGATGTCCCCGGCCGCTACATTTCCAGCAACGAATCGCCCTTTGAGTGGCCGGCATTCGTGGGCGCGCTGAAAGAAGCGCGCGCGCACGCGCCGGTCTCGGGTGTAATCATCGTGGTCTCTGTGCCCGAAATTCTCGAACTCAAGAACGAGGAAGTGGAGCCCTATGCAAAGAACATTCGCGACCGCCTGGATGAATTGAGCGCTCAATGCCGCTGGGTCTTTCCGGTTTACGTTGTGTTTTCGAAGTGCGACGCCATCTGCGGCTTTGCCGAGGCCTTTGGCAACCTCGCCGAGGAAGAGCGCTGCCAGACCTGGGGCGCAACGCTGCCCTTCAAGATCGACGAAAACCGCAACTATCGCACCATCTTCCATGACGAGTGCAACCGCCTCTCGGAGCCGTTGCGGGAACAGATTCTCGCCGCCCTGGCCCAGGATGCCGCTCCGGCGATCAAGGAGCAGACGGCGCTCTTTCCGCGCCAGGTGTTTCTGGCCCAGCGGCGCATGGGCGAAGTACTGGGCGCGGTGTTTCGCCCCAACCCGTTCATCGAAACCGGGTTGCTGCGCGGCTTCTATTTCGCCAGCGCCACTCAGGGCGGTGCCGCGCACGATCTTGTCCGGGAGGCAAAGCTCGAGCAGCGTTTGCTCGAGCGAGCGCCCTATTTTGTTTCTCAATTGTTTACCCGCGTCCTGCCGCCTGATCGGAATCTGGCAAGACTTGCCGTTAAGGAGGCCAAGCGGCGTCGCGCGCTGGCTATGGCCGTGGGTGTGGCTTCAGTGGCCGTCACGATTGCGCTAAGCACGCTCATGCTGCTGGCGTATTCCGATCAACGGCAGGCCATGACGGGCGTCCAGGCAGCGCGCGAACATACGGACGAATTCGCACGCATGGAGGCATTGCGGCAGTCCCTGACGGCGGCCGATGCGCCACGATCGCTGGCGCGCGCCGTGCCCTTTGCCGGCGCCGAGACCCGGCTGACTGAAGCTGCACGCGCCGAGTACTACGCATTGGCGCGCCAGCGCGTTCTGCAGCCCGTTGTGGCCGGGATCGAGCGCAATATGCGCGAGACCCGTGAGCGCGGCTATGTGTCGATCCAGGACTACGACGCGGCTCTGGCCGCTTCGGTGGCGCTGCACATGCTCGCGGGTCACACGCCCGCCAGTGCCGATGCGCTCCGGCCAGTGCTCAGCCAGGCCGCGCGGCAGATTTCTACGGGTGACGGCGCGAGGCAAGCACTCTTGTTTGCCCAGGTGGATTACCTGCTCGCTGACGTGAACCGACTGAAGCAGGCCGTGCCTTTGATGGACACCGCGCTCCTCGCATTGGTGGATGAGGATCTCAAGGGCGCACTTTGGGTGCAGGCGGCCTATCTCGACCTCGTGCGCGATGCACCGAGTTTGCCGCCCGCAACGCGCGATACGCTCGTCCTCGGCCCCGGACGCGATTACATCTCACTGGGCAAAAACGTACCCGGCATGTTCACGCAGCGCGGCTATGACGAGTACGTCGGGCCGGCCATTGCGCGGCGTGCGCAGGAACTCGCCACGCGATTTGCGGCCATGGGCCAGTCCAGGCCGATGTGGTCACTCGCGGCCGAAATCACCGACCGCTACGCCGATGATCACGCGGCGGCCTGGGCCGCGGCGCAGGCCAGCTTCTCGATTGCGGATGTGGACGGCCTGGAGCAAAGCATCATCGCATTGAAGAGCCTGTGCGGGCGTGAATCCGCCTTGCGTGAATTGCTGACAGCGCTGCGCGACGCGCGCTCGCTCAAGTTGTTGAACGGAACAATTCGCAACGCGGTTGCCGATGACCTCAAGTGGCTCGATGCAGCGCTCGCGCCGCTGGCCAAGATTCCCACCGAGCTTGAGGCCATGCTGCAGGCGACGTCAGACCAGAACCCCATGCTGGAATATCAGCGACAGGGCAAGCTCGAATTGCTGGCGGGAAAGTTCAATCAAACCGCGCGTGCGATGGATGACGCCATGGCGTTTGTGCCCGCGGAGTTGCGCGCGCGCTACCAGGCTGTCCTCGACCGCCTTCTGGAAGGCGTAGTGAATGAACTGCGGCAGCAGTCGCAGCTGGAGGCTCAGCGGCTGTGGCAGGATTCGATGGTCGGGTTCAGCGCCGACGTTGCCGGTTACTTTCCGTTCAATGCCCAATCACTCGGGGAGGCGCCCGTCAATACCGTGGCGCGGTTGCTCAACCCGAAAAACGGTTCGATACAAGGCGCGATCAACCAGTTGAAGTTGCTGCGCGGCCTGGAAATCACGGTCGGGCATATTCCAGATGTCCGGCGCATGAGGCTGCTCGATTTTTCGCCGGAGTTCGAAGCCGCGCTGCTTCGCCTGGGCGCACTGCAAGCCGCGCTGTTCGGCGGCGGAGAAACCCTGGGCGTGAAATTCGGGATTACGCTGGGGCGCACCCCGGGCATTGAAGACTTGAACTTTGCAACGGGAAGCGGCAGCCGCGGCCTGAACGATGCGGGCGTTGGCGAACTGTCCTGGACGCAAGAAAAGCCCCTGGGCGTGAAACTACAGGCGCGGCTGGGCACATCCTGGGTTGCGCGAGACTATGCCACCCAGAGTTGGGGCCTGCTGCGTCTGTTGAGCGAGGCGACGCGCACGACGCTTGATGGCGCGCGAGTGAAGTACGGCTGGAAGTTCACGCACGAAGGTAAAACCGCCCAGGCCGTCGCCGAGCTTGAATTCCGCTCCGGATCGGTGTTTGAACTTGAGCTGTTCAGCAAACTCGCGCTGCCGGAAAAAGTCGGACCTTGAAGGCGCGTTACGGGACAATCAGCTCGCGGGGCACGATTCCTTCTTCGGCGCGTACGCCCAGTTGGCCGGGCTGGAAGTCAATCACCAGTTCTTCAAAGATCCAAATCGGGGCGCCGGAGGCGTCGAATTTTGGTTTGCCGCTTTCCAGTTGCTGCACGAAGTTGCCCGCATCATCAAGGCGATAGCGGCGCAGTTTCAGTGCATAGGGCGCTGCCTGTTTTGCGAGCGCCGCCCGCAGTTCTTCAAAGCTGCTGATCGCAGTGTCATTGATGGAGTGGATTACGTCCCGTGGCCGCATCCCGCGCGCCTTGGCCTGACCGCCTTCGGCAGTCCAGGTAACGTGCAATACCGGCACGGGCAGGCGCGCTTTGAGCGCGGCCTGGATGGCAGGGTCGGTGGCGACATCGTTGATCTGCTTCAGGACTGCGGGCCACTGCGCCAGACTGCGGAGTGCGAGGAACTCGGCTTCGTTCTGCACTCGCGCGCTGTCGCCCAGGCCCAGCTGGGCGGCGCGGGAGAGCCATGCAAGCGCCTGAGTGTGGGCTTCCTGTTTGAGACGGTCGCGGTCATCCTGCGGCTTGCCGTTGGCGTCAGCTTCCAGCTGGGCGCGCTTGCCGTCGTCGCTGCCCAACAGTTGAACACGCGCGTCGCGGCGCTGGGCACCCAGTTTCACACTGATCCGCGCTGCCAGGTAGCAATCCTCGCTGCGCAGCAGTTTCAGGTTGTCGGCGACGGCCAGTGCCCCCAGGGCGTCTGCGGCAAAACCGTCCGTGGACAGATTGAGGGCCAACTTGCGGGCGACGGCCGCGAGGTGTGCGCGGCTTGCCTGATCAAGCGTGCCTTCTGACCCGAGCTGATGCAGCAGTTCCAGGGCGCTTCTTGCGCTTTGCAAATCCCGGGCGCTTGCCAGGTTGGCCAGACCACGGCATTTGAGCAGGCGCGCAGACAGATCGGAAGAGGACGCGGAAACGGCGAGGGCCGCCTGTGCATCGAGTTCCATGCGCCACACATCCTCTGGAAACACCTTCATTTCGCGAGTGGCGCCAAATGGCAGCAGCCGGCGTACGCGTCCGGCTGCGGCGGCTGATTCGTCCCAGAACTTGAGTTGGCGGGCAGTTTCGGCGAGCAAGTACCAGCACGTTGCGTCTTCAGGTGAGAGCTGCGATGCGCGGCGCAGATCTGCGAGCGCCTTCTTGCGGCTGGCGTCATTTTCAGCGATGCGCAAGATCGTTTCAGCGCGCACCAGCAGCGACGCGACATCGTTGGGGTCAAGCGAAAGCGCCATGTCGGCGTCATTGACGGCGCTGGCCCACTCCTCGAGCACGGCATGAGACTGTGCGCGCGTGTTCCAGCAGCGCCAGTCACGTGGATTGAGTTCGATCGCGCGCGTCAGGTCATGGATCGCCTCGCGTTGCAGTCCATTGGCGCGGTTCATCATGCCGCGCTTCGCCCAGGCGTCCTGGTAGTAGGGGTCGGTTTCCAGCAAGCGCGCAAAGACCTGATGGGCGGACTTCAAGTCTCGCTTGGCTTCATGAACGGAGGCCAGGCCGATCAGCGCATCGAGGCGCCACGCATCGGATTCAAAGGCGCGCGCGAAATCAGAGGCCGCATCGTCGTATTCATAAATCGCAAGGCGTGATTCGCCGCGTCGAATCAATGCTGCGGCGTAGTCGCGCTCTCCAGCCAGCGCGCCGGAGTAATCCAAAATGGCCTGCCGATGGAGCCCTTGACGCGCCAGCAATTCGCCACGCGCAACGCGCATGCGCGGGTTCCCGGGCGCAAGTGTGATCGCTGATTTCATATTCTCCAGGGCGCCCTCTTGGTTACCGGTGCGCTCGAGCGCGATGCCGCGCAGCAGGTGGGCCTCGGCGCTGGCGGAATCAAGCGCAAGTGCCTGGTCGCATGCCTTCAAGGCGCCCCTGGCGTCAGTGCGTGAAAGCAGCAGCACCGCCAGGTCCAGGCAGGAATCAAGATCCGCGCCCCGCCGCAAGGACTCAACCACCGGCAGCTGGGCCATGCCTGCTTCAAGCTGTCGCCACAGGTCAAAACCCGTGCCGCGCGCAAAACGCGCCAGCGGCACGGAAGCTGCGGGGCTGCGCGTTTCACACAGCGCTTGCGCGCAGGCCAGTAGCAGCGGCGCTGGCGGGTGCGCAAGCAGCAACTCCAGCAGAGGCGGCGCGGTTTCGGTGGGCAGCTCCAGCCTTCCAAGCACGCCGCAGGCCAGAATGCCGGTGTCAATGTCGCTGCGCGCCCATTGCGCGCCCTTGGCCTTTGCGCGCGCCGTAATCGGGGCCAGCGCTTCCGAGAGCAATTCGACCGTCTGGCGCTCGCGATAGCCCTTGAGCCGCTCGATGTACTCATGAAGCCCCAAGCCCGTGCGCCCGGCCCGTTGCAGTCCCTTCGCGACGTCGGAAAGCGCCGCCTGGATGCTGGTGCGCTGCACGCCCAGCATGGTGTCGCGCGTGCGATTCATGGCCTTGCGCGTAATTGAAATGCGCGATTCGTCAGCTTCAGTGCCAGCCAGCAGCAACTCCGCCTGCCCGTAATCCGAGTTGTAGGTGGCAAGGCGTGCGGCCAACAGTCGGGTTTGCGCCAGCGTGTCGCGCTGGCGTGTGAGTTCGGCGGCGAGCAGCGAGTCCGGGGGTTCTTCGCCGGAGACTTGCAGTGAAATAAGCGATTCCTGAGCAGCGAAGTATCCCAGCGCAGACATGAGCAGATTGGCGTTGCTGGCGCGGTCGGAGGGGGGAACCTCAACGTGTTTGCCGCGATCTTCGATTTCTTCGTATTGGGCCACACGCGCGGCCAGATCTTTCATCAGGGGTTCAACACGCATGCCGCCAATGGCGTCGCGCAGGGAGCGGATTTCGGCCTCGCGTGCCTTTTTGCGGGCCAGGCGCTCTTCGGCCTGTCGGGTCTCAAGCAGCTTTTGCGCATCCCTGGCTTGCTGCGCCTTGCGCAGCGATTCGTTGGTCTGGTCGCGGTCGGCTTCGGCGGCCAGTTGCAATTCCTCGGCTTGCGCCTTTTCGTTAATGATAATGAGGAAGAACGTGGCGCCGCCGCCAATGAGAAGAAGCAGCATCACGATTGCGGAGACGACCGCGCCGCGATGTCTCAGTACGGCGCGCCGCGCCTGTTCGAAAGCGCCGTACCGGTAAACCTTGAGCTGCCCGCCATCGCGGTAGGACTGGATTTCCGCGGCGAGCTGCAATGCCGTCTTCATGCGCCGGCCCTTGTCGTGGGCCATGGCGAATTCGCACAGCGCCACCAGGTCCGGTGGTGCATGGGGCTCGCGCTCCTTGATTTTGCGCGGCGGGCCGGACATGACCTGCTGCAGGATGAAGCCGGCGGTGGGCCCGTCATAGGGCGGCGCGCCCGTCAGGATCTCGTAGAGAATTGCGCCCAGCGAGTAAACGTCGCTTTGCTCGTCGATTTCTTTCAGGTCGGCGCGGGCCTGTTCAGGCGGCATGTAATGAGGCGTGCCGAACACGGTGCCGTCCACGGTCAGGCCGTCGGCATTCTGCTTCATCAGCGATTCGGAAAGCATGTTCGTGGCCACGAGCGTGAGCTGCTTGCCGATTTTGTCGTCCTGGCCCTTCACGCGCGCCAGGCCCCAGTCGAGCAGCACCGTCTCACCGAAGTCGCCCACCATGATGTTCTGCGGCTTGAGGTCGCGGTGAATCACGCCGCGTGAATGGGCAAAGGCCACGGCGTTACAGATGCCCTGGAAAGCCTCGAGCAGTTTCAAACGCAGCGCGAGCTTCTTCTCTTTGGGCAGCTGCAGGCGGTCGATGTCGCGCAGGCGCTCGGCCATGGTCTGGCCGCGCACGAATTTCATCGTGTAGTAAAGGCTGCCGCTTTCCTGCCTGCCGATTTCATAGACCGGCACCACGTTGGGGTGCTCAAGCTGGCCGGTGACCTTGGCTTCGCGCAGGAAACGCTCTACCACGCCGATGGTTTCCTGCGCGGCTGTCGCGGGCGTGCCCTTGCCCTCTTGTTCCTGCAACTCGGGCAGCAGTTCCTTGAGCGCGACTTCGCGCCCCACCACATTGTCACGCGCGATCATGATGCGGCCCTGGCCGCCGCGCGCGAATTCGCGTTTGATGGAGTAGCGCTCGCGCTCTGTAATGCGCGAAGGCCGGCGCAGGCGCGTGGTCGAGGGCCGCTCTGTGGCACTGTTCTCGGGCGGCATGGTCGGCGCCACGTTGTATAGCGTCTTGCGCGCGATCTGGTCGGCCCTGTCGTTGTCGGCAGTGGCGAAGAGCTTCGTTTCCTCGCTGGAAAGACCGGCCCCGCAAAGCGCGGCTTCAAGCATCCTGTCGTCGTCAAGCTGCCTGGCGTCGCCTGTACCTTTGAAGAAGTCCTCGGCCTTTGCGGCGGTGTCCTTGACAAGCGCCGCTGCTTCGGTCGCGGTGAGGCGGCCTTCGCGTACCGCCAAGACGGCTGCGGCTAACTTTTTCTGGCGCTCATCGAGCATAGGCGCAGGCGATTCTATGAGCGCAAGTGGTTGTTTCCACAACGCTTGACATATTTAAGACACGCTCTCACCTCTTTGCTTCACATCGGCCTGGGCGCGGGGTAAAACGTCGCCCCCGGGTTTCACGCATCGGTTTCACGGGCAGGCCGGATTCAGTCGGTGTTTGCTTTCCAATCAGGATGCTCCCATGACGACACAAGCGTATATCCGCTTCGAAGCAGGGCTGGCCTCAGACCCGTTAGTAAGGGCGTGCGTTACGAAAATGCGGGGCCACGAAGCGATCAACGGACTCTACCGCTTTGAACTGGATCTCGACCTTGTTGATGAAAAGCAGGGCAGCGCATTCACGCGTGATTGTGCCGACCTCAACATTGACCAGCTCATGCTCAACACCGCGCGGCTCATCTGGCTCGATATCAACGCCTCCAACCAGAAAGAGGAGCGCGCGCTTCACGGCATCGTGGAGAGTTTTGAAATTGTAAGTTTCAACAACGCCCGGCCCCTGTGCCGCGTCGTACTGCGCCCGCGCCTCTGGAAACTCACGCGAAGCCGCCGCTCGCGGGTGTTTTTGAAGAAATCGGTGCAAGACGTCATTGAGCAACTCATGGAGGATGCCGGGCTGGCATCGAGCGACTACCGCTTTGTGGGCACCATGCCCACGACCGCACGCGAATACATCACGCAGTATGATGAAACCGACTTCGCCTTCCTCTGCCGCTGGCTTGAGCACGAGGGCGTTTACTTCTATTTCGAGCAACAGAACACAGGTGGCGCACAGGACCACGAAGTCATCGTGTTTTGCGGCGATGGCGCCACACAGGCCGATTCCCGCGCGGGCACGATTTCTTACGAAGCCGCGTCAAACAGTCAGCCGACGCCGGGCGCTTCTGTGGATGCCTTGCCGAACAACGCCCGGGCGCAAGTGGCGCTGATGGCCCATGGAATACATTCGCAGCCCTCGGTCACGGCATTCGATTACGGTGAAGAGGAATGGCTGAGCGCAGAGCATGTTCGCGGCATCTCTCTCGCTCAGGGCGCGCCGATTCGTGAAATCGTGCTCAATGAGTATGACTGGAAGAATCCCTCCACTTCGCTGGTTTGCAGCGAACAGGTGGCCGATGCCGGCAACGGCACACTGGAGGAAATCGACAACCAGTACACCACCAGCAGCGAAGGCACGCGCCTGGCGCGCATCCGCAAGCAGGAGATACTCGCCCGCGAGAAGCTCTTCAATGTTGCGTCGAATTGTGTGCGCGTTGAATGTGGCACGAAACTGACCGTGCGCAACCATGCGCGCAGCAGCTTCAACGCGGCTTACCTCGCCGTCGAGATCAACCACTACGCAACGCAGAAAGTGGACGCCGGCGGCGGCTCCTTTGGCGCCTCTTACCGCAACTCGATCGTGGCCATTCCCAGCGACCCCGAGAACCGTCCGTTTCGGCCCGCGCGCGTCACGCCCTGGCCGAAGGTCAGCGGAGTCGTGCGGGCGACGGTGCAATCAAGCCGCAAGTCCGGCATCAGCACTCCCTTTGGCAAGATTGCTCAGTGGGATGCCGAAATGCAGCCGGACATCGACGCAGACGGCAACTACAAGGTGCAGCTGGGGTTTGACCGCGAAGCACGCACCGACGGCAATTCATCAAGCCCGGTGCGCATGGCGCAGCCTTATGCGGGCGGCTACAAGGGCCAGCCCATGGGCATTCACTTCCCGCTGCATGCGGCCACGGAAGTGATCCTCACGCACGTCAACGGCAACCCCGATCGCCCGGTGATCGCGGGCGCCATGCCCAACCGCAACACCGACCCGACAAGCGTAAGTTATGAGCGTCGCCAGTCGGCCAACGCGATCGTGACGCAGGGCAACAACAAGTTCATCATGGGAGACAGCAAGTTCGCGCGTTCGGTTGATATCCGTGCCGGCAATTCGCGTTCGCGCATGAAGATGACCAACTTCGGCGTCCACGAACTGGCCGAGATCGACGGTAATCCCTCGGCCAGCGCAGCCGTAACCAGCGAGGTTCTCAGCGCCAACTTGACCACGCTTTCCGGCGACATCATCAGCAACACCGGTTTCTACAGTTGGGGCGCAGATGCCTTTGAATGCAAGATTGGCGCGAGCGAGAAATACTCGCTGATCGCGGGCTACCCGCTGATCCTTAACACGATCCGCGCGATCAAGCTGGCCTTCATTCATACCGATGACTGGGCGCGCATGGGCATGGAAGATGCCGGTGTATCCGGTGCCATTGAAAGCGCCGTCATGGGCGTCAAAGCGGTGGCGTTCTTCATCGCGCGCAAGACGATTACAGACAAGTTCATCAAGACAGTCATGAAAAAGGTGGTGGAGACCAAGTACTTCCCCGCCACGCGCGAGCGCATGATGCTCAAGCTTGGCCGCGTCTCGGGCGGCGTTGCCAATGATGCGGGCAAGCTCGCGGCGGTGCTGGCCAAGCTCGCGGCCCTGCCCGCGACCATTGCCATGAAGCTTGCCGGGTTCTTCACCGTCGATCCCAGCGCCAGCCTGCTGTGCTATGGCGTTCGCATCCAGCGCGCGCCCAAGGGTTCGATCATTGAAGCCGTGCGCGAGGGCGAACACATTCTCATTGCCACCGAGGTGGGCGCCATTGACCTTCACGCAGGCGACAACATTGACCTGGTTGCCGAGAAATCGGTCGGCATCGAAGCGTCTGATGCCGTGTCCCTGACGGCCAAAGGGGGCGGGCTCGAAGTTGGCGAGGACAAAGTGCGCATGGTGTCCAAGAACTGGATCACCAAGATCCAGATGGACGACAACGAACTGGCGCTGATCAACGCCAAGTCGGGCAAGCGACATCACGTTACGCTGGGCAAGGACGATTTCATCGCCTACGGCGGAGATATCCACCTTTCTTCCGATGACGGCGCGACTGAGTTGTTCCTGGGCAAGGACGGCAAGGCGCGGCTTCAAAGCACCAACGGTGTTGTGGACATCAAGGTGGGCGGCAGTTTCATCTCGATCAAGAACAACACCATCAGCGTGCAGGCCGCCGGCGACTTGAAGCTTTGCGCGGCGGGCAAAGTCGAAATCGACGGCAAGGCCGGCGTGATGATCAAGGGCCAGAAAGTCTCCCTGCGCGGGATGGATGTCGAGATGCTGGCCGCGACTTCGGCTAAGGTGGACGCGCCCAGCGTGAACGTGGCGGGCGTCGGCACGGCCATCGGCAACCCCAACCCCCTTGTGCCCATGCCGCCGATTCCGGTCATTGACGTGCCGCTCCCGGCCGCCACTGCCCCGGCCACGCCGCCGCCATTCACCACCGTGGACGAAGCCGTCGCGCTCCAGACTCACAACGTGCTCGTTGATGCACTGCGCAAACGCCGCGCGGCCATGCTGGGTATGAGCTTGAACCCCTCGCCCAACTTCAGTTAGACGGCCTGAACTGACTTCGAAAGCCCGCCGGAGAAGCAGATCAAGCCATGAGAATACTGAACGAAAAACAGCTTGAGTCCGTCATCGAATCGCTCGTGCCATTGCAGCGTGAGCTGTTGCCGCACGGCGCCGACTTGCTGGCCCTGATCGCGGAACTGGAGGGCGCCCAGGCCACCGAGCGCGGCTACGCCGGCGTCGTGCGCTGTATCGGTGAACCCGCGGCAGCAGCCGTTCGTGAAACCCTGCAATCCCTGGTTTACGCCTTTCCCGTACTGAAGGCCTATCTCTCACAATCGACACAGGCCCAGAGCGGTTCACAGGCGCAGCCGCAGATCGCGGCCATGCTCGGCGCAATCAATGAAGCCACGGCGGCGGCCATGAAGGAATTCGACAAGTTGATGTCGGCCGGCGCGCTGACGCCCGAGCAGGTGGCGGAGCTGCGTAAGGAGTTCGAAGAAATCGCGCTGCCCGCCGCGGCGCCGCCACAAGCGCCCGCAATGACCGGCAACGAGAAAGCCATGGAGATCGTGGCGAAGGCGGAACAGGAAATGAAGGCGGAAGTCGAAAAACTGCTCAAGGCCGCCAATATCGATCCCAAAGAGATCATGCCGGAACTCGATAAGCTGGCCGAGCCCAAGCCCGACGCACCGCCCGGCGATTCGGCGGCGCAGCAGGCTCCGCCGCCGGATCAAGCGCCGAAATCAGAGCAGGAAATCCTGGCTGAACTTGAAAAGGCAGAGCAGCAGGCACGCGCCAATCTGCCGCAACTCGAACAGCAACTCACGGATGCCGGTGTGGATCGCGCGTCGATTGACCAACTCATGGCCCTGCTGAAATCGCCGGCCTAGGAATTGAACATGCGCGTGATCAATCAAAGCGGGCTTTCCATCGGCTGGTGCGTCAGCCGTGTGCCCCCGCATAAATTGACCGCGACGTGCATAGTTAAAGGAACATACTCGCTCAAACACGGCGAAGTGGCGCAGCCATTGCCTGAACAGCCTCCCCTCAACGCCGATGTTCACGACGGCGATGACATCGAGAAAATGCTGCTCGTCGCCGGCGATTTTGCGCACTTCAAACCCGCCTGCGACGTGCTACTTACCGGCACGTGTTACGCGCGTGGCGGCAAAGCCGCGCCTTTGGAGCGTGTTTCGTTTGGCCTGGGCCGCTGGGAAAAATCGCTCATGGTCGTGGGCGATCGCAACTGGCAGCCCGGCTTGCTCGGCGCGAAGATGACCGACCCCGCGCCCTTTGTTTCCATGCCGCTGACCTACGAGCGCGCCTATGGCGGCCCGGGTTATGCCGCCAACCCCTTCGGGCGCGGCTACGTTCCCGTCGAGAAAGATCTCGTGGCGGGCAAGCACCCGCTGCCGAACATTGAGAACCCGAACCAGCAGATCAGTGCGCCCAGCTCGCGCCCCGCTCCTGCCAGCTTTGGGCCCATTCCGGCCATCTGGCTTGCGCGCGCGAGCAAGGCAGGCACCTACGACAAGAAATGGCTCAAGCAGAACTGGCCTTTCTTCCCGGACAATTTCGACTGGAGCTTTTTCAACTATGCTCCGACCGACCAGCAGCTCAAGGAATTCCCAAAGGGCGATGAGCCGCTGCGCATGAGGCAGATGCATCCCACGATTGCCAACTACGAGGCCAAACTGCCCGGCATCAGGCCGCGCTTCTTTTTGCGCGAGCAGTTGGGCAACAAGTTCGAAATCCGCGAGGCGTTGTTGCAGCTCGACACGGTGTTCGTGGACATGAACAAAGAACAGCTCACGCTCGTGTGGCGCGGCATCGCACCCATTGCCTCCAAGCGCATGATGGAGGTGCGCGACATTCTTGTAGTCACTGAGCCGCTCAACAAACCGCCCGCCAACGCCGAAAGCTATCACGCCATTCTTAGAGCAGAGTCTGCACCCGCGCTGCCCGCTACTCCCGGCCCGCGCAAACTCACGCCGCGCGAGACTGCACCCACGGCGCGCGTGAACGTCTCCCACAATCTGCGCGAGGCGGTTGCCAAAGCCACAGCCGACAAGAAGCTGGCCTCGCCGCTGCTCGAGAAGCTGGCATTCCTAGCCAAGGCGATTGAGAAACTGCCCGAGGTTGCGCAGCCGCGCGTCTGGACGCGCGAGCGCGTCATGGCCGCCAAGCCCGGCGAGCTTGCGGGCGCGGATTTGAGCGAACTCGACCTCTCCGGCCTCAAGCTGGCCAATGCCAACCTGGCGGGCGCGATTTTGACCTGCGCCAACCTCTCCAAGTCAGACCTCAGCGGCGCCGACTTGAAGGCGGCGATTCTGGCCGACGCGGAACTTTCGGGCGCTAATTGCGCCGGCGCTCAACTCGCCAACGCCGACCTCGTGCACAGCAGGCTCGACGGCGCCAGTTTCAAAGGCGCCAATCTTGCGGGCGCCGATTTCAGCCTCGCCGAAGGCAGCGGCGTTTCCTTCGAGAAGGCCGTCGCCGCCGGCGCCAAGTTCCTCGAAGCCAGCCTCGAAGGCTCGAATTTCCGCGACGCGGCCTGTTCCGACGCCGATTTCACGGCTTCACGTTTGCGCAAGGCGAACTTCGAGAGTGCGAACTTGCAGGGCGCAAGCCTTGAGCTATGTGATGCGAGCGATGCCGTGTTCAATGGCGCGCACTGCAAGCTGCTCAAGGCCGGGCGAGGCGCCAATCTTTCTCGCGCGAAGTTCAAGGGCGTCAAAGCCACGCAGGCGGCGTTTCATGGCTCGAAGCTCGATGGCGCGGATTTCGGCGATGCCGACCTGACGCGCGCGTTCTTTGACGGCGCCTCGCTGGCGGGCGTGAACCTGGCCAACATCAAGGCGCACGAAGCGCGTTTTGATCACGCTTCGCTGAAAGGCGCGACGGTGACCAGGGCGCACCTGCTCAAGGCTTCGTTTGAGAACGCCAACCTGGAAAGCGCCGATTTCCGCGGCGCCAACCTGTTTGAGGCCGAGTTCATGGATGCGCAAGGCGGCACCGCCAAACACTTCGAGGGAGCGAACATCAAGAGGACAAAACTTGCCTGAGGCGCCGACCCACCGTGAAGTTGCATCGGGGCAGTTCGCCAAGCTCGCGCGCGAGGGCCGCCTGCCGCCACACTGCGTGCCCGGCGGCAAGTCGCTGGCGGGCGCCGATCTCACGGGCGCGCATCTCGCGGGCTGCGACCTGCGCGGCGTGGATTTCAGCGAGGCTGATTGCACGCGCGCTGATTTCAGCAAGGCCAACCTCGAAGGCGCCAACTTCGCGCAGGCGAAGCTCACGGGCGCGCAGTTCAGCCAGAGCAACCTCAAGCGCGCCAGTTTTGTGAACGCCGAGGCCAAGAACGCCATGTTCCTGGGTTGCTCCATGCAAGGCGCGGACCTGCGCGGCAGTTTCTTTGCCTGCCTGTTCCAGGAGCCCGCCGCCGCCGACGCAAAGTTTGCCGGCGGCAAGTTCAATCAATGTTCGTTCCGCGGTGCTTCGCTGCCCAAAGCCGATTTCTCCGGCTGCGAGCTGGAAGCCTGCGACTTTGCTGAAGCGTTCCTCGAGACCGCCATCTTCAAGGGCGCTTCGATCAAGGGCGCGGACTTTACCGGTGCCAACCTCAAGAGCGCGGCTTTCATTAGCGCCAAAGGCAAGGCGGTCAATTTCATGGGCGCGAACTGTAGCGGCGCCACGTTTGTGGATGCCGCGCTGCCTTCGGCGGTGTTCATGGAATGCAATCTGGAAAAGTCGGCGTTTGGCAACACGGACGTTTCGCAGTCGTTCTTCGCGCAGTGCAACGCCACGCAGGCGCAGTTCGTGAAGGCGAAGTTGGTGTATTCCGATTTCGCCTACGCACGTTTTGCTCAAACGCGCTTCACCGGCGCTGATCTCAGCGGCGCCAACCTGCACGCAACGATTGAAAGCGAAGCCGATTTCAGCGGTGCCAACTTGAAGAACGTCAGGCGCACCGATGCAGAACTCTTCGCGGCGGAGAACCCGAAGAAATAGGAGAGGCCATGTTCACGGAAACCCAAGTCGCCGTCACGCCCGCCACCGTGCTTGAAATCAAGGACGGCCGCCTCCTGCTGCAATTGCCGCAGCGCCAGGCCTGGGCCGCGCTGGCGTTGGCCTATCCCTACGCGCCCGAGGTGGGCGATGTGCTGCTGGCAATTGGCGAGGAAGACGTTTACGTGATCGGCGTGATCGAAGGCCGCGGCAAGACGCGTTTTGAAGCGCCGGCCGACCTCGAAATCCACGCGCGCGGCCAGGTGAGAATCTCGGGCGAAGCCGGTGTCAAGCTCAGCGGGCCCAGTGTCGAGGTTGAGGCCGAGAAACTTGAACTGATCGCGCGCCAGGCCTTTGAGCGCTTTGTCGATGTGTATCGCATGGCCACGGGCGTGGTGCAAAACAGCGCGCAGCGCATGCGCACGCTCGTCAGCGGGCCCTGCACGTTGCAGGCCGAGACCATTGTCGAGCAGGCCGAAAAAGACGTGCGCATCGACGGCCAGCACATCAACCTGGGGTAAGCCATGATGCCAGCAACCACAAGAGGCGGCGGAATGTGCATGGCCATGCCGGACGTGTGCCTCGTTCCCGCGCCGCCGGCACCGCCTGTGCCCACGCCGTTTCCGAACATTGCGCAGTGCACTGACGGCAACCCCGGCACGTGCACGCTCAAAGTGAAAATCATGAACATGCCTGCACTCGTGGCCAACTCCATGATCATGATGTCGTCGGGCGATGAGGCCGGCAGCGCGGGCGGCGTTACGTCAGGCATGATCAAGGGCCCCGGCAGCATCAAGAAGGGCGCGATGAAAGTAAGCTTCGAAGGCAAGCCGGCCTGCACGCTCATGAGCATGGTGGCGCAAAACGGCGCCTCGGCCAACGCGCCGCCGGGCGTGCAGATGGTGCCCTCGCAGGCCAAAGTGCTGATCATGCCGTAGTTACTGGTACAGGTCTGGGTAAAGCTGGCGCAGTTGTTCCTTCAGCGCGGCATAAAGCTCATAGAGAAAGCGCTCCGCCAGCTGCGGCGTGATTGGCTGGCTGTATTCCATTTTCTGGGCCAGGCCCGCCGCTACGGCCATGGCGGCCTGCATGCGCACCGGTTGCATGAAGTAGCGGATGCGCGTGCCGAACTCCCCCAGCTTCACGTAATCCTCGGCGCCCAGGCGCGAGATCTCGCGGCTGTTGAGCGGGAACAGCCGGTCGGGGATTTCAAAGTAACCCGGCACGCGCACTTCATCGCCGAAGTCCCGCGGCGCCTTGAGAACCACCACCAAGGTTCCGGCAATGATGTCGCCCAGGCGACGGCCGCGCCTTTCAAAGAACGCGATGAAGGCCAGCGGCAGGAACACGAGTTCGATCAGGCGCGTGAATGCGCGCACCAGGCCTTCGCGCGGGCCGATTTCCATGCCGTCTTCACGAATCACGCGCAACTTGCAGATGCGCTTGCCCGGCGTCTGGCCGGAGAAAATGCCCTCAAAGATAAAGAAGTAAGAAAAGATGACCGCCAGGACGTGAAACGCAATCACCGCTGTCCACGTTTCGCCCGCAATGAACGCTATCTTGCTCAGGAGAATAATCGCGGCCACCACGGCCATGAGCAGGATGAGCAGATCCAGCACCAGCGCCGCTACACGGATCGGCGGGCTGGCGGCTTCGAAACTGGCCTCCACGTCTTCGGGCAGCGCAATGGCGTGCGTGTACGTGAGTGTGCCCACCCGCAGAACGTCGTTGTCGGGCCGGGTGGCATCAGTGAAGACGGGACGATAAACTCCTGCCATGCCGCCACAGGATAACTTCAACCAGCTCCCGATGGCCATGCATCCCAAGTCACGATGGAGAATTCTGGCCGAGCAGGGCGCAAGGCTTTCTGCGGGCAACACCCGGCCGCAATCGCAGGAAGAGGCCGAGCGTTTTGGCGCGCTTTTCCGCCAGGGCGCGACGGAGCTGGCGCGCGTCAAGGCGTTCTCGCCCGACCGGAGGCTGGGCGAAGCGTTGGAACAGGCGGTGGCGACGGGGCATTTCGCCATGCACCGCGGCGAACGCGCGTCATGGCAGGACGCACTTCAGGGCTTCTTCTTTCTCGTGCCTCAACTCGTGCGCAGGAACTGGGCCTATATGGCAACCAGCGCGGCAATCACGTTCATCTCCGCGTTGATTGCCTTTGTTGCCGTGCAGCTTGATGAAAGCACCTTCTACCTTTTCATTGACCCGGGATTGGCCGGCGGACGCGATCCTTCAGCGTCAAGGGAGGCGCTCAAGGCCTCGCTTGAAGGCGGCATGGACAGCCTGGGCGAAGGCGCGGCTTTCTCATCGTTCCTGTTCGTGCACAACACCAAGGTCGCATTTATCTGCTTTGCGCTCGGTGCGCTGCTGGGCCTGCCCACGACCTACATGCTGATCAAGAACGGGCTGATGCTGGGCGCGTTTATCGCCATTTATGAAGAAGCCGGGTTGCTGCCCGAAGTGCTGGCGTGGCTCTTGCCGCACGGCGTGCCTGAGTTTGGCGCGATTATCCTTTGCGGCGGCTGCGGGCTGATGTTGGGCCACCGCATACTCAACCCGGGCTCGCAGCCGCGCAGAGTGGCCATGCCGAAGTACGCCACGCAGGCGTGCATCATCGCCATGGGTTGCGTGCCTCTGCTCTACACGGCGGGGATTATTGAAGGCATTTTCCGCCAGAGCGGCGCATCGATTGGCCTGCGTTACACGCTGTTCGCCGCCATGCTGCTGATCATCGGAAGCTGGCTGCTCTTCGCCGGCCGCGGCCGCGATCTTGATTCTACAGCGAGCCGGAGTTGATGATTCGTCCGTAGAGATTGAGCAAAGGCGCCGCGATTTCTTCGGGTTCGGCGTCAATCGTGTGCACGCCGCCCTGCTGGATGCGGTGCAGGATCTCGCTGCGTTCTTCCAGCAGCGTCAGTGCCGCGAGCTGGCGATAGGCGTCGTTGACGTCGTTCACCTCATTCTCGACGGTCGCCTGGTAAACCGGGTCGCGCACGCTGCACACCACGACGGCGTGGCGCTTGCGCACGGCCGCGATGTTGCGCTGCAGCTCCCAGCCCTGGGCCTCGTTGTCGAAATCGGTCGCGATTACCACCAGCGCGCGGCGCGAGAGCGCATGGCCCATGGCGACAAAGGCCGGCGTGAACGCGGTTTCGCCGTGGCCGGGCTTGACCTCCAGCGAGGCGCGAATGATGCGCGCCAGCTGGCCCGCAGCCGCGCGCGGCGGAATCAGTACGCGCACCGATTGATCAAAAATCATCAGGCCCACCAGGTCGCCGCGCTGCAGCGAGGCGGCGGCCAGGCGCGCGAGCGATGCCAGCGCGTGGTCAACTTTGCGCAGGCCGCCCACGCGGCCGCCCATGAGCCGGCCCGCGTCGCAACAGAGCATGACGTGCCGGCGCCGCTCGGGCTCGTAGCGCCGCACGGAAAGCTGGCCGGTGCGCGCGTAGGCCTTCCAGTCCACGCTTTGCGGCGGATCGCCCGGCACGTAGGGCGCGAGCGATTCAAACTCGCCGCCGCGCCCCACGCCGCGCGCGCGGTTCACGCCGGCATCAGCATCGCGCATGGCCGCGAGGATCAGGCGGTTGCTGTGCAGCAGTTCCACGCCGGGTATGCCAAGGAGGCCGGCCTTGGCCGACAAACGAATCACGCGCCGCATCAGGTTCAGCGGGCCGCGCGCTTCGAACGTGGCATGATCGAGTGCGTACTGGCCGCGGTCCTGCACCGTGTATTTGAGCGCGGCCTGGGCGGACCCTTGGGGCGCAATGCCAAAGGCAATCGGCTCGCGGCTGCCCTCAAGCGCAGCGGGCAGTACGTCCCAAAGGCGGCCCTTGATCGCGCGCGAGCCCTGGTTCGTCAGCGTAAGAACCAGTTCAACTTCGCCGCCGATACCGGATTCCGCAGGCAGCTTGCGCTCAAGCAACAGGTCGTCACGACGCGGCAAAAGCAGCACGTCAGCGCCAACGAACAGAACCAGTGCGGCGCACGCCAGCAGCCACACAAAAACCAGTTCCGCCATCCAAAGCGCGGCTATCGCAAGGCCAAGGATGGCCAGCGCAAGCAGCAGCAGTGTTCTGGTGGGCGAGAAGGTCATTACCTCGGTGCCGGAATGCGGCTGACGATGTCCTCGAGGATTGTGTCCGTTGAGACGCCTTCGAGCTCTGCGGCCGGCGTGCGGAAGATGCGATGGCGCAGGGTGGGGGTCACCAGCTCGCGCACGTCGTCGGGTATCACGAACGCGCGGCGGTTGGTCGCCGCGAGCGCCCTTGACGCGCGCAGCAGCATCACACCCGCGCGCGTGCTGGCACCCGCACGCAGGAACGCGTGCTCGCGCGTGGCGCGCAGAATATTGAGCGCGTAAGCGGCGACGTTGGGGTTGACCTGCACGTGAAACACCAGCTCGCGCATGAGCTTGAGATCCATGGCGCTGAATAACTCCACGGCACCCAGACCCGCCAGTTCGTCGTTTGATTTGGGTGCGCCGTGCTGCTGCATGATTTCAAGCTCGCTCTTGGCATCAGGGTAATTCAGGTTGAGCTTGAACAGGAAGCGGTCGAGCTCGGCTTCCGGCAGCGGGTAGGTGCCCTCGCTCTCAAGCGGGTTTTGCGTGGCGACCACGCAGAAAATGTCCGAGAGCGCGTGATCCTGACCGTCAGCAGTCACGATGCGCTCCTGCATGGCCTGCAACAGCGCCGCCTGGGTGCGCGCGGGCGCGCGGTTGATTTCGTCAGCGAGCAGCAACTGCGTGAACACCGGGCCCTTGCGGAACTCGAACTCCGCGCGGTCCGGCCTGAAAATGCTCGTGCCCGTAATGTCGCTGGGCATGAGGTCGGGTGTGAACTGGATGCGCTTGAAATCGAGCGAGCACAGCCGGCCCACGGTGCGCACGAGCAACGTCTTGGCCGTGCCCGGGTTGCCTTCCAGCAGAACGTGGCCTTGCACGAGCAAGCCCACCACCATGTAGCGCACAATGCCGGTCTGGCCTTTGACCACGCGGCCCACATTGGCTTCCACCTGGTCGCAGAACTCGCCGATCTTCGCGAATTGCGCCTGGCGCAGAACAGCGGCGCTGGGCGTTGCAGGTTTGGGTGCTTCGGGCTGGGTTTGATCCGTGAAATCGGGTGCGCCGCTCATGCATTCCTCGTGGGTACGTGTTTGGCTAGAGACACTTCGCGTTTGAGCGAGCTGACGGCGGCCGCCGCCTGAATCAGGCCGCCTTCGCTGCCGCCGGCAAATCCGATCGCTTCAAGTCGTTGCTCAATTTCGCGCGGCACGCCCTTGGGCGTTGAGCCCGCGATGCCCGCAGCATGGACCTGTGCGCGCGCGGATTGCAGCGCGTAGGGTGCACGATGAATCACGGCGCGGGCGGCCGGGCCATAGTCGCGCGCGCGCGCCATCAGCCGCGCCACGCCCTCAATCACCAGTGCGCGCGAGCGTCGCTGATCGCTCTCGGCTTCCAGCGGACGCAGCACCGTGGCCTCGCGCCAGAAGAACAGGCCCAGCAGCAGCAGCAGCGAGAGCAGCGCCCAGAGCGCGGGCGGGCGCACGGCCAGATATTCCAGCGATGCCTGCGTGGACAGGCCGTGCAACGCCTCGTCAATCGAGATCGAGCGCGAGTTTCCGGCGTTCATGACGATCTTGGCCAAAGCCGCGGCTTCGCCCTCTCCGAGAAAGCGATTGGAGATCAGGTCAGGTTCGGCAAGCACGACGAGATTGCGCTCGTTGTTGCGCAGCGCCACAGGGTTGCCGGCGCTGTCCTTGACCAGGACTTGCCAGCGCGGCGGCGGCTCCGGCTCATAAGGCGAGCGCACTTTTGGCTTGGGCTGCGCCTTGAGAACGAAGTACTGGGGAAATGGATGCTTGCCGCCAAGTTTCGCCGACAGCTTGCCTTCGCCATCTGTCAGGGTTGCAGCTTCCGTGGCGCGATGAAACTCGAGTTCGCCATCGAGCTTGGCCAGCTCCAGCAGCTTGCGGCATTCTTCCAGCGAGCCGATGCTCTCCTGCAGCACGACCGATTCGCCGTCCTCGGTCTCCACCTGCGAATAATGGCGCTTGGGCAGCACCAGGATGATGTTGGCCTTGCGTTCATCTTCAAACAGCGCGCGCAGTTCAGCCTCGTGTTCTTCAACGTGGCCGCCGCTGGGCTCAAGCAGGGCGAGCGTGCGCCCGCCACGCTTGAAGAACTCGTCGTCGAGGCGATCAAGGCGCGCCACGGTGGTTTCAACCTTGAAGCCGCTCTTCTGCAACAACTCGACGAGTGCGCGGTGCCCGCCGGGCGAGGGCGAGCCGCTGTTGGTGAAATTCTCACGCGTCTCGGGATCCTCGAAAACGCCGCGCAGGATCATGAACAGCGTAACGGCCGCCATGACCGCGATGAAAAGCCAGCGCATGCGCACGTCCACAACGCCGGGCTCGGCAGTCTTCAGGCGCTTGGCGATTTTCGTTGTCTCATGTCTCATGTCAGCACCGACCTGTGGTCAATGCCTTCCAGCTTGGCCCGCCACTCGTTGAACTCCTCGGCGTTTGGCCGGTGCTTGCCGTAGCGCACGCTTTCAACGAGGTACAGCAGCCGCCGGATCTCGCGCCGCATTTCGTCGCTGCGCACCAGTCGCAGTGCGTCGCGCCACGTTTTGACCTCGTTGTCATCCGTAACCGCGCGCCAGCCCGCGTTGAGCCAGAACAGCTTGTAGCGCAGCAGCGCCGCCAACGCGTAATCACCGGCTCTGAGCGCTGCCGCCAATTGCGCCTCAAGTTCGGGGAAGCTCCCGGGCCTTGGCGGCGCCGCGACTTCCGGCTCCAGTTCCAGCGATTCAAGGGTCTCGGCTTTGACCGCCTTCTTGCGCGGCTTTCGATCCATCAGCCAGCGCACCAGAAACACGAGCGCAAACACCACGGCGATGACGGCAATAATCCCGAAAATGACCTGGAATACGCCGGGATCGAGAGTGCCCATACCGCCGCCGCTGCTGCCGCTTCCGCCTCCGCCCGAGGAAGAGCGACGCGGCGTGGCTTCGGTGCGGCCGCTGGCGCTGCGGCGTGCGCCGCTCTTGCTTTCCCCATCGGTCTCGGAACTGCGGTTTGAAGGCGTTTGCGCGGGCTCTCTTCCTTGGGTGCGTTCAACCTCAGAACGGCGCGGCTCCTCGATGCGATAGCCGCGATACTCGGGCTTCGAAAGAATGTCCTTGGCGCGCTGACTGTCGTCAGTGCCGGCCCACAGCGGCGCGGCTGCAAACAAAAGCACGAGAATGAGCAGAGGTTTCACCACGGCCTCCCCGGCCCACGCGTGGGCTGACCCGGGTAGCCTTGCGGCGGATAACCCGGCGGCGGATAGCCTTGCGGCGGATAACCTGGCGGCGGATATCCGGCCATCCCTGGATAGCCCGGAGGCGGATAAGGCGCATATTGCGGCTGCGGCATCTGCGGCATCACGATCGATGGCTGCTTCTTGGGATCCCAGCCCTTGGGCATGTAAGCGGGGATGTCGTAGGAATAGCGGCCCGTGGCCTGCAGGCGCGCGATGAAGTTGGGATCCACGCCAAAGGTCGCGGCCAGCACCGCAAGGTCAAAGCCTTCTTTGCGGCAGCGCAAATCAAAATAATAGATGACAGAGGGAATCACCATCACCGGCAGGATCAGCGCCGTCCAGGCGGCACCCACGAGATCGCCCACCAATCGCCACTCGCGCGATTTGCCAGACAGGAAACCCTCCAGGATCCAGGCGGGGGTCTGCAACAGACACAGGCAGAGCGCCATCACCGTGCAAAGACCGATCAGCCGCCATGTGTAGCCGCGCGTCAGTTCGGCGCTGCGCGGCAGCGCTTCTTCGGGCCCCATGTCTTCGAGCATGACCGCGCAGAACACCAGGCCGTAGCGCCCGGTCAGCCAGAGCAGCAGCGGCGCAATGCCCATGCCCAGCAGCATCGCAATTGCAAAGGTGCCCTTACCGTTGGAGCGGTTCTGATCCGAAAGCCCGATCACCGCCGGCACCACGCAAATTGCCACCAGCACGCCCACGGCCACGAGCACAATCAACCCCGAGCCAAGCAACTGTCCGAAGTGGCTGCCCACGGCCGAGAATGCCTCGCGGATCGTTGTCTTGGCCCCGAGGTAAACGCGCGATACCAGGTAGTAAACGCCGCTGCCCGCAAAGGCCAGCGCCAGAACAATCTCGAGCAGGAACACGAAGATCGACGCAAACGCCTTGGCCGGGTCTTCAATGGTGCGGCTTGAGCTCGAGGGTTTCGGAACAGGAAGAAAGAAGTACTCGCCCAGTTGCAGCAAAGCCGAGGGCACAAACACAAACAGCAGGAACAGGCCCGCGAAAAGCGAAAAATGCGCCACATAAAGCGCAAAGCTGCGGCTGAGAATATCGCCGAACTCCAGCGGCCGAAGGTCAAAGGCCTTTCGCATTCGCGCAAGGTTACTTGCGCTTGCGATACAAACGCAACTACATAGCCACGGAGAACACGAATTGCACGGAGAACAACAACGGTGCAGGGATGCGCAGGATGAGCAGGATGTAGTCCACCGAGCCCAAAACCTTGCGCACGCAGCAAGGCGCCGCGACAATCACCTCAAGCAAGCGGATCGGAGGCACGCACCGGGTTTACAACTTCGAAGTCGAGGCCACGCACCAGTACTTCGTCGGCGAAACGCGGACGCTGAGCCACAATGCAAGCTGCACTCAGCCTCGTAACGCCAAGGGGCAGTTCATGAGCCCCAGCAACGGGCCTCACGCTCCGCCGGGGGCGGAAACGGAGCGACAGGTATGGGATGAACTACAGCAAACCATCAAAGGAAAGGAAGGCTTCAAGCTCGTCAAAGGCCGCGTCTACGCAAAGGACACTGCCGGCAATGTCCGCGTTTACGATGGAGCGCTCGTAGATCCGAATTTGGGAACCATTGGCTTGGAAATCAAATCTGGAACTGGACGCTTGACTGGCGAGCAGCGCACGTTCGACGCGAACGTCACGCCATCAACCCCCGCGACCGCCTATGGTCAGAGCAAAGGACTTCCACCTATCACGCGTACGTGCACGATCAGGAGGCCCAAAGAATGAGGCGATCACCTGAAATCAAGAAGTTCCTCAGCCTTTGTCTGTCTGAGGTTATGGATGAGAAGATGAAGCAATTGGGTTTCGTGCGCAGGAAGACATCGCTGGAGTATCATCGTCAGCTTCCCGACGTGGTGCTAACACTTTCCATGCACTTCGACGCACGCCCTCATTGGGATAGTGCCGAGACCTTTCTGAAACCTCAAGTTGGGATTGAACATCCGAAGATCAACGAGCTAAGAGCCAGGATTGAAGTGGGCACAATCAACGAGCATCGCGACGAGTACCTGCGTGGCACATTCGTTACCAGTCTGCGAGACTTGGTGCCCTTTGAGGAAGCCGTGGATTGGTATGTGACTACAGATGAAGATTACCGTAAGGCCCTTGTGTGGTACCTGAGCAAGTTTGAACAGCACGTGAATCCGGCACTTGAGCGACTCTCGCGCCCAGAGGAGATCATTGAACAATACGAAAAGCGAACGTGGTTCAAGGGCTACCTAGATACTAACACAGTAGTGGCGTCGTATATCTACTTGGGTATGCCGGAAAAGGCGTTGCAGGCGATGGAACGCCGCTTTGGCAACAGCGAGGAACGTAAATTGTACGCGGCGGGATTTGAGTTTGTCGCAAATATCGCAAAGGCCCGCTAAGGACGCATGGCAAAGTGTTCAACGCGGGCAACGTGTTTGGCAACGTCGCCGGCGGCCTCGTGCTCGGCGTGGTTTCCGGCGGCGCGGGCTATGTTGGCACGGCCGCGCGCATGCTGGGATACGCCGGTGACGTTTACCAGGCAGGCAAGGCTCTTTCGACCGGTGACTGGCAGACCCTCGCAATTCAGGTCG
>JADLFN010000066.1 GCA_020845475.1 Planctomycetota bacterium
AACGGCAAAATCCGTGCACCGTAGGGGCGACATATATGTCGCCCCTACCACGGCAACGGCTCTCACGCAGAGGCGCGGAGACGCGGAGAACTGCTTTTTGGGTTCAAAGGCAACGGGCAGGCCCTTGCACCGTTGGGGCGACATATATGTCGCCCCTACCACGGCAACGGCTCTCACGCAGAGGCGCGGAGACGCGGAGAACTGCTTTTTGGGTTCAAAGGCAACGGCAAAACCCGTGCACCGTAGGGGCGACATATCCCACTTCGTCAAGGCTTCGCAGGACAAGTATGTCGCCCCTACCACGGCGATGCTTCATTGACGAACAGACAACAATGAAACCTGTGGATCGCCGGTCAGCCAGCCTCGAAATCGCCGGGCTGCAACACAACAGAAACGCACCAGGCTTCTACCCGTTGCAGCACAAAAGTCGTCGCCTAGAATCGCACCAGCGGAGGAGTGGCAGAGTGGTCGATTGCGGCGGTTTTGAAAACCGCTGTGGGCTTCGGCTCACCGGGGGTTCGAATCCCTCCTCCTCCGCCACACTTTCGCTGAGCACAGTTGTGGCGCCCTCAGCGAGCGCAGCGAGTCGAAGGGCAACTTAAGCCATCGCCAGAAATTCGTCTTCCGTGATCACCTTGACGCCCAGCTCTTTGGCCTTGGTGAGTTTGCTGCCGGCGTCATCGCCGGCGACGACGTAGCTGGTCTTCTTGCTGACGCTGCCGCTGGCTTTGCCGCCGCGCTCTTTGACCATCTCTTCGGCGGCATCGCGCGTGAGTTTATGCAACGCGCCCGTGAACACGAACGTGAGGCCCGCGAACTTGCCCTCGCCCGGCTTCTTGGCGACGGCTTCCTTGGGCGTCACATGTTTCAGCAGGCGCCCGACGAGCTTGCGGTTGCGTTCGTTGGCCAGAAACTCGCTCACGCTTTGCGCGATCACGGGGCCGATGCCGTCGGCCTGCTGCAGTTGTTCGGGCGTGATTTCCAGAAAGCCTCTGGCGTTGCCCACGAGATCGGCGATTTGCCCCGCGGTGGTTTCGCCCACGTTGCGAATGCCCAGCGCGTAGATGAATTTGCCGAGCTTGGGCTCTTTCGAGGCGTTGATGTTGTCGATCAACCCCTGCGCGCTTTTTTCACCCATGCGCTCAAGCTCGGCGAGGTTGGCGACCGTCAACTTCTCGTAAATGTCGGCGGCGTCTTTGATCAAACCCGCATTGAGCATCAGCTCCACGCGCTTTTCGCCCAGGCCCTCGATGTTCATGGCAAGCCGCGACGTGAAATGCGTGATCGAATACTTCACCTGCGCGGGACAGCCCAGCGCGTTGGGGCAGCGGATCACCACTTCTTCCTCGAATTTCACCAGCTTCGTGCCGCACTCAGGACACGCCTCCGGCATCGCAAAGGGCTTGGCAAACACGGGCCGCTTGTCGGCGACTACGCGCAACACCTGCGGAATGACGTCGCCCGCGCGCTGGATCACCACCGTGTCGCCTTCGCGGATGCCGAGCCGCTCGATTTCATCTTTGTTGTGCAGGCTGGCGTGCGTAACCGTCACACCCCCCACTTTGACTGGCTTGAACACCGCCACGGGCGTTACCGCGCCCGTGCGCCCGACTTGCAGCTCGATCTTTTCGCAGACAGTTTCTTTTTCCTCGGGCGGAAATTTGGCCGCGAGCATGAAGCGCGGCGAGCGCGAACGCATGCCAAGCCGCTTCTGCAACTCGAAGTCGTTGACCTTCACCACCATGCCGTCGATTTCAAAGGGCAGGTCGTGACGATGTTTCTTGTATTGCTCGAACGTGTCGATGAGTTGTTCAACGCCTTTGACCACCTCGGGCTTGATCTTGCCCTTCTTCAGCAGCGTGCCGCTGGTGACGAAGCCCCACTCGGCAAGCCGCGCCGCGGCTTCGGCCTGGTTCTTCAAGCCAAGGGTGTCGGCCTCAACCACCTGATACCACACCGCGCTGAGCGGGCGCGCGGCTGTGATCGCGGCATCGAGCTGGCGCAAGGCGCCGCTGGCGGTGTTGCGCGGGTTCACGAAGGTTTTCTGGCCCTGTTCTTCAAGCTGGGCATTGAGCTTGGCGAAGTCGTCTTTGTCGATGTACACCTCGCCGCGGATTTCGACGCGCTCGGGAGCTTTGCCCTTGAGCGTTTGCGGCACGGACTTGATCGTGCGCACGTTGGGCGTGACGTCCTCGCCGATGAAACCATCACCGCGCGTGCTGGCGACTTTCAACTTGCCGTTCTCGTAGACAAGCTCGCAACTCAGGCCGTCGTACTTGGGCTCGCAGAGCAGCTCGAAATCGTCGCGGCCAAGTTCATCGGCCACGAACTTGTGCCAGGCGCGAGTTTCGTCGGGGTTCATCGAATTGGAAATGCTGACCATCGGTACGCGGTGCTCGACTTTGGCCAGGTCGCTGCGCGCCTGCCCGCCCGGCTTTTGCGTGGGCGAGTCGGGCGTGACGAACTCGGGGTGCGCTTTCTCCAGCGCTTCGAGTTCGCGCAGAAGCTGGTCGTAGGCGGCGTCGCTGATCTCGGGCGCGGCCTGCTCGTAGTAGAGCCTGTCGTGGCGCTTGATTTCGGCGCAGAGTTCGGCGTGGCGCTTGGCGTCGTTGTTCTTGGCCATGGGCGCAGAATAGCGCGCGGTGCTACAGCCGAAAAGTCATGCCCGCGTGTACTTGATTTCGACGGCAAGGGCTTCGCCCATGCCGGGCGGAATATTGAAGTGGCGCACCGTGAGCTTGTCGTCGCCTTCGATGCGATACTCCGTTCTCCAGCCCCAATCCGGCCCGCCCTGGTTGTCGGGATAGTGGCCGAGCACGGAAAGCGCGTGCTTCTCAGGTTCGCGGTCCTGCACGCTGTTCATGATGTTGGTGCCGTTGTGGCACGAATCAGCCCAGGAAACGATGAACTTCCCGCGGCCGAGGTCAAAGCCGATCAGCGCGTGGCCGCGCATGGTTTGGCCCATGAGCTGGCTTTTGTAAGTGTGCTTCACAAAGCGGCCGCCGAGCACACGGCGAATGCGCCCCGTAATCGGCTGCGTTTCGGCCAGCTTGCCCGGCTCAAACCAGGTTTTGCAGGTGCCCTTCCAGTTGCCGGCAAGGCGCGCGAGCAGCGCGTGCGGGCCGTTGGCAAGCGAGTCTTCGAATTCCATGAATGCTGGTTACAACAGGCCCATGAGCCAGACAAGGGCAAAGGCCCAAAGCGGCGTGCTCATGAGACACACAAACTGCGGGCCACTCAGGAAATCATAGCGCGAAGAGCGCGGCTGCGGCCGCTGTGCCGGCATCTGCGGGAAGCAGATCGGGATGTTCCAAAGAGAGCCGCGCGCGCCCTCAAGCGTGAGAACGTCGGCATCACCAAAGAGCACGCCAGGGCACTTGCGCGAGTAAGCCTCGCGCGGCGCAACGGCAGAGCCAAAGGCGGGCTGCGGCGCGCGGCGCAGCGTCATGGCGGAGTAGGATTCAAGATCGGCGGAATCAGCCGGAGGTGCCCAGAAGTCACGCATGGAATCTCCCGTAGGCGCGCAGAGAGATTATACCCCATGAACAGTGGCCGCGCGGCTACGGAATGGCCAGAAACGGGCTGATGCCCTGCATGTAGGCCAGGCAGCACAGCGCAAACAGGGGCAGCGCGGCTATGGCGGCAATCGAAAGCGCCAGGTTAAGAACGACGGAGGCGGCTTGAGCGCGAAGCTGTGGAATTGTGCCACGCTCGCGGACGTTCTCGGTCGCAAACGCGCGGACAGCGCACCAGCGGCCCGAGCGATGCGCCGAGCGGCCGTGCTGCCATGAATGCGTCTGGGGTGTATGGAGTGGGCTGCGCATGTCATCTCCCGTGCTGGGGCTAGATCAAGACTGCGAGAAAGAGTGCAAACAACCCGACAATCACACCGCCCGCAACGCCGCCGCCCAGAAACATGCTCATGTCTTCGCCGCCGCTGCGCGCGGGCGGATAGGCCGGCATCACTGGAACATAGACTACGGGCGCAAATACCGGCGCGACGGGCATGGCTTGGTGAACGACGGGCGCGGGCTGAACCGGCGCGTTTTCGCGATAGGGCACCGCGCGCCGCATCAGGCGCGAGTCAACCACCGGCTTGGCGCGCGCTTTCTTTTCGAGTTTGCGGCGCTGGAAGTAAGGCTGATCCCCGATTTCAACGCTGTAGCGGCTCATGGCATCCCCCTTTTGCATACGGGTAATATATACTGCCATGATGTTTCGTCAAACGAAAAACCGGCGATTTCTCGCCGGACTACCGTCGCCGCTAACGCATGCGGCCCAAGGACATCATTCCGAAGAAAAGCCACGCCAACGCGAACAAGTACACCAAGAAGCCGATCCCAACGACTGCTACCAGAGCGAAATAGACAGTTCGAAGCAATCTCTCGCGTGGGGTCAGTTCGCGTCTGAATGGAACAGTCGGTTCAGGACGCAGCCCTCTCTGCCGTTCAAAGTACGGCGTATCACCTGGCTCTTTGGCCACGCAACACCCCCGTGACGCGCTCTAGCTCGCCCGCTCGATCAACACGGCGATGCCCTGGCCGCCGCCGATGCACATGGTGGCGATGCCGTAGCGCGCTTTGCGCAGGGCGAGTTCGTGCACGAGCGTGAGGATCAACCTTGCACCCGTGGCGCCCAGCGGATGGCCTAGCGAAACCGCGCCGCCGTTGACGTTGAGCTTGTCGATGGGCAGCTCCATGTTGTGTTCCTTCTTCAGCGCGTTGACGCAGGCCACCACCTGCGGCGCAAAGGCCTCGTTAATCTCCACAAGGTCGATGTCCTTCATGCTCAGGCCCGTGTCTTTCAAAAGACCCGCAATCGCCGGCACCGGGCCCAGCGCCATCACGCTTGGGTCCACGCCCGCGATGCTCCAGCCGCGCACAAATGCGCGCGGCTTGGCGCCCAGCTTCTTCACGCCGGCCGCGTTGGCGAGCACGAGCGCAGCCGCGCCATCGACGATACCGCTGGCGTTGCCTGCGGTGACCAAGCCGTTTTCGCCGAAGGCCGGGCGCAGCTTGGCCAGGCCGTCATAGGTGGTTTCGGGCTTGATGTGGTCGTCGGCTTCGACGACGAACTCTTTCTTGCCCTGCTTGACAGTGAAGGGCGCAATTTCTGACTTGAAGCGGCCGGCCTTGGCGGCCTTGGCGCCGAGATCGTGGCTGCGGAAGGCGAATTTGTCGGCGGCTTCGCGGCTGACTTCGTATTTGCGCGCGGCATTGTCGGCCGTCTGCGCCATGAAGTTGTTGCAGAATCCGTCATGCAAACCCTGGAACAGGAAATCGACCATGGGCGGCTGCTGGCCAAAGCGGATGCCCACGCGCGCGACGTTGCCGTAGAGGCAGAACGGCGCCATCGACATGCTTTCCTGCCCGCCTGCCACGGTGATGTCGTGCTCGCCCAGGAGCATCATCTGGCTGGCCGTGACCACCGCCTGCGCGCCCGAACCGCAGATGCGCTGCACCGTCAGCGCCGGCGTTTCAATGGGAATGCCGGCCTTGAGCGCGGCGTGGCGCGCGCCGTAGTGGGCATCCACGCTGGTCTGCATGGCGTTGCCCATGACCACGTGGCCGATGTCCGTCGGTTTGACGTTGGCGTCAACGAGGGCGTTCTTGATGGCGTGGGCGCCAAGGTCATTGGCGCTCAAATCCTTGAATTTGCCGAACTCGGGGCCCGAGCCGCAGTATTCCGCCATAGCCGTGCGCTTGCCGCCGAGGATTGCGATATCGTGAGTGACTTTCATGGTTGCACCGTGGAATGGGTTGCTGCCTGTTTAACAACAAACGGCTGGGCCGGAAGCATCCGTTTTCATTGGCGCCGGCGGATGCGCATGGCGTCAACAATGACCAAGGATTGCGGCAGTCCGCCAGCGAACGTTTCGTCTCGCAGGAAGCCACGCAACATGTTTTCGATGAACGCAACTGTGGCGCGCTCAGGAATTGCGAGAACAACGATTCCGTGATATTCGGCAGGCGGATAGGCGCGCACATCGGCAAAATCGAAATCCGCGCTGAGCAGCACGAGCCCGTGTGCTTTGGCGTGCGCGGCCAGCACTTCATCGGCCGCAGTAGCATGGCCGATGTCACGGACGTCGACGCACTCCTGCCCGAACTCATGAAGCACCGCGGCCATCGCACGGGGCAGGCTGGCATCGATTAGCCATTTCACACACGGCTCCTAGGCTGCGGTGGGCTGGAACGTGAGCCGCCCAAGCTCCTGGCTGGCAAACGCAAGGCACGCCCGGACATCATCGAGCGAGATGCCGTATTCGGCCATGACTTTCTCGTAAGTCTCGCCGCCGGAAAGCAGGCTCAGCACCACGGTAACGGGCGTGCGAGTTCCGCGAATCACAGGCTTGCCGTGGCAGATCTTCGGGTCAATGACAATGCGGTCGATCATGCTTCGATTATAGGCAATTCAGCAGGGCAGAGTAAGCCGCAAGCTGGTTGATAACGGGTTGACGGCAATCCATAACGGCGCCATGCCTTACACCGACTTGCGCTCATTCATTGCCGATCTGAAGCAGCGCCGTGAGCTTGTGGAGATCACCGAGCCCGCGAGTGTGGACCAAGAGATTGCCTGCGCTGCCGATCGCGTTTCCAAGCTGCCGGGCGGCGGGCCGGCGCTGTTGTTTTCAAACGTGATCGGGCACAAGACCCCCGTGCTGATCAACGCGCTGGGCAGCGAGCGGCGGCTCTCCCTCGTTTGCGGCGTGAACAATTTCGTGGGCCTGCAACACCGGCTGGCTGACCTGCTGGAAACGCTGCAAACGCCGCGCAAATCGCTGATCGACAAGCTCAAGGCGTTGCCGCTGCTCAAGCAGCTCTCGGGCTACTTCCCGAAGTACGTCAAGCGCGGCCCGTGCCAGGAAATCGTGCACACGGGCGACGCTATTGACCTGTCAAGGCTTCCCGTCTTGAAAACCTGGCCCGAGGACGGCGGGCCGTTCATTACCTTCCCGCTGGTGTTCACGCATTCGCCCAAAGACGGCAAGCGCAACTGCGGCATGTATCGCATCCAGATTTTCGACAAGCGAACGACCGGCTTCCACGTTCACACGCACCACACAGCGGCCGAGCACATGCGCGAGGCCAAGCGCGCAGGGCGCACGCGCCTCGAAGCCGCCATCGCGATTGGCGGCGAGCCTGCGTTGACTTTTGCCGCCGTGCTGCCGCTGCCGCCGGGGCTGGATGAAATGATCCTGGCAGGCTTTCTGCAGGGTTCGCCCGTGAAAATGGTGCAGTGCAAAACCGTGAACCTGCAGGTCCCCGCCAGCGCTGACTTCGTGATCGAAGGCTACGTCGAGATCGACGAGAAACGCCGCGAGGGCCCGTTCGGCGACCATACAGGCTTTTACTCGCTGGCCGACGATTACCCCACATTCCACGTCACGGCCATCACGCAGCGCGCCAATCCCGTCTACTTCGCGACGGTCGTCGGCCCGCCGCCGCAGGAAGATTGCTGGATGGGGCGCGCCATCGAGCGCCTGTTCTTGCCCTTGATGCAGCAGACCATTCCCGAGGTCATCGACTATCGGCTGCCCTACTGCGGCGTGTTCCACAACCTGATGCTCGTCAAGATCCGCAAGAGCTACCCCGGCCAGGCGCGCAAAGTGGCGCACGCAATCTGGGGGCTGGGACAGGCCAGTTTCACCAAAGTGATCTGCGTCGTCGACGAAACCGCGCCCGAGATTTCCGACGAAGCGGCCATTGCCGGGCACCTGCTGGCGAATGTTGACGTGTCAAGAGACCTAGAATTCGTACTGGGCCCGACCGAAACGCTGGACCACGCCACTCGTGCGCTGCACCTTGGCAGCAAAGTCTCCATTGACGCCACGCGCAAGATGGCGGGTGAAGCCGCGCCGGCGCCTTCGCCCGGCGTGACCTCACGCGGCGAGCCTGCTGCGCCGACGGATATGGGCGGCCTGGATATCGCCAGCTCCTGGAGTCTTGCCGGCGTACTCGTGCTCGAAATCCGCAAGACGCGCGGCTGGCAGGCGCGCGAGCTCGCTCTTGAATTGTTCAAGCGCGGCCATGACGGCGTTGTCGTGGTGCTCGAGGAAGGGCTGGTGGCGCGCGGCAACGCCGAAGAACTGGTCTGGGCGGCGCTTGCCAACATTGACCCCGAGCGCGACTGCATCTTCGATGAGCGCGTCGAGAAAGAGCCTTCAGGCCGGCAGCGCCTGACGCGCCACCCCCACCGGCTGGTCATCGACGCGACGAGCAAAGACGCCCGCGACGGCTTTGCGCGCGACTGGCCGCGCAAGCAGGTGCACCCGCCAGAAGTGCTGGCGCGCGTGCAAGCCATGCTCGCCAAGGCGGGTGTTAAAGTGTAGGGGCGACGCATTGCGTCGCCCCCGACTGCTTGCTTCCTTCAAGCTACCGGCCGCGCCGCGCTGCTGCCGCGGTGATCACGGTGGCTTCCATCGTTTCGCCGTTACGGATGTACTTGACGAGCAGCGGAGTATTGGGCTCCACGGCAATCATGATGTCCGAGATGTCGCACACGTAGAAAATCTTGCGACCGCCAATCTCCACGAGGATGTCGCTGGCCTGCAGCCCCGCTGCTTCAGCCGGGCCGTCCTTCTTGAAGGACTCAAGAACAAAACCGCCAACCTTGCGATCCTTGTTGCGGGCAAACTTTGTTACGCCGAGCGTGCTGCGCGCATCGGGCAGCTTGAACGGGTCACCCATCAGGCCGCCCGCGCCGGTGCCTTCCTTGCGCGCTTCGTCGTCGGTGCGCGGAATGGTGCCGAACTGCCCGGACTCCGAGGGAACATCGTTGCGCGCCGTAAGCTCGACGGTCTCGGAGCCGCGCTTGACGCTGAACTTGAAGCTCGAACCGCGCGGCTTGGTGCCGATCACGCCGTGGTAGCGGAAGCCGTTGAAGATCTCGTGGCTGTCGATCTTGACGATCACGTCGCCATCTTTGAAACCGGCGTCGGATGCCTCTGAGTCAGCATCCACGCTTTCAACCGTGGCGCCCTTGGCGCTCAGGCCCAGCGAAATCTTGAGGCCGCCGACGAGGCCGTGGCGAACCACGTAAGCGCCGCCGGATTGGGCCTTGAGAGTGTCGATGAAATTGCGGATCTGGTTGGCGGGAATCGCATAGCCTGCGCCGGTGTTGAAGCGCTTGCCGTGGTTGGCGATGTTGCGGCCGTTGATGCCGATGACTTCGCCGTCGAGGTTGAAGGAAGGCCCGCCAGAGTTGCCGGGGTTGATGGCCGTGTCAATCTGGATGCTGTCGCAATAGCCGCCCTGGAAGCGGTGCACGCCGGTGATGGTGCCCAGCGTGATGGTAGGCTCGGCCAGTTGCGAGCCGAGCAGGAACGGGTCGCCCACGCTGAGACAGAGATCGCCAATCTGAACTTTGTCGCTGTCAGCGAGCTTGACGAATGGAACCTTCTCGCCCTCCTTGAGCTGCATCTTGCCCAGCACGATGTCGCCGCGCGGATCAGCGCCCACGGCCACGGCCGTGATCGGGCGCGTGCTGCCGGCCATTTTCACGACGGTCTTGATCGAGGGGCCGCCGGGCGCCTCGTTGAACACGTGGTGGTTCGTCAGAAAGTAGCCATCTTCACTGATGCACACGCCAGAACCGCCGCCAATGTGCACGAACGCCGGACGCACTTTGGCGACCCAGGCTACCGTTTCGCTGTCAAGTTTGGCTACGTTGACCGTTGCGGGGCCTGACGCCGTCTTTTCCTGCGCCTGGAATGCGCCGCCTGAAAGGGCAAGCGCGGCTACGAGGCTCATCAAGATCTTCTTCATTTTCTCACTCCGCTCGAGGCGCAAAGCCTCGCCGATGGGTTCATGAATTCAAGCCGGCCTGATGTCGCGCTAGGGGCGCGGGCCAAGCGTTACGCTGACTTCCATTTCCTTGTCATCACGCAGGAGCTTCACCTTGAGCACATCGCCCACCGAGTGTCCCTGGATGTGGGAAATCAGGTCCGGAACATCGGTCATGTCCACGCCGTCCACTTGCAACAGAATGTCTCCGACCCGGATGCCCGCCTTCTCCGCGCCTGAGCCGCTGACGATGTTGCCTACTTCGAGCCCCGGTTTGTCAGGCCACTTTTTGGAGGCGCCAATGCCCATGAACGGGGCCTTGGGGCGCTCAACAAACTTGCCTTCCTTCATGACGCCATAGGCGCGCTTGACTTCGTGCATGTAAGCCGCGTAGCTCACACCCGAGGCCTGTCCGAACGTGGCGTGATTGTGGAACGTGACGACGCCGACAATCTCCGCGTTGTTGTTGCACACGGGGGCGCCCAGCGTGGCGTTGCCAACGCGGGCATCAAGCTGGAAAGCGCGGCGCTGCTCGCGGCCCAGTGCACTGACGATGCCATCATTGATCTGCGCACGAATCGGGTTTGCGCCGCGGCCGACCACGAAAATCTGCTGGCCTCGGTCGAGTTTGGTTTCGTCGCTGCCGAAGGCCGCAATCGCAACGTCTTTGACGGTGCTGAGATCGGCCTCAATCTTGAGCAGTGCGAGATCGATTTCCTGGTGGCGTCCCATGACCTTGGCCTTGTAGCGGTCGCCGTTGGGCAAGGTGATGGTGATTCCTTCGATGCCCGGCCCGGCGCCAGTCTTGCTGAAGTCGCCCAGCGTGCGATCCGAGATCAGGATCTGATCCTTGGCCACGATCAGGCCGGAAAACGGGCCGATGTCGTAGCGCGTGAACGGATCATCGGGATCAGTGCCGCCCATGCCGGGAATCGCCGGGCCCGTAGAGGGTGGTGTGAGGGATTCATGGTCAAAGTCAATCTCGACTGAAACCGTGAAGCGCGAAACTGACTTGGCAATCTTGATGCGGTGGGCTTCAAGCTCTTTGTGCAGCGCGGGCTCCTGAGCCATAGCCGCGCTGGAAAGCAGCACGGCCAGCATCAGGGCGAAGGTGTTGAAAGTGGTCTTCATGTCAGGTTCCTGTATGGTTCCAAAGGGCGCCAATAAGCGAGCCGGCCTTTAGAAGTCGTCCTCTTTCTGGACAGCGATGAGATCGACGGTGCGTTCCTTGCTGCCGTCGGCTTCGGCGATGGTGAGCAGTATGTGCGTTCCCACGGGCATGCCGTAGCTGACGGGCACCATGCGCTTTTGCGGGCGGGCAAAGGGCCCGCTGCCGCCGACGGTCATTTCGCGCTCGATGTACTTGGTGCCGAGCATCTCGCTGAGCCGCGACATGTTGGGAATCTTGTAGTTGTCCACACGCAGCAGTCTCTGGCCGACCTTCAGCCCGGCCTTTTCGGCGGGACTCCCCTGAGTCACTTCGGATACGTAGAGCGATGACTCTTCTTCGCCCTTGGGCTTCTTGGCCTTGAAGCCGAGCGTCGCCTGGGCGAGATCGTCCTGTTTGACGCCCTTCTTGAGCTGAGGCAGCACAGCCGCAAGCTGGTTGCTGGTGACGGCCGTACCCATGTGGCGACCGGCCATCCAGTGCGGGGTCATCATGCCGATGACTTCGCCATCCAGGTTGCAAACGGGGCCGCCGTAATCACCGGGGTGAACGGCGCAGTCCACTTCAAACACGTTGCCACGATAGGCATCGCCGCCCTCTTCGGGGTTCAGCACACCCAGCGGCTCAAAGCGGTAGAAGCCCGAGACTGTGCCGTAGCTGGCATTGACCTGACGGTCGATCAGCATGCTGTCGAGCGTGTTTCCGAAGGTGAACGCGGTTGCGCCCATTTCCACTTTGTCGGAGTTGGCGAACTTGAGCGATGGCAGCTTGGGGTGGCCGTCATCCATCTTGATCACGAGCACCAGGTTGCGTTTATCTTTGCCGATAACCTTGCCGGCGAACTCGGTGCCGTCGTGGGACATCAGCCAGCAGGCCGCGCCGGGTTCGAGATTGTTGGTTTCGGCAGATTCGAAGTTGGTGACGACGTAATCGTCATCAACCACAAAGCCTGAAGCGGCCGCAGCTCCGCCCTGGGCCATGCCCGTGGCGCCGGGATTGGTGAGATCCGGACGCGCGTCGGCCACGGCAACCACGCTGGGCGTAAGCTTCTTGACCAGCGCCACGCGCTCGGCTTGCAGCTTCTTGAGAGTTTCAATACCGTCTGCGTGCACAGGCGCCTGAGCTGCGGCGACCATCAAGGCCACCACGGCAAGCGCACCCAGTTTTCCTCGCACCTGAGACATGCGAATCCCCTTCATGTTCGTTGGCTTTTGTGAAGTGAATGAAATTGTCAGCCCGCCCCTTCTACGCATGGCGCCGCACAAACAGAACCAGAAAATCACGGCCCCCAAAGCATGTTTACAAGAGCCCTTAGTTGCGCAGCCACGCCGAATCTCACGCGCAAAGAGCGCGAGGATGCGCAATTGTTCCACATCTTCCATAGCCGCGCCGGCTGTCTATGCTTGCGCACGAGTTACGGCGCGCCGGCCCCTACGGGGAGACGGTTGCGAACTGAAATGCAGAGCCCCATCCTGACGCCGCTCAAGCCACCGCCACCGAGCGAGCGTTTCAAAGTTTCCCTCCACGAACCGGCCAAGCCCACGCCGCCGCCAAAACCCGCAGCCAAGGGCGCCTTTGGTATTGCCGGGCTTTCAATCACGCACGCCATTGAGAGGCGCACGATCCGCCGGGCCGTTGGAGGCGCGATCTTTGAAGGCTTGTTTGGCGGCCTGTGCAGCATGAACGTTTATGTGGCGCTCAAGGGCATGTCCGGCGGTTTTGAACAATGGGAAGACGCTGTTTCAACCCTGATGCAGATGCTGCCCTCGATCCTGATGGCCTTTGCCATGGTTTATTCGAGCGGCGGGCGTGTGCGCAAGCACCGCTTCTATTGGGTGTTTGCCGGCGTGTTCGGGAGGCTGAGCGTTGGTGTTGTGGCGCTCTTCACCAACCCGTTCCTGTTCGTGGCGCTTGTGGCGTTTCAGTCCATCGTTTGCGCGGGCATTTCGCCGGCGCTGAATCACATCTGGGGCGCGAACTGCACCGCGCGCACGCGCGGCCGCGCCTTTATCTGGTACAGCACCGCGGCGGAAATCGCGACCATGGCGGGCGCGCTGATTGCCGGAGCGCTGCTCGATGGCTTTCACTTCACACTGCCGCTTGCGGGCGAGATTCACCTCAATGGCAACCCTCGCAACTACGCGCTGCTCTACCCCATTGCGGGCGTGATTGGTCTTGTGGGCATGCTCTATTTCTGGCGCATCCGCCTGCGCTATAAGCCCACGCACGAGGACGACGAAATCGTACCGCCGTTGCTAAGCCGGCTGGCGCAGGCCTTCAAGCAGGCGCGCGCGCTGCTCAAGCGTGACCCGGATTTCCGGCTCTATGAGTTCGGCTTCTTCCTTTATGGAACGGCCTTCATGATGGTGGCCTGCGTTGTGCCCTTGTTCTTCAAGAACGCGCTCGATGCCAGCTACAAGGAATTCTCGGCCACGACCGTCGTGCTCGTTCAGGTCATGCACCTGGTCTCGGTGCCGCTGATTGTGCGCTTTGCCTCGGGGCGGCGCGTCACGGTAGTCACGCGGCTGCCCTTTGCCATGCTCATGCTCTATCCCGTTCTGCTGGGAATCACCGCACTGCTGGCGGCGACGGATCGCTCGCTGGCCATGTGGTTTGCCTATGCCGCGTTTGTGTGGTTCGGCATTGCCATGGCGTGCATTCACTTTGTGTGGAACCTGGGGCCGGTGGCCTTTGCCAAGGATGGCAACCCGTTGCCTTACACCTCAACACACGCGGCTCTGGTGGGTGTTCGCGCCAGTGTGGGCTTCCCCATGGCGTACTTGTTCCTCTGGGTGTTTCAGGGAGAACTGCTGCCGGTATTCATCGCGGCTACGGTGCTGTTCTTTGGAGCTTCAGTGGTGATGACGGTGCTCGATCGCAGGCTCAAGGCCAAGGGCGCCATGACCAACGCCATGGGCCACTAAAGCGACAGCGGCATCGGCCCCAGCGCCAGCATCAGGCCGATGATGGCCGCGGTGATGGCGCAGAAGATGCACACAGTTTTGCATGTCATTTTGTTTTCGCTGTCTTGCGACGCGCAGCCTTGGAGGACGCAAGCGCACGCCGCGCTGTTTCGCGGTCATGCTGACGATCTGCATCCTCAAGAAGCAACAGCATCTCTTCCTTGGAAAACTTCTTGCGCCATTGGCGGAGACTCCTTGCGACGTCTCCGTTGGGGGACCATCTGATTCGCTTCAGTTCGTTCAGCGGCCTGGTCTTTCTATTCTTTTCCATAGTCGATCTCGGCGAGAAACTCCGATGGACGGAGGATTCTCAACGCAACGATCTTAGCATTTTGCCGGCCCAAGTCATGAAACTCGCGGTCGCAGGTAAGCAGAACGTCTGCGCCGGCGGCCAAAGCACAGGCCAAGTGCCGCGAATCCAAGGTACCAAACCCAAGCGCCTCGAATTCGTCGGCTTGTTTGGCAACGTCAACGGCCCTCACAAATTGGTTTGCACGGGCAAGTTTGCCCCGTATTGCGCGTACAATGCGCGCGTTGCCAGATGCCTTCGATTCCCAGTGTATTGGCGTCGCGTCTATTAGTTGCCAGTTTCTGTAATCAGCAAGCGCCAGCACGACACGCATCGCGGACGCTTCGCGCGCGTTTTCAACGGTTTCCAAGTCGTTGAACTCTACGCCCAGGGCTGATGTATCGCAGTAGATTCGCATGCGGCAAACCTAGCACTTGCGTTTGCCTTCCATGGCCGTCTTCTCGAACTCGGCGTCGAACTCGACGGGGTACTCGCCCGTGAAACAAGCCGCGCAGAAATTCTTGGGCTTGTCCATGGCCTTGAGCATGCCTTCCACACTGAGATAGGCGAGGCTGTCGATTTCCAGGAACTTGCGAATGGCCTCAACGTTGCCCATCTGGTTGGCGATGAGTTCCTTGGGGTCGGGAAAATCGATGCCGTAGAAGCACGGGTGCTTCGTGGGCGGGCAGCTGATGCGCAGGTGAATTTCCTTCGCCCCCGCATCGCGCAGGCGCCGCACGCGCCCGCGGCTGGTTGTTCCGCGGATGATGCTGTCATCGATCACCACTACGCGTTTGCCCTTGACCACGTCGCGCACGGCGTTGAGCTTGATCTTTACGCCGATATCTCGCTGGCTTTGCGAAGGCTGGATAAACGTGCGGCCGACGTAGTGATTACGAATGAAGCCCTGCTCCAGCGGTGTGCCGCTTTGCTCGCTGAAACCCTGCGCCGCGGAATTGCCAGAGTCCGGCACCGGCACCACGATATCCGCTGCCGCCGGCGATTCGATTGCCAGTTGCCTGCCGAAAGCTTTGCGCACCAAATGCACGTTTTGCGAAAAGACGCGGCTGTCGGGCCGCGCAAAGTAAACATGCTCAAAGATGCAGTGGCTGACGCGCGCGGGCTCAGCATAACGCGCGCGCTTGATGCCGCCCGCACCGATGCGCACGATTTCACCGGGCGCAACTTCGCCCAGGTATTCAGCGCCGATCATGTCAAAGGCGCACGTCTCGCTCGCCACGACGGTGGCGTCACCGAGCTTGCCCAGCACCAGCGGCCGAAAGCCGTTTTCATCGCGCGCGGCTACGATGCCGTCGGTCGTCAGGAAAATGAAGCAGAACGCACCTTTGAGCCGCTTGAGCGCGGCCGCAATTGGATCAGGCTGCGAGCGAATCTCGGGGCGCGCGAGCAGGTGCAGCACGACTTCGCTATCACTGGTGGTCTGGAAAATGCTGCCCTGCGCCTCAAGCTCGCGGCGCAGCGACCAGCCGTTGGTCAGGTTGCCGTTGTGGGCCACGCTGATCTGGCCGTCGGCGTAATCAATCGTGATCGGCTGGGCGTTGCGGATATTGCTTGAGCCCGCCGTTGAGTAGCGCGTGTGGCCGATCGAATGCTTTGACTTGAACTTGCTGAAGAACTCATCCTTGAACACGTCGCCGACGAGCCCCATGCCCAGATAGCTTTTGATGCGGTTTTCCATCACGCAGGCAATGCCGGCACTCTCCTGGCCGCGATGCTGGAGTGAATACAGGCCGTAATAGGTCAGCTCCACGGCGTTGTCGTGGTTGAACACGCCAAAGATGCCGCAGGCTTCCTTGGGCGTGTCGTCATTGAATTCTGGGTGGGTCACGGTGTCCTCGCCGGGCGCAAGGCCGCAATCTAGCACGGCTCAACGCAAATGTCAGAACGTTGATGATCGGCGCGCTGTTCCCCTACAGCCCCAGCTTGCCCGGGTTCATGATGCCGTGAGGATCCAGCGCATCTTTCACCGTGCGCATCAATCCCAGCATGCCCGGGTCAATGCGCGGTTTGAGAACCTCGAAGGCCCAGCTTGGCGTTTTGTACATCACGAAGCCAAGCTCGGTGCACATGTTGAGCAATTCGTGGTTGACAACCTTCACGCGCTCAACTTCTGCGGCGTTCTGTTTGTCGAAGATTTCGACGAAGCGCAGCACGCCGTAATGCCCGCCACGCATGGGCCGCGTCACGATCATGGGTGCAAAGCCGTGCCGCACCATGATCTTCGTGCCCGCCTCGATGCCCGCCTCAAACTTTGACAGCGGCCCATAAGTGCCGACCCAACTCAGGCCGCCGCCGCCGTGGTTCGTGAGGAACTCGAGGTCGGTGGGAAACTCCGCAAAGGGGCTCATGGCCGGGTTGACCTTGAGCAGCATGTGAATATCGAGCGGTTCCTCGATGCGTTCTTCCATGCGGCGCACGGAGGCCAGCACATCATTGAGCATGCGCTCCTTGAGCGCCATCTCTTCCTCTATATCCGCTGTCAGGTCCACATAAAGAATGAACGTGGGTTCTCCGGGCGCGGGCTCGGGGTGCGGGTGCTTCACACCCAGCATCATCTTGGCCGAAGGCCACGATAGCCCGCCGATGTCGTCGCAGAACTCGCGGCGCACCAGCCGGCGCACAGCCTCAAACGTGCCGCGCGGCGAGTAAGTCAGCACGAATAAGCGGCGATTGAATTTGTGCTGCGGCCATAGCTGGAAGGCCATTTTCGTGCACAGGCCCGTCGTGCCCGCCCAGCCAACAAACAGGCCCGTCAGCGCCGGAAATGGCACCTGGCCATAGGGCGCTACACCCTGCAAGGCCCAGCCGCCCGTGCGCACCAGCGTGCCGTCAGCCATCACCACTTCCAGGCCCGAGATCCACTGCGACTGATCGCCGTATTTCAGCGAGCGGTTCGTGAGGCCGCCCAACAGCGCGTTCGCCAGAATCGACGTGTGCGGCGGCGCCAGCGAATAGCCCAGTGTGAGACTGCCGCCGCGCTCCTTGAGGCAATCCTTCAACTGTTGTTGCGTCACGCCGGGTTCGATCACGGCGTACATGTCGGTGTCGTTGACCTCGTGGATGCGGTTCATGCGCGTGAAATCAAGAATCACGCCGCCCGCCGGCGCCAACGCCAGCCCGCCCACGTTCGTGCCCGCCACGCGCGGCGTCAGCGGCTTCTTCAGCCGCGCGGCTTCGCGCACGATTGCCTGCACCTGCTCGGTCGTGGTGACGAACGCAACGAGCGCGGGATCGGAGGCGTCGGCTTCGCAGTAATCATCGCGATAGGGCGCAAGCGCTGCGCTTTCGTGCAACACGTTTTCACGGCCCAACAGGTTGACCAGGAAATCTTTCATGGGGTCTTTCTATTTTGCCGGTCGAATCAACGGCAGTAGCCGCAGCAGCATCAAGAGATTGCCGCCGACTTTCACTTTTCGGCGAAGCACCGGCCCCACCAGCGAGCCGCCCGCCACCATCTCCAGCAACGGTTTCATCTCGCCGCGCACGGAGGCGCGAGGCTTGCCGCTCTCTCCGCCGCGCAGCACGATTTCGTTTTCCGTGAACGAGAGCGTTACTCCCATCGTGCCCGCGTTGACGCGCACGTCGCCGCGCAACTTGCGCGCAGCGCGGTGGCCCGCGGCGCTCTTGAGCGACGTTTCAAGCAAGCCGCGCATCAAAAGGCCCATAAGGTTCATGCGCTCAGGATTTTCTATGCGAACGTTCATTTGTGCTCGTGTCTTGCCAGCCAGCGTTCAATGTGCGCGGGAATCGCCGACGGCCCTTGCGCTGCCGCCGGCGCCGTCCAAGTGTGCATGAACAGCGCACGCGCCTCGCGCTGTTCGGGCCGCGCCATGAAGTCAAGCATGGCCGCCATGGCCTTTCCGGTGTAAGTCGTGTCCAGTGCGAGATCCTCGAGTTCGCGGGCGCGCGCCACAGCCTCAAGCCCGGCCTTCGTGGCGTGGCCGTAGCCCCGGCCGCAGTGACGGTGCAGCATGGTCAGGTCGCGCCGGCGGATCTTGCTGATTTCCGGGCGCGCGCCTTTCTTGCGCAGCAATTCCAGCGCCCGGTTGGCCAGCCAGGACGTCGTGGTCACCGTGCAAGCCAGTCGGCTCGCGACCCGCACGCCCACGGCGCGCGACTTCAACCCCGCCAGCCGAAGGCCCAGCGTCACGCCCGCCAGCGCACCACAGGTTCCGGCGGCCATGAACACAAGATCCGGTTCCGGCAGGCGGCCTTCGCGAACATCGTTGGCAATCTCCAGCGCGGCTTCCACGTAACCCAATATCCCGACGATTGACGAACCGCCGGGCGCCAGCAACGCGGGCCCCCTGCCCTTGGCCCATCGGCCGCGCAACCAAAGGCGCGCCGCGGAAAATGCCGCCCCCGCAGTCCAGTGCGCAAACTCCACGCGCGCATGGCGGCAAGAACACTCTAGGTTGCCGCGCACATAAGATTGAACGGGCTGCGGCACCAGCACGCCGTGCGTTTGAATGCCAAGCCGCGCAGCATGGGTGGCGGTGGCGGCAACGTGGTTAGAACCAAGCGGGCCAAATGTAATCAGCGATTGCCGGCCCTGGCGCAGAAACTCGGCAAGCGAAAACTCCAACTTGCGAATCTTGCCGCCGCCGGGGCTGCCGTAAAAGTCGTCGCGCTTGACCCAGAGATCGCGGTCAATCTCGCGGCCCAAAGCGGCCAAACGCTGAACCGGAGTGGAAGGCGAGCCAAGCCGCGCAAAAGGAACCGTCTCCGAAAGAGCGGGGAAGCGATCAAAAAGGAGCGGAACAGCGGTCACTGGCATGGCACCTGTATAACAAGTTATTTAACTCCGCTTATCTGTAAATTTCTGTAGATCGCCTGAGCCTGGCAGACGGTTCGCGGCGTCGGCATCTTGCCGGCCTCAACGCGGGTAGTTCGCCAGCGCCTTCAGTCGCCGAAGCCGCATAACACGACCCGTCATCATTCAGCTTCCTGCGGCTTGCAATAATCTGACGCGCAACTAAACTCCGCGCGCTTTCAACAGCAGTATTGCGATCGAGAGCGGCTTTGAGCCGCTCTTTTATTTTGACTCGTGGGCATGGCCATGGACATCAACGGACCGGAACTTCTGCGCTTCATTGAAATGATTGCCCGCGACAAGGGCATCGAGAAGGACATCGTTTTCTCCTCGCTAGAGCAGGCCATGATTGTGGCCCTGCGCAAGCGCGTTGAAAACCCCGACGGCCTCGAGGTCAAGGTGGACCGGCTCAACGGCAACATCACCGCCAAAGAAACCGATTTTGACGGCATCACGCGCGACGTGAAAATCGAAGAGCTCGGCCGCATCGCCGCCCAGACCTTCAAGCAGATCTTCGTGCAGAAAAACCGCGAGGCTGAGCGCGACAACCTGTTCGACAAATACACCGGCAACCGCCGCGAAATCCGCAGCGGCACGATCCAGCGCATGGAAGGCCCCAATTACGTTGTGAACCTGGGCGACGCCGAGGCCTTCTTCCCGCGCAAAGAGCAGGTGCCCACGGAAAGCTACAACGTGGGCGACCGCGTGCGCGGCCTGGTGCTCGACGTCAAAAAGCAGGGTCAGAAGGTCAAGATTATCCTCTCGCGCACCCACCCGGATTTCGTGAAAAAGCTCTTTGAGCTCGAAGTGCCCGAAGTGTCCGACCGCATCATCGAAATCAAGGCCATCGTGCGCGAGCCCGGCTACCGCAGCAAAGTGGCCGTGGTCAGCTACGATTCCAAGGTTGACGCCGTGGGTGCGTGCGTTGGTGTGCGCGGCTCGCGCATCAAGGGCATCATCGACGAATTGAACAACGAGAAAATCGACATCATCCGCTGGAACGAATCTGCGGAAGTGCTGATCACGAACGCGCTCAAACCCGCGCGCGTGGACAGCATCACGCTGGATTACGACGCACGCCGCGCGCGCGTGGTCGTGCCCGACGACCAGCTCTCGCTCAGCATCGGCAAGCGCGGCCAGAATGTGCGCCTGGCGGCGCGGCTGTGCAAATGGGACATCGATATTGTCACGGTCAGCCAGGAGAAGGACTGGAAGACGCGCACGCTCACGAAGTTCAAGCTGATTGAGGGCATTGACGACATGCTGGCGGAGTCGCTGTTCAACAGCGGCTTTGACAGCTACGCCGACATGGCCTCGGCCGGCCCCGAAGCGCTGATGAAAGTCGCCGGCGTTTCGCTCGACATCGCTGCCAACATTCTCAAGCACGTGCAGGACAAACCCGAGCCCGCCGAGACGATCAGCGACGTGGTTCATGCCGACGGCGCGCAGCGCCGCGCGGACAACACGTTTGTCGAGCCCGGCCAGGAACTTGAAGAAGAGCCCAACGAAGACGGCACCACGGTCAGCGTGGCCGGCGACGACACGGCCATTTTGCGCGAGAAAATCTTCGGCAAAACCAATACGCCGACAAGAATGTCGTAAGAGCATGCGGCGCCCGCTTGGGCATGGCGGCGCCGCAGATGTAACCCGCCTTGCGGGTTACGGGCAGCAAGGCTATTGTTTCTGCCCCTAATTAAGAGGAAGCGAAGCAACACAATGGCAGCAACGCAGACAGAAAAATCCGGTACCACGATCATCGCTTCCAAGGTCTATAAAGAGCTGGGGCTTCAATACCCTGACTTCAAGGCCAAGGCCGCCGAAATCGGCATCCATGTAACTGGCGCGATTCACAAACTCTCGGATGAAGAAGTGCACCGCATCAAAGTGCACCTCGGCTTGATCCGGGAAGAGCCGCCCGCGCCCGCGATCTCGCGCGAAGAAGCCGACGCCAAGGCGCTCAAGGAGCGCGAGGAAGAAGCGGCTCGCAAAGTCATTGAAGACGAAGCGCAAGCGCGCGCCGATGAAGCCGCGCGGATTGAAAAAGCCCGCGTGGACGCCGAAGCGGCGCGTCTGGCCGCAGAAGAGACAGCCCGCGTGAGCCGGCTTGACTTGCTGGCCAAACGCCTGCGCGTGCGCGTGGATCAGCTCGACCCGATTTCCCGCACTCTGGGCATTGTGCTGACCACCCATGCAGAAATAGAGGATGCGCTGGTCGATCGCGTGCGGCTGCTGGAAGCGCCGCTGCGCATCGCCGACGACCTCAAGACTGACCTCAAGGCCCTGGCGGACATGGGCCGCAGCATCGGCATTGAAATCGGGCGAAAGGGCTTCAAGGGCCTGACGGGCAACGAGGAAATGGTGCTCAGCGCCATGGCCAAGTTGAAGCTGAAAACCGCGCAGGAGCGCAAGGCCGAAGTCACGCCCGACCAGCCCGAATACCAGCCCGCGCCGCCGACGGGCAACAAGGCCACGGCGGTCATTCCCAAAAAGGAAACCGCGCCGGTTTCCACGGCTGCCAAGCGCCCGGCGCGCCAGGCCGGCGAAGTTCAGCCGCCCGCGCCCACCGAAGACGATTGGGGTCGCGCCAAGCCCGGCACGATGAAATCGCCCGCGGGCCGCAGCGGCCGCAAGCGCTTTGACATCAACGAAATCGGTTATGACCGTCCGCGCGCCGGCGGCAAGCGCCGCGCCCGCAAGGGCGAAGAGGGCGAAGAAGGCGCGCCGGCCAAGCCCGAAGTACCGACCGGCCCCGTTGAAGTCACGATGCCCGCGAACCTGCGCCAGCTTTCCGAGGCCATGGGCATCAAGAGTAACGAAATCATGGCGCGCATGCTGGCCGAAGGCCTGCCCGTCATCCGCATCAACGACATGCTCAGCAAGGATCTGATTGAACAGATCGGCATCATCTTCGAGCGTGAAATCACGGTCAAAGAACCCAAGCAGGCCGAGGAGCTGATCGAAGAGCAGCTCCAGGCCTTCCGTGAAGATGCCGGCGAACCCGAACCGCGCTCGCCCGTCGTCACGATCATGGGCCACGTCGACCACGGCAAAACCAGCCTGCTGGACTCGATTGCCAGCATGGATCGCGTCAGCGGCGAGTCCGGCGGCATCACGCAGCACATCGGCGCGTTCCGCATTGACCTTGAAATCGCCGACGGCAAATTCAAGCCCGTGGCCGGCAGCCACAGCGGCGAAGGCCGCCCCGAGAAGGGCAAGCGCATCCAGGTCACGTTCATCGATACGCCCGGCCACGAAGCGTTCACGGCCATGCGCGCGCGCGGCGCCAACGTCACTGATATCGCGGTGATCGTGGTTTCCGCTGACGACGGCGTCATGCCGCAAACCGAAGAAGCCATTTCGCATGCACGCGCGGCACAGGTTGAAATCGTCGTTGCGATCACGAAGGTAGACAAGCCCGAGGCCAACATCCAGAAAGTGCGCCAGCAGCTCGCGCGCCATAACCTGATGAGCCCGGACTGGGGCGGCAACACCGAAATCATCGAGGTTTCCAGCGTCACCAAGCAGGGCATTGACCGCCTCTTGCAGGTGCTCTCGGACATGAGCGAGCTGCTCGAGCTCACGGCCGTGCGCGACAAGCCCGCCGTCGGCACCGTCATGGAAGCGCACCTGGACATCGGCCGCGGCATCGTGGCCACCGTCATCGTTCAGGAAGGCACGCTGCGTAAAGGCGATGTCATTGTGGCCGGCCATGGCTATGGCCGCGTGCGCGCGATGCAGATTTCGCGCGGCGACGGCCTCTACTCTGCGCCCCAGGCCGGTCCCGGCATGCCCGTCGAAGTCGCCGGCCTCGACGAATTGCCTGAAGCCGGTTCGCGTTTCCACGGCATGAAGGATCTCAAGAAGGCCGCGGAAATCGCCGGCATGGTGCGCATGCAGGAGCGCGAGCTCGAGCGCACGCGCGGCTTCTCGCTTGAAGACTGGTCAAAGGCCAAGGCCGGCCAGGCCATGAAGGAACTGGTCATCGTGCTCAAGGGCGACGTGCAGGGCAGTATCGAGACGTTGCGCCAGGAGCTCGACAAGCTCACGCACGAAGAAGTGCGCGTCAAAGTCATTCACACCGGCGTGGGCGCCATTACGACCAACGACGTGCACCTGGCCGAAGCCGCGCGCGGCGTGGTGATTGGCTTCCATGTGGGCGTCGATCCTCTGGCTCGTGAGCTGGCCGACAACCACCACGTGGACGTCCGCAACTACGACATCATCTACCGCCTGATTGATGAAGTGCGCGACGCCTTGGCTGGCCTGCTGGCGCCTGAGATTATTGAAACCTATGAAGGCACGGCTGAAATCCGCCAGGTGTTCAAGCTAAGTAAGGTGGGCACGGTCGCCGGCTGCTACATGATCAAGGGCGCGATCAAACGCACGCACCGCGCACGCATTATTCGCGGCGGCGTGGTGGCCTGGCAGGGCGGCATCGCAACGCTCAAACGCCTCAAGGATGACGCGGCTGAAGTTCGCGAAGGCCAGGAGTGCGGCATTCAGCTTGCCGGATTTGACGACATCAAGGTTGGCGACCAGATTGAAGGCTTCTCAATAGAAGAGCGCGCCAGGAAGCTCTAACGCGATCAGCAAGCCGCATTGGACGCAGGCACACTTTTGGAATGGACTCAGGCACCCAGGAAGATTTGTGACGACACAGATGCTCGGACAAGCCAACACCGCCGCACCCTCCACTCCCGCCAAAGATGCCGGCTCAGCGCCGCCCGACGGCGGCATGGCGGGCTACACGCAGATCATCCTGTTCGTTCTGATCATCGTTATCTTCATCTTTTTCTTGCGCCGCTCGCAAAAGCGCCAGGCAGATGACCAGCAGAAGATGATCGACAGCCTCAAGCCCGGCCAGAAGGTGATGCTGACATCGGGCATGTTTGGGCGAATCGCCAAAGTCAGCAAGGAAGAGCGCGAAGTCGTGTTGACCGTTGACGAAAACCGCAAAGTGGAGTTGACTTTCAACGTGTTAGCCGTGGCCAAGCTCGTGGATGAAGAGACCAAGAGCGTGGAACCCGAGAAGAAGTAACAAGCATTGTTGCGCAGGGCGCTGGATCAAGAATGAAGAAGCAAAGCCCAATCTCATTTTCAACTGCAGCCATGTTGCTGGCGGCGCTTCTTTCGTATTTCGGCGCGCCGCGCATTGCCGCGCTGGCGCCGCTTTCGCGCGGCGGCCTTGAAGCCATGCGCCTGCTTGACCTGAGCCAGAGGCTGCGCTCGCATCAGGCCCTGGCCGCGCTCAAGCCCTTGAGCGCGGAGGCGCGAAAGCTGGCTGCGGAACTTGGGCACGGCTCTGAAGCGCTTGAAGGTGCTTTGGGCGCGGGTGAGCTGGTTTCGGCGCCCGCACCGGCCTTGGCCGATGCGAGCCTCAGCTACGTGGCGCCCCGCCCGCAGTTGCTCGCGCCGGATTTTGCGCAGGGCTTTGCCGGCCTTCTGCCCGGCGGCATCCAGAGTTTCACCCGCCCGCCGCCCTCAGGCATGTGGGCGTGGTCGTTGCTGCAATCGCCGCTGCCTTTCTCGGGCAGCCTTGCGCTTTCCCGCGCGCCTCCTGTTTCCTTGCGCTGATGGCAGCGTTGCACCTGGTGCATTCCTGCCGCTGACGGCTCATGATCGTGAGTCGCTCTCCTCGTTCTCGTTGACTCTTCTGGAAAGTTGAAAATGGGTGAATTCATCCGCAAGTGGCATCCGTTGCTGCTCATCATTATCGCGATCTACCTGGCCATTCCCAAGCCCGCGCCGGAACCCGGCGACCGCTTCCAGTGGCCGCTCAACGCCTACAAATGGAACCTGGGCCAGGACCTTTCAGGCGGAAGCTCGCTGCGCTTCAAGCTCGTGCAGCAGGATCTCAAGGACGCCGAGCAATCCCTTCGTGACTTGCTCAAGCCCCTGGCCGCGAAGGCTGAACTGCCCGCACCCGTGCGCGAGAAATTCGGCGCGCTGATCAAGGGGGCGCCGCTCAAGCAAGACGCATTCACAGTACGCGCCAAGAGCGATGAAAGCGACGACTTCGACCTGCTCAAGGCGCCCGGGCTCTTTGACGAAGGCCAGACCGATGCCGCGCGCAAGCACTTCAAGGCCTGGAACGAGGCAAGCAAGCGCAAGTCGGAAAAGGCGCTTGCGGGGCCGACGATCGAGACGCTCTATCGCCGCCTGGGCACATCCGGCATCACGGAACTGAACATCTCGCCTCTGGGTGATGACCGCCTCGAGGTGAAGCTGCCCAAGTTCGCCACCAGCGCCGAAACCGCGCGCTACAAGGAACTGCTGCAGGCCACCGGCAAGCTGGAAATGCGCGTGACCGCGCCCGACAAGTCGGAGTTCACCAAGCTCACGCCTCCCAACCTGCCGCGCGACGAGGGCTACAAATACAAGTGGCTCGAAGTCAGCGACCCGACCAATGCCAAAGTCGCCAACGCCAAAGAATACGGCGGCAAGACCTGGGTGCTGATCCAGGTCATTGACGACTGGGATCTTGGCGGCAAAGACATCGAGAAAATCGAACCCTCCCAGAGCGAAGAAGGAAAAATCGCCGTTTCCTTCGCCTACAAGGGCCTCGCCGTCGCGAAGTTCGAAGACCTGACGACGCGCCACAACAAGAACGCCAGGGATCCGCGCTACATCGCCAACATCATCGACGACAAGGTGTTTGGCGCGTATTCGATCGAGGGCAAAATCTCGGGCAGCGTGCAGGTTTCAGGCAGCTTCACGCGTGAGGAGCGCGACAACCTGATCAACGTGCTCAAGTCCGGCTCGCTCAACGTCAAACTCGAACTCGAAGGCGAAGAAAGCGTCGGCCCCAGCGAAGGCGCCGAAGCCGTGCAGCGCGGCATGTGGAGCTTCATCATTGCCGCGATTTTCGTGTTTGCCTTTGCGCTTTGGCTCTATCGCGGCCTGGGCGTGCTGGTGATCTTCAACCTGTTGATGATCGTGGGCCTGATCATGGGCGCCATGGCGGCAGGCATGGGCACACTGACACTGCCCGGCATCGCCGGCCTGGTGCTGACGTTCGGCATGGCCATCGACGGCAACATCCTGATCAACGAGCGAATGCGAGAAGAGCTCAAGAAGGGCCTGAGCACGCGAGCCGCAGCCGAGGAAGGCTTTGGCGGCGCGTTCTCGGCGATCGTGGACTCGAACATCACGACGCTGCTTTCGGCGATCGTGCTTTACAAGGTGGGCTCGGGCCCGGTGCAGGGCTTTGCGCTCACACTGGCCATCGGCATTGTTGCCACGCTCTATGCCAACATCCCTGCCTACCGCGCGATGATCATGGGTGCGCTCGGCATCAAGCGCGACCTCAAGTTCTCCATGGCCAACCTGAGCTTCCTTGAAGGCCGCAAGATCGATTTTGTGGCAGGCATGAAGTTCATGATTCCGATGTGCATCGTGGCCAGCATCGCGGGCCTGGTCATGCTGTTTTCGATGGGCAGTTCAGTCCTGGGCATGGAATTCCGCGGCGGCTACGCCTACCGCGTGCAGTTCAAGGAACCTTTGAATGTTGACAGCCTGCGTGGCGTGATTGAGGGCCTCAAGGACGACAACGGCGCGGCGCGCTATCCATCCTATGAAGTGCAGCCCGTGTTCGCGCTGGGCGAGACCACCGGTGACATGGCCACGCGCTTTGACTTCCGTTTCCCCATGCGCGACGACTGGGCCAGCCGCGACGCACAGGAAGTGAACGACGAAATCAAACAGGACCTGATCAAGTCGCTGATCTACACCGATGACCGCAAGGCCGAAGGCAACAACCCCGGCCACACCAAGGGCGAGTCGATGCTCCAGGCCTCGGGCTGGCAGAGTGAAGCCGCCGACGCGCGCGAGATCACGCTCTCATGCCAGGTGGAAGTGCAGTGGAAAGACGAGAACACGAAAAACACCTACAAAGACAACCAGGACAAATTCTGGAAGATCTCCGAGCGCTCCTGGGGCGGCAAGGAGTCCGCGCCCGTTGACAAGAAGCAGGAGTGGTTCGGCGCGGTCATCGCCGGCGCCAATGACGCCGTGGTTCAGCCCGAATTCCTGGGCACGAACCCTTCGGGCGATACGCAGTCCTACAAGCTGACGATTTCCAAACTCACGATCATTGACGCGCGCGACCTCAAGGCCAAGCAGGACGCCTTCAAGCAGGCCATGACCAAGTTGTTCGTACAGGACAACGACCGCGTGGTCCTTACCACCAAAGAGTTGCCGCCAGTGAACGTTTCAATCACTCGCGGCTCTTACAAGGTGGCCCTGACGCTGAGCGCGCCGGTTTCATCGGATGAATTCATCCGAGCCGGCGAGACATTCCAGACGAAAGTTCCCGCCCTGGGCGCCCTGATCATCACCGCCAGCGATGCCAAGGACGGCAAGTCCGCCACGTACCTGATTCGCTCCTCGGAAATCGGCTTCAGCGCCGATGCCACCTCGACCACCAGTTTCGGTGCGCTCGACGGCGGGCTGCGCGACGAAGTACTGGCCTGGCTCAAGAACAATGGCCATAGCGACATCTACATTACGCAGCCGTTCCTGGTTTCGACCACGATCGGCGCCACCGTCGCCGGTGAAACCACCTGGCGCGCCATGCTCGCGATCCTGGGCGCGTTGCTGATCCTGGTCATCTACATGCGCCTGCGCTTTGCCAGTGTTGCATGGGGCATCGCGGCCATTGTGGCACTGACCTTTGACGTCACCGTCACACTTGCGGCGCTGGCCGTAGCCGACCTGTTCGGCGCGGACATGAAGATTGACCTCGTAATCGTGGCGGCGATTCTCACGGTTATCGGTTACGCCATCAACGACACGATCGTGAACTTTGACCGCATCCGCGAGCTGCTCAAGGCCGACATGCTGGCCACAGGCGGAAAGACGCCGCTCAAGACCATCATTAACCAGTCCGCAAATCAGATGTTGACGCGCACAGTCATGACCGGCGGCACGACCCTGACATCAACGCTGATCATGATGATTCTGGGCGGGCCGTTGCTGCGCGGCTTCTCCTTTGCCATTTTCGTCGGCGTTATCATGGGTACGTTTGCCTCGGTGTTCGTTGCTTCGCCAATTCTGCTCTTGTTCGAAAAACGTGACCGCTCAGGCCTTGCGGAAATCACCGAGGAAGAGGCGGAAGAAGTCAAGCCTGCGCAGGAAGCCGACGAACCAGACGCCAAGGACTTCGAGGATGAAGATGAAGACAAGCCCACACTCGAGGACAAAAAGGACGAAAAGAAGGGCGAAAGCGGCGCTGCTCCAGCCTCGGCCTAGCGCCGCGGGAAAGATGTCGGGAGCCGCGCAGGTGGCGGCGTTGCGCGCACAGCTTGATGAGCTGGACGCGCGCCTCGTCGCCACGCTGGGCAAACGAATGGCGATTTCGCTGCGCGTCGCCAAAGTTAAGGCCCGCCTTGGCCTGCCTCAGCGCGACTTGCTGCGCGAGGCTTTCATCCTGCGGCGGTCGCGTCAACTGGCGCGCCCGCCGCGGGAGGGCGCGGCGGCCCAGACAGTGCTGTCCACCGTATTGGCAGTCACCCGCGCGGCGGCGAAAGCCGCGCTCAAACACCGGGGCAAACATGGCTCGTGAAAAGGGAAAGGCGCGCAAGACCGGCAAAGTCATGCAGCACGGGAGCGCAGAAGAGTTGCGCGTGTGCGTGATCGGGCTTGGCCTGATTGGCGGTTCGATCGCGCTTGCGCTGAAATCGCGCCGGCCGCGCATGAACCTTGTGGGCTGTGACGTCAAGGCCGTGCTGGATGTCGCGCGCGGGTCGGGCGTATTCAGTGCGCTCATTGAGAGCAAGAAGCTGGCGCAGGCGGTCAAGGACAGCGACTACGTGTTCTTGTGCGCGCCCTACAGCGTCAATGTCCAGCTGCTGATGCAGTTGCGCGACTTGGTGCCGCAGGGCTGCGTGATCACGGATGTCGGCGGCCTGAAGCGTGAAATCTGCCAGGTGGCGCGCCGCCTTTATGCCGCGCCTGAAGGGCCGTGGTTCATCGGCGGGCACCCGCTTTCCGGGCGCGAGCTTTCCGGTTTTGGCGCCGCCACGCCCGAGCTTTTCCGCGGCCGCACCTGGGCGCTGTGCGAGGCTTCACCGATACCGGCGCAACGCCTGGCCGATTTCCGGGACCTGATGGAGGCCACCGGCGCCGTGCTGTGCGATGTTGACGCGCGCGCCCACGACGAAGCCATGGTGACCGTAAGCCACCTGCCGCAACTGGTTTCCACCGCCCTGATGCTGACCGCCGCCGGCCGCGACGCGGGCATGGCCGGCACCGCGCTGCTCGACATGACGCGGCTTGCAACCTCAAACCCGGTGACCTGGAATCCCGTGCTGCTCGCCGAGCGCCAGCGCGCGGTGCAGGAGTTGCAGCGCCTGCGCGCGTACCTGACTGAAATCGAGATCGCACTTGCGTTCAATGAACCGCTGACGAAATGGTTCAACCTGGCGGCGCGCGCACGAGAGAGCCTGCTCAAGGCCACCGTTACAGGCGCCAACGCATCGACGTAAAGCCGCCAAGGAGCTATTGCTCCTTGACCGTGCGGGCGGGATAATCGCCAACGGCAACCATGGGCACCACCCGCCAGGCGCAACTCCAGGAATTGCTCAACCGTTTCGTTGAGGCCGAGCGCCGTGACGCCCAGGGCGAGACGGCCGGGCCGGGCGGAACGCTGGGCGACATCCGCCGCGAAATCGAGACAGCCTACTGGCAGCAGTCCACCGAAGTGGTCTCCGGCTTCGTGCGCGATGATCTGCCCAAGGACATCGCCATCTCCGAAGAAGACCGGCTGCTGTTGAGTTTTGCCGTGTTCGATCACCCGCGGCTGAACGAGGCCGTCGTGCGCGCCGCGCTGTGGGCGCCGCCGGCCGACGCCGAATACACTCTCTACTTCATGCATGACGCGCTGCGCAGCGCTTATCGCGACGCCCTGCGGCTTGAAACGCTCGCCAAGCTGCGCCAGAAACTCGAAACCGTGGATGACGAAATCGAGAACTGGCCGGAAGTGAATCTCGAGTACATCAAATACCGCGACCGGCTCGTCGCCGACGCGCTCGGTTCTTCGCCCCAAGGCCAGCATTTGCTGCGCCAATACAGCGAACTCGATGAGCGACTCGAAGAGTTCAAAACCATGGAGCGCCGCAATGGCTCCGAGGGCTGGGAAAGCGGCGAGGAACGCAAACAGTGGCTGGCCGTCAAAACCTACATGGAGCAGCGCCACGCCGAGATCGCGCGCGTGCTCGACCCGCTGGCCAAGAAAGCGCGCGCCATCAAGGCCGAGCTCTCTCAGCTTGATGCCGCCGCCAACCAGGCCGGGCGCGAGGTGCGCGAGCATGAGCGCGAAGTCGCGGATCTAAGCGCCGCCCAGCACTCCACCGTGGAAGGCACGCGCGGTGGAGAGCGCAACGCACGCCAGCTTGATTTCGTGCGCGAAGCTCTCAAGCGGGCGCAGGAGCAACTCACGCAGGCCAAGAGCCGCGCTGATGCGCTCAAGCAGGAGCACGCGGAACTGCTCAAGGCCGATGGCATTGCCGCCTCGGGCGATGCCGTGGTGGCCACGGTCGATCACTTGCTCGACTTGCGCAACGAGCGCAGGCTGGTGGAGGCGCAGATCCGCGATGAAGAATCAACCGTACACCAGACCACTCCCGCCGACGTTCGCAGCGCCCTGATGCACGAAGTCGGCAACGTGCGCGGCCTGCTGCGACTTGCATCCAAGTATGCACGCTGCGGCGAATGCGCCCTGCCGCTGGCGCCCGCCGCCGCGCCCGTGGATCCCGTCGCACTGGTGGAGGCACTGCGAGAGATTGAGCGTATCGATCCAGGCCTGTTCAATAACCAGGGCGTCAAGCGCTTTGGCAAACCCTCAATCCTGCTTGCGCCGGGCATCGGGCTTGGCGTTTATGATGCCGACCGCAACCGCCTGGTGATCCCTCAGTACTCGCCGCAAACCGCGCTCGATAGCGTGGCCAACGCCGTTGTGCTCTACCGCCTCGACGCTGACGCCGCCTACAACGACCGCGGGCTCTTCAAGAGTTACCGAAATGACATCAAGGAATACTCGACGCTGCGCTCGAACCTGAAGCTGCGCCAGAATCTCACGCACGATTACCTGGTCTGGGTCACGCGCGAGTCCCGCGGGCGCCAGGAGCTATCGCGCGAGGTGCGCGAGTGGTTCGAGTCGCGCATCGCCCCGCCCAAGGATGAGCCGCTCGTGCCGCGCGAGCTGCGCGGGTTGAGCTCGCGCCAGTTGAAGAGCAAGCTCGACGAAACCGAACGCGCCCAGCCAAGCGCCGAACGGTCATTCAGATCGGCGTTGCTGCGCTGGCTGCAGGATCCCGACAACATCGAGGTGCTCAAGAACCAGATTCTGCCCGCGCTCGAGGAAGCCATGCGCCTCGCGCCCCAGAACCTGGATATCGTGTACAGCGCAGCCGCGCTGTACAAACGCGCGCGCATGAACGCCCAGGCCATTGAATGCTTCTCGCGCTACGCATCCAACGCGCGCCAGAGCTGGTGGACGAACAAAGCCATCGAGCTTTGCGCGGCCTGCCGCTGAAGCCTGGTCCTTACGATTCAATCCGCGCGATTTCAGCGCCCCGTCGCCGCTGCTATCAGGCCCTTCATCTCCTTCACCGCGGCCCCGAGCCCGGTCAAGACAGCGCGGCTGATGATCGCGTGGCCAATGTTGACCTCGACCAGCGCGGGATACTCAAAGCGTCTCAACAGCGGCGTGATGTTCCAGTAGTCAAGTCCGTGCCCAGCGGCCGGCGCGATCTCGAGGCTGATCAGCGCGTACACGCCTTGTTCGATGCGGCCCAGCTCCTTCTCGATCGCGCGCGCAGAACGGGCGTTGGCAAACGCGCCGGTGTGGATTTCAACCATGTCCGCACCCAGTTTCTTTGCCTGTTCGAGTTGCGCCGTCTCTGGATCCAGAAAAAGGCTGACCGCGATCCTGGCTTTGCGCATCTTTTCAATCACGCGCTCCAGGTCGCGCGCATGTTTGATGCAATCCAGGCCGCCCTCGGTTGTCACTTCCTGGCGTCGTTCGGGCACCAGCGTGACGCGATCAGGCCGCACGGCCAGCGCGGCTTCAACAATCTCCGGCGCAATTGACATTTCGAGATTGAGCTTTGTGCGCACGGTCTTGCGCAGAATCTCGAGGTCGCGATCCGTGATGTGGCGCCGATCCTCGCGCAGGTGAACCGTAATCTGATCCGCGCCATGCAGCTCAGCCATGCCCGCGGCCACTACCGGCTCGGGCTCTCTGCCGCCTCGTGCGTTTCGCAGTGTTGCTACGTGGTCGATGTTCACGCCAAGCAGGGTCATGCCGCCTCCAGACTGCCATTAGTTGAGCCCGGCAATATACTTCAGTTCCATGAACGTGCTTGGAATCCATGATGGCCGTGACCCCAGCGTGGCGCTTTTGCGCGATGGCGCCTTGACGCGCATCGGCTTTGAATCGGACTTTTCCGATGAGCCCTTTGAAGTCAGCGGCTTTCCGCTCAAGGCCACGGAGCATCTGCTGGCCACAGAGCGCCTGCGCCCCGAGGCGATCGACGTGGTTTCCTTCGCGGGATTGACGCTGCCTGTGCCGCGCTCTCGGCGCGAGCTGCTGCAGCAGTTCGCCGAAGCGGGCACGTTTCGCGGCGCCACCCGCCGGCTGTGGCGCGTGGCCGTGGCGTTTGGCGAACCCGTGGTGTCGCGGCGCGATCGGCTCGCGCCCCTTGAGAAGCTCGGGTTGCGTGCGGACAAGAGCACGTTCATTGACCACCATCTGGCCCAAGCCGCGCTTGCGGCCTCAAGCATGCGCGCGCCTGATGGCCGTGTGCTTGTGCTGGTGTGCGAAGGCAGCGGCGACTCCATGTGCGCAAGTGTGCACGTTTCACGCGGGGGCCGGCTCGATCGCGTGGCCACGATTCCCTCGGACAACAGCCTGGGCAACTTCCTTGAGACCATGACCTACCTGCTGGGTATGGTGCCCGAGCGCGACGAGCCGCTGCTCATGGAACTGGGCGGGCTGGCGCAAGGCCCGCAGGTGCCCAAGGTGCACAAGCGCCTTTCCATCCTGTTTGAATTCGACCCGCTGCTGCCGCTCAACTGGCGCCGCACCGGAAACCTGCCCGACACCGGCAACAGTGTGGAGTTCATGCGCAACCATTTGCGCCGGCGCCGCTTTGACCACATCGCCGGCGCCACGCGCCAGTTTCTCGAGGAATTCCTTTCCCAGTGGATTGATCGCTGCGCGCTCAAGACAGCGTGCGACCACGTGGCGCTTTCCGGCAGCGTGTTTGGTCTGCGCCCGCTCTATCCGGCACTCACGGCCAGCCCGCACGTCGCCAAGCTTGCCGTCAGCCCTCTGCCCGGCGACGCTGGCAATGCCGCCGGCGCGGCGATTATGGCCGTTGCGGAAAAATATGGCGTCGAGCACGTTCTGCCCCTGGGCCAGCCATGGCTGGGTACGGACGCCGGCGAGTCCGAATGTGCCGAATTCGCGCGCGCCCAGGAGCTGGACGGCAGTTGCTGGGTCGAGCGCCCCGAAGACGCCGAGACGCGCACCGCAGAACTGCTTGCGGGCGGCGCGCTGATGGGGCGCATCCGCGGCCGCGTCGATCTTGCGCGCGGCGGCTTTGGCAACCGCTCGCTTCTGGGACGCGGCGACCTGCCCGAGATTCGCCGCGCGGCCGTGCAACTGCTTCGCCCCGATGTGTTCTGGCTTGAAGTGCCCACCATTGTGCTCGATACCGAACTCGAAGCCATCTTTGAAGACGCCGACAAAGTTCCGCGCGGCACACTTGGCGAATATTGGCTGCGCCCCCGGCGCGGCATGGGTTACCTTGCACAAAGTGCCGTGCCCGTGCAGGTCACAGTCGAGGCCGCCGATCCGGCCATGGCCGCTGTGATCAAGGCCTTTCGCAAGGCCAGTGGCCGCACGCCGCTGATCTGCGCGCCCTGGATCACGCGTCGCGGCACATTGATTCGAACTTTGAACGACGCCAAGGATGCATGGCGCGACCAAAACCTCGACGGCGTCGTGGCCGGGCCCTATGTGGTGTTGAGAAAAAGCGTTGGAGAAGGCGGCAAACCCAAGGCCGCGGAACTGGCAAGGCGGCCGTTCTTTGGCGGCCTGTAGCCGCGTCAAACTCCGCGTTCAATCAGCCGTCGAAGATCAGTGCGGAACATCAGGGCAAAGCGCTGCTTGGCGCGCAAGAAGGGCTTGGTGTCGTAGAACGCGGGCATGGCATCCATCAACGCGTGGGCCTTGTCATCGGTGTAAGGGAAATAGCCCACGCGACCGATTTCACCGTAGTCGTTTTCGACAATCTGGCGCACGCGCAGCATATGCTGTGGGCCGCAGTGGCTGTGATTGACCAGGTTGCCGCTGGGGCCGCTGCCCATCCAGGCACTGGGGCCGATGGTCGGCTCGTTGAGCGTAATCGTGCCCACGTTCAGCGCCATGATTTCATCCCACTCGCCCTTGCGCGGTGTGCCAATCACGTTGAGAGTTGCGGCCGGCGCCGCCCCCACCATCCGCCGCAATTCATAGGCCACGTCTTCGGCGCGATACAGCACGCAGATTGGCGCCAGAGCCTGCTCCTTTGAAAGGCGCGCATGGAGCGGCAGACCCTCGACAATCGCGGGCCGCCACAGAATCCACTTGCCGGGATTCTCGCCCGCGGGGTGCGTTACGCGCCCGCCCTGCGCGATCGCATCGACCAGCATTTCCTTGACGCGCTTGTCATCGAGCGTGTTGCGGATATCCGCGAGCTGCGCGTGGTGGCTGTTCATCGTGCGCACGGCATCCACGAACGCCACCCGGAACTCATCGTAGATGCGCGAGGCCACCACAATTCGCTCCGTCGATCCGCCCGTGATGCCGCCGCCGGCAAACGTGGTCCAGCACGCGGCGCGCGCGGCTTCGGCGGGGTCGGCCGTTTCCAGCACTGCGAGAATGTCCTTGGTTGAAACTCCCAGGCTGAACTCAATGCCGCGCATTACGCACAACTGCGCCAGCATCGCGGCGTGGTCGGCGTAGCCGCGATAGAAGAACTTGTCCGGGCGCCGGTCGATGAACGCCTGCATCAGGCGCGGCCCGCCGGTCACGATGCGCACGAGGCCCTTGGGCAGCCTGGCGCGCTCAAAGATGCGCTCCATGATCTCAGCGATGCGCGGGCGCTCTTCATCGCAAACGATGATCGCGGCGTTGCCCGTGGCTATGGCGTCGATGGCCAGGTTCATGCATTGGCCAAACACAGGGCCAAAGGCGACACCGGCCACAATCACGCCATGCGGCTGAGGCGACAGCCGCATGGAAACATCGGGATAAAGCGGATTAGAAAGTTCGGCGTTGCGCTCCACCATCAGCGGCGGCGCGGTGATGGGCAGTGAACGCAACTGCTCCAGCACGGGCATGTATTCGCCCGCAAGCAACTCCACCATGGGCCGGCCCGAGAGCGTAGCAAGCGCGGGCGCGTGATCGTTGCGCTGATCGACAAGCTCCTGCCGCAGCGCATCCAGGTAGGGCACCCGCTGCTCAAAGCGCAACGCCCGCCACGCGGGCTGTGCCCCGCGCGCGGCATCCATGGCATCACGCACCGTCTGGCCGGCGGTGTCATCGACGGGCAATTCGTAAACCGTTGCGGAGGACTTCGTCGGGGCGCTGGGCGCAGGCGGCGGCACGTATTCCGTGGGCGCGCTGTGCACGGCTTCGATGGTTTCAACCGGTTCATCGCCGGAGATGCTGCGCGCCGCCGCTGCCGCGCGCTCGCGCCACTCTTCCTTGAGCATGGGCACTTCGCGCGTAGCCGCGTCGTCGGCCTGGAGGTTCTCGGCGGTTTTCTGGCGGCCCGATTCGCGCAGCCTGGTCTCGCGCGCCTTGATGGCGTCGCGCGACAGACCTTCGGGCAACGTGGGCGGGATATCCGCCGGCGTTTCGCGGTCAGCACGATCGGTGGTCTCAGGCATGTGTTCCCATTTTGCCCTTGGTCAGTCCGGTTATCCATAGTTGTGCGGACATTGCTACGTTGTGCCCATGCGCAACGACCCAAGCGGCGGCTGGAACGGCTCGGCGGAAGCGTGGATTCGCTTCGTCGATGCCGGCGATCCCAACCGCACTCATTTGCTTGACCCGGTCATGCTCAAGCTCTGTGGCGAGGTCAAAGGCCAGCGCGTGCTTGATGTCGGCTGCGGCGAGGGCCGATTCTGCCGCATGCTTGCTGAGCGCGGCGCGCAGGTCACGGGCCTCGAGCCCACGCCGCGCCTGCTGGAGGAAGCGCGCAAGCGCCACCCGCAGGGCCGCTACGAAAGCGGCGATGCAGCCAAGCTCCCATTTGGCGACGCGAGCTTTGATCTCGTCGTGAGCTATGTGGCGCTCGTGGACATCGCCGACTACCGCACAGCCATTCGCGAGAAGGCCCGCGTGCTCAAGGCGGGAGGGCGCGTGGTGCTGGCCAATCTCCAGCCCTTTGCCACGACGTCCCCCACCGGATGGCATCGCGACAAGAAGGGCCAGAAAATGCACTTTCCCGTCGATCGCTATCCCGACGAATACCCCAACATCGCGCGCTGGAAGGGCATCGAGATTCAGCAGTACCATCGTCCCATGGCGCACATCATGCGCGCGTTTTTTGATGCCGGTTTCAACCTGCGCGAGTTTCTGGAGCCCCTTCCCACGCCGCAGGCGCTCAAGGAGCGGCCCGACATGGCCGACAACCTGCGCGTGCCGATTTTCGTGGTCATGGACTGGCGAAAGCCGTGATGGGTCGGCGGTAACCGGTCGGCATTAGTCGGTTACGCCATCCGCATTGGCATTACGCAGACGAACGACTACCGAAGACCGACGACCGACTGCTACAATTCACCCATGACTCAGCCCAACGAAAAGCTCATCGACGCCAAGCAGAAGCTCGCCGAGCAACGCTCCGCAAAGGGCATTGGCACCGGTCACGAATCCGCGCCGAAGAAAGATCGCCTCCCGCCCGGACAGCGCCTTGCCAGCGGCTTTCCCGTGCTCGATCTCGGCATCCAGCCTGAGATCACCACGACCGATTGGAGCCTCGAGATCACCGGCGCAGCCGAAAAACGCACGTTCAAATGGGATGACTTCCTGAAGCTGCCGCAAACCAAGCTCACGACGGACTTCCACTGCGTTACTACCTGGTCGATCTACGACGCCAAAGTTGAGGGCGTGCTCTGGCGCGATTTTCTTGCGGCCGTGAAACCCGATGCCGCCGCCACGCATGTCATGTTTCACAGTTACGACGGCTACTCCACAAACTTGCCGCTTCAGGCTCTCAATGCAGACCCGCAGGCCATGCTCATTCACGCCTTTGGCGGACAGCCCCTTGAGCGCATCCACGGCGGCCCCGTGCGCGGCTGGGTGCCCACGCTCTACGCATGGAAGAGCGCTAAATGGGTCAAGGGCGTCGAGTTCATGCTCAAAGACAAGCGCGGCTTCTGGGAAGTGCGCGGCTACCACAACCACGGCGACCCGTGGAAAGAAGAGGTTCCTCGCTGAATCATATGGATTTGGTTGGGGTGAGTTGGCGGGTGAAGGGGTCGAGGAGTTTGCCCAGCGGGGCGCCGATCAGGTAGATCATGGTCATAAACGTGTTCACGTTGCGGTAGCCT
>JADLFN010000067.1 GCA_020845475.1 Planctomycetota bacterium
CCGGAACCCAGGGTGCCACGGTCATCGCCAGCGATGCCGTCACCAGCGCCAAGATTCTCAACGGGACCATCAGTGGCGCCGACCTGAATGGCGGCATCAACATCAGCACGACAGGCACGATTACAGCGAGTAGCTTCAGTGGCGATGGTTCTGCCCTTACTGGCGTCACCGTTACGGCCGCCAACGTCACCGGCACTTACAACGACCTTCAAGTCAACGGTGACACCAGCAACTTCACCGTATTCGACAGCACGACTTGGGTCGGCGGTCTGACAACGAAGGGCAGATACACGGGTACGGTGACCTCCATTACCGGTATCGCTGGTATGGCGACATCCATAGGATGCGATACTGAATCGCAGGTGTTGAATCCCACGGCTACAGTGTTGGCGATGGCCACTGTTGGTGTCGCGCAATCCACACAAGCGGGTGTAAATGTCGGACTAATCGGCGGAGCCGACAACTCAACCCTCCAGAACTTCGGCGTGGTCGGAATTGCTGGCCCGGACACAGACTTCATCACCTACTCTGACGCTTTAGGCACGGCATCGGCAGCAATTTTGGGAATAAACACACTGAGTGGGGCTGGCGAGTATGGACTGTTGATTAGCGCGACAAACAACCGAATCGAAGGCAACCTGACTCTGACTGGTACCGTCAGTGGTAACGGCTCGGCGCTGAATCTTCTCAACCACGGTGAAGTCCGGGCGACGATTGAGGTCATCAGCGCTAGCAGCGTTACTGTCACCGCGGGCAACACCTTCATTCGCGTCACCGATAATGGTGCGGCTGGAAGCTACACCGGCACCACGTTGCCCACGACTTTTGTCGCAGGAGATGCGGGCAAGATGATCGTTGTCAGCAACGAAGACACCAACAGCACGGTGGACGTCAACACATCTTTCTCTATTCCAAGCGGAATGACGCGCACGTTTGTTTGGGACGGTACGAACTGGCGCTAACGCAACCCAATCAAGGAGAACGTGCCATGAAAGCACGCACAAGAATCCGGTTGGGCCGAATCGCTCTAGCGCTAGCCGCGCTGGTGATTTCGGGCGTCGTTGTGAGCGGTTCGGGTTCGTCCACGAATTATGAACTCGACCAGGAAACCAACCCCACCGTGGCGCAGGACGCGTGGTCGCCCAATCATCGTTTGATTGGTGCTATTCCCGGTTCGCCCAGTGGTGAGATTGGCATTTCCGCGCAGTATCGCATGCACTTTGATGATCTTACGCCCACTTCGTTCCTGCCCGATGACCTGATTCCGCCGGTTATCACTGTCGCGCCAACCGTTACTTACATCAGCTCCACAGTTGCGCTGATTGAATGGCAAACCGACGAACCCAGCGATGGCACTGTCGAGTTCGGCCTCACGCCGGCCTTTGGAACCACCGCCAGCCACAGCGGCTTTGCCACGCTCCATCAGGTACACATCACCACGGGCCTGGCTCCCAGCACGTTTTATTTCTTCAAAGCGCGCAGCACTGACCCATACGCCAACGGGCCGACCTGGAGTGCGCTGCTTGATTTCACCACCACCGGCACGCCGGACACGACCGGCCCCGTCGTGACGCCAACCGTTACATTCCTGGCTACAACCGTAGCCAAGGTTGATTTCGTTATCGACGAAATGTCGCAGACGGTGCTCAACCACGGCCCGACTATTGCCATGGGCACAACCGAAACCGACCCGACTTGGCTGATCGCCCGTAGCCGCACCTTTACGGGCGTGACGGCGGGCAGCACGTATTACTACTCGCTTGATGCCACAGACCCGTCGGGCAACACGACGGTGGGCGCAGTTACGGGCATCAACATGCCGGCTGATGTGGCCATCACCACGACCCTGCTGCCCAACGGCAAGGTCAAGAAGAACTACCTTGAAACGCTGATGGCGACGGGCGGTGTGGGCGCGCTCACGTTCTCGCTCGCCAGCGGGACGTTACCTCCGGGCTTGATATTGGCCGCAAACGGCGAGATTTCCGGGAAGGCCACCAAGGCCGGAACCTATCTCTTTGTTGTTCAAGTTGATGATTCCGGCACACCGGTAAGCACGACCACCGCAAACCTCCAGATCACGATCGCCAAGGATGGCGGCGGCGATGACGGCGGCTGCACCAGCGGCGAGCAGAACGGAATCTGGATGCTGCTGGCCGCAATTGCGGCCATGGCGCTTGCCCTGCGTCGTCGGTTTTCGCAGGCTTCCTAGCCGCCCGCGGTGTGGATTGCCGTATTGATTATCCTTTGTTGGTCCTGGCTCGGTTTTGGAGATTACGTGCCGCCGCACTATTCTTGGGCCGCGGTTTTGCTTTGCACGTCAGCAGCAAAGGACTGGCAAAGGGTCTACTCAGCTGTAGCGCTCCAGGTCCATACCGGGCGAGACGTGCCAAAGCAATGGCCGCTGCATTCATCGCCGGGAGACCACTTCCGAAGCCGAAACATGGCCTGTGCAGTGGCAAGCAATCCTGGAGACCGCTTCTTTCGGATTGTGTGCTGATTGCGGCAACCTTTGCGACGGAGGGGCGAGAGTCTGAGCCTCCTGCCAGGTTTGAACCGCATGCCCATGATGACGTCGAACTCGGGTCTGCCGTTCTGCAGATGAAAGAGTACGCGCTCGCAGCCGCGTCGTCGTCTCGATTGAAGAAGCAACTACCCCAACCTGTCAATCATTTGTCCACGCAATGAACTCGGTCAGGACGACATGGGGCTGGTCAGCGCGCCGCAGTCACGGGATTCAAGGAGGCAATGGCGCGAGAGAATTCGCCAGGGAGTGGCAGCAGAGGCGCAGCGTTCGCAGACAAATCCGTCAGGGTACTTGCGCGCGTACAGGTAGGCCTCGCACCTGGTTTTCGATGAGAAGCGCCGTTCAAACGAACGCACTGTGGAGGGGAAGTCGTCAAAGCTAAGCCAAGAACGCATGGCAGGCTCCAGTCAGGCGCCCAGATTCTACCTAGCCCTGTAACACAACCTGACGGAGCTGATAGCGCGCCCCCATGTTCTGCCCCCAAAGATTCGATGCCGCGCATTTTTCCAAGAAATGCACTGCGTTACTGAAACGCAGAGTTTGTAAACTGGCGTGCGTGGCTCTTTTTCACTGTTTCAGCTTGCCCCGATTGGAGCATAGGCATTTGCGTGAGGCGTCGAGTGTGCGGCCGAAAGTTCTGGCTGCAGCACGGCTGGTGCGGTGCAGTACCAGAAGCAGCAGACCAAGGAGAACGAAATGCGCTTGACGGGGATGGCGGGTCTGACCTTGGCTCTCATTGCGCTCTGTCTTGTTGGTTGCGGCGGCGGAGATAATGGCGGAGGCGGTGGAGGTGGCGGTGGCGGTGGAGGTACGATTCTGTTGCCACCGTCAGTCTATCCGCCGCCCACGGGCTCCACGGGCGGCTTCCAGGTTCTGATAGACGCAACCGAAGGTCAGTATTACTCCTTTCTGGCGACAGGTACCGGTGGAGCCGTTCCCTATTCGTGGACGGCTCCCGGGTTGCCCGCAGGTCTGGCATTGGCGCAGGGAACGCCCACGGCTGTCGTTTCAGGAACGCCGACGGTGCCGGGCACCACACAATTCACGATCAGCTATTCTGACATTTCCGGCGCGAGCGGAAGCCTGAGCCTGCAACTGACCGTGCAGCCGGCGCCGCCGGCCTTTTTCTTTAACACGCTCTTCCTGCCGGACGCCGTCCAGGGTCAACCGTATTCGGAACCGATCAGTGTCAGCGGCGGAAGCGCGCCTTACAGTTGGGGTACGCTGTTTGGTTCGTTGCCGCCAAATCTGAGTTTGGGCGCCTCCGGAAGCCCCAACAACACCATCTCGGGCATGGCGGGAACACCGGGCACCTACAACTTCATGGTGCGCTGCACGGACGTGAACGGCGATTACTGTGTGCGCGGCTACTCGTTTGTGATTCGCCCCAGGGACATCACGCTCTCACCCTCGACGCTGCCCGCGGGCAGCGAGGGCGGAGCCTACAGTTTCTCGTACTCCGCACTGGGTGGAACGGGAACGGGCTACACATACGCCATCAGTTCCGGCTCCCTTCCAGCGGGCATCACACTTTCGGCGGCGGGACTGTTCAGCGGCAGCCCATCGGTGGCAGGCACTTTCAACTTCGACGTGACAGTCACGGATTCGGGCATCGGTTCCAACACTTATTCTCAAAGCATCACTGTTTATCCCGCCGCAACGGCCCTCCAGATCCTGACGGCCGCGATCCTGCCCAACGCCGACCAGAACCGCCCCTATTCGGTGAATTTCTCTGCCGTGGGCGGCACAGGGCAGGGCTATGCGTGGACGGTGTACCAGGGCACGTTGCCGCACGGCACCGCACTGGCTGCCGCCGGGTCGCCCATGACGACGCTCAGCGGCGTGCCGCAGTATTCCACCGTATATACCTTTACGCTGCGCGTGACCGATTCTGCTCTAAACACCACGATCAAGGGTTTTCAGGTTTACGTTGCTCCGGGCGGTCAGCCTGTCGCGATCATCAATTCCAGCCCACTGCCCAGCACGCGCATTCAGGTCGCCTATACATTCAACCTCCAGGCTTCCTTAGGCACGCCGGGCTACATATGGCATCTTGACAGCGGCGCGCTTCCTCCCGGCCTCAGCTTCGGAAGTCCCGTGGGTTCGACTTGGAACATCTCGGGCTCGCCATCGAGCCTGGGAACGTTTCAGTTTACGGTCAGCGTGACGGACCTGCTCAACCAGCGCGCCGTGAGAACGTTCGACCTCACCATCACGCCGCCGCCGCTTCTGACCATCACCTCAAGTGGATCGCTTCCCAACGGTCAGACCGGCACGGCCTACGTCCAGGACATCTTCGCCTATGGCGGTACGCAAAGCGGGTTCCAATGGACACTCACGGCCGGTGCACTTCCGCCCGGTCTCAACTTCAGCGCAACCGGAACTCCTTACACCACACTCAGCGGGACGCCCTCAGCGGTCGGCAACTACGTGTTCGAGCTGACCGTCACCGACGCGGCTACGAACACGGCGTTCCTGCAATTCTCGCTGACTATCAACCCGCCCCCGGGCGTTCTGGCCATCATGACGCAGGGGCTTCCTGACGGCGCAATCGGTGCGACTTACTCACAGCAGATCTCCGCTACGGGCGGCTTTGGCTCTTATACATGGAGCATCATCGCCGGCGCGCTGCCGGCGGGGCTTTCCATCTCTTCGGGCACGCCCACCGGCACGATTTCGGGCACGCCCGGCGCGGCCGGCACATTCAATTTCACGATTCAGGTGACGGACTCGCTGGCGGCGACCGCGCAGCGGGCCTTTACCATGGAGGTCTCAACATATGCCTTGCGCATTCAACTGAAGCTGCCCGCGCAAGGCGTTGTCGGCCAGACATATTCGGACAGCTTCACGGCTGAGGGCGGAGTTGCGCCATACAGTTGGACGATGGTGACGGGTGCGCTGCCGGCGGGATTGAGCCTTACATCGGGAACTCCCGACGCGACGATCAGCGGTACACCCACGACAGCGGGCGTGTATTACTCGCGCCTGCGCGTGCGCGACAGCCTGGGCTGGTTTGATTACCTGCAGTTGCGGTTCATTGTCCGGCCCGCCGCGGCCGGGGCGCTGACCATCATCAACACCACACTGCCGGAAATCGACACCGGCTCGGAAATCCACGAACCGCTGATTGCGGCAGGCGGCACTCCGCCATACGCGTGGTCCGTCGTTGGCGCGCTTCCCGGTACGTTGCAATTGCTGCCCTGCGGCGACTATGCGGCACTGCGTGGCGGGACAACGGGCGGGTCGTCTCCGATGACAATCCAGGTTACTGACAGCGCGAGCAACGTATTCCAGCGCGTGTTGAACCTTAACGTGTTCGGCAGCTTTTACAGCAACGACGACGCCTTTGGGCCTTCCACCGTGGGCACGCCCGCGAGTTTCCCAATCACGACCTACGGGGGCACGGGCGCATTCACATGGAGCATCATCGAGGGCGCGCTTCCCGCGGGCATGACGCTCACGCCGGGAACGCCCGATGCGACAGTCTCGGGCACGCCAACACAGGCCGGCGCGTACTTCTTCCGGGTCCGTGTCGTGGATGCAGCGGGCTGGAATCTTGAGCAAACGATCGTGGGTGAGGTCTTTGCGGCCGGCGTGACACTCAGCCTCGACGTGGCCTACACCTCGCGTATGGCCAATGGCGCCACGGGCAGCGGCTACTACGACGGAGTGTTTCCCACGGGAGGAACAGGGCCGTACACCTGGCGTGTCAAACGTGGTTTTCTGCCCAAAGGCCTTTCGTTCGCGGCCTCGCAGACAGTGGGATACACGGTGGTGCAGGGCACGGCGCAGTTCGGCGGATACTTCGTGGTCGTCATCGAAGTGACCGACACTTCGTCCTCTGTGTCCGTAGAACGTGCATTGCACCTTGGCATCACGCCCGGCGGCCCGGCCTTTTCAACGCTGTCTCTGCCCAACGCCACCTGGGGGTCGCCCTACAATCAGTCCATTACCTGCAACCAGAATTACAGCAGCGGCATCACCTGGCTGATGCGCAGCGGCTCACTGCCTCCGGGAATGTCTCTGAACATGAGCGGTGATCCCAGCACCACGCTTTCCGGCACGTGCTCCGTTGCGGGCAGCTACACGTTCGAACTCAGCGCGCTTGGCCCCGCAGGCACCGCGCCCTATCGCCAGTTCACCGTCAATGTGACCGGCGGCCCCAAACTGCAATTCCTGGTGCAACCGAGCAACACGGTCGCGGGCCAGGTGATCTCGCCGCCAGTTCAAGTGGAAGTAACCGATGGCTCGGGAACGCGCATACCCACCGCCACCAATGCCGTGACGATCGCCCTTGACCAGAACCCCAGCGGCTCGATTCTTGGCGGCACGCTTACAGTCAATGCCGTGGCCGGCGTTGCCACGTTCAACAATTTGACGCTCTCCGTCCCCATGCCCGGCTCTCAACACACACTGCGCGCTACGGCCACGGGCCTGACGGATGCGACCAGTTGGCCCTTCCAGAGCTTGAACCCCGCAGCCTCCGGCGTGCGGCTTGCCTTTGTGGCGCATCCCTCGAATACGGTAGCCGGGCAGAACATTGCCCCCGCGATCACAGTTGAGGTGCAGGACGCCTACGGACTGCGCGACACGACCTCAACGGCTTCAGTCACGGTGGCCATTGACTTCAACGCGGGGGGCGCTGTCCTGACCGGCACGCTGACGCAGGCTGCCGTGGCGGGCCTTGCCACGTTTTCGACTGTTTCGCTCAACCGCTCCGGCACCGGTTACACGCTCAAGGCCAGCGCTGCGGGCCTTCAGGGCGCCTTGAGCGCGGGTTTCAACGTCACGCCGGATGTGGCCACCAAACTGGTTCTTGTTGAAACGCTGTACACATTTGAAAGCGGAATTCCCTACTCGCTGCCGGTGCGTGTGCAGGTCTGCGACCAGTTCGACAACCTGGTCCCGACAGCAAGCCACTTGATCACTCTTTCCGACAATCCCGCCGGGCCGGCATTCACACTGTCCGGCACGACCGTACTGAGCGCGGTGAACGGCATCGCCACTTTCAACGGCTTGACCTGCACCGCAGCGGCGGGAGGCGTCGGCTGCACCATCCTTGCCAACGCCACCGGGCTTGCCCAAGGCTCGTCTTCGCCGTTCCGCATCGTGACCAGCCGCAGCACCAGCGGGCCTATCCGCGCCAAATTCGTTTCGGAGCCCATCGATTGCGACGCCGGCCAGGGCTTCAGCGTGGTCGTGGAACTTGTCCAGCAGGGCGACATTCGCGCCTGGGGCGCCACCAACAACATCACCCTTTCCATCTGGACATCGCCTTCAGGTCCAGGCCCCTCCGCCTCCCTCTCCGGGTCTCTCACTACGGCCTGCGTTGATGGCCGCGCCACGTTCAGCGGCCTTTCAATCAATCGCGCAGGCGGGTTCTTCCAATTGCGTGGCGTCGGCGCCGGATTGCCGGGCGGCTGGCCGAACCCCGAGGCCATCAGCCGTTCATTCTCGGTGCGGCCCGGCGCGGCTTCGCAGGTGATCTTCGCGACGCAGCCTGCCGATGTGGGCGTTTCCACCGCATTCAATCCTGATGTTGAAGCGCAACTAGCGGACTCATTCGGAAACTACGTTACTTCCGGTGCGCCCTCGGTTGCGGTAGCGATTGACGCGAACCCCGGAGCCGCGTCGTTACTGGGCAATTCGACAGTGAATGCAAACGGTGGTCGGGCGCGGTTCATCGGACTTGGCCTGACGAAGCCAGGTCGAAACTACCGCCTGTCCGTTGCCTCAACGGGACTTGGCGGTGCGCTGAGTAATCAGTTTCACGTGATTGGGCCAGCCGCCGTCTTGAGCCTTCTTGGTTCCATCAATCCAAACAACGCGCTGCCCAACACGGCGTTGAGCATGACGTTTGAAATCCAGGATGTGGCTGGCACGCGCGTGACGGCAGGAACCCATTTGGTCACTGTGGCATTGGAGTCCAACCCCGGTGCCACCACGCTATCGGGAACTCTGTCCGCCTCTTCTTCCGGCGGAACGGTCTCCTTTGGCAATGTAAGGGTGCAGGGGCCAGGCGTGGGATTCAAGCTGGTTGCGACGGCCACCGGACTGGCGCCGGGCGTTACGGGAACATTCAACGTCATTGGCCCACTGGCCACCATGCAACTCAATGGCGTGAACACCGATGTCGCGGCCGGTGTCGCATCGAGCTTCCCCATTCAACTGGTGGATGCTCTGGGCAACGTCATGACCAACGCCACGAACACCGTCAACGTTTCGCTGGGAGCCAACCCGGGCGGCAGCACGCTTTCGGGCACCACCAGCGTTACGGCCGCGAGCGGCGTGGCCTCGTTTGGCAACCTTTCAATCAACAACCCCGCTTCGGGCTACACGCTGGTGTTCACTTGTACCGGACTGCCAAGCCTCACGGTGGGCCCCTTTGACGTGCTATCCGCGACAACGCCCTATAGCCTCGCTTTCGGAACTCAGCCGCAGAACACCTATGTGGGCGGGACGTTCGGCTGCACTGTGCGCATTCGCAGCGTCAGCGGCTCGACGCTGACGGGTTCGACATTGCCCATCACACTGGCGCTGTTCAACGAGCCGCAGGGCGCCGTACTGGGAGGCAACGTGACCGTCAATGCCGTGAACGGCGTTGCCACGTTCTCCGGCCTCACTTGCAGCAAGAAGGGAACGACGCTGAGGCTTTACGCCGCATGCGCCAACCTCAGAACGGCACAAAGCAACACGTTCAACGTTGAGGGCGCGCCCGTGGCTCTGTCGGTGACAAGTCAGCCGAGGAACTCGCTGGCCTACAATAACGTCGGCACCGTGGCGTTTGCGATAGTAGATGCCGATGGCAGCCCTGTGACGCGTTTCAACACCAGCGTTTCGCTTGCGCTCTCCGGCGGATCAGCGGGCGCGGTGCTTGCTTCCACGCCCGGCACTCCGGTTTCCACCACCAACGGCACGGTTCTCTTTACGAACGTCAACGTAAGTCTGGTGGGTGTAGGTTACGTGATTACGGCCAGTGCATCGGGTCTCACGCCCGCAAGCACAGAACCTTTTGACATCGTAGCGGCCGCTGGCACGCCGGCGCGGCTTACCATTTCCATGCAGGGCGGTTCGGGCAAGGCCGGCGTCGCTCTCGATCCCGCGCCGCAGATCGCCATCCGTGATGCACTGAACACGTTCCTGGCCACGGCTACCACCGCCGTCACGGCCAGCGTTTACTCCGGGCCTACCGGTGCTGCGCTGAGCGGTTCCGTTACGGTCAATGCGGTCAACGGCATTGCGACGTTTAGCAATCTACTGCCCAACATGGTCGGTGCGTTTGTGATTCGCTACAGCGCGACGGGGTGCACTCCGGTCAATTCGATAACGGTGAACGTGATGCCGGGGTTTGGCGCAGCCTCGCAACTTGTGTTCGGATCTGTGCAGAGTGCCTATGCCGCTAATCAGGTCATGTGGCCGTCCGTGGGCGTGAGCGTGCAGGATGCCGCAGGCAATGTGGTCACGACCTACACGACGCCCGTCACCATCGCCCTGCTCAACAACCCCGGCAGCGCGACATTGACCGGCACGCTGACTGCTGTTCCGGTCAACGGCGTGGCCACGTTCAATACGCTTTCGCTCAACGTGCTTGCCAATGGCTATACCTTTGGCGCAAGTTCAGGCACCCTGACCCAGGGTGTGAGCGCCGCCTTTGACGTAATCACGCCCGGAGTGGCGGCCAAACTTTCGTTCTACACGCAACCTCCCTCGGCCGCCGCGCCCGGCGTGGTTTTCTCCTCGCCTGTCCGCGTGGAAGTTGTCGATGCGCGCGGCGTTCTGGTGCCCAGCGCCACACACGCAGTCACAATCTCTTTTTCGGCAAATCCCGGCAGCGCGACCTTGGGCGGCACCTTGACCGTCAATGCCGTGGCCGGAGTCGCGACCTTTAGCGGCCTGAGCATCAGCGCAGCGGCAAACGGATACAAGCTGCTTGCTTCATCAGGAAGTTTCACCACGGCAATGTCGCAGGAGATAGACGTGGGCGTAACCGGTGTTGCCGCCGGGCTTCGCTTCTCAATGCAACCCGCGGGCGCGCACAGCGGCATGCCCCTGGATCCGGTCACCAAAGTGCAAGTGATTGACGTGTTTGGCAACGTCGTGGCGAGTTCTTCAAACAGCATCACGCTGGCGCTGCCCTCGACGATGACCGGTGCAACACTCAGCGGCACCCTGACAGTGGCGGCTGTCAACGGAGAGGCGACGTTCTCCAATACAATTCTGACCGGAACCAGCGCGAGTTACCGCTTCGAAGCCTCATCTGGAGCATTGAAGGGCGCCACGAGCAACCTGTTCTTGCTTTCGGCTGCGCCCGTGGAGATCGCATATGCGCAGCAACCGACAAATGTCGTGGCGGGCGCATTTGTATGGGCGCCGGTCAAGGTGGAATTCCGTGACGGCGCCGGACTGCGCCTGACCTCGGTCAATCGTCTCGTGACCATCGCGCTGGGCGCCAACCCTGGAGGATCAACGCTTTCGGGTACATTGAGCGTGCAGGCGGTAAACGGCGTGGCCGTGTTCAACAATCTGTGGCTCAACAAAGCGGCCACGGGTTACACGCTGATTGCTTCGGCGCAGGGATTTGCTTTGGTTACGAGCGTCGGTTTCAGCGTCGTGGCCGGCGCGCCTGTGGGCATGTCGTTCACGGTACAGCCCCCCAACGCACTTGCGGGGGTGGCCCTCAGTCCCGCGCCTACGGTTGCCGTGACTGATGCATACGGCAACCCCGCCACCAGCGCGACCGGGCTTGTGCAATTGACGCTCGCGGCCAACCCCGGCGACAGCATCGTGCAGGGGACAACTCAAGTCGCGCTTTCCCAGGGGCAGGCCGTGTTTGCTGACCTCGCTTTGCTGACGCCCGCAACAGGATACAGCCTGAGCGCAACACTGTCAGGTTACGCGACAGCGACCAGCGCGAGTTTCGACATTTCGGCCGGCGCACCCAGATGCCTGCTGTTCCGGGTGCAGCCCTCATGGACTGCCGGCGGCAGCAGCATCAGCCCCGCCATTCAGGTAGAACTTCGCGATATGCACGGTGCGTTGTGCGCATCGGCCACCAACTCGATCACGATCGCTCTTGGGGCCAACCCCGGCGGATCCACGCTCTCCGGAACGTTGACGCAGGCGGCAGTGGGCGGGGTGGCAACTTTTGCCAATCTCTCGCTCAACAACAACGGAGCGGGCTACACGCTCACGGCTTCGTCCGCGGGCACCGCGGCTGCCACCAGCCGGCCCTTCGACATCGCGCCCAATCCCGCGCCAGTCTTGCACGAACTCTGGCCGCCGATGGTTCGCGGTGGCATCGGCGCCGCGATCTATGGAACGGGTTTCAGCACGACGCTCGCAAACAACAACGTGAGCTTCGGCGGCGCCGGCGCCACCGTCGTCAGCGCCAGCGCTCAGAAGCTCGTGGTCACCGTACCGTTGAGCGTGGCTTCTGGAAACCTGACCGTGACTGTTGCCGGGCGCACCAGCGCGGTCCTTGCCTACCAGGTCGGCCCCGTTCGCTGCAATTTTGCCAACTCCGGCGCTCAGGACGCGGCATTGCATAACAGTTGGTCGTCGGCTTCGCCTGACGGCCGATACGTTATCTTCGCTTCAACCGACACCGCGCTCGTGGCCGGGGACACGAATTTCCGGCGCGACGTGTTCCTGCGCGACACGGTGGCTGGCACCACCACGCGCGTGAGCGTGGGCACGGGCGGTTCTGAACTCAACGGGGACAGCACCGCCGTTCAGGTGTCAGCCGATGGCCGCTATGTGCTGTTCACCTCCGATGCCGACAACCTCTCGACTGATCCACGCCGCATCACCGGCAAACCCATGACGTATCTGCACGATCGGCAGGCCAACACAACAACCCAGGTCGGCACGCTCATTGACAAGGGTTCCGTCAATGCCGTGGGAGTCGTCGGGAGTCTGATGACGGTTGACGGCCGCTATGTCGTGTTCACGCGCGGCCAGGACATTGGCGCCGGCTGGATCAATGGCCAGCCCACGTCGGAGATCGTTTTCCTCGATGTTCAAAGCGGCGTCGCGCAGTGGGAATTCCCGACTGTCGATGGATCTCCGGCCAGCGTCGGCATCTGGCTGCACGACATGACTCCGGACGGGCGATTAGTTCTGTTCTCAGCCGAAGACGGCAATTTTGTGGCCGGCGACACGAACGGCCACTCTGACGTATTCCTCTACGATCGCACCAGCAAGACCACGCGCAAGATCAGCAACGGCGTGGGCGGCGCGCAGGCAAATCAAGACAGCTACACTGGTGTGATCTCCGCCAACGGTCGTTTCGTTGCCTTCAACTCTATCGCCAGCAACCTAGTGGCGGGTGACACCAATAATGACTACGACGCGTTCTTGGTGGACCTGAGCACGGAAACCACCGTGCGCGTGAGCTTGACTGCCTCCTCCGCTCAATCTGCAGGCGGAGGTTCGGCCGTTGCAGTGTCCAACGATGGCCAGACTGTCGTGTTCGCCAGCCAGGCCTCCGATCTCGTGCCCGGCGACACCAATGGCTTCTCGGATCTGTTCGTGCGCGACCGCGCGGCATCCACCACCACACGCATCTCAGTTTCTTCATCAGGTGGGGAGGCCGATTACGGCGCGCAGTCCACATTCAAAATGCTGCCTCGCGCCGACGGCATTTACTGCAACAGCGGCGCGACCAACCTCGTTTCGGGTGACACGAACGCCAGCATCGACGTGTTCTTCCTGCCCATGTCCACGACGGCTAGAACCGGCCCGCGGATTTCGGCATTGGCGCCGGCCATCGCGCTCCCTGGCGCAGCTCTGGAGATTTTCGGCCATGGATTCTCGAGCGTGGCCTCTGCCAACACTGTGCTCGTGGGCGGAGTCGCGGCCACGGTCACTTCGGCATCCTTCTCCAGGCTCGTGGTTACGCTGCCCGCCGCCGCCACCGATGGCCCGGTGCTCGTGGCCCTTTCGGATCAAGTCAGCAATCCTGTTACGCTTCGCGTCGGGGTGCGCCGCACATCCGTTTCTGCTTCGGGTACACAAACCAATGGCGCCAGTTCCGCCGCCGGCATTTCGACCGATGGACGCTTTGCGCTGTTCACCAGCGCAGCTACGAACCTGGTCAGCGGCGACACGAATGGATTCGTAGACGTATTCGTAAAGGACTCGCTGACCGGTAAAATCGAACGCATCAGCATGGGCCTGGCCGGCGCAGAGCCCAACGCCGACTGCCTCAATCCCTGCTTGTCCGGCGATGGCCGCTTTGTCGCCTTTGAGTCCGATGCCAACAACCTCGTCGCCGGCGACACCAACGGCGTGCGTGACATATTTGTTTACGACCGCGCTCGCAAGGTCATGCGCATTTACTCCAAGCCGCTGGCCGGCGGCCAATCCGACGGGCACTCGCGCAGCGCCAGCTTCTCCGCTGATGGCTCCTATTTGGCCTTTGAGTCCGACGCGACCAACCTGGTCGCCGGTGACACCAACGGCGTCACGGACGTCTTCGTGGCCTGGTTCTGGATTCAGTGTGTGCGTTACCGCCTCAGCGTTGACAGTTCCGGCAACGAGGCGAACGGCCCCTCGTTCAAGCCGCGCGCGTCTTTCAGTGCCGATGCTGTGGTGTTCGAATCCGACGCGACCAATCTGGTCACGGGCGACACCAACGGCGTGCGCGACGTCTTTGTTCACCATCGCGGCCCGGCGACCACGATCAGGATCAGTGTTGCCACGGGCGGCGCTCAGGGCAACGGCGCATCCTCGCACGGCGTCATCAGCGCCGATGGCACGCTGGCTGCGTTCCAGTCCGATGCCGGCAATCTTGTGGCCGGCGACAACAACAACCGCACCGACGTGTTTGTTTTCAATCCGGCAACGTCGGTCACCATTCGCGCCAGCGTGGACAGCGCGGGCGTTCAGGGCAACGACGACTCGACACAGCCGGCGCTTTCGGCTCATGGCCGCTGGGTTGTATTCCAGTCCGCCGCGACAAACCTCGTGGCCGGAGACACCAACGCAGCGGACGACGTTTTCGTGCGCGATCTCCAGGCTGCACTGACGGTGCGCCAGAGCCTTTCCGCCGCGGGCGTACAGGGTAACGGTCACTGCGGCGCACCCTTCATCAGCGCCTCGGGTGATTGTGTGTTCTTTGATTCGCTGGCGGACAATCTTATCAGTGGAGACACCAACGGCGTTGCAGACGCCTTTACCAAACCGCGAACACCGTGAGCCCGCCCGCCAACCCGCCCCAAAAGCGGCCCGGCGAAATTCACACCGCCATTTCAAATTGAAGGCAGAACTTCACCCCAACGCCGCGTCAACCTGTCCTTGCTCGTACAGACACCATAAAGCCGAGATACTCGCCCGCGTTGCCCGTGGGCACCGTGACATCGAAATCGAAGTAATGGGCCTCGTTCGTGATCGTGATCGGGCGGCGGATGCGCGAATCCCACTGCGCACGCTGATCCGTTTGCCCAAGTGGCGCGGCTACGGTGCTTGTGATGCCGCCATTGAGATAAATGATCGCGTTGCCGTTGCCGTCAGCGTCCACGTTCATGTCCACGCTAAAGCGCGTGTCCATCACGGGCGCGAAGCGCCTCTGACCGAAGCGAGGCTCCAGTGGAGTCTCGCAAGGGTATACGCACGGGAGCTGCCACTCCAAACCGCCGAGCGTGTTGAACAGCGAATCCGTGCTCGTCGGCGAGCCCGTGCCGTTGTGCGTCTCGCCAAAGGCCGCGCCATGGCAGAGGCAATTACTCCACCCATCTAATCAATTATCCACGCCAAGATTTCGGTCAGGGGGACATTCGGTCGGCTTTGGGCTGTGGAATCTGTTGCGTCTTTCGGGCCGACTGCCAGCAATCTGGCACCCCTAACTGCACCCTTTATGCCATTGGATTGCGCGCTTGTAGCGTTAGAATGATTCCGGGGCCCCTGTTGTGAACGAACGTTCTACGTTTGGGCCTGTCTGTTTTTGGCCCACGCAAGGTCGAGGCCAATTCATGAAGACTCTTAGATACCTCACGGTCTGTGCCTTCCTGGTGTTGGGCGTAAGCATGTTGGCCACGCCAACCGACGCGCAGCGTGCGATCGGCGGACGCGGCTCCAGCGGCGGTTCGAGCGGATCCAAGAGCGGCGGCGCGGCGCCGTCGGGCGGTTCACGCGCCAGCGGTGGCTCCGTGCCTTCAAGTGGTTCGCGCAGCAGCTCGCCTTCGAGCAGCGGCGGTAGCCGCGTCAGTGGCAAGTCTTCTTCGGCACCGTCAACGCCACGCTCAAGTACACCTTCGCCAGCACCCTCTTCGCCGCGCGCCTCTTCGCCTTCGCGCAGCGCTACGCCTTCGCCTTCGCGCAGTGCTACACCCAGCCCTGCGCCTTCCTCGCGCAGCACTTCGCCTTCATCGCGCAGCGGCACCCCGCGCGTCGAAGATTCAACACCTTCCAACTCGCGGCGCGTAAATGACAGCTACCCCGCGCCCTCTTCGCGCAGCAGCACGCCCGTGCCCACGAACGTGCGGCGCACCGGTTCGGGCGTGCCCGACCTGCGCAAAGCCGAACCGGACAGCTCGCGTCTGGCGCGTAACACCAATACGTCGCGCAGCAACACACCCGAGCGCAGCACACGCAGCATCACCGAGCGCCCGACTACCGCCCGCCACGATTTCGTCAACGTAAGCCGCGCCAATAGTCGCGGCACCACGACGCGCGTGGCTGGGCCGAGCCCGATTTCAGAACGCAGCACGCTGACCAGTTTCCGCACCACTGGGTTCAGCTCGCGCTCGCACACAGGCAGCGGCTATGCCACACGGTCGCATGGCGGCGGCTGGGGCGGATACAGCCACAACTGGTATCGCCCGGGTTGGTTTGCCGGCTGGAATTGGGGCGGTCGCTGGGGCAGCTTCTCGATCGGGTGGCACTTCCCCTCACATTACAGTTGTGGCTGGGGCTACTGGCCCGGCTATTGGTCGGGCAGTTGGAGCAGCGGCGTTTACTTCGGCAGTTTCGCGGCAGCATTCCTGATCGGCAACGCCTGGCACATCACGGCCTACCCGAGCTACTACGGCTACTACGGGCACGGCTGCTACAACTATTATCCATGGCACAGCTTCCGTCGCTATCACCGTTATCACCATCATGGCTTCTCGGTTTGCGTGCATCGGCCTTACTGGTACGACTACAGCATCTGGTGGGATTACCGCCCGTACAGCCTCGGCTACACGCGCTACGTGTATGAGAACCTTTACGATGATGGCTACGACGACGGCTACGATCGCGGGTACGAAGATGGCGCCGAAGACAGCAGCGCCTATCGCGATAGCCGCGAGCGCGAGTCCCTACATCGCCCTGCTCGTGAAGACAAAGAACGCGATCGCAAGCGCGGCAACGCCGCCGAGGAATACTCCCATGAAATGGAGCGCGGATATGAGGCCTTTGAATCAGGCGATTACGAAGCTGCAACTCGCGCATTCAAGGAAGCGGTGATCCTTGACCCGGCCAACGCCGACGCCAAGTTGAATCTAGCCTTGGCTGCGTTTGCTTCGGGCAAGTACTCGTTTGCGGCCTTTGGCATTCGCCGCGGCCTTTCGCAGGACGAAGGCGCGGCATCGCAGGATATTGACTTGCGCGCCCGTTACCGCGACGGCGAAGTTTTGTTGCGGCAACTGGCAGATCTCGATGCGGCGATCAAGAAGGAGCCGGATGCCGACAAACTGCTTGTGCAGGGTTTCGTGCGGCTGTTCAGCGGAGACAGTGAGGGCGCGGCGCAGTCGTTGGAACGCGCGGCGGCCTATTCCCCACAGGACGAAACGGTCAAGGCGCTCTACAAGGCCACGCTGGAGAGGTTGGAAAAGAAGTAGCGTACCCAACAAGTGCAAGAGCGATGAACCGAGGGCCAGCCCTCGGTTCTTTCGTTACGGCTGACGCGATAGTTTACAATTTTGCTTGATTTGCGCGTTTTGATGTTATATGCTTAGCGTGTGGCAATTGAAAACTGAAGTCGCAAGAACAGACCTCTGGAGTCGGGGCACGGTCTCTGAACATGCACCCTGAACGCTTCGGCTCCCCGGTTTCACGACCCGGACCTGCTCGAACCCCTGCCGACCGGCAGACGACGAGATCCCCGCAGGTGCCCACCGTCCGGGTCTCTCTCGGGCGCGCGATGCGCGCTCGCACATTTCGGCGCTTGGCGCCAATGCGACTTCGGGGCCTTTGGTGTGCCGCATCCCCTTGCCAAAGGCCCCTTCTCTGCTTGCAACGTCCCATGACATCAGCCACACTTAGTGAGTGCCTGAGCAAGAAAGCAAACGGATCAAGTGGGAGCCGCGTGACGTGCGCGACTGGGAGGTGCTTTGCGCCGAGGAAGACCAGTTGACGGCGCGCCTTGTGTGCACATTTCTCGAAGCCAATGCCATTGCCGCGCGTGTCGGATCTCGACAGGGGCGATTTACGGTCGAAGTTCCTGTCGAGCAGCTTGTGCAAGCGCGCTCTCTTCACGGCGAGGATCCCTCAGAAAGCAATCTCGTAAACCTTCCGCCGCTGCAGGAAGTCTCGACGGTGCGCTCATCGCAAACCACCGTGCGCCGCATCCGCGCTGAGTTGGTCAAGCGCGGCATGGCCGAACAAACAAATGAACGCAAGCCGCGCAGCGTCGGCGTGCTGATCCTTGCCTTAGTAGCCGCTTTACTTGCAGCCGCCGTGCTGTTGTTCAGGCAGCTCGCTTGATTTATGCGGGCCGGTTTCCTTACCGCCCGCTCCCATGAGTGTCCTGCGAGTACGGTCGTATTTTCCCTTGAGCGCGTCCTCTCCCGTCCGTGCCCAGAGCTTGGCACCGCTGACGTAAGCTGCGCGGCCGATCAGGTGCGAGGCCACGGGCACGGTCATGAACACGAAGCAGACCACGAACAGGGCCCGTACTGTGAGGCTGAGTTCGGCGTGATACACGGCAGAGGCCAGCACCAGCGAAGTCACGCCCAGCGTGGACGCCTTGGCCGAGGTGGACATGCGCATGAAGACATCGGGCATGCGAAACACACCAATGGCGCCCAGCAGGGTAAACACACAGCCGACGCCGGCCATAACAAGTGCGATGATTTCGTGGGGGCTCATGAGCGTTTCTCGATGTAGCGGGCGAAAGCAATCGTTGAAATGAACATCACCAGTGCAAGCACGCCGGCCACATCCAGCAGCACGCGTGCGTCAAAGGCCATGGACACCAGGGCCAGCAGGCCCACCGTGATCGTCGCCATCAGGTCGTAGGCCACGACGCGGTCGGCCAATGTCGGCCCGCGCACCAGGCGCACCATGGAAATCACCAGGGCCAGGGCTTGCGTGCCCACCAGCACCAGCAGGATGTCTTGACTTGTCAAGGCCAGTATCATCGCAGCAGCTCCAGTACACGCGCTTCATACTCCCGCTTGATCGAGGCACGCAGTTCGTCGGCGTTGTCGACGTACATGGCGTGAACATAAAGCGTCTTGCGGTCGTCGGAGACGTCGAGGCTGCAGGTGCCGGGTGTAAGGGTCAGCATGTTGGCCAGCAGCGTGATGGCTGCGTCAGTCGTGACATCGAGCGGCACGGCGATAATGGCCGGCTTCATGTGGTGTTGCGGCGTGAGCACTTCCATGGCCACACGCAGGTTGCAAACCAGAATTTCCTTGATCATGAACAGTGCGAATTTCAGCGCCACCCAGGGCTTCTCGAAGTAGGTGGTCTCGCCCAGGGCCCGGCGGATGCCCAGCAGCAGCACAAAGCCCATCACGCCGCCAAACGCCAGATTCTCGAGCGTGAAAGTGGAAGTTACCGTCACCCACACGAAGGCCAGCGCGATGTTCCAGAGAAAGGGCTTCATTTGCGGGCCTCCAGCACGGCCTGAATGTAGTTCTGCGGATCGAGCAGTTGCTGTGCCGAGCGCTGGGCCAATTGCATCATTGGCTCCACGCCAAAGCCGATCAACAGAGTCATGGCGGCCATGGCGGCGATTGGCCCGTTCAGAAGGCCCACCGGCGCGGGGGTCAGGCCCAGCGGGTGCGGCTTCCAGAAGGCCTCGCTCCAGATTTTCATCATCGAGATCATGGTGAACACGCTGACGGCCAGTGCTGCCACCACGAGCACAACTTGACCGCTTTCCAGGCCGGCCTTGACCAGGATGTACTTGCCCCAGAATCCCGAGAGCGGCGGGATGCCCGCCAGGGACAGCGCAGGAATCAGGAACAGCAATGCCAGCCCCGGCTGCGCGGCATAGAGACCTCCCACCTTTTTCAGCTCGAAGCTGCCCGTGGCGCGGGCCACGGCCCCGCTCACCAGAAACAGGTTCGTCTTCACGATGATGTGGTGGGCGAGATAAAACACCGTGCCCGCCAGGGCCAATGGCGTCATCAGCGCCAGCCCGATGATCATGTAGCCGATCTGGCTCACGATGTGGAACGAGAGGATGCGCCTCATCTCCATCTGGGCGACGGCCCCCAGCACGCCCACGGCCATGGTCAGGCAGGCGACCACCAGCATGAGTTCCTTGATGAACTCGACGTCGTCGCGGAACACCAGAGTGAACACACGGATCAGGGCATAGACGCCCACCTTCGTCAGCAGGCCTGCAAACAGGGCAGACACGGACACGGGCATGGTGTGGTAGGACGCCGGCAGCCAGAAGAAGAGCGGAAACACCGCGGCCTTGATGCCAAACGCGATGAAGAACAGCACCGCCAGCAGGTTCTCCAGTGCGGGGTAGTTCAGCTTGGCCAGGCGCAGTGAAACATCGGCCATGTTCAGGGAATGCGTCAGGCCATAAAGCAGGCCCAGGGCGGCAAGAAAAATCGCCGAGGAAACCAGATTGAGGGTCACGTACTTGATAGCGCCCTCCATCTGCGCGCGCTCGCCGCCCAGGGCCGTAAGCACGAAGGAGGCCATGAGCAACACCTCAAACCACACGTAAAGGTTGAACAGGTCGCCCGTGAGAAAAGCGCCGCACACGCCCATCAGCAGGATCTGCACCAGGGGGTGGAAACCAAAGCGTTCCCGGCCCTCATCGATGCTTCCCAGGGAATACACCGCGACCATGAGCCCCACGATGCCGCCAAGCACCACCATCAGCGCGCCCAGCAGATCCGCCGCCAGCGTTATGCCAAAGGGGGCGGCCCACTCGCCCGCATGGGATACGGCAATGCCCCGCCCGTGAACCTCGGCAAACAGGGCCAGTGCCGAAGCCAATAGCGCGGCCGAACCCGCAACGCCGAGCCAGCGCTGCACGCGCACCGATTTCCACGCCAGCAGGCAGAGGGCCGCTGTGAGCATGGGCAGCAGGATGGGCGCGACGAGGAGCAGGTTCATGAGTCCGTGGTGTGCAGTTGGTCAAGGTCGTCTGTGCCGGTGGTCTGGTAAACGCGATAAATCATGATCGCGGCAAAAGCGGAGACGGCGAACCCGATGACGATTGCCGTGAGAATAAGGGCCTGGGGCACGGGATCGGCATAGGGGGCCGCCAGCGCCGTCTCGCCTTCATCGATCAGCGGGGGCCGGTCGCGCCGCAAGGTTGCCATCGTGAAGATCAGCAGGTTCGCAGCGTGGGAAAGCAGGGCCAGGCCGATGATCAGCTTGACCATGCTGCGCCTCAGAACCATGTACATGCCCGATGCATACAGCATGCCGATGAGGAGTGCCATGACGGTGTTCATTCGCCGCGCTCCTCGGCCATGGTCAGCAACACCGCGCACCCCACACCGATGACTACGAGATAGACCCCGAAATCAAAGAGCAGCGGCGTGCCGAGATGAATCTCCGTCCCGCCCGGCAGCGCCAGCACGGCCCAGCGTGAAGTAAGAAAGGCATCTCCGCCCAGCATCCCCGGCAGGCCGCTCACAAGCGCCAGCACCAGCCCCAGCCCCGCGACCGACAACGGGTCTATGCGCAGCATCTTGCGCACTGTTGCCACATCAAAGGCAAAGGCGTAAAGCGTCAGCGCGGCAGTTGCCGTCAGGCCGCCAATGAAGCCGCCACCGGGCGCGTTGTGCCCGCGCAGCATCAGGTAAACGGAAAACAGCACCAGCAGAGAGAGCAAGAAACCCGTGGTCGTGCGCAGGATGAGCGAATTCATGCTCCCTCCTTGTGTGCCGGCTTGAGCCGCAGCATGGCCACCACGCCAATGGCTGCGGCCGCCAGCACGGTAATTTCACCCAGGGTGTCGAGGGCGCGGAAGTCCACGAGAATTACGTTGACCACATTGCGACCGTGGCCCTTGATGAGGCTGTTTTGCGCATAGAACTCGCTCAAGGGCGCATCCAGAATGTCCGTCGAGGCCGCCAGCACCAGCAACGTCATGAGGCCGCCGAAAATCAAGGAGACCACGAGGTCACGCACCCGTTCAAAACTGCTGGAAAGTCGGGCGTACTGTGGCAGGTGATAGAACACCAGCACGAACAGCAGCACCGTCAGCGTTTCGACCATGATCTGCGTCATGGCCAGGTCCGGGCCGCTGAACAGCGCAAACACAAGCGTGACGCCCAAGCCGGCCACACCCAGGGCCACGATGGCCGCCATGCGGCTTTCCGAGCGCACCGCCACAAGGCAGGAAACCAGGATCAGCGCCACAATGCCGATTTCGTAAGTCCGTATCTCTCCCACACTGAACGAAACCACCAGGTGCGGCTGGCGCCAAAGCGACCACAGAGAGATGCCCACCAGGGTCAGGACCACCGTGCGCACGTACGAATTCAGCAGGCCGTTCTGCACGCGGCGCGTGATTTGAGCTGCCACGCCGAGGCTGCCATCGTACAGGAGTTGATAGACCCGTTGCGGCGCCAAGGCTGTCGCAAAGCTCAGGCCGCCTGCCAGACTTCTCAGGGGCGCCCGCAAGGCAAACAGGAAGGCGCCGATGGCCACCGTCGCGCCACTAAGCAGCAGGGCCTGGCCGTAAACGCCCTCCGTCCCGGCCCAGAGCTTGAGGGCAACCTCGAACTCGCTGCCGTAAATGGAACCCGCGGCGGCCTCCAGCAGCTCCGCCATGGGCCAGCCCGCCGTCGCACCCAGCCACAGACTGCACACGCCCAGCAGCATCGGCCCCAGCCATAGGTCGAAACTACCCTCGTGGGCATGAGCGCCCTGTTCCATGGGGCGTCCCATAAACGGCCGAACACCCACAATGGCGGCCATGGCAAAGGCCGCAGCACTTGCCACTAGCGAAGCCGCGACGATCCAGAGCGCGAACTCCGGCGCGCCCAGGGCCGCAACGTAACTCTTCTCCTTGGCGATGAACCCCAGCAGCGGCAGCACGCCCATGCACGAAAGCGCTGCCATACTTGCCGCCGCCCAGGTAATGGGCATGGCGCGGCCAAGGCCGGAAAGCCGGGTCGTATCGCGCGTGTGTACGGCATGATCCACGCCGCCCGCCACCATGAACAGCGCACCTTTGTAAAGCGCGTGAGCCAGCAGCATCGTCACGCAGGCGGCCAGCGCAGCCTGGGTGCCAATACCGATCAGCAGAACCAGCGTGCCGAGCATGCCCACAGTGGAATAGGCAAGCACGCGCTTGAGGTCCGTCAGGAGCAGTGAACCCAGGTTGCCCAGCAGCATGGTCGCGCCGCCAAAGCCGCACAACATGCCAAACCAGAGCTCAGTGCCCCCCAACGCGGGGTTGAGGCGTGCGAGCAACACGACGCCGGCCTTTACCATCGTGGCCGAATGCAGATAAGCGCTGATGGGCGTTGGCGCCTCCATGGCGCCGGGAAGCCAGAAGTGAAAGGGCACCTGGGCAGACTTCGTGAAAGCCCCCGCCAGTATGAGCAGCAGTGCCGGCACATAGAGGCCGTGTTCTCGCAGGCCCGGCGCAGAAGCCAGCGCGCCCAGCTCATAACTTCCGGCGGCCTGGCCCAGAAGGATAACGCCCGCCAGCAGGCACAGCCCACCCGCCCCGGTTACCAGCAGGGCCTGAAGGGCAGCCGCGCGGGCGGCCGGACGCTCGTGGTCAAAGCCGATGAGGATGAACGAGGTAACGCTCGTCAGTTCCCAGCACACGAAAATGAACAGCAGGTTGCCCCCAAGCACAACGCCCAGCATGGCACCCATGAACGCCAGCAGCGTGGCATAGAGGCGCGGCAGACGCGCATCTCCGTGCAGATAACCGTTGGCGTAGAGGAGAATCAGCGAGCCGATGCCGCTGACAATCAGCGCCATCAGCTTGCCCAGTCCGTCAAACAACAGGCTGACGTGTAGATCAAGGGAGGGCGCCCAAGCGTAAACCAGCGGAGCGGCTTCGTGAGGAGTCAGGGCGAACACAGAAAACAGCGCCGCCACGGCCAACGCCAGAACGCGCCCCGTGTGCTCAGGCGCGACCCGATGGAGCGCAGGCGCAATCACCGCCAGCACCATGGGTGCTAATGCCGCCGCTAATAGCATGATTCATACCCGTTGCCCCGACCGCCGACTCCCATAATTCAGGGCAATGAATAACGAAGTTTGAAGCAAACACAATCGAAATGCGCCCCGCCTGGCCGATTTGCGCCGGGCACGGCGGTGCGCCTCATTGGGCCTAGCGAAGGAACAGCAGAGTCAGCAATACGAACAACGGAACAAGGATGCCAACGCTCCAGAGCATGTAGCCAATGAAGCTGGGCATCTTGACGTCGTTTTCTTCGGCAATGGCCTTCACCATGAAATTAGGCGCGTTGCCAATGTAAGTGTTGGCGCCCATGAACACCGCGCCGCACGAGATTGCCACGAGGATAATGTGCGGCATGTTGACCAAGGCGCTGACCGGGTCCGGATCGAGGCCGCGCGCAGCAAACGCCGACATAGGCGTGGCCTGCGCTGTCTGGAAGAACACGAGGTAAGTGGGCGCGTTGTCAAGGAAACTGGAAAGCATGCCGGTGGCCCAGAAGTATTGCCACGGGCGCTCGACGTTGTTGACGATAAAAGCCAGCGCACCTTCCTTGCCGGCAGCAAGGATGGCAAGCGCCGGCACCATGCACACAAAGATGCCTGCGAATAGCTTTGCCACTTCCTTGATCGGCCCCCAGTTGAAGTTGTTCGAATCGCGAATGACCTTGCGGGTTGTGAACAGCGAGAGCGCCGCCATGGCCAGAATCAAAAGTTCGCGCGCAATGTTGCTGAAAGGCAAGTGGCTGACCGATCCCAGATGGACGGACTTGACCGCTTTGTCTCGCGGCACCGCAAGTACTGCGCTGGCATGAGAGCGCAGCGTCTTTGCAAGGGCGACCCTCGCATCATCGAGAAACTTGGCGGCCGTTGCGGATTCCGATGTGGCCTGAGACAGCTTCGCGTCCACATCGCGGTACTCGGCGTCTATGTCGGCACGGAAGCGTTGAACCGCCGTCATTATTTTCTTGCGCAGTTCCGCTTCCTTGGGTGTGTCCTTCGAGGCTTCATGCAGGGCGAGTTCCTCGATTTCCGAGGCCTCCGCGCGTTCGAGAGTTGAAGCATAGCCCCAAACACACTCCTGTTCCTCCACCTTGGTCAGCAACGCCTTGATGCGCGCGGCTTCAGCCACCGGGTCGTCCAGCTTCTTCGATTCCGCCTCTTCCGCGTAGCCTTCAAGCAACGCGGCCTCCGCCTTCTCGTGTTCGGTGGCAGCGGCGTCATAGAAGAGGCCGGCCTTCTGAAGGCTGCCGTAACCGACTACCGCGGCAACAAGTCCGCCAAGGAAAATCAGGTTGTGGGCGCCAGCCAGGCCAAAGCGCTCACGCGGTTGAGAGGCGTCCGGAATTGGCAGCGCGTCACTGCGGTAAATAATGGTGTCGAAAACGAAGAACAGGATCAGCAGCAATGTTGCACAGAACAGAGTTTCAGGCAGAAGGTGGAAAGTCCAGAAAAAGCTCACACCTTTCAGGAAGCCAAGGAACAACGGCGGGTCACCCAGCGGAGTAAGAGAACCGCCAATGTTGGACACCAGAAAGATGAAGAAAACGATGATATGAACCTTCTTCTTGCGTTGCTTGTTTGCCCGCAACACGGGCTGGATCATCAGCATGGATGCGCCGGTTGTGCCCACCCAGCTTGCGATCACAGTGCCCACCAGTAGAAACATGGTGTTGGTCAGCGGCGTGCCGCGAAAATCGCCACGGATATAGATGCCGCCCGCGATGGTGAACAATCCCAGCAAAAGCACAATGAACGGCACGTAGTCCAACAGATAAACGTGCGCGGCGCTTTGCAGCGTGGGCATGAAACCGCCACCGTTGTCTTCGCCAATGACAATCATCAAGAGCACGGCAATCACGCCGAAGGCGGCGGCCACTTTGCCGTAGTGGTGGTGCCAGAACTTCGGCGCCACGAGCGGGCAAACCGCAATCGAAAGAAGCAGCCCTGCGAAAGGAATGACCAGCCACAGCCCGAGCTTGGCGCCATCAACGCCGTGATGGCCGCCTTCCGCCGCGGCTGCCGGAGAGCAGAACAACGCCACAACGGCAAGGCAAACGACAAAAAAAGAACGACGCGCACTCAGGATGGAGAGCATGGTGTTCGCCAGGCTGGGGGCGTCAAACCTGTTTTGGTTTGTCAGTAGTAACGTCTAGTTTGTGCTTGGGTTCAGAATCAAGGATAATCGCCGCGCGCCGGGCCAGCATGACCGCAATCAGCAGCAGTATCGCCCCCAATCCCAGCGGGTAGTTCAGTTCGCGCATATGCACCTGGACCACGACTTCGTCCTGCGTCTGGGCGCTTGTGTCCGCGTGCAGTTTGGACATGGCTTCCACTACTTTGTCGCTTTCGCGGGCTGAAGGCGGACGCTCCAGTGGTGCGGGCACGCGCATGTCGTTCAGCGCCCCCCGTGTAGCCGCGCCGGCCAGAAGCTGCGCCACCAGTGCAAGAATCAGGAACAGCGCACCAAACGCGGCCAAAGGCCGCATCCAGCGTGCGGTCGCGCGGACCTCGGGCTTGACGTGGGTGCGCACTACGCCTGCGGCGCTCCAGATCTCGATGGCCGCCCAGCCGGTCAGCACGAGTGCCAGATAGGCGCCGATGCCGTGAACATGGCGCACGAGGTGCCAGCGTGTGCCATCTTCGTGCCAGCCATCGCAGAACTTCACGACGCTGATCACCGCGCGCTCCAACGAATCCTGTGCCGTGCCCGCGTCGAACTCGATGTAGAAAAGCGTCACGCTTGCAAGACCGGAAATTCCGAGGACAACCAACAGGCCGAACAATAGGCCGTTGGCAAGAAGAGCGCGCCCCACGGATTTGCGGGCAGGGTCACGGGTTTTGGGTTCAGCATCGGGCATGGACACAGTTTGCCATGCGCGAGCCGTGCCAACGCACAAAAACGCAAAGCGGGCGGCTTGTGAGCCGCCCGCTTGGGTCTGCTGAGACTACTTGGAAACAACTGGCTGAACCGTGCGTTCCAGAATCACCACCTTGGTGCCGGTGGGGACGATGTCGTAGAACTCGTCGAGGTCATCTTTGCCCATCCTCACGCAACCTTGCGAGCAGCCCGTGCCGATGTCCTTCTCCTCCTCCGCGCGGCAGCCATGGATACCGTAGCCCTTGTGGCCGGCGTCGCTGCGCAGGCCGAGCCAACGGTGGCCTAGGCGGTGTTTTTCGTGTCCAAAGGGGTAGCTTCCGTCGGCGGGCTCGGGAATGCGGTTCTTGACCACGAACTCTCCCAGCGGAGTGCAGTTGTCAACGCCCAGACCCACGCGATAGCGCTTGATGAAGGCGCTGTCGAGCTTGATGTCCATGATGAAGCGATCGCGGTAAACCGTCACACTGAACGTGCCTTTGAGCAGCTTCAGGCGCTGGCCGACCATCAGCTTCGTGCCTTTGAGCGCGTTGAGGCGCTGGATCATCTCAACCGTGGTGCCCTTGCGCTGCGCGATCATGCTCAGCGTGTCGCCGCTGCTTACTTCGTAAATCTCGCAGTCGCCCATGTCGCCCGTGCTCAGGAAAATCTTGGCGTTGATCTCGGCGAGGCTCTTGAGCGCGTCGTTCTCTTCTTCCTCGTTCAGCGCCTTGGTCAGCGCGATCGACAGTGCCATGCGCGCCTTGCGCAGGTCGCCTGCCGCAAGCAATTGCTGGCCCCGCTCGAGGTCGCTATCGCGCGCGGGCGTCGTTGCCATGGGCTCGGCTTCCTCGTGAGCCGGGGTTTCCAGCGCGGCTTGGGGTTCAGCGCGCTCGGGGATGACCTGCGCGGGTTGCGGCATGGCCGCCGGCTTGGAGTCCTGGATGATCTGGCCATCCTTGGAGACGGTGCAGCCGGCGCCAAGCAGGGCCAGCACGAGAACAAATGACAGGCGCTTCATGTTTACTCCTGGTAGAGAAATATTGCCCTAGGCCCGGATTTCAACTTCGTTGCCCGGGCGCAGAATGTCGTAGATCTCCACGACATCTTCGTCGCGCATGCGGATGCAGCCTTTCGAAGTCTGGCCGGGGATGCTGTCGGGATATTGCGTGCCGTGGAAGCCAAAGCCCTTGCGATCGCCGGGGAAGGCGGACAGTCCGATCCAGCGCAACTTCATTTCCGTCACGGGATCGTTCGTGCCGCGGGCCGATTTCTCGGGGTCAAGGCACATGCTGACTATGGACACTTTGCCTACGGGCGTGTTGTTATTCTTGCCGTGCGCAATCACGTACTGCCGCACGAGGTTGCTGCCAAAGTAGAGGCTGGCACAGAACTCGGTCTTGCTCACCACCATGCGCGGAGTGCCTTTGGGCAGTTTGAGGTTCTGGCCCAGGCGCAGATTCTTCTCGCCGCGCGGCAGGTTGTTCAGGTCAGTGAGCAGGTTGACTGAAATGCCGGCCTGTTTGGCGATCTTCTCGAAGCTGTCACCGCTCTTGGCTACATAGTTCGCCGAGAACTCGTTGTGCACCGAGCTCAGGAACAGCTCTTTGGTCAGCGGGTGAAATTCCTGGATTACGCGCTCGCGCTCGGTGATCGGCAGCGGGCCTTCAAGCAGCGTGCTCAGGCGGCGGTAGGCCGCACTCATGGCCTTGTTGTGTTCGTCGTCGCGTGTGCCTTCAAGTGAGCGGCGCACTTCAGCGAGGGTCTGGTCGATCTGCGATATGCTCACGCTGGGCGCGCTGCTCTTTGTGCCGGTCTGGGGGTCATCGGGCAGCACGTCGCTTATGGAAGCGTCTGCGGTCTGCGCGCTTGATCCGCCGCCGAAAAACAGCCAGCCGCCCACGCACGCGCCGGCCACAATAATCGCCGCGCCAACGCCAATCATCGGAAGTTTGCTGCCACCACGACGGCTGCTTCTGCGAGTAGACATGTTCCACCTGTCGAAAGAGACCGCGGCAACGCCGCCTTGGTACTTCGACAAGTGACCCGTCGGGGATTGAGCAAAACTTGATGATTGTTGCGCGTCCGGCCTGCGCTGTGTACTTACCGGACGTTTGCCGACTTTGCGTTCAACTGTCAGCTCCCACAATCGAGCGGGCGACCACAGCCGCAAAGACTGCTTTTGCGCCGCCACGCTTGAGCGTCAGCGCCGCTTCCTTGATTGTGGCGCCGGTCGTCATCACGTCGTCCACCAGCAGCAGGGTCTTTCCTTCGATAGATGAAGCCCGGCGCGCGCGAATCTCAAAGGCGCCGTCCACGTTCGCCTTGCGCTGAGCGGCGGACAGTTCGCTTTGCTTCTGCGTGCCCCGATGGCGCTTGAGCGTGTGCAGCCACAGCGGCTTCTCAATGGCCTTCGCCAGCGGCGATGCGATAAGTTCGGCCTGATTGTAGCCACGCTTCCATTGGCGCAGGGCGTGCAGCGGCATAGCCACGACAGCGTCAACGCGCCTGGCAAAGCCGCGATCGAAAACCTGCTGAATCATATAGGGGGCCAGAACATGCGCGACTTGGTGTTCGCCATGGAACTTGAGGGCGATGCACAATTCGCGCAACACGCCTTCGTAGTCGCCCACCGCGCTGATCTCGCTGCACGAGAAGCCTTCCTTGAATTCTTCGCAGCGTGAGCATCGCTCGACAACGCCCACGCCTTCACCCTGGCGCGCGCCGCAGCGCGAACAATAGTCTTGACCGGTCAAGACTGCCTGGCGCAGGATCTCGGGCGCAACACAGGAGGTTTCATCGGGCCCAAGCGGGCGGCCGCTGACCACGCAGTGGCGCGGCAGCAGCAGGTCAAGCAGTCCGCCCACAAGGGAAAAAGGGTTCAGGCACCCTTCGTAAGCCGGACCCCTTTTCCCCATGAGCGCGCCGATCATGCGTCACCGAGGTAGTTGTTGATCGGTTTGAAACCGGCCGCGACATCCGCGGCAAGCCGCGATGCGAGGCCTTCAGGAAAGAAGTGGCGCTGGGGCAGTTCTTCAAGCAGCACCCACTCGTAGCCTGTGCAATAGTGGTCGGGCGTGGCGCCAAGGGCGGGCTCGTTGAGGCGCTTGCAACGGAAGAACACTTCCAGCTGGTGGGTGTCCTCGCTGATGCCGCCGTGCAGGACTTTGGCGCTGCTGCCAAGGAGTTCGCGCACGTAAACAATATCGCCGACCTCGAGTTCCAGCCCCAGCTCTTCTGCGACTTCGCGCGCAAGGCCCACCTTCAACGTTTCTTTCTTGTGAATGCCGCCACCCGGCGTGACGCACCAGCGGCCTTTTTCGTCGCGGTAGTTCATCACGAGCAGTCTTCCGTGCTCGATGATCATAGCGCGCGCCGCAACCCGGATGGCCCCGGGGATGCTGTCGGCGTGCGCATCGGGCGTTTTCGGGCGGCTCATGTCTTTTGGATGATGCGCGTCTGACCTGAAGCGGTGGGCTCATCGGCAAGGCTCTTGAAGTAAGGCAGCAGGAACTCGCGGCCCATGGTTTTGGCAATGGCGGTCAGCGGCACGGCCAGCAGCGCGCCGAACACACCAAACAGGTACGTCATGACAAACACGCCCACAAGCAGCGTCACCGGGTGCAGCTCCACCGCATCGCCCAGGAGTTTGGGCGTCAGGACGTATTGTTCAAAGGCCTGAATCGCGCAAAAGATCGCGATCATCACGATGATCGCTGTCCAGCTTGGCTCAGGTGACGCCGCCATCAGGACTGCCGCGGGGCCCATCGACATAATGAAGCTCGCAAAGGGCACCATGATGCCCACGCCCGCAAGCAACCCGAGCAAGAATGAGTAGCGCACGTCAAGCGCGACGAACAATATCGTGGTCATGATCGAGATGATGATGACCACGATCAGGCGGCCGCGGAAAAAGCTCTTCGCCATGCCGTCGATTTCGCCGATGATGCGCCGGATGCGCGGCTTCTGTGCGCCGGGCAGGTAGCGATCGACGGATTTCATGATGCCGGGCAGGCCCAGCAAAAAGAACCAGGTGTAAATGGGAATCAGCACCAGGCACAGGCCGATGTAGAGCACGGACATCAAGCCCGAACCCACGACGCCCAGAATGCCCTCAGCCGCGCGCTGGGCCTCGGGTGCAAGCACGCGGTCGCCCTCAGGAGAAACGGTGCCCGCGCCGAAATGCGCGAACCACTCTTCGGGCGAAACCCGCCCGTCCCTGTTTGAATCATAGGCGCGCAACGTGTCAAAGCGCATTTCGCTGGGCTCCAGGAACATGCTGCTGTCCTTGTCCATGCGCTGGAATCCGGCAAGAAGCTGAGCGCGCGCGTTGACGGTCTCGGCGGCGGCCTGTTTTTCCTCGGCGGAGATGGCCTGGCGTTTGGGCGTGACCTTCTCTTTGAGATAGCCGGTTACCTGATCGATGGTGAGTTCGCCCTTGTTGACGTGCGCATAGGGAACGGCATCGTTCCAGGCATCGACCCATTCATCCTGCTTGGTTTCGATGTCGTCGAGGACACTTCCGATTTCCGTGCTGATATTGCGCACGTCTTTTGCAAGCGATACGACGAACCACGTTCCCGCCGCCACACTCACGGCAATGAACGCGCTGAAGATCAGCACTACCGCGCGAAGCCGCGACACGCCCCGGCGCTCCAGAATCTCGACCAGCGGATTGAGCACGTAGGCAATGCCCAGCGCAATCAGAAGCGGCACAAAGATGGCCGACAGGTACCAGCCGAAAATCAGCGCGCCCGCTACGGCGCCAATCACAATCATGTAGCGCACGTTGCGCATGCGCAGCACTTCGGAATAGTCGGCGTCGAGCACCGCCAGCGGTGCGGGCAAGTGGCGCTCCGAGTGCGCGAACTTTGATTTTAAGCGTTCAGTTGAACGATCGTCGGCGCGACGCCCCGAGGTCGCGCTCTCTCGGCGCGAGCTTGCGGTTTCTGGCGCAGCAGGCGCGGGCTCCACACGGGTCGTCTCGACTGCCGGTAGAGGAGGCGCGGCTTGTGCCGGCTCCGTCACCGGCGCCTGGGGCGCTGGAGGCGGTGGAGGAACTGCGGCCGGCTGCTGCGGCGAGCGTTCATTGGCCTTCTTGTTGCGGCGTTTGTTTCGTGACATTGGCGCGTGATTCTAGTGGCAGCGGCACCAATGGCAACGGCGCTAGTCTTTTGTCTGACGTCGATAGCGGTAGTAAATCTGCAGGCACAAGGCGGCCATGGCCGTGGTGTAAACGCGACCGCCTTGGCGCGAGTAGGCATCTACGGCATCCCAACTTCCGAATTCATCCAACATTGCGGGCCAGGTTTTGCGCTCGTCAGTGCGGTAGCCGCGCTGGTTGTCGAGCAAGGCTTTGGCCAGAGGTTTTTCCCATACAGCCCAGCCGTTGTCGGTTTTGCTGGGTGGGCGTGAGCCAAGCGCTTGAAACGCCGCCGCAGTGGAGAAAAACCAGTGCACAAAGTCGATCTTGTTGCTTTCCCAGGCCGGCGGGTGCGCAACCGCGTTTTGGGCCAGCGCACGAATGAGCTTCCAATCGTCCTCGCCTTGGCTGAGCATTGCGCGGCAATAGGCGTTCATGGCGTCGAGAGTGTTCAGGGCGCTGAATTCCGCAGCGCGGCCATCTGGGCAATCGCCGCCACGTTCGCGGAGCCGCGTGTACACGCGGGCAAGTTCGTTGCCTGGGCCATGGACGACGCTTGTCACCGAATTAAGAAATTCCAACAGGCCTGCGCCGGGAGTCTGCAGGTCGAATTCCACGCCGGCGAACTTTGCGGTTTTGAGCGCCAGTACCGACCACGCAGTCGTAGCCACGTCAGGCTCTGCTTCGAGGCCGTAGCCACTTGGATAGCGAGCAAAGCCGCTGCCTTGGGTTTGCAGCGTGAGCAGATGGGCAAGCGCAATCTCGCAGTTCTGCTTGAGAGCCGAATCACCCGAGAGGCTATAACAATCAGCCAGTGCTGCGGTACACAAGGCGTGGGTGGGCAAGAATGCGTTATCGTGCACATCGCCAAAGCGGCCGCTCTCGTGCTGCTGTTTGCGCAGCCAGATCAGGGCCTTGCGCACGGCACTCTTGTAATAGCCGTCCTTGTGGTCGTAGCCGGAGCCAAAGTGGCAGAGCAGTGCCAGCGCCGTGACTACGAGGTCGTTGTCCGGGCTCTGGCCTTTGTCTCCCCATTCAAGGCCGGGGGCAAGGAACTCGACGTTGTAAGTATGAAGTGCATTCTTGCGCGTCGAAGCAGCGCCGAAATCAGAAGCACTCCAGCGACCGTCTTCGCATTGGTGGTCACGCAGCCAATTGAACGTGGGATTGCCGGTCTTGCGCAGCACGTCCAAGCCACTGTCCGTGCTGGAGGGGAGGCTCCCTGTCGGGGGCTCATCACATTCCGCATCTTTGCAGTCCAGCCCGACCGTCAGATCTTCTGAGGGCCAGTTGGAATCAGCGACCTTCAGTTGGCCGTTTTCGGTCTCCGTTGCTTTCAATGTCGAAGGCGACATCTCAATGCACTCTGGAGGCTGTTCGAATTCAGGAGGGATGAGCGCGGTTCGCAACGCAGGTTTAGCTGTGCGATCAACGTTGCAAGCGCACGAGTTGTTGACAGTGGGGACTTCGTCGAAGTTACTTCCCTGTCCACGTGCCGAACGAATGGGTGCCTGCAACGAATGCAGCGCCACCGATGCGAGCACAAGCGCGACAAGCGCCAGCAACGTTGTTGTACGCTTCATGGGAGCATGTCCGGCCTCGGCAGATTTCCCCAAGCATACAAACGAGCGCGAGCGGCGTGGCGTTCAACGAAAGCCCTGAGGCAAAACGGGACGCGCCTGAGGCGCGTCCCATTCTTCTCGTCCAGTTAGCGCTACCTGCCTTCCTTCTTCTTGGGTGCGAGGCGTTCGTATCTTTGGAGAATTTCGAGCATCAGGCAGTTTACGGCGGTTCCGTAAACGCGGCCTCCTGCTGCGGCCCAGGCATCGACGGCGTCCCAGCTTCCGTGTTCGTCGAGTGTTTCAGCCGTAGCGTCTTTGTCTTCTTTGCGCCAGCCGCGCTGGTTATCGGTGAGAGCAGGCTTGATGGCTGCGGCCCATTTGATCCAGGTGTCGCCACCGTACTGATATGCGGCAAGTGTGCCCCAGTACCAGTAGATGTAGTCAATCTTGGCGTGTTCCCACTTGGGAAGGTTCTTGGTCAGCAGGCCCGCCTGGAACTTGAGGACTTTGCTGTTTGTGTCCCAGCCGGTGCGGCCCATGAACAAGCGCGCGCAGATGTTAATGGCGTCCATGGTGGGGTTGGTCTCGTAATTCTGGGCCGCGCGCAGGCGCGCGTTGCCCGAGCCGGGCGAGTTGTAGCCCGTGCAGTATTCACCCTTTTTTTCTTCCACGGTTACGGAGTCCAGCCACGAAGACGCGCCGTCGAACGCGGCTTTGTCGTCCAGCTCTAGTCCCGCCATTTTTGCGGACTTCAAGGCCATCACGGCCCAGCCGGTGAATGAAGTGTCGTTCTCCCCGGTCTTGACGCCGTAGCGCCAGCCTTTGCCGGGGTTCTGCGCATCAAGAATGAACTGCACGGCGCGCTCGCATGTTGACTTTAGCGCTCCATCGGCGGAAAGGGCGTAGTCTTCGCAAAGCGCCATGGTGGCGATGGCGTGGTTGTAAACGAACGAGTCTTCGTCTTTGGGGCCAAAGCAGCCATCGTTGCTTTGCACCTTGCGCAGGTACATGATCCCGCGGCGCAAGTTGGCCTTGTAGTCGCCTTCGGTGTGGTCATGGCCCGCGCCGGTGAAGGAAAGCAGAGACAGGCCGGTCAGGCCGATATCCACGCTCTCACTCCAACCTGCGTCGCCGTTCTCTTTGGCGGGATTGACGAACTCCAGATTGCCCGAGCGCTTGGCGGTCTTGCGTGTGGTGTCGGCGCCAAACCCTGCTCCGCTCCAATACCCTTCAAAGTTCTGGTGATCGCCCAGCCACTTCAACGAGGCCTGGATGCGATCAAGCAGCACCACTTCCTTTGACTTGTCTTCCTTAGCGTCCTTGGCGTCCTTGGGTTTGGGCGGCGGAACATCCGCGAGCACAGTGCCGGTGCAAAGCGCCGCAGTCACGAGCGCAAGTGTTGTTTTAAAATGAATCATGGCTCTCTCCCTGGTCTCTGAAAGCGCCTTGCGGCAAACGGCCCAAGCGCCTCAATGAAACAGGGCGGCCGAAGCCGCCCCGTTTTCAAACCTCATTCCTAGCTCTTGTGAGCCTTCTTGTAGCGGTAGTACACCTGCAGCGTCAGGCAGTTGATCGCGGTGGAGTACACACGGCCGCCGGCGGCGTGCCAGGCATCCACAGCGTCCCAGCTGCCGTGCTCGTCGAGCGTGTCCTTGGTCGTGCCTTTGTCTTCGGGGCGGAAGCCGCGCTGGTTGTCGAGCAATGTCTTGGACATGGCCGATTCCCACTTCTTCCACGTATCAGCACCGACCTGATAGAGGGCGAGGCTGGCGTAGTACCAGTAGTAGTAATCGATCTTGTGGTGTTCCCAGGCGGGCAGGAAGGCGGGGTCAATCATGTTCTTCGCCTGTGCCTTGAGTGTGGAGTTGTTCAAGTCCCAGCCATCGGGGCCCATGAACAGGCGGGTCATGACGTTGATGGCGTCCATGGACGGGTTGGTCAGGTAATCTTGCGAGCTGCGCAGGCGGGCGTTGTCCGTGCCGGGCGAGTTGTAACCGGTCTTGGGATAGCCGCCCACAGGGATCGTGGCCTGGTCAAGCCATTTGGCCGCACCCTGGTAAACCTTGTGGCTGTCGAACTCGAGGCCCGCGATCTTGCAGCTCTTGAGCGCGAGCACCATCCAGCCCGTCACGGAGGTATCGTTCTCACCGTACTTCACGCCATAGCGCCAACCCAAGTCAGGGTTCTGGGCGTTGAGCATGAATTCCACGGCGCGCTCAGCGGTGCCCTTGAGGGCCGCGTCGCCGGAGAGACCGTAAGCTTCAGCCAGTGCCATCGCGGAAAGCGCATGGCTGTACACAAAGCTGTCTTCATCCTTGGGGCCAAAGCAGCCGTCATTGGTCTGAACCTTGCGCAGATACATGATGGCCTTGCGGCAAGTTTCCTTGTAGTCGCCTTCCTTATGGTCGAAACCGGCGCCGACGAACGCGAGCAGCGAAAGGCCCGTCAGGCCGATGTCGGCCGAAGCATCCCAGCCCTTGTCGCCTTCGGGCTTGCCGGCGTTGACGAATTCAAGGTTGTAAGTCTTGCGGGCGTTCTTGCGGGTGGTGTCTTCGCTGAAACGCGCACCGCTCCAGAAACCATCGAAATTCTGGTGATCGCGCAGCCATTCCAGTGCAGCACGCACGCGGTTGTCATGGGGACGACCGCCGCCGCCACGGGCGCGACGATAGGCAAAGCCGCCCGCACCGCCGCGACCGCCGCCGCCGCCCGCGCCGCCGCCAAGGCCGACTGCCGAGCTCGGGCCACGGTTGGGGTTGGGTGATTCAGCGTTGGAGTCGTCTTTGTTCGGGTTGGGCGCCAAGTCCTTGTTGGGCTGGTCGCTCGGGTCTTCGTTGTTGTCGTCGGTGGCGTCCTCGACGATGCGCGGATCTTCGGTGGGGTCTTCGCGCGGGGGCTCGTCTTTGGGGTGCTCAACCTGCTCCGGCGGCTTCATTTCAGGTTCGGGCGGAACAGGAGTCGTGTCCACCGCGGCCTGGGTGATGTCGATTTTCTTGGTTTCCGGAGGCACGGCGACGATAAACCATGCAATCACCAGGAAAATCACGTGGGCGGCCAATGCAATGGCGAGCCACGGAACGGAAGCGAGGGCGGAAAGATCTTCGCCCGGCTTGCCACCCTGTGCGGCCTGTTCCTGTTGCCCGTAGTATTCCTGGTCTGCGGGCTGCTCATACTGTTGCTGAGGTTGTTGCTGATTCGCAGGCACGGCGGCCTCCTTGGAAGAGCGCAGAATCCTCGATGCGCCCTGAGCTTGGCTCGGTTCCCCGGGATCCGAGTTTGGAATTTCTGGTGTGTCGCAAAAACTACCTTACTTGCCTTCAAACGAAAAGACGCTGCCAAGGTTCAACAAGCCTATGAAAAACTGGTGATGCAAACCCCAACTCAAAAACTCCCTGCCAAGCCGACGCTGTATCTTGCCATCGATTCGCCCTAAGTTGTTAGGTACATTCAGGTTAGGGAGATGGCTTTGGCGGCGCCATCTCAACGACATGGTGGCGGAAGTCAAACAGGTTTTCCACTCCTTCGATGGCGGCAGTCAGTTGCAAGCCCAGGGCTGCCATTTCGCCCAACAACGTCAGCTCCCGTTCCTGAAGGTTGCCGCCCGGAAAATAGCGCTCAAGCAGTCTGGCAACGCTTGCACTGTCGCGGCTGACGCCCAACGGATCGTTATCGAGACGGTTGCGAACATCCGCAATGCTGGTGACGGTCTTGGCTTCCAGGCGCGTGATCTCGGAGGCCAGCGGTTTAGACAGTGAACCCAACTCATTGCGCAAGCCCGCAAAAGCCGCGCGGACTGAACGCTCGCCGCCCTCGAACACCACCTGCGCTTCGCGCTGGCGCCAGCGCAATCGCTCACGAAATCTAAGCAACTCGGGAAATTCAGCGATGTCGGAGCTCCGAACCAGCGTCATCGAAAGGCGCGGAAACAAAACGGGCATAAAGGTCTGGGTCGCGCGATGGAGGCCCTTGAGCAGCGCATGGTAGGCGATCTCGGCCTGTCCACCCACATAGGCGACGGTGGGAAAAATCGCATTCTGGATCACGGGCCGCAGCAGGACGCTTGGTGAAAAGCCGGCGGGATCGGATTTGAGTGCAGCCAGCAGCGCCGATTTCGTCATGGGTGAATCGCTGCCGTCGATGAGTAGTTTCGCGCCATTGTCCGAGATGCGCCGCCGTTCGTGGGCGACATGCCGAAACAAGTTGAGCTGGTTGCTGACAGGCACGCCCGCGTTGAGACCCTGTGCCTCGAGGCGGTCAGCCGCACGCCGAAGCAGCAGTCGGTGCTCCTGCCGGTTCTCGATCTCCGACGCGAGGATGCGCCGCCAGGCAGGGTGGGCAGTCAGCGAGCGCGGCTCTATGACCACAAGGCCGCGCGCGCCGAGCAGCTCGTAGAGGAGCGCGGTGAAATGCGAGCCGAAATCACGGCCCGCCGCCTGATCAAGGAGTCTGCGCGCGTCATCCAGGCCTGGGCCGGGCGGCAGCAACGAGCGCAGCTTTTCCCATTGAGGGTCGCTCGCCGGAGGCAGGGCGATGTCGCGGACCGGGGTCTTGCCGGCGGGAATATCGAAGCGGAACTTGGAGAGGCGCCCGGCTGCGCCCGAGGCCGCATCGGACCGGATCACGCGGAAGCGATTGACCTCTTCAATATCGCTGTCATCGCTGGCTACCCAGAAGACAGGCACAACTGGCTGCGCCAGGGCAGTTTCAAGCTCCGAGGCTAGGCGCAGGCAAGTCAGCGCCTTGTAGAGCACGAGCAGGGCCCCGCCGCCCAGCCCCGCCTGTTGTCCGGTGACGACGCAGACGCTCTGCTTGTCGCGCAGGCGCGCAATGTTGGCGATAACGGCGGGCGGCGCGTGGTGCTGCGTGGCAAATGCAAGGCACAAGTCCGCCGTGGTGTCGCGCTCAAAGCGCGAGCGCCAGGTGCGCGAACAGAGCTTGAGTGCATGGGTTGCAAGATCCTGAAGCGTATGGAATGCCGAGGCGTAAAACGGATCGAGCCTCGGGAAATCGGTCAGGTAGCGCAGGCCCAGTTCATTGGCGCCGCCCATCTTTTCGTGCTCGAATTGCAGATAGCGCATGTCCAATGTTATAGCGAAATTCAGCGCCTGTGCGCGGGTGTTGCGCGCTATGCTGCAATTGGGGGGCCAACCATGTTTGAAGCCGCGGAACTCGGGCAGAAAATCTCCAAGGAAGTCTTCAAGAAAGAAGAGCCCAAGCTGAGGCAGGAGTTGCTTAGTGCCCAGTACGAACTCAAGAAGCAAAGCAAGTTCCCCGTGGTCGTGCTGATCGCGGGTGTCGATGGCGCGGGCAAGGGCGAAACAGTCAACCTGCTCAACGAATGGATGGACCCGCGCTACATTGAAACGCGCGCCTTTGGCCTGCCCAACGATGTCGAGCGCGCCATGCCCCCGATGTGGCGTTTTTGGATGAACATGCCCGCCAAGGGCCGCATCGGCATCTTCTTCGGCCACTGGTACACCGCGCCGATTCTTGAGCGCGCCTACGGCGAGATCAAAACGGCCGAGCTCGATGCCGCGCTTTCGGAAATCCGCCACTTCGAAAAAATGCTCTACGATGAAGGCGCGCTGCTGCTCAAATTCTGGTTCCATCTCTCCAAGAAGCTGCAGCGCAAGCGCCTGAAAAAACTGGCCGCCGACAAAGACACCGCCTGGCGCGTGACCAAGACTGACTGGAAGCACTTCGAGCTCTACGACAAATTCCGCAAGATCTCCGAGCGCGCCTTGCGGGAGTCGAGCCAGGCCTACGCGCCCTGGACCATCGTTGAGGGCATGGATCCCGAGTACCGCAGCCTGACGGTCGGCCGCACACTGCTTGATGCGCTGAAAAAGCGCCTCAAGAACCCCGAGCCGCCCAAGCCTATGCTGCCGCAACTGCCCGCGGTCGCGCGTGTCAAGGGCAAGCGCATGCTTGACACACTTGACCTCACGCGCACGCTCACTGACAAAGAGTACGACAAGCAACTGACTAAGCTGCAAGGCCGCCTGAACCTGCTGCTGCGTGACCCGGCCTGCGCGAACATCGCGCTCACGCTCGTTTTTGAGGGCTGCGACGCGGCCGGCAAAGGCGGCACGATTCGACGCGTCACACAGGCCCTTGATGCGCGCCAGTACCGCATTGTGCCTATCGCAGCGCCCACCGATGAAGAGCGTGCGCACCCGTACCTCTGGCGCTTCTGGCGCAGGCTGGGCAAGCGCGGCACGTTCACGATTTTCGACCGTTCCTGGTATGGCCGCGTGCTCGTGGAACGTGTCGAGGGATTCTGCGCCGAATCCGACTGGCAGCGAGCCTACACCGAGATCAACGATTTCGAGGAACAGCTCCATCACGCCGGCAACATCACGGTGAAATTCTGGCTGCAGGTCAGCAAAGATGAACAGCTGCGTCGCTTCAAGGAGCGCGAGGCGACGCCCTTCAAACGCTTCAAGATCACCGAGGAAGACTGGCGCAATCGCGAAAAGTGGGACGCCTACCAGAACGCGGTGAACGATATGGTTGAGCGCACCAGCACCGAGCTGGCACCCTGGCATTTGATCTCTTCTCAAGACAAGCATGCTGCCCGCATCGATGTCCTGCGCGTGCTGTGCGATACGATTGAAGATGCGCTCAAACGGGCCAGGAAACGCAAGTAACCAAACGGGGTCTGGCTCTTGCAGTGTGCTTGACCCCTTTTGTTCCCACAAAGCTAGTATCCCCGCGTGACCGAGCCCCAAATCTCCATCGTCATCCCCGCCTTCAACGAAGAAGCGCGCCTGCCGCGCTTTCTCGATTCGGTGCTGACATCGCTGGGCGCGCGCCCTATCGAGGTCATCGTCGTCGATGACGGCAGCCGCGATGGCACCCAGCGCGTCGTGCTCGAACGCTGCGCCAAACACCCGAATCTGCGCCTGATCGCGCTCGAACATAATTGCGGCAAAGGTGCCGCGGTGCGCGCGGGCATGCTCGCCGCCAAGGCGCCTCTGCGCCTGTTCGCCGACGCCGACGGCGCCACGCAGATCACGGAAATCGCCCGCCTCGAAGCCGCGCTCAAGGATGGCGTGCAGGTCGCGATTGGCAGCCGCGAGGGCACAGGCACGGTCGTGACGGCAAGCCCGCTCAGGCGTTTTCTCGGGCGCTGGTTCAACCGCGCGGTGCGGCTAGGCGCCATTCGCGGCATCCGCGACACGCAGTGCGGCTTTAAATTGTTCACGGCCGAAGCGACAAAGAAGCTATTCGGCCTCGCAAGAGAAGACGGCTTCGCCTTCGACGTAGAGGTGCTCTACCTGGCGCGCAAACTGGGCATGGGCATCGCCGAAGTGCCCGTGAACTGGACCGAAATCGCCGGCAGCAAAGTAAGGCTCATGCGCGACGGCATGAGAATGCTCAAGAGCGTGCTAAGAATCCGGGCCCGCTGGAGAACCGGCCGCTACGAAGGCCGCGAAGCCAAGGAAACCCCCGCGCGGGAGATCACGCCGGCATGACGGCACGAGAGATCGAGAGATGGAGTGTTGGAGAGATGGCCAACACATTGCGATAGACTGCGAATGCTCCATCTCTCAAACTCTCCAACTCTCAAGCTATGCAACTCTCCGAATACGAAAAAATGCACGCCGTTGAAACGCGCCACTGGTGGTTTCGCGCGCGGCTTGCCGTTGTTACGAGCGTGCTTGATCGCTACGTGCCGGTGGGAGGCCGGGGGCTGGATTGCTCCTGCGGCACGGGCATGACGCTTTCGGCGCTGCCCAAGCGCGTGCAGTTCGGTGCCGATCTCTCGGGCGAGGCCTTGAAGTTCGCACGCAAGCGCGGCTTGGCCAAACTGGTGCAGGCCGACCTCACGCGCCTGCCGTTGCAAGGCGCCTGCCTCGATCTGCTGACGTGCCTCGACACGCTCGAACACATCGAGCGCGACGACCTGGCGCTGGCAGAGGTTTTCCGAGTACTGCGCCCCGGCGGCTACGCGCTGTTCACGGTGCCGCAGCATCCGGCCTTGTTCTCAGCCCACGACCGCGCGCTGCACCACGTGCGTCGCTATCGCTACGAAGAATTACGTTCACGAGTATTGAATGCCGGCTTCGAAATCGTGCGCCTGACGCCCATAAACTGTGCGCTCCTGCCCGTAGTAGCTCTCGCCCGAGTGCTCTCGCGCGGCAAAGAAAAAGAAAGCGACACCGACAAGCTGCCCCTGCCTCCGGTCAATGTCGCGCTGTTTGCGGCGTTTGCAATCGAGAAACTGCTGCTTGGCCTCTCTGATCTCCCCTTTGGTGTCAGCCTGCTGTGCCTGGCGCAGAAGTCAGTCAAGCACGGGCAGCGCGCTTGAGGTGTTGCGCTGCCACCGCGAGGAATCGCTCGCGAGCGAAGCGATGCGCAACAATCGGGCGCGGGTAGTTCTGATCCAGCACCACGCCCGCCGCCTGCAGCACCGCCTGCGGCGCCTCAGCGGGATCATGGATGTAGCGCGCCGGCATCCTCGCGAGCTCCGGCACCCAGCGGCGAACGTAATCGCCCTCGGGGTCGAACTTCTCCCCCTGCGTGGTCGGGTTGAACACGCGGAAGTAGGGTTGCGCATCGCAGCCACACCCGGCGGACCACTGCCAGCCCGCATTGTTCTGCGCCCAATCTCCGTCCGTAAGGTACTTCATATAGTGCGCCTCGCCGCGCCGGTAATCCATCAGCAGGTGCTTGCACAAAAAGCTGGCCGCAATCATCCGCGCGCGATTGTGCACAAAGCCCTCGCCCAGCAACTGGCGCGAAGCGGCATCCACAATCGGATAGCCCGTCTTCCCCGTTACCCACGCCTGCCACTGGCCCTCGTCGTACAGCCACGGAAAGCCCGTAAACGCCAATCGAAACGGCTTCTCGAGCAACTCGGGTCGATCCCACAGCGTGCTATGGGTGAACTCCCGCCACAGCAACTCATTCAGGAAGGCCCGCGCACACGCGGTGTTCCCCTGCGCGCTTTCGATGGCCTTCCATACCTGCCGCGCCGAGATCGTCCCGAACTTCAGGTCTGCCGACAGTCGGCTCGTTTTTGCCAGGTCCATCCGGTCTCGCTGCTCTGCGTAAGCGGCGGCCCCATCGCGCAGGAAGTGCTCCATCCGCGCCATTGCCGCGTCTTCCCCGCCCGAAAGCACAGCGGCATTGCGCGCAATCCCGAGTTGCTCGCAAGTCGGAATTCCGTCCTCGCGCGCGCGGATATCGCCCGGCACCGCCGGAAGCCTGCGCGGGCGCGACAGTGGCTTGCCGATTTTGACTGTCGCGCGGAACACGCGGGCAAACTGGCTGAACACCGCATAAGGCCGGTCTGCTCCGCTGCGCAGCGTTCCAGGGGGCGCCAGCGTTTCGCCCTCGAAAAGCTCGAACTTCGCACCCAGCGCTTGCGCGATGCGCAAATCGCGCTTTCGCGCAAAGGGCTCAACCCATCGTTGCGCCACCACGCGATCCGCTTTCCACTCGCGCACCAGACGCGGCACCACTTCCACACTCTTGCCCTCGACAATCAGCAGCCGCGAGCCCAGCTTGGCAAGCGCGGCTTCAAGCCCGCGCAGTGACTCCAGCAGAAACTGCATCCGGTGCGGGAACGCGCGCGCACGCGCAGGAGCAAAGAAGTACGGATCAAGCACGAACAGCGGTATCACCTCGCCCGCCAGCGCCGCCTGCAATGGCCCGTGATCCGCAAGACGCAAGTCTTTGCCGCGAAACCAGACAATCGTCCTTGGCGTCATCGCTGTTTGCCCCTTGATGAATCCGGGCGCAACAGCACGCACTAATGATTGCGCCCAAAGCCCCACGTTACCGGGGCTGGCCGCAATTTAGCACAAGGGCGCAACGCCGCACCACGCGCAAGAGCGCGGCTAAACGGGGACTCGCGCCCGCAGGGTTCCTGTCCCCCGGTGTCGAGCCACGCACGGCGTGCACCGCAGGGGCGACCCCTGGGTCGCCCCTACGTCTTCGTCCAATCCAGTGAATCCGGCCCGGCGGAATATGTTGCCGGCGTTCGGCCCTGTGTCTGCTCTTCGCCGGATTCGCAAACGGGGTCAGGCTTTGGTGCTTCCTCTTGCCCAACCCCGTTTGCATCCGGCGGGCCCGTGCCTTCACTTTGCGCGGCTTCAGACAGGAGCACCACCTCGCCGCGGCGGCACTCGATGATCCATTCCTGCACACGCCTCAGCGCGGCTTGCAGTTGCTCGAAACTGGCCTGCTCGACGTTTTCCAGATCGATGCCCAGCTCATCGGCAAACACATGCGCCACCTGCATGCTCGCGGCGCGGCGCAGTGTGGGTCGCGGGTCAATGCCCGCGCGAATGAAGTTCTGCGTGATGTTGCGAACCAGCGGCGCAAGATCGGCCAAAAGTTCAGCCGCGCGCTGGCCAAGGGCCAGCATCTGAGGCGCATGAACGCGCGGGAAACAGGAACGCTTGGCTTTGGGCTTCTTGGGAGCAACGGCCTCGGGCGCAACCGTAGGCACGTCCGAAACCGGCGCGGCTTCTTGAGCCACAGGAGTCGCAGCCGCAGCCGCATGTTCTTCCAGCATGGCCTGAGCATTGACGGTGCTGGCCTGAACAATGAGACGCATCAACGCAGCCCCGGCCTCAAGGCGCGAGAGCATCTGAGTCTCGGCCTCAAAGATGGCATTA
>JADLFN010000068.1 GCA_020845475.1 Planctomycetota bacterium
CGCCCTCCTCGAATGCGCGGGCTCTGGTGGAATTGGGTGTACCGATGAATACTCTGGCGCGTGAACACGTTTCTTGGTGAATGGCTGTAATGACCGACACACCGCGCATTCTTTTGATTGATGACGACGTTTCCCATGCGGAGATGGCGGGCGAGGTGTTGTCTCGCGCGGGGTTCAACGTTGCGCTCGCTCACTCCGGTGAGGCGGGCCTCAAGGAAGCTCGCGAGCATGAGTTTGATGTGGTGCTTTGCGACCTGCGCCTTCCGGATACCGATGGCATGGAAGTGCTCAAGAAACTCAAGGCGCTCGACAGCGAGCTTGAGGTCATCATCATCACGGGCTTTGGCTCCGTCGAGAAAGCTGTCGATGCTTTGAAAGCCGGCGCTTACTCGTTTCTCGAGAAGCCGCTCAATCGCGACCAGTTGCGTAACACCGTCACGAACGCCGTGGAGCGGCGCAAGCTGGCGGGGCAGAATCGCGAGCTGCAACAGATTGTCCATGAGAAATTCGGCTTTGAGGGCATTGTTGGTTCTTCGCCGCCGATGCAAGCCGTGTTTCAGCGCCTGCGCCAGGTGGCGCCCACCGATGCGCGCGTGCTGGTCACCGGCGAAAACGGCACGGGCAAGGAGCTCGTCGCGCGCGCGCTGCACTTCAATTCCAAGCGGCGCAACGCCTCACTTGTGGCCGTGAACTGCGGCGCGCTGGCCGGCGGCATCCTGGACAGTGAACTTTTCGGCCACATGAAGGGCTCGTTCACGGGCGCGGTGAAGGATCACGAGGGCAAATTCGAATACGCCGATGGCGGCACGCTCTTTCTTGACGAAGTCGGCGAGATGCCCCTCGAAACGCAGGTCAAACTTTTGCGCGTGATTGAAACCAAAGAAGTCACGCGCATCGGCTCCAACGAATCACGCAAGATTGACGTGCGCCTGATTTCCGCCACGAACAAGAACCTCGAAGAGCAGGTGAAAGCGGGCAAGTTCCGCGAAGACCTTTACTACCGCCTCAAGGTCATCGAGATTCACCTGCCCGCGCTGCGCGAGCGTGCCAGCGACATTCCCATGCTGGCGCAGGCCTTTCTCAAAGAATTCGCGGCTTCGCACTCCAAAGAGGCGACGGGCTTCGATAGCCGCGCCATGGCGGCGCTTTTGGCGCACGACTGGCCCGGCAATGTGCGCGAGCTGCGCAACGTCGTCGAGGAAATGGTCGTGCTCGGGCAGGGCAAGCTGCTTACGGTAAGTGAGCTGCCGCCGAATTTGCAGAAATTCGCCCCGGCCTTCGCCGCGGACGCGGCTACGGCGGGTTTTCGCACCGAAGCTTCAGCGAAGGCGGGCGGGCCCGTTATGGCAGGGAATAACGGCGTAGCGTCGCTCGTGGGCATGACGATGGAGCAGATTGAACGCGAGATCATCAAGGAAACGCTGGCGCGCAACGAGGGCAACCGCGAGCGCACAGCCAAGATGCTCGCAATCGGCGAACGCACGCTATATCGCAAGATCAAAGAGTATGGTTTGACGTAATCCATCTCCTGCCTTTCAGAAGGGCAGCACATGATCGCAAACGTCATCTTCCCAGCGTTTCTGTCACCGCACGTCGGCTCAATATTCTTTCCGCCCGCGATCCTTGCTGCACTTTTTGTGGAAGCCCTGATCTACTCGCGCTTTCGGGCAACACCCAACGGGCGAGTCGTCGTTCCCATGTTGTTGGCAAACCTAGCTTCGTGGGTTGTTGGCGCGGCTATCGCGTTCCTTCTGCCATCGGGCCTCGTTCCTCAAGCTGTCAACAATGGAGCCGCAACCATAGTTACTTCAGGTCCGGACTTTGAGATGTTCATGTACTTGAGTTTTCCCGTCGCATGTGTAATCAGCGTTGTAGTCGAGTATCTTGTCCTGCGGCCAATGAAGAAACGGATGCAAATTGAACGCATTGGCCCAGCCGTTATCGTTGCGAACATTGCCAGTTATTGTGTGCTGTTCGGCGTGCTATTGGTCTTCATTCACGGAATCAGGTAACGCAGGTTGAACATGTCTAAATTTCGCGTCGGCATTGCCGGCGCCACGGGTTACATCGGCTCGGAATTCATGCGGCTGTGCGCTACGCACCCGCATTTTGAAATCGCCTGGGTGACGAGCGAATCCTCGGCGGGCCGCAAAGTCCACGAACTGTTTCCCAACCTGCGCGGCTACGTGCGCGACGAGTTCCGTACGTTCGAGCCGGAGTTGCTCGGCGAATGTGACGCTGTAGGCCTGTGCCTGCCGCACGGCGGCGCCATGGAGTTGATGGCCACGGCTGTCGAGAAGCATCCCAAAGTGAAAGTGGTCGATTGCTCGGGCGATTTCCGCACCAGCGAGTTCGACCTGTGGGAGCGCTTCTACGAGCGCAAGCACACCGCGCGCGAAATCCAGCCGAAGTTCGTGTACGGGCTTACCGAGTTCAACCGCGAGAAAGTCAAGAAAGCGCAGTACGTCTCTAATCCGGGCTGTTTTGCCACGAGCATACAGCTGGTGCTGGCACCCTTCGCGAAACACGGGCAGCTGAGCGGCGACATTCACGTCAGCGCGATCACCGGCAGTTCAGGCTCGGGCAACAAGCCCGCGCAGACCACGCACCATCCCGAACGCGCTCAAAACGTGCGCGCCTACAAAGTGCTCGAACATCAGCACCTGGTCGAGATCGTGCCGTTTATGCATTCGTTGAACGCCAAGAACGATTTCGACCTGTTCTTTGTGCCCCAAAGCGGCCCCTTTGTGCGCGGCATCTTTGCCACGGTGTTCATGCCGCTGAACGAGAAGCTGACCATGGCCAGCGTCGATGCGCTGGTGCGCGAGGCCTATGGCGACGAGTGGTTCGTGCAGATGGTGCCCGGCACGCCCGAAATGCGCCTGGTGCTGCACACCAACCACGCGCAGGTCAGCTATCGCGCCAGCGGCAGCACGCTGGTGGGCATGTGCGCCATTGACAATCTCGTCAAGGGCGGCGCGGGGCAGGCGGTGCAAAACCTGAATCTCATGCTGGGCCTCGAGGAAACCGCAGGTCTGATGCACCCGGGCGGATACGTTTAGAGCAGCGGCGCCGCCAGGCGGGCGACTTCTTCCAGGGCGCGCGCGGTGATACGGCGCTTGCGGAAGCCGCGCAGTGTGACGCGGCGCGCGCGCTTGAGTTCATCGGCGAAGCGTGCGTAGCAGGTCTCGACATCGGATGGCGAATCGATCGCCGCGGTGACTTCAAAGTTGATGCGCAGCGAGCGATTGTCGAGGTTGGCCGAACCCACAGCCGCCCAGGCGTTATCGCACAGCAGCATTTTTGCGTGCATCATGCCCCGGTTGTATTCGTAGAGCTTGACTCCTGCCGCGAGCAGTTCATCCCAGTAATAGCGCGAGGCCCAGTAGGTGAACCATGAATCGGGCGGTTTGCCCTGCGTGAGGATGCTGACTTCAACGCCGCGCATGGCCGCGGTTTTCAAAGCCTCGCGCATGGCTAGGTCGGGTACGAGATAGGGCGTGGCGATCTTGAGGTTCTTGTCGGCGCTGGTGATGGCCGCGAAATAAACCTGGCGCAGGGCGTTTTGCTCGTCATCGGGCCCGCCGGAGACAATCTGCACGCGTGCGTCGCCGCAGGGCGGTACGGCGGGAAAGCACTCGCTGTTGTCGGGCAATTCGCCCGTGGCGAAGTCCCAATCTTCCAAAAACACGCGCTGGATTTCGCTCACCGCGGGGCCCTTGATGCGCAGGTGCGCGTCGGCCCAGTGGCGGTTCTTGAAGCGCCGGCCGACGTATTCCTCGCCGACGTTCAAGCCGCCCAGGAACCCCGTCGCGCCGTCAACCACGATGATCTTGCGGTGGTTGCGCATGTTCGGAAACGTGGCTTTGAACCACGGCAGCAGCGGCATGAAAATCGCGCCCTCGCCGCCGGCCTTTCGCAGGCGCGAAATCAGCCGCCAGTTCCCGAACGATCCCAGGGCATCAACGAGCAGGCGCACTTTGACCCCGGCACGCGCGCGCTCGATCATGGCGTCGAGCAGCTCGCGCCCAAGCCGGTCGTCACGGAAAATGTACTCCTCCACGTGCACGTGGTGCTTGGCGCCCTGGATCGCCTCAATGATGGCATCAAAGGCGGGTTGGCCGTGATCGAGCAGCTTCACCTCATTGCCGCCCATTACCGGCGGCGCGCCGGCGCTTTCCGCCAGCAGGCTCATACCCTGCCAGCCGCGCCGCGCTTCGAGCGTGGGAATGGCCTGCGATTCGGTCATTGACTTGCGAAAACGCTCGCGCACATTGCGCGCCTGCTGCGCCTTGCGCTTGAGCCGGTGCGGCACACGTTCAAGGCCAAAGACAATGAACGCCAGCAGGCCGATGACCGGCAAGAACAGAATCGCCAGCGACCAGGCAATGGCGCTTTGCGCGTCGCGCTTGCGCGAAATCGCTACCCCTACGCCAATGAGCTCCGCGACGTAAATCGCGATGGCTATCAGCGTGGCGATGAGGGAATCGGTCAAGCGCGGCTCCGGTGGAACGTTGCCTTGCGGAAGCTAGCCTATCACGCAGGGCCGCGCTTGGCAGGGCAACATGAAGGTGTTGAGCTACAACATCCACAAGGGCATCGGCGGCGGCGACCGGCTGTACCGCATCGACCGCATCGTCAAGGTGATTGAAGAACACAAGCCGGACATCATCTGCCTGCAGGAAGTCGACCGCAACGTCAAGCGCTCGCGCTTCCATGATCAGCCGCTATTGCTCGCGGAGCAACTGAAGGCCCATGACCACTGCTACCAGCTCAACGTGCATCTCAAGCAGGGCGGTTACGGCAACCTGATTCTCTCGCGCTGGCCCATGCAGGTGAAGCACCACATCAGCCTGCGCCTCAATTCAAAGAAGCCACGCGGTGCGCAACTGTGCGTGATTGATACGCCGCACGGCAAGCTGCACCTTGTGAACTGGCACCTGGGCTTGAGCGGCGGTGAGCGCCAGTGGCAGGCCAGCCACCTGCTCGCGCACTCGCTGTTCAAGGAGAATGAAAGTCTGCCGACGCTGGTCATTGGCGACACCAACGACTGGCGCAACGTGCTGCAGCGCGACGTGTTTGCCAGGCACGGCTTTGAGCACTTCTCGGCGCCGCCGGCGCACTATCGCAGCTTTCCCGCTTACTTCCCCATGGGCTCGCTCGACAAGGCCTTTGGGCGCGGCTTGAAGGCCGAGAAATCACACGTTTGCAAAGGCGGGCTTGCGCGCTGGGCCAGCGACCATTTGCCGCTGCTGCTCGAGTTTCACTTACTTCACCATGCGCCGGGCCATGCGGCGGGGCACAGCCCACATCAGCACGGCACACACGGCAAGCATGTAGGCTAGATGGCCCAGGTGGCGCCACTCAAGCGGCCCTTGGCACAAGCCGCGCGTGAGCTCCACACCGTTGTAGAGCGGCGTGAACCAGGCGATGGTCTCGCCATAAGGCATCTGGCTGACGGGAAAGAAGATGCCGCTGAACAGAAACATCGGTGTGAGGAACAGCGTCCAGTAGTAGCTGTACATGTCAATGGTGTGGATCATCGTGGTGTACCACTGGCCCATGAGCGAAAACATGGCGCCAATGAGCATCAGCGCCAGTGGCACCAGCAGCACACCCCAGCTCGTGAGAATCGGTTTTCCGGCGAGCGTGAAGCCCGCAAGCACGAGCAAGAAGCCAAAGCCGTAAATCAGCGCGCGCGTTGTGGCCCACATCAGTTCGCCAAAGGCGATGTCCTGCATCTGCGCGGGCGTAGCGAGGTAAGCGTCATAGAGCTTGGAAAAATACATCTTGATGTACATGTTCCAGCTGGCCTCGAAGCTTGCACCGTTCATGGCCGCGCTCGCCATCAGGCCGGGCGCGATGTAGGCCACGTAATCCTGCCCCTGCATGCCGCGCCCGACGTAAACGCCCACGCCCATGCCCATGCCCAGCAGAAACAGCACCGGCTCAAAGAAATTGGGCAGGATGTTCGTGACCCAGGTGTGTTTGTAGACGGTGAAATTGCGCCGCCAGACGGCGGTGGCCATGCGTAAGTCAATGTTGCCGGGCAGGTTCATTCCTCAAGCCTCCGGCCCGTGATCTTGAGAAACACATCTTCAAGTGTGCTGCGGCGCAGGCGTGATTCGAGCGCGGGCCAGTGGCGTGCGGCCAACGAAATCGCCGCTTCACCGTCATCGACGTAGAGCAGCAGTCGGTCGCTCAGCGCCTCGCTGCGCCTGACCAGCGCGCGCATTTCCTCAGGCAGCTCGGGCGCTTTTTCTTCTTCGTGCCAGACCTCGACGACGTGGCGCGTGACTTCGCGCTCGATCAACTCGCGCGGCTTGCCCTGCGTCACGATCTTGCCCTTGTCCATGATCACGAGGCGGTCGCACAGTTGTTCGGCTTCGTCCATGTAATGCGTTGTGAGCACGAGTGTGGCGTCCTTGCGCTTGAGCGCAAACAGGCGATCCCACAGGTTATGGCGCGCCTGCGGGTCGAGGCCCGTCGTGGGCTCGTCGAGCACAAGCAACTGCGGATTGCCCAGCAGGCCTCGCGCGATCAGCACGCGGCGCTTCATGCCGCCCGATAATTCCTGCACCTTCGATTTCGCCTTCTCGTTGAGATTCACGAAGTCGAGCAGTGAAGCCGCGCGTTCTTTGGCTTCTTTGCGCGAGAGGCCGTAAAAGCGGCAGAAGACATCAAGGTTTTCAGTGACGCTCAGTTCTTCGTCGAGGTTGTTCTCTTGGGGAACAACGCCGACGAGGCGCTTGATAACGCGATCGTTGGCGCTGCCAGCGTCGTGGCCAAAGATAGTCAGCGTGCCGCCGGTAATCGGCACGGCGCGGTAAATCATGCGCATGGTCGTGGTCTTGCCCGCGCCATTGGGGCCAAGAAAACCAAAGCACTCGCCGCGCTCGATTTCGAAATCAATGCCATCGACGGCAACGAAATCACCGTAAGACTTGCGCAGGGCTTTCGCAGTGATGGCAGGGTCGGGCATCAAGCCCCTCGCGGGCAAAAAGCGTCCGGCACCTTCTCCGTCGGAAAAAGAGCCAGACCTTATAGCCCATTCATGATGAAGTCGATCAGGCGCGTACCGTCGTCAATCTTGACGCGCGAACCTTCGGCGTTGGCCTCGGTCAGCGTCAATTGCTCCACGTTCTCGACGCCCTGGCCCCACATCAGGAACGGCACAGGCCGTTCATCGTGCTGACGGGTTTCAACGCGGCTCATCAGCGTTGGAACCACTGTCAGGCGCACGTCGCCGCTTTTCTCGAGTTCTTTGGCCAGCGGTTTGAAGAAGTGCCGGTCAATGGACTCAATGCTCTTGATTTTCGCGGGCGCGTCGCCGTCGTGGCTGCGCTCGTCGGGCTGCGTAAAGTGTGCAATCACCAGGCCTGAGTCCACAAGGGCGCCGCGCACGGATTCCAGCATGCGCTTGATCTCTTCCGTCTCGGTCAGGCGTTTCTCGGTTGCGCCTGGGTCAACGGGCGCCATGCGCCCGCTGGGTTCGCCCAGCAAGTCCATGGAACCGCCGGGTGAAATCACACGAATGCCGGTGGCCACAGCCACGCCCCGGAACATCGGCGAATAACTCACCATGGTGGCGTCCAGCCCGAACGTCTTCTTGAAACCGGGCGCTTCCACCTGCGTGCCGCCGCTCCAGGGCCAGATGGCGTTGGCGGGATTAAGCTTCTTCTTTTCGCGCGTCGTGTTTACTTCGTGGCGCGCAAGCACCAGCTGCGCTTCTTCCATCAGTTTGCGCAGCACCTCCTCACCCGGGCCCGTGGGCGCGCTTTGGCTCAGGGGCTGGCCCGTCAGGCCAAAGGGACTGTGCGTTTCGCAGCCCTTGAAATCCGTGCCCTCGACCACCATCAGGTGATTGTGCCGATATCCCGCCACGTAGCGCACATGCGCGTGCGCGGCCTGCGATTCAAGCGCGGCTAACAGCTCGCGACCCTCTTCCGCGCTGATGCCGCCTCCGCGCGGGTCGATCAGCACACCATCCTTCTCTGAAATCAACTGCAGCCGGAAGGCCCATTCGCCCTCGCCCAGTGCAATGCCTGCCGCCAGGGCCTCGTAGTAGCCGCGCCCGGTGAGGTAAGGTCCCGGCGGATATCCAAGAATGGTGAAAAGCGCGGCCTGGGTTTCGGGCGGCTGACCCTTGGGCACCGTTCGCAGCAGGCCCACGCGGCCTGCCTGGCCGAGTTTGTCGAGCGCCGGTGTATTGGCGGCCTCAAGGGGGGTCTTGCCGCCCAGGGCGGTTTGCGGGGTGTCAGCCAGTCCGTCGATCAAAACAAGCAGGTTGCGCATGGTTGCGCGGAATACCCGGCAGTTTCCGGATGTTCTTGGCGCGTAAGGGACAATAGCGGTGAATCTCCGGCTTGCAAGCTTCGGAATTGTGCGCGTTTTGGAAGTCCGCACACGTTAATATGAAGCCCCGACTTTATTGAGGTATGCATGAAGTATTGCCTGTTGTCGTTACTACTGGCGTTTCTCACCCCGCTTTCGGCGGAGCTGATCAGCCTCAAGGCGCAGGTTGAACCGGCAGCCGCCAAGCGCGGCGGCGAGGTGAAACTGCGTTTGCAGTTCACGGTTGAAAACGGCTTTCACGCCTACCACAAAGACAATCCCGGCTACAGCAAGCCCTTGAAAGTTGAGTTCACCGAGCTTTCAGGGCTGACACAACTCGGCGAAACCACCTGGCCCAAATACCACGAACATCGCGACGCCAGCGATCCGTCCTGGGTCGAGTTTGAACTCAATGGCGTGTTTGATCTGGTTTACACCTTTCGCGTGCCTGCCAAGGCAGCAGACACAGTCACGATCGCGGGCAAGTTTGAAGCCCAGGTCTGTGATGCCAACGCCTGCCAGGACAAATCGGGCGACTTCAGCGTGCAGGTAACGGTTGAAGGCGCAGCGCCAGGCGCAGAGACCAAGCCAACAGATGCCGCAAACCCTTCAAGCGAAGAAGTTGCGGCCTTAAAGAAAGAGCTCGCCGAAACGCGCAAGGCCCTGGAAGAAAAGGTAGGCAGCCTCGCCGAGGACATCGCGGCTCTCAAGAAGGATTTGGGCGGCTCGCGCAAAGCCACCGAAGACCTTTCCAAGGCGCTCAAGGAATACCTGAACGCGCAGCATGAGAAAGCCGCGGCTTCAGGCGCCAAAGACGAGCACGGGTTTTATGAGGACTACGACTTCGCCCTCGCGGAAGCCAAGAAGCAAGGCAAGCTTCTGCTGATTGATTTCAACGGCGAATACTGAGGTGCGTGCCGAAAAATGGAGCGTGACGTGTTCACGCTGCCGAGAGTCAAAGAGCTGTTCGCCAAATTCGTGATCGTCGGCCTCAAGACCGACATCAAGAACAAGCGCATCAATGAACTCTACGCCAAGTACAAGGATCCCGAGGATCCTACGATTCCGCTTTATGTGGTGCTCGACCACGATGAGAAGTCGCTGGGCTTCATCCACGCCACGCTTGGCCCCGAGCCCGCTGGCGACGAAGATAACGGCCCGCCGCCTTCGGCCTTCGTGAAGTTCCTCGAAACGATGAGCGCCAAAAGCGTAACCGGCGCCAAGCCCGCTGACCCAACGCCCAAGCCCACTCCCAAACCCAAGGGCGAAATGCAGCAGGGCGCGGCCGCAGAGCCCGCCAAAGGATTCAACACGGACGAATTCCTGTGGTTCCTGCTTGAGGCCTTTGGCGTGGGCCTGATTACCCTGCTCACGCCCTGCGTGCTGCCGGTGCTGCCCCTGACCATCGGCTTCTTCGTCAAACAAGCGGAGCAAAAGCGGCCGGCGATTATTACTGCTGGCATCTATTGCGGCGTCATTCTGGTCAGTTTCACCTCGATTGGCGTGATCGCTTCGCTCGCTCTTGGCGCCTCCGGCGCGGGTGATATCGCACGCAGCTGGTGGCTGAACCTCGGCCTGGGCATGCTGTTCATCGTGCTGGCACTCAGCTTCCTCGGCATGTTCGAATTGCGCATGCCCAGCTTCCTGACCATGAAGACCAGCCAGGCACAGTTCCAGGCCAACAAAGCCGGCAAGGGCTACGTCGCCGCCATGATCAGCGGCACTTCGTTCACGTTGATCTCGTTCAGTTGCACGGGGCCTTTTGCCGCCTACGTCCTGGCGCGCGCGGCTTCGGGCGACGTCATCCTGCCCGCGATTGGCATGCTGGCCTATGCATCGGGCATGGCGCTGCCGATTTTCATCATGGGCCAGTTCCCCTCCCTGATGAAGAGCCTGCCCAAATCCGGCTCATGGATGAACGCGATCAAGGTAGTATTCGGCCTGATGGAACTGGCCCTGGCCTTTGCCTATCTCGGGTTTGCCGAGTTCGCGCTGCGCAACGGCCCGCCGGAAATTTTCTCCAAGAACTTGGTGGTGGCCATCTGGGTGGCGTGTGCCTTTGCCGCCGGTTTCTACCTGTTTGGCATGTACCGCCTGCCCCACGACCACGAAAAGGTCGAGCAGATCGGCGTGGTGCGCGCGATCTTCGCTATCTTGTTCTTGTGCCTGGGTGCGTTCATGATGCCGATGTTGTTTGGCGCCCCGCTGGGCAACCTGGGTGCGGTGATTCCGCCCGGGCCCAAGGATGCGCCTTCGGCGTTCGGCGCCAGAGGTGGCGGCGAATCAAGCGACAAGCTCAAGCCGCCGGTCAAAACCATGGAGCAGGCCAAAGCCGAGGCCAAGAAGACTCAGCGACCCATCTTCATTGATTTTACGGGCCCTGCGTGAAAGGACTGCCTGTGGGTTGAGGAGAACATTCTCCAAAAACCCGCCGTCAGCCGTGTGCTGAATGAGAAGTTCATCTACACCGAGATGTGGGTTGAAAGCGGCAGCGAGGGTGAAAGCGTGCTCAAGGCCCTGAAGTTCAGCACGGCTTTGCCGCAATACGCCATCGTGGATGCCGACGGCAACCTGATATCGCGCTACGAGCGGCCTACCAACGTGGCGTCCATGACGCCCGATGGCTTTGCGTCTTACCTTGAAGACACCCTCAAAAAGGCCGCTCCGTAACGCGGCGCTATTCCAATAAATCGCCTCAGGTTGTCGCCCCGTCTGCTAAAATCGGGGCGATGCCTGAGGCTGAAACCAAGCGCGTTCCCAAATCGCCGTCGAACCCGGCCACGCAGCCCTTGCCCGCAAAGGGTACGCGCGCCGTGGACATGGGGCCGCCGGCCAAGCGCATCTACGACCAGATGTCGCTCGTTTCCCTTGTGCTTGACACTGAGTTGCGCGTGGTGCGATTCAACGCCGCGTCTGAACGCGCGCTGGGCAAACGCTTTGACGAAGTGCTGGGCAAACCGTGCTTTTCGGTGCTCCCCGATCTCTCCGAGATCTCTGACTGCAAGGCCTGCGAGCGTGTAATCGCCATGGGCGTGCCCACGGAGGTCAAGGATGTCGAAATCTTCGATCACTCCCGCAACCGCAAGTTCATCTTTGATTTCCAGGTCGATCCCATTGTCGGTGACGACGGCAAATTGGCCGGCGTCTCGCTCGTGGGCCTTGACGTAACCGAGCGCTTCAAGCTGCGCCGCAAACTCGCGCGCCACAACGAAGACCTCAAGACGCTGCACGACACCAGCAACGCGCTGCGCAAGACCATGGACCTCGAGAAGGCCTTCATGATCATCGCCAGCGCTTTGACCAGCGAAGAAGGCGGCGGTTACGACAAGGCCCTGATCCTCGTGATCGACCAGGACCGCGAGTTCCTGCGCGGGCGCATGGCCGTTGATTCGCTTGGCCTTGATTCCGCCCACGGCATCTGGCGCTCCCTGACTTCGCACGACGGCCCGCTCGACAAAATGCTCCAGAGCGCCTACCCCGTGCTGGCCAAACGCTGGGGCGAACTGACTGACAAGATCAAGGAAGTGCGCATCCCCCTCGACGATCCTGCGGGCCTGCTGATTCACGCCATGCGCACCGCCGAGTCCGTCACGCACGAAACGCCCCAGGAGCAGGGCTTGCAGCACCTGCGTCTGGCGCCCCAGTTCCTTGAACGTTTCCCGATGAACTGCTTTGCAGCCGCGCCGCTCAAGACCGACCAGGACGCTATTGGCGTAATCGTCGTTGACTCGTCGTCGCGCCCGCGCCGCTTTTCACCCGAGCGCTTGAACATGCTCAAGATGTTCGCCAGCCAGGCGGCGCTGGCGATCAACAACGGCCTGATTTTCCAGAACGTGCTCGAGCGCGCGCAGAAGGACAGCCTGACGCGCCTCTACAACCACGGCCACTTCCAGGAGTCGCTGCGCAACGAAATCGAGCGCGCCAAGCGCTACAACTACCCGGTTTCGCTGGTCATGCTCGACATCGACCACTTCAAGAAGTTCAACGACAACTACGGCCACCAGACCGGCGACATGGTGCTCAAGCAGACCGCCCTCGTTCTCACCGCGGGCGTGCGCGTGACCGATATGGCCGCGCGTTACGGCGGCGAAGAATTCGCGCTCTTGCTGCCGCAAACGAACCATGAACACGCCATGGACCTGGCCACGCGCATGTGCGCGGGCGTCGCGCGCAAGGTCACGGTCATCGGCCCCAAGGGTGAGCGCCTGGGCGTGACCGCCAGCTTTGGCGTAGCCACGTTTCCAAGCCACGCCCAGAGCGCGGCCGAGATCGTCAGTATCGCCGATGAAGCGCTTTATTACTCCAAGCGTAACGGGCGAAACCAGGTGCGCAGCGCCGAGGAAATCCTCAAGCTTCCGCTCGAAGAACGAGAAGCGATCAAGCAGAAAAGCGGCGACACGAAATCAGGTTCCACAGTGCCGCCGGCCGCTCCACCACCAAGCTTCGTGCGCAATGATTCCGCCGTGCGCGCCGCCACCGAACTCGAAGGCCGCCGCGAGAACGTTTCTTTCGCCGACACGCGCGCCGTGCCCAGAAAATCCGACGAACCCTTGCCCCCCACCGTTGTCGAGCTGCCCCCGCGCTACCAGCAAAAGCTCGACGCGGCTATCGCAGAACGCGACGCGCAGCGCAGCAAGCGCGAGAAAAAGGAACGCCGCGACACGCTGAGAGTCGTGAAGTCATCACTCGCCGAGCGCCGCACCGGCAAGCCCAAAGAAGGCAAACCCAAACACCGCTCCGGCCACCAGAAGAAGAAGTAGCGTAGCCCGGCTACGGTGCCACAACGCGAAGAACGTAAGGCTCATCGCCGCGCCAGCATGATTCGTCAATGCGTGATTCCCGCCCGTCCACCCAGACGATTCCGCGTCCCCACGGGAAGAAATCCGCGGAAAAAGTGCCATCCTCGGCAATATCCACATATCCGGGGCAAGTCTGGAATCCGGACATCGGTCTGCCGAAAATGCCCAGCGACCTGTAGCGGGGCACGCTTCGGTCTTCGTTAACTATTTGTCCGTTCACACGCACCAGAGGCCGCATCGACGCCCGCCACCACCCGCCGCTGCCGCGGGGGGAGAAGCTAACGTTCGCAATTTGCGGGTCGCAGAATTCCCTGCGGTCGGCGGGCACGATCACCGGCACGTCAAAACCGACATAGAATGGGTGCCCGAACTTCAGGTAGGCCTCGGCGCCATTCTTGGTCGGCCTGGCATGTATCGTGAAGTGCCCTTGGGCGTTGGTAAACGCCACTTCGTTCATCGCGTAGGAGCCGGTCACGCGGATGTTCGGAACCGGCATTCCGGTGCGCGCGTCCAGGCACTCGCCGCTGAGTTCGAGTGTCTCGCAGGGCTCCAACGTAATGTCGCAATAACGCTCGCCACCTTCTGTGCGCGGCGCCACAAACCGTTCATCACGCTGCCAACCGGGCCCGAACGCACCAATGCCCCATTCGTCCATTCCCGGCGGCGCATAAAACGTCGCGCGGCCTTGCGCATCCGCATGAATGCTAAGGTAGCACTCCTCGTCAAGCAAGGCGCGCTGATAGTCGACTTTGCCTCGTTCGCCCAACCAGATGGTAATCACGGTGGGATCGGGGGGCGGATTCGTGATTTGAACGTGAAACACCTCGGGGTCGGCGCGGACGAAATAGAATTCTACTCCACCTGGCGCATTCAATCTGTCCGCGTTGAAGTCGATCCCGTTGTACTTTTCCCAGGAAGCGTTCATCAAGAATGTAGCGTGCGACGGGACATACCCAGGCGCATACGCCGCCAGCCACACCGAATCATTGCCGGGATTCGAGTCTTCCCCGCCGCTACTGAGGCGTGCGTTAAACTCAAAAGCGCCGAAGTCATCGGTGATGGTCCGGTGAAGTTCTCGATCGCAAACTATCACGCCCGCAAGCGGAACCAAAACATCACCGCGTATCTCATACACATGGCCTCGCACCGGGCGGGTGGCGATCTCGCGATGCCCCGGATTCCGTCCAATGAACCCAGTGATTCGTGGCCGCCCCGCATTGACGCAGCTAACTACGGTCGGTTCACCGTACCCGGTCGCGGTCAGGTTCGGAGGAGCAGCCTTTTCAGCGCCAACCACTTTGTGCTCGCTGATGCTTCGTTTTCTTGACTCCATCTCCGCTAACGCCCGGCGTTCGTTTCGCGACTTCCTTCCTTTTGGATCGCGCTTGGGCGGCCGTTTGTCCGGAACCTCAGGCCGCGACTGATCTGTTGGTCTATTCACCGCGGAGTCGTTGGCGGCGAAAGGCGCCTCCATTCGCCCATTCGATGGAGCAGGCTTTTCCCGATTTGTCGACGCGGATCTACAATGATTCGCTGCGATAAATTGGGGTTCCAGCTCGGCGTGAGTGAGCCGCCAGAACATCACCACGACCACGAGCGCAATAATCGCGGCGAGACCAACCCCTGCAAGTAATTGACGTCGATGAGCCATATCGAGCCTTCGCGCGCTTGAATTGAGATTCGCCGCGATATTTATCCGATTTTGCCTGGAAAGCCCCCCCCACCGCAATGGTAAATCGCTGCCGCATATTCAATTTTATTTACTATTTTGGAGAAACCATATGTTGCGTCTGATGCTTTTCTTGACCCTTGCCGTATGCGCGAACATCGTTAGCGCATGGACGTTGCCGACGCCGGAATCCGCCACTGCGGAGCCTGATTTCACTTCCGCAGAAGGCGGTAGTGTCACCCTCGGCGGCAACACTTTTCTAATCAAGATCACAGTGTACTGCGACGATGAAGGCAACTTCGCCAAGAACACAACCAAAGTCACCAAGAACGGTGGAACCGAACGTTCCTACGATAACACAACGGTGAACTCGCCGGTCAACGTGGTCACCGATGGAGTGCAGATTTGGGTCGGTACACCCGGCGACGACGTCATTTTCCCCGACGCTTCATGGAACGATGGTGCCACCCCTCCAGTCATCCTTCCTGCCATCATGATTGGCATGGCCGGTAACGACATCATTATCGGTACGAACAACGCGTCGGGCGACGTCCTCTGCGGCAACGCTGATGCCGATACCATTCTAGGCCGGGGAGGCCCTGATCGGATCTGGGGTGGGGCTGGCAGCGACGGCGTTGCAGGCAACGACGGCGACGACAAGATTTGCGGCGGCGCCGATGCGGACAAACTGGGCTTCAACTCGATCCGTAGTGCGGGCTCCGATGGCGGCACAGACGGTGACGGAAACCAGCTCTGGGATTTTGGCAGCAGCACTCACAGCGTGACAGTAACGGACGGTGTGGAGATGCCCTTGTTCTTGAGTGACGGCGCTGGCGGGGACGCGAAGGGCGGTCTCTGGGGATGTGCCGGAGACGATCACATTTGGGGCGAGGCCGGCGCGGACCGCGTCTTCGGGGATGGAGACGAAGATTTCTCGAGCAGCGACGGCGCCAATTGGCTTTATGGCGGCTCCGAGGCCGACATAATTACTGGCGGTGAAAGCACTGACAATATTTGGGGCGGAGCGGGTGGAGACACCATTTTGGGCGGGTTGGGGTGGACCGATAACCGGAACACGGATAGCTCGGATTACCTCTTCGGTGACGACGATAACGACAATATCTCGGGCAGGGGTGGCGCGGACTACGTTAACGGTGGGGCTGGCGACGACCATCTGTACGGATTTAGGTCGGGGGGCTACGGAATTCCAGACAGCAGCAATTTCATTGACGGCGGAAGTTCCGGACAAGACACCATCGACGGTGCGGAACACGCTGACGATCTGATGGGCGGCGATGAACGCGACACAATTAGTGGCGGAGATGGCGCCGATCGCATTGACGGCGAAGCCGGAATGGACATCATCGATGGTGGCGAGTACCACGACTACATTTGGTGCGGCGCTGGGGATGACGTCGCCGTTGGCGGGTACGGCAACGACTTCATGACGGGTGAAGCCGACAGCGATTACCTCTATGGCGATGGCGGCAACGACCGCCTCGTCGACACCAGCGGCGGAATCGCAGACTATCTGTACGGAGATAACAGCTCCGCCGACAATGGCGCGGATGAACTGAATGCCTACGACGGCAACAGCTCCGGCCCGACGATCCATGACTTCCTTCAAGGTTACAGCCCCAACAAAGAGAGCGTCTGGGCCGACGATGCCGACTCGATTCTTGACGTTCCAGCCGAGACGCCGACGCTGTCAGCCGGACCGACCACTCCGGCGGATGGTACAAGCAGGCCCACTCGCCCGTGACGACACTGTCAGAACAGGCATCGGAAGCCGAATGGCTTCCGATGCTTCTATTTCACCGCTTGTTTCGAAGTGTTCCAATGCGCGCCGTGTGTTGCTAGAAGCGTTGCCCATGAGCAACGTTCCCATCAAACGCGCGCTGATTTCGGTTTCGGACAAGGCGGGCATCGTTGATTTTGCGAAGAAGCTTGCGGGCTTTGGCTGTGAGCTGCTTTCCACGGGCGGCACCGCCAAGGCCCTACGCGACGCGGGTTTGAAAGTCCTAGACGTTTCCGAGTACACCGGCTTTCCCGAGATGATGGATGGCCGCGTCAAGACGCTGCATCCCAAGGTGCACGGCGGCCTGCTGGCGCGCCGCGACCTCAAAGAACATCAGGATGCCGCCAAGAAACACGGCATCGGCATGATTGACATGGTGATTGTCAATCTCTACCCCTTCGAGGCCACGGTGGCCAAAGAGGGTGTGACGCGCGATCACGCGATCGAGAACATCGATATCGGCGGCCCTTCCATGGTGCGAAGCGCGGCCAAGAACCACGAGGCTGTTGCCGTGGTCACCGACCCCGCCGACTACGATCCGCTTGCCAAGGAACTCGACGCCAGCAAGGGTGCGCTCGGGCTCGACACGCGCAAGAAGCTTGCGCGCAAAGCATTCCGCATGACCTCTTGGTACGACCACGCGATTGCCGAATGGCTCTGCGAAAACGACAACGCCGTCGATCCCTTCACGCCCCAACGTCTTGTCGCGCTTGCCGAAGGCGAGAAGCTGCGCTATGGCGAGAACCCCCACCAGGAAGCCGCGTTTTATCGCACGGGCCGCGTCGCGCAGGGCTTGGGCAACATGGAGAAGGTGGCGGGCAAAGAGCTGAGCTACAACAACCTGCTCGACCTCGATGCCGCGCTGCGCGTATCGAGTGAGTTCGACAGCGAAGCCTTCGCCGTGATCATCAAGCACACGAACCCCTGCGGCGCAGCTGCGGGCGCAAGCATCGCCGAGGCATTCACGCGCGCCTACGCCTGCGACCCAGTCAGCGCCTTTGGCGGCATCGTGGGCTTGAACCGCCCGTTCGATAAGGCTACAGCCGAGGCGATGCTCGAGGGCGAGAAGTTCATCGAGGCGCTAGTCGCGCCCAGCTTTGAGCAAGCCGCCGTGGATGCCCTGTTGAACAGCAACAAGAAGTGGCGCAAGTCGATTCGCCTGATCAAGGCGCGCGCCGTGCCGGTCACGCCCAACCCCATTGAGTATCGCGCCGTCTCGGGCGGCATGCTGGTGCAGCATCTCGATGTGCGGCGTGTGCAGCCTTCACAGATGAAAGTGGTCACCGAAAAGCTGCCCGACGACCGCCAGATGGAAGAACTGTTCTACGCCTGGACGTTCTGCAAGCACTTCAAGAGCAACGCCATCGTCGTTGCCAAGGCCAAGGCGCTGCTGGGCTACGGCGCGGGGCAGACCAACCGCGTGGATTCCACCAAGCACGCGCTTGAGCGCGCGGGCGAGAAAGCGCGCGGCGCGGTGCTGGCCAGCGACGCGTTCTTCCCCTTCGCTGATTCGATTTCGCTGGCAGCGGCTGCGGGCATTGGCGCAATCATCCAGCCCGGCGGCAGCGTGCGCGACGAAGACGTGATCGCGGCTTGCAACAAATCCGGCATCGCCATGGTGTTCACGGGCATGAGACACTTCAGGCACTAGCGCATGGTTCACCCGGTCAAGATCGAGTCGTTCACGCCGCCCGGCAAGAAGCCGGGGCGTGTGGCCTTTACGCTCGACGGCGTGCGCTTTAATGCCCGCTTTGATGGCGACAGCGCCGAGGCGCGCGAGGTGCTCGGCAAGGGCGCAAGCTACCCGCTGGCGCTCACGCTCGCGGCACAAGGGAAAGTCGATTACGCCAATCCCGGCACTCCGGGCCTGACGATTGAAAAGTCCGACGCCGCGGGCGACACGATCGCGTTCCTGGGCCGCACGTGGCAAACCGTTGATATGGCCACAGTGCTGCTGCAAACCGAGCCGCAAGTGGCGCTGCGCCTTGAAGAGCCGCAATTCGCCACTGATTTCCGGGGCGGAAGCTGGCTTGTTGGCAAGGGTGTGCTTTGCGCAGCGCTGCCTGAAGACCACCACGAGTAACCCGTGCTCAACCTGCTGACGCGAATCTTCCTCGCCGCCACGCCCGCTTCCAGCGCGGCCGGCGATGCCGCGTCCAAGGCGTCGGCGGAAGATGCAGGCTGGCTGAACGAATTCATCAACAAGCTCTATGACCCGGCCTGGAACGCCGATCACCGCGCGCAGATCTGGGCGCTGATTCTCTTCTGCCTGGTATCGACAGGCTTTGGCCTGCCCACGCCCGAGGACATCTGGCTGATGCTGGCGGGCTTCACGACCTGGCACACGACGGGCGGCGAGTTTGTCTGGTACATCTTCCTGCCGGTGCTGTTGTCGTGCTCGCTCGCCAACGTTCTGGGCGACTCCGTAGCATGGTACATGGGCTATCGCTGGGGGCTGGGTGTTCGCGAGCGCTTCAAGTTCGTCAAGAAGGCCATCACGGACAAGCGCCTGGCCCGCGTGCAGGGCTGGTTTGATAACTACGGTCTGTGGGCGGTGTTCTTTGGCCGGCTGGTGGCGGGAGTGCGCCTGGTTACGTTCATCATGGCCGGCACCATGAAGATCAAGTGGTGGAAGTTCGCTCTCGTGGACTTGAGCGCCAACCTGGCCAGCATTCCCATGTGGCTTACGCTGGGCGTGCTGATTGCCGAGCACGGCCGCGAATATGCCGACAGCCTCTCGAAGAAGCTGAGTACCGGCGTGTTGATCGGCGGGATTGTGCTGCTCATCGTGGTGGTCACGTTCTACAAGATCCGCAACGCGCGGCGCGCAGCGCGTGAAGCACTGGCGGCCGCGACAGAAGTCGATCTCTCCAGGCAGCCGCTTGAAACGCCCGAGCAAAAGGCGCCGCCCAAAGATGAAGCGGAAGTGGATCTGAGCAAGCCCGCGGCCGAACCCGCCGGAGAGACAATGCCCTGAAGCGTCGCTCAACAATGTAAACTCGGGCGGGACTTGCCGGGGGCCGCATGGACGACGACGTCTCACGCACCGAACGCCAGCTCAATCTCGTCAGTGCGCTGCTCAAGGCGCGTGAGGCGCTTTCGTGGCGCGACATCCAGAAGATCTCGGGTTACAACGTAAATCTGCCCAAACGCTCGCTGCAAAAACGCTTCGAACGCGATGTGCACGATCTGCGCGAAATCGGCCTGATTGTCAGCGCCGAAGCACTGCCCAAGGGCGAGCGCCAGTACTCCCTCGACCGCGGTTCGTGCCTGCTGGCGCCGCTGAAGCTCACGCCCCAGCAGCGCCTGCTGCTTTACCGCGTGGGCGTGAGCTACCTTGAAGGCGGCGATGCCGGCCCGCTGCGCGAGCACCTCTCGCGTGCGCTTGTCAAGTTGCAGGCCGGTTCAGGCATCAACGCGCTGCCCGATTATCTCCCGCCCGCAATTCTGCGCCGCTCGCTGCATCGCCGGCCCGCTGAATCCAGTCACGTGCAGACGATCGGCCAGGCGCTGATCGAGCGCCGCCGCGTGGTTTTTGACTACGAGCGCCCCGGCGCGCCCAAACGCAAGCGCAGCGTCGCACCCTGGTCGCTCGTGACGCGCCGCGGCGGCTGGTATCTCGTGGCCTACGACCACGAGCGCAAGTCGGCACGCACCTTCAAACTCTCGCGCATCCGCGGCGAAGTGGCCTTTGCGCCCGGCAGCAAGGCGGGCGAGTACGACGTGCCCGCGGGCTTTGATTCCGAAGCCGCCTTCTCGACCGAGCCCTTTGGCGCCGGCGCCGGCACCATGCACAACGTGCGCGTGCGCTTCTCCAGTGACGTCGCGTTCATCGTTGAAAACGAGTTTGGCGGAACGCACAAGATCGAACGCAGCGCCGGGGGCATCACGCTCTGCCTGCCGCAGGCTTACCCCTATGAACTGCTGCGCTACCTCAGCGAGTTCGCCGGCCACTGGGAAATCGTCTCTCCGCCCGAGCTGCGCACGCTCGTGATCACCGAGCTCAGGCAATCGCTGGAGGTCGCATGAGCGACGTGGCCTCCCTGATTTCGCTCGCCAGCTTCCTCGCCACCCACCCGAAGATCTCGGTGGGCGAAGCCGCGCGCGCCACGCACCGCACGCCCAAACAGCTCATGGAAGACATGCGCGCGCTCTTGATGGTGGGCACGCCGCCGTTTTCGCCCAGCGATTACATCGGTTATGCGCCCATGAACGCGGGCAAGCACTCGCAGATCCAGATCTACTACGCCGACCATTTCCGGCGCCCGCCCAATTTCACGGCGCAGGAAGCGCTGGCGCTCAAGTTCGCGCTTGACCACTTCGCGCAAACGCAGGATGCCGATGCGCGCCGCGAGATCAGCGCGTTGTCGGCTGCACTGGCCGACATGCTCAACATCCGCGCCGCCAAAGAGCTTACGGCGCAAAGCCGCGGCTTTGTGCAGCCGGGACTGGCCGAGCGCATGCGCGAGCGCATGGCGCAGATCACCCGCGCCGCCGAGGAGAAGCACGTCGTCAAGCTCGAGTACTATTCGGCGCATCGCGGCGCGTTGTCCGAGCGCCGCGTTCACCCGTTCTGGATCGTGGAATCCGGCGCGCACTTTTACGTCTTTGCCCACTGCGAACTGGCGGGCCAGACGCGACACTTCCGCCTTGACCGTGTGCGCGCACTGACCGTGCTCAATGAACCGTTCTCGACAAGACCACCGAAGTCGCGCGACGCCGGGCGCCTCCAGCCCCTTTTCAGCGGCACGGCGCGAGAGCGGGTGTTGATCGAGTTCTCGAAGGAAGCCGCGCAGGACGTCGCCGATGAATGGCGCGGCACGCCGGGCGCAGAGCTGACTGCCTCGCGCGGCAAGACGCGGCTGAGCCTGCCGCTGTTCAACGACAGTTGGGCCGTGGGCTTTGTGCTGAGCTTCGGCCGCCACGCGCGTGTGCTCAAGCCCGTGCGCCTGCGCGAGCAGGTTCGGGCGACGATCGAGAAGGCGCTCAAGGCGCACGAGAGTTAGCGCTTGCGAAAGGGCATGCCCGCAAGCCAGACCACAAGGCAAAGCACAAACGACAGCGCCACAATCGCCAGCGGGTAATGCAGCTTCACCAGCAGGTTGCCGATTACTTCGAAGATCGGCCCGCCGCGCACGTGCAGCAGCCGATCGACGATCAGGTGCACGATCAGCACGATGCCGCACAGCACCAGCAGGCCCACGGCGCAGTTCTTGAGGTCCTGCTTCGAGGGCGCCATGGCTATTGAAATGCACATCGAGAAGTAGAGAAACACGTAAGTGCGCCAGTCGCTCCACACCGCGCTCGTGAGTGCCAGCGAAAGGTCGTCCAGCACCAGCGAAAGCAACTGGCCGATGTAGCTGAACGTGTCGGGCGTGACGCCGCGCGAGGTCACGTAATAGAAGTTCATCGTGCCATGGAGCGCCCAGCCCAGCAGCCAGAACGCCGCCGTGCAGCCCGCCAGCGGCGCCATGGAGATGATGACCTCGCCGGCGTACTTTAGCTTGGGCGCGGAGTGGCGCACTTCGCCCGACCCGTCGCCGCGAAAGAGCGTGATCTGGTGCACCTTCGCACCGGTCAGCACGCAGCCCAGCGCGTGCGAAAGTTCATGCAGTGCAATGCCCGGTGCCGCGAGATAGGCCAGCAGCTTCACCGGCAGAGCACGAATCCAGAACTCGCGCAGCAGATAGCAGCTCACGATCAGGATCGTGACGCCGGCAACGAGATTGAGAAACGCGGTCAATGCAGGCATGGCGGCGCCGTCTTGAATGGGCAAATGCCGTCTTAGGTTGGCTTGGCCAGCAGCACGCGGTTGCGGCCGTTTGATTTGCACTCGTAGAGCGCTGAGTCCGCTTCGCGCAGCAGCTGGTCTTCGCTGATGGTGGTCTTGGAAACGCAGGCCACGCCGATCGATACGGTCACCTGCATGTTCTCTTCCGGCTTGTTCAGCAGCGGGATGCGCAGTTCTTCGATCTTGCGGCGCAGGTACTCGGCTTTGCTCCTGGCCGCTTCGCCCACGGTTTCCGGCAGAATCGCGCACATCTCTTCGCCGCCATAGCGGCACACCGAATCGAGGTCGCGGAAGCTGCCCTTGAGCAGTGTGCCGACGGCTTCAAGCACTGCGTCGCCCTGCTGGTGGCCCCAGGTGTCGTTTACCTTCTTGAAGTGGTCGATGTCGAGGATCAGCAGGCTCAAGTCGCGCTGGTAGCGCAGCGCGCGGCGGAATTCGATCGTCAGGTTTTCTTCAAACACGCGCCGGTTGAACAGGCCCGTCAGGTTATCGGTGCGGCTTGCGAGCGTGACGCGCTCCAGGTTTTCGTGGTTCGAAATCACCAGGCCAAGGAAATCCGCGATCGTGGTAACCAAGTCCTTGATCGACTGCGCCACCATGGTGTGGTTCTTGTAAAAGCGCGCCAGGTTCTTGGGCAGGCCGACATGCAGGATGCCGCGAATTTCGCCTGCCGCGGTGATCGGCGCGATGTGCGCCCCTTGCTCGTCAATTGCCAGCGATTGCGCGCCCTGCAGCACCGCCTGGTAGAGCGTGCCGGCGTTGGGCTGCAGCTTGATGGTCGCGCACGCGGGATTGGCCGTCTTGATCTCGAGTTCGCCGCCGGCATTCTTCAGCAGGATATTGCAGCTCGCAAACCCGGCGTCTCCCACCATCGTCTGCGCGGTTTCCTTGAACACGTCGGCCAGAGACTTCAGCTCCAGCAGCCGCTTGGTGAGCACGGGAATGGCGCGCAGCACTTCAGCCAGCGCGGAAATGCGCGTGTTGGCCTCGGCGATCTCGATGTTCTTCTTCTGGTTTTCCTTGGCCGCGCGCTGGGCTTCGAGGCTCAACTCTCGGTTGTAGTCGCTCTCGCTGCGCAGCTTGCTTTCCAGCTTGACCTGCTCGCTCACGTCGCGCGCGCTGCCCACATGCAATATGCGCCCGACGTGGTTCACCACCGAATAACAGATCTCCAGCGTGCGCACTTCGCCTTCGGGCAGCACGACGCGAAAGCGCAAAGAGCCGCGCTCGCCGGGCCGCGCAGCCTGCTTGCGCTGTGTTGTAACCAGCTCGCGATCCTCGGGGTGCACGAGCGAGCCCGTGGCCAGGGGCGTCTTCGACTCCACAAGCTGCTCGGCCGAGTAACCCACCAGCTCGCAGAACGCGGGGTTCACTTTCACGAACACGTCGGCGGCCGGGTCAAGAACGTATTGGCCGTCCATTCCACTGTTGAAATGGATCTGCAGCAGGTTCGACTGGATGGTTGCCGTTGATTCTTCCATGCTCGCTTCTAGTGACACAAAACAGCAAGGCCGGCCGCCCGGCGACCGGCTTTGCCGAGTTCACCAGGCTGTTTACGAAGCCACGCGACCACTGGACGCCACCGCCACATCCACAATCCGCACCGATGGATCGCGCGTGACGACGGCATCCTCGACCCGCGTGCTGCGCGCCTGCATCAGTTCGCGCGCCGCCATCGCCACCAGGCTTGCCGAATCGTTGCGCCGATCCTCGCCCACTCGTGAGAAGGCGGCGGATTCGGCCACCGGCTCCAGGGCCGCGGCGATGGGCTCATGGCGCTCTGTGTCGGCGCCATGGGCTATGGGTTCGTAACGCTCCGTCGGCGCGCCCAAGGGCAAGCACCGTCCGGTATCCCGCACCAGCTGTTCCTGCTCCACCGTCGCCGCCATTGTACCATCCGGCGCGACAGGCGCTTCAGCCTGTGCAATCAGTGCATTATCGACTAAATTTGTGACTGTTTCAACAGTTTTCGGCGGCTCTTCGGCCGGTGCCTTGCGCAGGCGCTGCGAGGCACTCTTGATCTTGGCAATCGTGAAGTCCAGGGCCACCACCGCCACAATCAGCCCCGAAGCGCCAATGAACACGTGCGGAATGTACTCCACCCAAAGTAAAAGCATGTTCTCCTCCAACAGGGCCCATCATGAGCCAAGTTCTTGCCATCATTCCTGCCCGGCTTGCTTCAACTCGCCTGCCGCGCAAAGTTCTGCTCGACAAAACCGGCAAGCCCCTCGTGCAGCACGTGTACGAAGGCGCCAAAGCCTGCAGGCTTATCGACAAAGTTGTGGTCGCAACTGATGCCGAAGAAGTCGCCCAAACGGTGCGCGGCTTCGGCGGCGAGGCCGTGATGACGTCACCCAAGTGTCAAAGCGGCACCGACAGAGTGGCCGAAGCGGCGCGCAAGTACCCCAAGGCCACGCTCGTGATCAACGTGCAGGGCGACGAGCCCGAGATGAGCCATGTGCCGCTGACGGCGCTCGTCAAAGGCATGCTCAAGCGCAAGAAGGCACTCATGGGCACGATTGCAACCCCATGGCCCGCAGGCGTGCCGCTTGCGGAGCCCGGCTTCGTGAAAGTGGTCTGCGACAAAGAAGGCGACGCGCTCTACTTCTCGCGCAGCGCCATCCCGTTCTACCGCGAGCACCCCAACGAGCCGCCCGAAGGCACGAGAGAGGACGGAAAGCCGCGCTACTTGAAACACGTCGGGCTCTACGCGTTCAAGCCGAGCTTCTTGCAGAAGTACGCCAAGATGAAGCAGACGGCGTTAGAGAAAGCCGAAAGCCTCGAGCAACTGAGGGCGCTGGAAAACGGCATCAAGATCGCCGTCTTCACCAGCGAATACCGCGGCTACGAAGTCAACACGCCCGCGGATTACGAAGCCTTCGTAGCCCGGCAAGCGGGGCGGGCCTGACATCCGGCGTGCAATACGGCGGCAGGGTTCGGCCTTCGCCGCAATGCAGCCGGTGCGGGTTCACCAATTCGCCATTACGCCCAGCAAGTGATCGAGGTTGCACGATAGCCGCGTCTCGTTGCCGCTGGCTTTGCTCGTTTGCGAAACGAGCGCACGGCGCTTGGCGCCAATCATGTCCGCGCGTTTGTCGAGGCCGGCCATGTCGGCTGGGCTGGGCGATGATGTCAGCTTGATTTCGATGGCCCACAACTCGCCTTCGACCTCCAGCACCAGGTCCAACTCGTGCTGGTCGCTGGTGCGGAAGTAGTAAGGAGTCACGGCGCGGCCCCCGCTGGAAAGCTGGCCCAGGATCTGCTCGATCACAAAGCCTTCCCAACTTGCGCCCACCCAGGGCTGGCGCAACAGGCTCTCTCGGTTCGACACTCCAAGCAGCGAGTGCAGGAGGCCGCTGTCGCGCCAGTACACTTTGGGGCTCTTCACCAGCCGCTTGCCGATGTTGGCTGAAAACGGCGGCAAGCGCCGGATCAGGAACGCACCCGCCAGATAGTCGAGGTAACTGTTCACCGTGTGGTACGAAAGCCCCATGCTCTGCCCGACGTTCGAGGCATTCCAGGCCTGCCCATGGAGCGCGGCCAGCATGGCCATCAGCCGCTCGGTTGTCTGCGGTTTGGCCGCAAGTCCCCAGGCGGGCAAGTCGCGCTGGGCCAGCAGTGCCAGGTAATCGCGCTGCCAGCGCGTGTAACGCTTGGGCGCCATCACTCCGCCATCGGCAAAACCGCCGCAAAGCCAGAGCCGCTCGCGCTGGGCAAAGTTTGTCAGCTCACGCCAAAGCAGGGGCGTGAGTTCAACCAGCGAAAGGCGCCCGGCCAGCGATTCCGAAACCCTTGTCATCAGCGCGGGCGCAATCGAACCGAGAATCAAGAAGCGGCCATGGCGCTTGCGCTGAGCGTCAATGGCGCCGCGCATGCGCGGGAACACTTCGGGCCATGTGTGCGCCTCATCCAGCACGACGAGCGGCTTTCCCTTGATGAGTGCATCCCACTCGAGGTCAAGTCGCAAGCGCTCGGCCTGCTGCTCCAGGTCAAAGTAAGCGCCGCCCAGCGATTTGGCCAAGGTAGTCTTGCCGCACTGGCGCGGCCCGACCAAAGCAACGGCGGGAAACGCCGCCAGCCGACGCACAAGCTCAGGCCGGATCAAACGAGTGAACATGCCTTGCAGATTAGAAATCACTTGCTATTTTACAAGCACTCCGGCTCAAGCGCTTGTGGCGGCATGCAAAAGGCAACCGCCAAGAGGAAGAGCTGCCTAGTCAGTAAGCCGCCCTGTCATCTGCAGGCCGTCAGAAAACAGAATCGCCCGCGCTGCCGACTCAGGTTCAACCGTACCAGAGTCAGCGCTCAGACTAGAGGCCGCCCCAAAGAAGAGGCACATACTCCACCCAAGTAATCAATTACCCACGCCAAGAATTCGGTCAGGGGGACACTCTATCCAACGCTCACTCCCAACACCGACACACCCCTAATCGCAACGCAATGCTATGCCATCAGCCTCAGTGCAATCGAGCTCCTGACTCCTCATCCCTTCCCCACCATCCAATTATCCGGTCATCAACGCTGACAAGAATGGATCACGTGCTTGTTACGCGAGGCGTAAAAGCTTCTGGGTCAGGTACAGTGGTAATGACATACACCCGCTGTACGTCCCTTACTTGGAAGCCTGGCCGCCACTTGAATTGCGTTTGTGTATTAGGGTCTTGAAAAAACCACTCTATGCCGTCTTGATCAGAGACCTTGATTCGCTCGCTTCTTGACGACAATGGCGTCGTATATGCTTTCGTATACCTTTCGTGGACACTCCTGCTTTCGCAGGCCCTTATCTTGCGGAGTAATTCCGGATATGTCTCCGGGGGTGCCTTCATGATTTCCTTCATTTCCTCCTTTGTGAGCAAGTCGTCCGGAAGCAAGGCGATGAAGACCGCGGTCCAGAACGACAACACCAATACTAAGCAAATGCCCGCCACGAGCCACTGGCGTTTGGTCCGGTTAGACTTAATGGCACGCTGATCCGTCATTGTCGATCCAAGGGAAAAACAACTCTCGAAAAAACTCCGCATTGACCGCGGGATCATACACACTGGAATGCACGGTGATTTCCTTGCTCCCGCCGTTCCAATGGCTCGTCATGTCCACTTGCTTTACTTTGCCCGACTTGGGGACCTTCCCAGCCTCCATTCCGGTCAGCCCAAGCGTGTGCTCCACCCATGAACATTGCACGAAAGCCGGGCGTATTGGCTGGAGATAAACGCGCTCCCGCCTTTGCTTTGGGCCGTAGCCTGGCTTTGCAAGTTCACGGCGTTTCTGCTCCGGCTTGCGCAACCCACACATTAGCAACGCGCGGCTTGGCCCTGGCTCTCTTTGTGGCCTTGTGGCTTTGTGTGAGTCGCGGTTTTGCACGGACAACCAACGACCGGCCACCGACCTCTATTAATTTTCAAAGATCTCTCGATCCCTTCAGCCTGGTCGAGTCAGGCCGTGGTTGAACGTGCGGGCTTTCGCCCCGGCTCACGCTCCTTAGCCGACCTTCGAGGTCGCGGCCTGGGCAGGCGGGTCTTCCGCCTTGTGCTCTTCCACCGTGGGCAGCCAGTGACCCGCCTTGCCGTAGCCCGGCTGGCCCGGCCACTTTGGCCGCATGTTCGTACCCATCACCTCTCTCGTTGCATTCTTGTACACGCGCTCGAGGCCCAGTACGAAGGGCTGCACGCTTCCCCCCTGCGCCATGCGCCAGCTCAGCGTCGGGCGGTCTTTGGGCAACGGCGACTGCAACATCGCCGGCGGCTCCACGCCTTTTCTCAATAGCCGGTCAAGCCGCGCTGCCGCGTCGATCAGCGATTTCTCGCGCGCGGCTTCGAGCTGGGCGCGCTTGTGCGTCAGCAGCGCGCAGGCGCGCACGCCCGCCGAGGCGTCAACGGACAACTCGGGAAAAGGGCGGTCTGCGCGGGGCCCCGTCATGAAAACAATGGCGCGGCTGCGGCACTGGGCGGACTCAGAGACCGTCAGTTCGAGGCACTCAATCTCGCGCTCGATGCCGTAGCCGTGGTGGAACAGGTAGGCCTGGTCGAGGAACAGCTGCGCGACTTTCTCGTTTTCCTCGTTGAGATCGCGCCAGTCATTGAACTGTTCAATGAGGCGATCCAGCGCCTTGGCAAAATCGCCGGCTTTTTCTGGTGCGGCTTGCGGGGCAGGTTCAACGGTTGATTCGGCAACGCTCATGGCAGACTCCTTTCAAGAGTTGCCCCAAGCGTACAACGTGCTGCGACATTCCCGGCCGGGCGGGTCTCCAGAAATGGGGTCAGGCACCGGAACTGCCCGGAGCCTGACCCCATTTCCAGAGACCCCATTTCCGGGCGCACCTGCTACTCGCCCGCGCCGGGGTTCTCGGCGGCGCTGTGCGAAGCGCGCAGCTCGTTGATTTCGCCCATGATGTCTTCGAGGCTCTCGCGCTTGGGCTTTGCGCCCGCGCTGGCCGCGTCGTCGGCCTGTTCCTCGCGCAGTTTTTGTGCGGCCTTGGCCATGAATTCGCGCACGGCGGCCTGGCGCGACTTTTCAGCTTCGAGTTCGCCCTTGAGTGCCGCGTTTTCCGTCTTGAGCTGATCGATCTGCGGGTCGGGCTTGTTCTCCGGCGGCGGCTGAAGCGTGAAGAACACGATGTAAACCACGCACAGCACCAGAGCGAGCGCCATGGTGCCAAGGCCGATGCCGGTCATCGGCGTTGCGCGCGAGACAGGCAGCGGCGTTGTGGGAATGCGCTGCGAAGCCGAGGGCGACGGCAATGGCGGCGTCTCCCAGGGTTTGTTGGCGGGGGGCGCCTGCGTCTGCACAAAGCCCAGCTCATGGGTGGGCTCGAGCGAAAGTGTGGACTGCTCGCCGGGCACGGGCAGCGTGGCCTCGCCGCCCTCGACGAGTTCCCACAGACTTGACTTGTCAAGACCCGGGATTGCCTTCTCCAGCGAAACGATCTCGCGCGGCAGATCCTTGGCCGCGGGGCGCTTCTTGGCGTCCTTGTTGAGCATGCGCAGGATCAGCTCGGAAAGCGCGCCGGGCAACTCGCCGCCGTCGAGCCCGCGCGGCTCTTCTTCAAGGTGCATGCGCAGGATCTCGACGGGATCGGGGTGGTCAAAGGGCAGTTTGCCCAGCAGCATGCGGTAAAGCGTCACGCCCAATGAGTAAACGTCGGCCTGACTGTCGATTTCGGGGCTCAGCGCTGCTTCGGGCGCCATGTAAGCCGGCGTGCCTTGCGCGACCATGGGCGAAGTAAGCTGCGTGGCGCCGCTGGGGCGCGCCAGGCCCAGGTCGCACAGTTTCACGCGGCCTTTTTTGTCGAGCATGATGTTGTCGGGCTTGATGTCGCGGTGCACCAGCCCGACCTGCGAAACGTAGGCAATGGCCTCGGCCACATGGTGCGCGATTTCGAGCGCGTCGGCGGGATTGAGCTTGCCGTGCTCGCGCAGGATTTCGCCCACGCTCGCGCCCGAGACGTATTCCATGACCAGGTAAATGTTGCCGCCGGCCTTGTTGATGTCGTAGGCGCGCACCACGTTCTTGTGGTTGACCTTGCTTGCCACTTTCGCCTCGCGCAAAAAGCGCTGCAGGTATTCGCGGTTCTGTGCCAGGTCCTTGCTCAGGATTTTTACCGCAACCACGCGCTTGAGGCTGGGCTGCCACGCGCGATACACCGTGCCGCGGCCGCCGCGTCCGGCGAGCTTGAGCAAAATCAGGCCCGGCAGGCGCGGCTCCAGGCCCTCAAGCTGGTTTTCGGCCAGAAGTTCAATCACATCGCGCGCGACATCCACGGGCAGCAGCTTCTCTCGGCCCAGCCATTGCAGCAGCGGGCCGTCGCGCTCGGCGTTCCAGCGCGATTTGGCAAGCTCCACCTCCGCCGAGGACAGAAAGCCCTTGGTGTTCAGGTAGCGCAGGACTTCATCAGGTGAGAGTGCCGGCATAAGCCGATTGTAGCAGTTCGCGCTTCATCCCGCTTTTTCCTGCCAACGGCGAACCGCAAACTGCACACTGCTTCCCATGGACTGGCAGCAACTTCTGCTCAACCCGGACAAGGCCAACCTTGACGCACTTGCCACGCTCGCAATTTGCGCGCCGCTGGTGCTGGTGGGCGCGTTTTTCGTGTGGCGGATCATTGCGCGCATGGGCCCAAGCGGCGGCGCCTTGAGCATGGAGAGCTTCTTCTTTGGCGTGCCGCTGGCGCTGGCGGGCCTGATGTTGCCGGACCTGCTGCTCTATCTGGTTTATCGAAGTTCTTATGCCGCAAGCCGCGCTGATTTCGCGGCGCAGCACGGCCTGCTGCAACTGATTGTCGTCGCCGCGGCAATCTATGTGCTGCGCTTCCATGCGTGGGAGCCCAGGGCCTCCACGCCGCGAGTCTGGACGCGCGTTCAGCCGCTGCAACTGGCGCGCACCGGCGGCATCTGGCTCTTGGCCACGCCGCTGATTTTCGCCTCGATCATTGGCGCCGTCGCTGCCGCGCAATGGCTGGGAGCGCCCATTGAGCAGCAGCCCGTGCTCAAGGAACTGACCGCGCGCCGCGCGCCCGCCGCCATTGCCGGCGCTTACCTGATGGCCGTTGTCGGCGTGCCCTTGGCCGAGGAATTCGCGTTTCGCGTCGTGCTATTTGGCGGCCTGCGCGGCTTGCTGGCGGGTGAGGCCAAAAGCGGCCCCGGCCTTTGGGCGGCCTTTGCGGTTTCGATTTTCCTGTTTGTGCTCGTGCACGGCATGTGGCGCGAGAACATGCTTTACCTTGCCGCGCCGCTGACGCTGCTGTCCGTTTTCCTGACGCTGATTTACGCGCACACGCGCAGCCTGTGGCCGGGCGCGCTGCTGCACGCCCTGCACAACGGCCTGGTGCTGACGCTGCAGTTCACACTGGATTAGCGCGGCTTGGCCGTCTCACCCGGGTAAGGCGTGCCGGCTTTTTCGCCGGCGGCGCGGGCGGGCAGGGTATTGGCAAAGGGCGGCTCGATGATCTTGTTCAGCGGCAGCAGCGAGACCACAAAACCCAGCGACATGACGACAAACAGGCCCATGCACGCGCGCCACATGGTGTTCTGCGCGCCGCGCGAAACCGTGATGCCCCAGACAATGCAGAACGTGAACAAGCCATTGCACATGTGATAGCTGGCGGCAATCGCACCCACGGCGTAAACGCCCATGAGCCAGCCTTTGTTGTTCGCAAACAGGTTCTGCATGGCGCCAAAAAGCGCCTCTTTCTCGGCTTCGGAAAAGGCAAAGCGCGTTTGCAGCACATGGAACACCACGTAGAAAAGCGTGATGAATGCCGTGATGCGCTGCAGCGTGTAACCCCAATTGCGGGCGTAGCCGTACTTGTTGGGGTTCCACTTGGAATCGACCATGAAATAGATGCCCAGGCCGGCGTGGAACGCCAGCGGCAGAAACACGGTGCCGATTTCAAGCAGGTAAATCAGCGGCTGGTGCGTGATGAACTTGGCGTGCTCGTCGTAAACGTTTGCGCCCCAGAGTGCGAGCACGTTGCCGTACATGTGTTGCAGCAGAAACAGGCCCACGGGAATCACGCCCGAAAGGCTGTGCAGGCGGCGAAGATAGAAGTGTCTGTCGTCTGGAGTCATGAAGAAGTGTCTCGAGCTCGCGTCGCGCGTCAGGTGTCAACAGCTTAGCATTTCGAACAAGCCCTGACGCGTGACTGGATTTCTACAGTACCGCCAAAAACAGCGCCAGCAGCACCACCATGCCGATCGCGAATGCAAACAGGTAATGGCGCACGTTGCCCGTCTGCACGCGGCGTGCAACTTTGCTGGAAACCTCCACCAAAAGGCCGCTGCCGTTGACCATGACCAGGTCAATCAGGATTACGTCCACGATCACGAACAATACGTCAGACAAAAGCTGCAAGGGGCGCACAAACACCAACGTGTAGATCTCGTCCACGTAAAACTTGTTCAGCAACACACGATAAGGCACGGCCAGCGCCGACTTCGGGTCTGCGACCAGCTTGGCCATGCGCTCCACGCCCGCGGGCTTGCTGTAAATCGAGAACGCGAAAATTGAAACGCCGATTGCCACCACCGAGCTGATCAGCATGTTGACCCACTCCTTGCCGATCGATTCCGCCGTGTGTTCCACGGGCATGGCCCAGCGGCTTTGCGCGGCTTGCAAGTAAGCCTGGCCCTGCGCAAACACCGGCGAAAGCAGGTCGGCAAAGGGCGTGAAGTGCACGCCAAAGGCGGCCGGAATCCAGAGATAGCCCGCGCCAAAGGCGAACACGGCCAGCACCAGCAGCGGCAGCCCCATCGAGCGCGGCGACTCATCGGCGTGGGCGTAAGCTGCTTCCAAGCCGCGCCATTTGCCAAAGAAGCACAGGCCAATCAGGCGGAACGAATAGAACGCCGTGCAAACGGCAGCCGCGAGGCCCAGCGAATAAACAATCATGCCCAATGCGTCATGGCGCTCAAAGGCCGCAAACAGGATCGCGTCCTTCGAGAAGAAGCCCGAGAAAAGCGGAATGCCGGCCAGGCCGCAGGCGCCCACAATCATCGTGGCACAGGTGAGCGGCAGCTTGTGCTTGAGCCCGCCCATCTTGAAAAGGTCCTGCGAATCCGGGTTGCCGTGGCCAAGCGTGTGCTCAAGCGAATGAATCACGCTGCCCGAGCCCAAGAACAAAAGCGCCTTGAAGAACGCATGGGTGAACAAGTGAAACACCGCCACCGGGAATGCGCCTAAGCCCAGCGCCATGAACATGAAACCAAGCTGGCTGACCGTGGAATAAGCCAGAACCTTTTTGATGTCGCGCTGCACCAGCCCAATCGTGCCCGCAAAGAACGCCGTGAGCGAACCCACGATCGCCACAAGCGTGAGCGCATCTTCGGCGCGCACCCAGATGAAATTCAGGCGCGCGATCATGTAAATGCCGGCAGTCACCATGGTGGCCGCGTGAATCAGCGCGCTGACGGGCGTGGGGCCGGCCATGGCGTCGGGCAGCCACACATAAAGCGGAATCTGCGCCGACTTGCCGCAGGCGCCGATGAACAGGCAAACGCACGCCCAGGTGAGAATCGGCGCGCTGCCGGCATCGCGCATGCTCGCCGCGAGCTCGCCGTAGTTCAGCGTATGGAAGTGCCAGAAAATCAGGAACATGCCCAGCATGAAGCCGAAGTCGCCGATGCGGTTGACGACAAAGGCCTTGATGCCTGCGTTGCTGTTGGGCAGGTGCGTGTACCAGAAACCAATCAGCAGATAGCTGCAAAGGCCCACGCCCTCCCAGCCCAGAAACAAAAGCACCAGGCTGTCGCCGAGCACGAGCATGAGCATGGCAAAGCAGAACAGGTTGAGATACGAGAAGAAGCGCCAATAGGCCTTGTCGTGGCCCATGTAGCCCACGGAATAAATGTGAATCAGTGAGCCCACGCCCGTGACCACGAGCATCAGCAGGCCCGAAAGCGGATCAGCGAGCAGCCTGAAATCCACGTTGAAGCCGCCCGTGCTCATCCATACCCACGGGGCCGTGGCGACATCCTGGCCGCGCGCAATCTGCGTGGTGAACAGGATCACCGCAAAGCCAAAACTCATGACAATGCTGATGCACGCCACCGCGCCCGAAGTGGACAGCGGCATGCGCTTGCCAAAGAAGCCATTAACAAGGAAGCCCAGCAGCGGCAGCAGCGGCACGAGCCAGAGCATCACTTCCGGTTTTGTCAGAAGCTCGCCCATCAGTTCTTCAACTCCGTGGCTGCCCCAACTTCACTGGCATGCCTGCGCCGGAACACGGCCACAATAATGGCCAAGCCCACGCCCACCTCAGCCGCGGCTACGGCCATGACCATGAGCGTGAAGAACTGGCCCGTGTGCGCGTGGGTAAAGTTCTCGGCATTGAGCCCGCGACCCGCCCAATAGCGCGAAAAAGTCACGAGCGTGATATTGGCGGCGTTGAGCATCAGCTCCAGCGCCATGAGAATCAGAACCAGGTTGGTGCGGCACAGCACGCCATAAAGCCCGATGCAGAACAGGGCGGCGGCAAGCAGCAGCACGGGCTGGGGGTCAAGCATGATCCGCCTCCGCCCTGCGGGCTTCGTCGGACAAATCGCCGATCTTGGGTTCGGGCTGCGTGTTGCGCGCCTGCGCGCGTGTGAGCAGCACCGCACCCAAAATCGCCGCGAAGATCAACAGGCTGACCACTTCAAAGGCGAGCGGGAAGCGATCAAAAATGGTGTAACTCATGCCCTGCGTGCTGCCAAAAGCCACGGCATCAGTAACGGGCTGCGCGGCATCGCGCGGCTGTGTATTGCGCGCGACTTCGACGGTGGGAGGCAATTCGCCGAACGTTTTGAAGCTCGCGGGCAGTTTCATGATCGCCACGTACATCACAGCCAGCGTGCACAAAGCAATCAGCGCGGCTAAAGCCGAAGGCACCGCAAAGCGAGGCTTCTCGCGGCCCTGCGGCAGCTCAACTTTTGAGGGATCAAAGACTTTGCGCGCCTGGACAGTGACAAGCGGGCCCACGGCCGGCGGAGCATCCGAGGCGAACATCAATACAAAGAGGAAGAGCACCGCCAAGGCACCGGCATAGATGAGGACTTGCGACACAGCCAGAAAGCCCGCATCAAGGGTGTAGAAGATGCCCGCAGTGCCAAAGAAAGAAACCAGCAGGCCCAAAAGCGAGTAAATGGCCACGCGCTGCGAGACCACAAGAACCGCACCAGCAACGGCAACAATGCTGGAAATAATGAATAGAACTTCCATGAGGCGCGGCACGTTAGCAGCGAGGATATCAGCGCGCAATAACAGCGTTTGAGGAGCGCAAGTCGGGCTTTTCTCCACACGCCATCAACACAGCCGCGCTTTGTCGCATGAGCTCCTATACTTCAGGCCATGAAGGACGAACGTGCGACGCTGACCGTCGAGACCCGCAACGGCAAATTCAAGTACCCTCATCGGAGTCGCGATGATGCGGCAAAACTGTTGCGTTCGCTGAAGTTGCAAGGCTACAGGCTTGTAACCCATGGACGCGGCTTTGACTGGGTTGCCTATCAGCAGCCATCGGATTACTTGTTCGTGAACATCACGCTGCTGGACATCATCTAGGGCCAGAATCCAATGGACTTCAAACAAGCCGTCGCCGCGATCATCGAATACAGCAAGCACGTCCGCGACCACACAAAGGAAGCGGGCCGCGTGACGCACTTTGCGAACCTGCTTCACGGCGTTTTCAACGACGATCCGAAGACCGTTGCCGATTACACGCAGTCAATGGAGCGTGGCGTCACTTATCTTTCCGAGAACGCGACCATCATCCGCCGTGGGCGCATCGACGCTTTGGTCGGCCATGTGATCATGGAGTTCAAGGTCAGCTTGGCATCGGGGCGCGCAACGGCGAAGAAGGAGTTGCGTCAATACGCTGTCGGGCTGTGCCGCGCGTTAAAACTGGAGGATATCCCTTTTGTAGGCATCGCCACGGACGGGCTTGTTTTCGAGCGATACCTGCTCAGCCTGCCGGCAGGCAAGAAGTTGAGCGAAGAGAACATCGAAGTCGCGCTGGCAGATACGCTTGAACTCAAACCCAACGAGAATTCCGCTGAAGAGTTCTACTGGTTTCTGCATCGCAATCTTATGCAGCAGGGCGACCGAGTGCCAACGCCCCATTCGTTCGTGCGCGAATTCGGCCCCGCAGGGCCCGTGTTCGGCGCGGCCAAACGTGCGCTGGAGGCGGCTTACGCACTTGTAGAGAACGAACCCGACGTGCAACTGGCCCGCAGCCAGTGGAGCAAGTATCTTCAATACAGCTACGGATCTAAAGTTGGTGAAGGTCCCGAAGGCGCCAGGCTATTCCTCAAGCACACCTATCTGGCAGGCCTCGCCAAGTTCATGGTTTGGGCCGCGTTCCAGCCCAAAGGCAGCCCTGAAGACGAACGCGAACTGGTGCACGACGTGATTTCCGGCGAGTTTTTTCTGCGTATGAAAGTAAGGGGCAGCAGCGACCGCGACGTGTTCCATTGGGTGCTCAAGCCCCAGGTGGAAAAGCTGGTCGTTCCTATGTGGCTGCAACTCCTGCATGAACTCAAGAACTACAAACTCAAGGACCTCAAGGCGGACATCCTCAAGGTCCTTTACGAGACATTGGTTGACCCCAGCGAACGCCACGATTTGGGGGAGTACTACACACCCGACTGGCTCTGCCGCGCTGTGGTGGACGATATCTGGCCCGAAGACAACGAAATGGGCGACGCATTGCCCGGCACACTCGATCCCACTTGCGGCTCGGGCAGTTTTCTCGTCGCTTTGATTCACCGAGCCCGGGAGGCGCTGAGTCTGGCAAAGATCGCAGTGGGAACACGGGCCTACATGATCGCGGACAAAATCGTTGGATTCGACATTCACCCGCTGGCCGTTATCGTCGCCAAGGCCAACTACATGCTGGCATTGGGAGACTTGCTTCAACAGACACAGCGTGTTGTTTTCATTCCTGTTTTCATGGCCGATACGCTGATTGATCGAAAGTCGCCCGACAGTCCCGTAAAGGAAATGGAGTTTGAGGGCCAAGGGCACCCCGTTCGGATCGGCGACCCGGAGCTTGAAACCGTGATGTTTCCCGAGCCCGTGGACCAGGCGGGCAACCTGTTGTTCGATGAATTGATTGATGCTTCCAAACAGGCGGCGGAAGAATTCGTGGCTGGGCACGAATTAAGCGCGCAAACGCTCGAGCGCGTGCTTGAGCGCAGCGTCTATTATTGGCGCAAGATGGAGGATTTCGAGAAGGTCGATTGCGTGAAAGCTGTCGGCAAACTCGGCAAACAGATGGGCCAATTGGCCAAAGAGAATCGGGACACGATTTGGGCGTGGGTGGCGCGTAATTTTACGCGACCGTACCTTTACGAACGACGCTTCAAGTACATCGTGGGTAACCCACCTTGGCTCTCTTTCCGTTTCGTGACCAATCCCAAGTACAAGGAAAAACTGGAGCGGTTGGCCATTTCCCGCTACGGCGTGTGCGCTGACAAGTCGAGCTTGCGAACTCAAACGGAGCTGGCCACGACCTTCATGCTTTTCGCAAGCCACACCTTCCTTCAACAGAATTTCGGTTACATCGCAATGGTCTTGCCGCGGGCGGTTTTTTCCGGCGATCAGCACGCCAAGTTTCGCGCAGGGCCAAGCGGCTGGGGCGCCGAGGATTTTCGCTTCGAAAAAGTCTGGGACCTCGCCAAGGTTTTTCCGCTGTTCAATGTGCCAACCTGCGTGATTTTCGCCCGCGCCAAGAAGCGCGCCGAAGAGAAGAAACCCATCGCCGGAAAGGTGTTCGAGGCGCGCTTCACCGAGCGTGAGCCGATGAAATCAGAGGTCAGCGAGCGGCTCAAAACGCGCAGCGTGAAGTGGCATCTGGTGAAGATGGGCGAGCGCACAGCGTGGAGCGAGAATGAAGATGCCCCCGAGTTTTCCGGGCGATCCTATTACGCTGATAAGTTTTTTCAGGGTGCAACTATCGTTCCACGCAATGCGTTCTTCGTGCGCGTTCACGGCGGCTTGCCCAAGGGCCGCGACCAGGTCGTTTCCATTGACACCGACCCAGAGCAGGCGAGAACGGCCAAAGAACCGTGGAAGAGCTTGGTGTTCAAAGGCGAGATTCAGCGCCGTTTCCTGTTCAAATCAGCCCTCGCCAAACACTTACTGCCATTCACGCTTGATGGTGAATTGCCCGACGTGGTTCTGCCGCTGTTGATGACCGATGACGGAAGCAAATTGCGCAATCCCAAGGTCATGAAGAGCAGTGAATTGCGCGTGGACGGATTCCTTGAAGCCGCCAGGTATTTCGAGAGCGTCGAAAAGGCCTACGCCAAGAACCGCAAGGGTGCGGCGAGCGAACGAACGCCGACAGTTCAAGAACGCCTGGACTACAACGGTGGCCTCACGCGTCAGGAGTTTGGAAAGAGATATGTGATTGGTTACAACCACTCTGGTACGAACATCGCAAGTTCTGTCGTGGATTGCCGGTCCATGCCGTCAACATTCGTAATCGACGTGAAATGGTACGGTTTCAGAACAAATGACCGTGACGAAGCGAGTTACTTGTGCGTTCTGCTGAATGCCCCTTCGATTAACGATTTGATCAAGCCTTATCAGTCGCGCGGATTGCAGGGCGAACGAGACATCCACAAAAAGGTTCTTGAGGTTCCTTTTCCAAAGTTTGACCCGAACAAAAAGCTGCACACTCAGCTTGCCGAGTTGGGCGAGGAGTGTGCCGAAATCGCCCGCAAGGCCGTTTCATCGCTCACGGGAAAAACCGTCGGCGCGCGGCGCAGCGCCATGCGCGTCATCCTTGCCAAGCAGCTTGCTGCAATCGACGAACTTCTACCCAAGTTGATCAAAGGCATGTAACTGCCGTTAGGCGACGCGCGAAGGGCGATCTGTACGGTTCTTTGGAGTGCGCCGGCAAGCCGGCGCACTCCAAAGATGGGTTACCCTGCCGTTCCTACCGGCCGGTTCTTCCGGTGTTTCCTGTGTTGCGGTTGCCGCTGTTGTTCGTGCGGCCGGTGTTCCCGCTTGTGCGTGTGCCGCTGCTGGGAGTGCGGCTGCCGCTGGTGCGGGTTCCGCTGGTGCGCGTGCCGCTGGTGCGGCTTCCGCCGCTGCCTTGCAGGTTGCTGGTCATTCTTGGCTTGGGTTTGCCCACATAGGCCGTGGCCGGGTCAAGCGCCGGGTAGGCCTTGTAGAAGTACTGGCGCCACTGGCTCTGGTTTTCGCCCAGGTTCTTGCCCGTGATTTTCACCAGGCTGGATTGCGCGGCGCGGCTTACGAGCGGGTTTTGATCGGAGATCAAATCGACAAGCGGATAAGCCAGCGATTCCTTCTCTTTGGTCACGAGCAGCGGCAGGCTTTCCGCCGCGGCCAGCCGCACCTGCGCCGAGCGGTCGCCCGTGGCCTGGATCAGTGAGTCAATGGCGCGTTCGTCGGTGGTTTCGGCCAGGGCGATAGCCGCGCTTTCGCGCACGGCGTCGTCGAGGTCGGAGAGGCCAAAGAGCAGTGCGCCAAAGACGACATCCGGGTCGCCCCGGAAGTGGCTGACGAGCGAACTGAGCGCCTCGCGGCGGACATCGGCGGCTTCGTCGTCTTCGCTGGCGGCAATGAGCGCGGGTACAATCACTTTGTTCGGGTCGGCCAGTTTGCCCAGCGCAATGGCAGAGGCCACGCGCAGTTCATCGCTGGGCAGCGACAGGCCGTAGATGAGGTCGGACGTGGCACTGACATCGCCGATGTCGCCCAGCGCGTTGACGGCGGCAACCTGCACGCCCATCACGCTGTCGCCCACGAAGCGATCGACCACGGGCGAGATGCTGTCATTGAGCACTTTGTCGTAAGAAACGGCGTAGGCGGCAATGGCCGTGCGCCGCATGGAGGGGGAGGTGTCCTTGTTCGCCATCACGGCGCGCAGCGTGTTCATGAGCTGGTCGTGCCTGGGGTAATCGCGCAGTTTTTCACCCAGCGTGGCGAGGCCGAGCACGGCGTTGATGCGCACGCTTTCGGGCTCGTCTTCATCGTTGATTTTGTCGAGCAGCGGGCCAATCACGGAAACGTCGCCGGTGAAGCCCAGCACCACGCCCGCCAGGCGGCGGCGCGGCGTGGAGGAGTAATCGCTCAAGGCCGAAATCAGCGCCACCTGATAGCGCCGGGCCTGTTCGCTGATGCCGCGCCGCAGGGAGGACTCGCTGTTTTCGTCGGCACGATCAATGGCCTGGGCGAGGAGGCTCAGGTCATTGTCCATTTTCTCGAGGGTTTTGTCGTCGAGGTAGGAGTAATTGTTGGACTTGTCTTCGGTGGATTTCGTGCCGGCACAACCGCCCGCAAGCAGACACAGCCCGGCCAGAACCATAACGCCAACGTGATACTTCATTTCAACCTCGCGGTGAGAGACCTTGCTGTTGCGCCGTATGCGAGCGCTCTGAAATGGGGTCAGGCACCGCACCCGGCGCCAGACCCCATTTCATGACGCTGCTGATGGGGCAACGACTTTCCTTTATACGCCAAGGGGCCTGCCCGCGTTTGAACAAAAGACGCTGATCGAAAGAAATGGGCAACCGCCACGGAAATGGGTTCAGGTGTGCGCCGCGTAACGAGGCGTCACCCTGCGCGCCTGCCCAAACTCCGGCAGGGGCGTTGGCAGGCGCAGCAACAAAGGCCGGCAATCTGCCCGTAAATGAAAGCGCCGCAATGAGTTATGAATACGCGCGCGGGGCAGGCAGGCTGTGGCGCGGCGGGCTGACCCATCCTATCCTTTGGCTGGCACCGTGGTTGCAGCGCATGCAGTGATTGAAGGCCTCGTTAAGGGCGCGTGGGCATGACTCGTTTGCTTCTATCTCTGGTGATGATCCTGGCCGCGTTCGCGTTATGCGCACGGCCCGGCTACGCCCAGGAGAAGCCGCCCCAAGAAACGCCCGCGGAAACGCCCAAAGAAACGCCCAAAGAAGGCACACCGCGCGAAGACGGCCATGACCGGCCCACGCCTTACCCGCGCATCCGTTTCAAACCCGACAAGATTGAAAAGGTCGATACGCCCGAAGGCGGCAAGAAGGATGTTGTCTCGCGCGTGTACCTTCTCGACCTCAGCGACGACATGACGGCCACGGAATCGCTCGAGGACGGCACCGTGACTTCGCGCCTGGAGCTGGCCAAGTCCAAGATGAAGCAGGCGCTGGATGAACTTTCCAAGCGGCGCGACGCGGTGTTCAACATTGCCAGCTTCGGCACGGTCTCGGATTTCGCGGACAACAGCCAGCCTCTGGCGATCTCGGCAGAAGTGATCGAGAAAGCCAAGAAATGGGTGGATGACCGTGTGGCCGGCGGCAAATCCGACCTGTACAACCTGCTCAAGGCGCTTTTCGATCAGGAACCCACGTCTGCCCAGATGCTGGTGGGCAGCAGCCCGGCCGCGCCGGCCGGGGTTGACGTAAAGACGATCGAGGCCGCCGGCGGCGTGCAGGATTACCTTATTGCGGCCCTGACGGAGTGGCGCGGCAAGAAAAAGACGCGCCTCGATATCGTTGGCATTTCGCTGACGGAAGAACAGCGCGAGTTCTATCGAAAGCTGGCGCAGGCAGGCGGCGGAGTGTATCTGGATGGCTGATGCTGATTTCGATTCTCGATTCCGGATTGATGTAGCCGCGCTTTGCATGCCGGCCCGCCAATCCGGAATCCAGAACCGAAAATGCCGGAGCCGAACCCCTTCGGTTCCTGTGTAAGGGCGAAAGCAGGTTGAATCGCACGTTCAACCGTTTTGCCCCTGTTGCGCGCCAATCTTGCGGGGCGGCATTTTGCCGCGTTGGAGGAACGATGCATCTTTACTCGATGAGAAACTCTCGCCGCGGCACCATGTTGATCGTGGTGCTGGGGTTGCTGGTGGCGCTGTTCGTCATTGGCACCTCGTTCTCGTACATTGTGTTGGCCGAGCGCAAAGCCTCGACCAACTACCTTGACCGCCAGCGCGCGCTCGACCTGGCCTTTGACGGCGTGGAATACTCGATCGCGCGCCTGCGCGCCGAGAGCACGCGCAACCACTATGAGGGGCTCTCCGACAAAGAATTCGAGTATGACCCGGTTGGCCGCGATATTGACGGCCCCAACTTCGCGCGCAAAACGCTAGATAGCCGCGACGTTCGCGTCTCCTGGAACAAGACCACCACCACTACCAATAACGCCAAAGACCAGAACCCTGACCGCGGCTGGATTGACTTCAACAACAACGGCACGGTTGACGGCAACGAAACCCGTTACGGCGGCGACAAAATGGGCGGCGCTTCGGCCGCCAATGCGCGCAACTTCCTTTCCGGCGTCACGCTCTTTCACGCGGAGGGCATCCGCATTGATTCCAACCCGCGCGAAAGCCGCACTTACGAGAACAACCAGGCCTTTGGCGCATCGGGTACCTACGAGGATTTGGGCGATTACACGCGCGTCAAGGTGATTGACGCCGCTGCGCAGTTCAACCTGAACAGCTTCAAGGGCGACCGCCTGGCGGAAATGCTGATGGTGCTGGGCGTGGAGATTGACAAGTGGGTCTCCGGCGGCAAGGGCAGCGGGCAGTTCAACCCGTTCCAGTCGGATGTCGTGGAGGCCGTCGTCAAGACGCACGAAGAAGCGGGCAATTTCCTGACCAACAAGGAACAGCTTCGCCCGCTGTGGGACGGCAGCAGCGCCTCGCGCAAAGTCGAGTTCTACGACCTGGCGATGAACTTCGTGACCGTGAACAACTGGCAGGACATCAAGTACCGCGAATACGTTGACAACGCGGCCGTGGCCGATCCGGACAAAGCCAAGAACCCCACCGGCAAGATGCCCATGGAAATCTGGCGTGAAGGTTATTCAAACCCCGGCCAGCCCACGGGCGGCCGCGAAGGCTGGCCGGACTGGCAGCCTGACGCCAGCACCTCAACGCGCGCCCCGATCAATGTGAACACAGCACCCAAGCCGGTGCTGGTGATGCTGTTCCTCGGACTTGAGGCCCGCGCGCGCATGCTTTATTTCCGCAAGGCCAACGCCATTGCCGAGGAGGACACGCTGTACAAGGAACTGTTCGGCGTAGCACCCCAGCGCCTGGTGTTCGGCACACCCGACATCGGCCGCCAGAACGGCGTTCCCCTGCAAATCTCGGGCGTGAGTGAATCGCCCGCGGCTGCGCCCGGAAGCGGCAACAAGGGCAACCAGGCGATTTTCCAGCTTGTCGATATCGGGCCGATTACCGGCGCCCCCACCGGCGGCCAGACCACCGCGGGCGGCGGCGGCGCGGACCTGGCCGGTGCATTGGCCGATGAAATCATCGCCCAGCGCAAGGTGCACCCGTTCACCAGCTGGCAGGACTTTGACACCCGTTTCTGCTACCAGACGCTGCTCGGCCTCTCGGCCAACAAGCGCGATACCATGAACGTGCCTGATCTCGTCAGCGCCCAGCGCTCCGGCTTCACCGATCCCGGCAACGTCACGGGCCTGAACCTCAAGCTGCTGCCCGATCCGCGCAACTGCAAGAGTGCCGCCAACCCGCTGCCCTCGACCGATGCCTCGATGTCGCAGACCGCCTTCAAAGCCTGGTACTGGAAGTCATGCGTGGACATGATCCGCGCTTCGCTCAACCCCAACAACACCACCGCGCGCTACAACGCCGATTATCCTTACCACAAGAATGTGGACCGCATGGACCTGGTCAAGGCCTGCCCGCCCGTGTGCTTCTCCAGCATGGGCATCTATGAAGTCGTCAGCCAGGGTGAAGTGCTGGCCCCGGTCACGCGCGGCCTGAACTCACAGGAAACCACCACGGTCGCGGGCGGAACCAGCAACGTGCGCATGCCCGTCGCGCGCCGCCAGGTGCGTACGCTCGTTGAGATTTACTCCGTGCTGCGCCACACTTCGCAGGTTGATTTCATGACGCCGCTCGACCCGGACGTCATCACCAACGCGGCCACGGCCTCGGGCTCGAGCCTGGCCAAGAACGTGGTGTCACTCTCGAAGTTCGGCACCATGACCGGCCCGTACTCGGCCGATGAGCGCGCCGCCGGCGTCTGGACCTTTGACAGCACCACCGACCCCGTCAAGTTCCCCGAGGATTCCACCTACCTCGGCCAGCAGCGCAAGAACGGTTACAACAAACCCAGCGACCTCTCGCGCGATTTCGGCTATGTTTCACAGCGCCCGCAGGATCGCACGCCCATGCAGCCCATGCAGACGGGCCTCACGTTCCATCTGCGCGCCAATGAAGGTCTGGACGGCCGCACGCCCCCCCTCCCCGGCTCAGGCGTGACCAACACCAGCGGCGTTTACGGCCTCAACAGTTGGGATGGCGGCGGCGACCCGCAGGACGCCATTGTCGGGCACTTCGGCAACAAACCCTGGAACGATCGCGTGGTCTTTGACGATTTCGTGTCCACCGCCACGCCGCGCAAAGTCGATCGCGCCAACAACAACGCGCAGGATGAATTCGCCTCCGCTGACAAGGCCGAAGGCATTGCCGGCGGCCCCGGCGGCGGTGAATCCACGCGCTATGCCACGCTGGTTCCGGACGGCGTTTTCCTGCGCTCTTCCGCCATCCGCACCGCGCTGCGCTACGAGGGCGAACTGGCCAGCATGTACGGCAAGCGCGGCATCGGGCGCATGCCGCGCCTCAAGCTGCTGCGCTATCCCAACGCCACCAAGGATACGAACCGTCCCTTCGGCCCCATCGCTGCGGGCTCGCCCGAACCCGGCCCGCAGGATCAGGCCGGCGCCGGCATCACGGAAGTGCGCAAGCGCCTCGAGGGCAACCCGGGCAACTACTCCGGCACGGACGCACACAACCAGGCGCTGGAAAACACGCGCCAGACCAAGATCAACTGCCCCTACTACGAGGGCACGATCGACTTCTGGATCAAGTGGGACTTCCCGCCCCAGGGCAGTGACGACAGCGCCGCAGGCTCCACGGCCTCCATCGTGTGCCTGGGCGAGATTGACCCCTCGAGCCAGAACTTCTCCGGCCTCTTTGGCGCCACGGCCTTTGGCCGCGTCGATTTCTTTGAAGACAGCGGCAAGGGCTCCAATCCCAACACCGCAGACCGCGACATGTCTGACGCTTCCGATCCCGACCGCAACAACTTCTGCGATATCGAGGGCGTGCAGTTCTTCATCTTCAAGGAGCCGGGCGGCGTGCTGCGCTTCTCGCGCATGTACTTCACGCAGGCGCTGGCCGCCGACGTTCCGGCCAGCATCTGGTCGCAGACGGCCTCTCCCGCCGTTGCGCCGCCCCGTGCTTTTGGCAACTGGAAACGCCGCATCATTGATGAAGGCTACGCAGGAGGCGTGAACAAATACACCGCCACCGGCGACATCTGCCCGGCCCAGGATCCCAACGACAAGGGCTTCAAGTATTGCCGCACCGACGGCTGGGTGAACCTGAACACGATTCTGGCCAGCGAATTCAAGGCCGGCCTGCGCGCCCACGACTGGCATCGCCTGACGCTGGCTTACAACTCCAAGAGCACAACCCAGCCCTACGATTTCTGGATCGACGGCCAGCACGTCACAGTCACCTTCCAGCCCGATGACAACCCGATGCAGCCCAAGGGCCTGCTCAATGACGGCCACCACGAGCCCAACCCCGGCGTCGTGATTCTGCCCACGGAAACGGACACGGAGTACCTGTTCTTCCGCAACACCACGCCCATTCTCGAGGTCAACCCCGAGGATCGCCTGACCATCGGCTGCCTGTTCCGCCGCCAGCCTGACTTCAACAGCCAGGTCACCTACGACAAGTACTTCCTTGATCCGCCGGATCCGACCTTCGTGCTCAAGCCCACGCGCCCGGTGTTCAAGTTTGACTCCAACCTCGTGGCCGTGGCCAACGCCACCCTTGATGACGTGCGTATCAGCTCCACGCTGATGCAGCCCAGTTACTCGGTCAACGCCACCGATTACTCGAACAACAGCCGCTACATCCAGTCCGGCGGCGTCAGTTCAACAGCGCCCAATTACTTCGAACAGGGCTTCTTGCCCATGAACCCCAACGGCGCTGAGGGCGCGATGCTCACATCACCCGTGCGCATGGGCACCCTGAGCTGGACGGAATACCGCCCTGACTGGGACCCCTACATGGGCAAGGGCATCAACTTGCCCACCTCGGCGCGCGTCATTGTCGAGTGGGCCATCTTTGACAACGTCCGCTCCCTGCGGCAATCGGCCGAACCGCTTAACTTCGCCGAGGCCAAGGCGCGCGGCATCATTGACGACCCCGTCAACGAAGATAACGCCAGCCTCGCCTATTGGGCCCGTGGCGGCGTATCGCTCCAGGGCCAGAAGATGAACGCGGGAACCACCGTGGGCATGCTGGTGTATCGTCTGCACTTTGTCAGCCCTGACGCCCAGAAGGTGCCCGTCACCAACGTGACGGCATACATTGACGACGTAACACTGACCATCCTCACGCCGCCGCGCAAACTGGCGTTCGTGATTGAGTATTAGTGCTTGCACGGTTCGAAAGCCGCGCTTGAGGGTTTGGCGGCTTTCGAATCGGAACCACAACTGAATTCACCGGCCTTTCCCGTAAGGCCGCACGTAAAAGCAACAGAAGGGCCAGGAGGTTGATCGCATGCTTCGAATTCATCACCTGCTCGGCGCGGCTATGGTCGCGCTGGCGTTGTCGTCCGGTGCTGGCGCGCAGGAGTACCCCGGTAAGCGGGTGCGCCCGCCCCATTTGGCAGAGAACTGGCAGGGCTCGCCCGAGTCCTACCTGACCGAGGGGCGCGTTGTGTTGCGCAGCTTCGAGGTGGACACTTCCACCGGCGCCATGCGCATCACCGGCCGGCTGTGGTCGGACTTTGAAGTAGAAAGCGGGCACGGCGTGCCGGCGGGCCAGTTGCTGGGCATTGAGGTTGAAGTCAGCCTGCACGAGCAAGTCACGGATATGGACGACAAGCTTGGCCCCGTGGTGTCCAACCAGACCACCAAGGTCAAGATCAGCGCCACCGAGCCGGTGGGTGAAATCAACCTGGGCACGGCATCGTTCGCGTTGCCGGATCTCGCCAAGCCGCTGCCCCCGGGCATTTATCGCCTCGCCTGCCGACTGACACTCAACAGGCTGGCGCAGAAGGACAAAGACGCGCTGATGTGGGTGCGCGACATGTACGGCGTGAAAATGGAGTGGGACGAGAAAACAGGCCAGCCGCTGGGTGAGGGCACGCCCGTGTTCGGCTCGAAGTACCACAAAGACGCCTGGCGCGACATGGTGGAGAATGAGGTCTGCCGCAGCGAGGGCACGCTGTTCCTGGGCAACACCGTCAAGGGCGGTTCTATTTCAATCACAAAAGACAACTGCCTGTGCCGCGATGCCTCTTACGTGGTTTACAAAAACCTCGAAGCGCTGGCCTTGCAGCGCAAGCAGCTTGACGAGTTCAACGACTTGCAGAAGAAGAACAAAGACCTCGACCAGAAGAAGGTAAAGGCCTCCTACGATGCCGACGTCAAGGCCCTTGACATGCTTGTCGCGCGGAACGGCGGCAAGATGGACAACAAGGAGTCCACGTACTACCAGCAAACCTTGGCGAAGATGACCAACCTGCGCGACGCAGTCATCCTGTTCGAGGATGACCTTGCGCTCAAGTACTGGATCGCGCTTGATTCGTTCCACTACTACTTCCACACCGTCAACAAGCTCGGCTACAATTGCTATGTCGCCATCGACAAGGGCAATAACACGCTCGACAGAACGGCGCGCGAAGAACGGCTCGAAAGGCTGCGCGACCCCGTGGCGGCCAAGAAGGCCGAGGAAGACCGCGAACGGGCCTTCAAGTACATCC
>JADLFN010000069.1 GCA_020845475.1 Planctomycetota bacterium
CAAGCGTTCCTGTTTCCCGCGCGTTCATGCGCCTCAGATGCTGGCCCTGGGCCAGCGCGCGGCTGAACTGTTGGCAGATCTTGCGCCGCTGGTTCGCAACATCACACAGAACTTCATTCGCGCGGGCATTGACCCGCGCCCCACACTGCGCCGCGCCGCGAGCATGCAGGTCGCGCATGTATTTGCCGATGAACTGGGCATCGATCTGGAAAACGTCGAGCAGGCCAGTTTCGAGCAATTGCAAGCCGCGCTGAAACGCGTGCAGGAATGGATCATCGATTGCCGCCGCGGCGAGGTGGTGTTCTTGACGGAAGCCGCGCCAAGTGAAGGCACGGGCCCGCCGGATGCAAACGGGGTTGGGCAAGAGGAAGCACCGAGGCCTGACCCCGTTTGCGAATCCGGCGAAGAACAGACGCCGGGCCGAACGCCGGCAACATATTCCGCCGGGCCGGATTCACTGGATTGGACGAAGCAATAGCCGGGGCTGGCACCACGAGAGCAAGGAGCCGCACCAGACTTCGCTATCACCTGACGGTGCCAGAGCGGTTTTGGACTTAATGGGCGACGCATCCGGCACCGCCTGTTGGGCGCCCGATGCCATTGGGGGCTTGGTGCTATTCGTCCATGGCGTGCGGCAGGTAACCGGGTTCGAGGTTTACTCCCAGTGTGCCGGGTCTGGCGTGCACGCGTAATGTCTCATATTCCGCAATCGGGTTCTGGCGTTCGTCCAATATGAGTTCACCATTTGAGTCCCTGCGCAGCAGCAATTCACCGCCTGTTTCGCGCCGATAACGGCGAATCACAAGCTCATAGGTGTCCAGCTTGCCGGCGCGGCCCATAGCCGCGCGCAGAGATGCCGGGGAGTTCACGCTTTCGCCGTTGGCCGATTCGATGACGTCAAAGCGGCGCAGGCCCAACGCGCCGGCCTGGGTGCCGGGGCGCACGCCCGAGACCACCAGCACCGCGTAGGGGTTGGCGTTCAGGCCTTCCTCGCGTGACAGGTTGAACGCGGCTACCACGGCTGCAAAGCGTTTGTCCTGTCGAAGGGGATCGAGCGCGAGTGTGTGGCCGCGGTCATGATGGTCATATCCGCTGGCCGCCACGGCGCAGAGGCGGGCGAGCCCCTGTGTGATCATTTCTTCGCCCAGGCGTTTGCGCTCGAGGCCGGTGAGCGCGTCGAACTCCTGATGCATGCGCTCGACGTCAGCGTCGTCGCGCCCGAGAAACACAATTTTGCCGTCGCGATACTGCACGCCCGCGGCGGCCAGGGCCTCACCCTGAGAAAAGGCGAGCGTGTAAACGGCCCAGGCGGGTTGATCCTTGATAACCGGTTCAAGAAACGCGGGCAACTCGGCGAAGAACCCGCATTGCGTCATCACATCGGCCATGACGGTGCGCACGAGGCGCCGCTGGGCCAGGCCTTTGCGGTCAGGCCCGGTGGAAAGCGTGTCGGCTCGTTCCAGAAATGCCATAGCCGCGCGCAGGCGGGTGCGGATTGCGGGGAGTTCAAATTCACCCTCGGCGGCGTGAGCTTCTGCCAGGGCGGCATCAAGGCACTGGGCTGCGTTCTGGGGCGCGGCCGAGCGTCGCGCGCGGGCATCAAGGATGGCGAGGTCGCGGCGCACGCCGCCCATGCCCATGCCGGTGGTGTTGGCATCAAGGAACGCGATGCGTGAGGCTGTTTCAAGGGCATCGCGCGCCTCGGCGTCATGGCCCAGGGCCAGCAGGCAGTGGCCCATGATCGCCCAGGAGCGGAAATCCTGGTTGTTGGCGCGCAGCAGGCCGCGAAAAGCCATCACGGCCTGCTGCATGTTCTCGCGCTCCTGCGGGTGGCTTGCGCGCGCGTTAATTAACTTGCTGACGCGCGCGCCATCGGCGCGCATGCGCAAGTAAGAAAGCGCGAGGTAATACCAGCCCTCCAATTCGCGCGGATCCAGAGCCACCGATTTCTTGCCCGCCTCGACGGCGAGATCGAGCTGAACCTTGAAGAAGTAGGCCTGGCACAGGTAAGCCCAGGCGTGGGAATTATTGGGCGAGAGTTCGACGGCGCGCAGCGCGGCGGGCAAAAACTCGCGATTCAGGCCGCGCTGCGATTCGGCCTTGAAGATCCAGGCCAGCGCGTTGTCCGGGTCGGCACCGATGGCGCTGTCATAGCAGGCGATCGCGTCGTCGAGGCGGCCCATCACGCGCATGACGTCGCCGCGAATCTGGAACAAGTCGGCGCGGCCGGGCGCGAGCAGGAGCGCGGCTTCAATATCAGCCAGCGCCTTGGCGTAATCGCGCTCGAAGTAGAACTGGCCGCGCGCCACGAGCGCATCCAGCGATGGCGGCTTGAGCGCGACGGCGCGATTGAGCGTGGCTTCGGCCTCGCCCTCATGCTGGGCGCGCGCCAGCGCAATGAGCGCGTGGGCATCGGTGGGCCGGTCTTGGGCGAGCACGGAAAGGTCGCGCAACGCATCATCGCGGCGGTTTTGCTCCAGGCGCATCAGGCCGCGGAAAAGCATGATGAAGGGGTCTTTGAGCGCTTTGCCGAAACAGGGTTCGGCCTCGTCGTGCTGGCGGCGCGCAAACAGCAACAGGCCCGCGGCCTCTGGTTGCTCCTGCTCAAAGCCGGGCGGCAAGAGGGTGCGCGCGAAGGCCGCGCGGTTTTCTTCGAAGTAACGCAAGCCGCGGTTACGCGCCGATTCAACGAGGGCGAGCGTGCCGAGGCGATGCTGAGTGTCTGCCAGCGCCTTGGCGGCGGCGGACAAAAGGCGCGGGTGGGTCTGCGCGGCCAGGAATAGTTCCAAAGCCGGCACGGCGGCCAGCGGTTGTTGCAAGCGGCCCAGAACGCCGCAATACAACTCGGCCTGGTCGAACTCGATCACGTTGGGCGGGCGCTTGAGCGCGGCTATTTCGTCGCGCAGGCGCGCGAGTTGCTCAGCCAGCATCCGGGCGGTTTGCTCATCCTGAAACGCGGAAAGTTCCGTGACCCAGGCACCCAGGCCGGGCGCGCCCAGGGCGCGGCCTTCGCGCCTCAGACCAAGCCGGGCATCGTCGAAACAATTGAGAATGCGCACTTTGCGCCATGCCAGCAGCGCGCGACGTGACTCCGCGTTGCGTTTGTTGAGCGCGACGATTTCGTCGTCGTCCAGATTGCTGCCGCTGAGCATGTAGTCGGCCAGTTCGAAGTCGCCGTCGAAAATCGCAAGTTCAATCAGCGCGCCCTGAATGCGGCGCAGTTCCGCCAGTTGGCCGGCGTCCGCGCTCAAGCCGCGCAGGCGCACGATCTCTTGAAGTTGCGCTGCGTAGCCGAGCACCGCGGTGATCAAGGCGCGGTTGCGTTCACGCTCGTTGCTGTCGAGGAGGCGCATTTCGAGGTTGTCGCGGCGGTAGCTCTCGACGCGCAGGAACAGGTCGCGCAACAGCGGCTCGGCGCTGAATCCGGCGAGATTGTCCTGGGCGCGTTTGATGGCCGCCTGGCGCGACTCGAGCAGGTCTCTTTCGGCCTGCACGCGGCGGTCTTCTTCTTCCCGCGCCGTGGCCAGCGCCGTCTGGGCAATGTTGCGCTCACCCACGATTTCGCTCACGGCCCAGGCGCCGATGGCGCCCACGGCGCCAAGCGCCAGCACGATCACGGCCACGAGCTTCCATTGGCGCTTGAGAAATCGCTGCAGCAGTTCGAGCGAAGAATACTCGTAGCTCGCGAGCGTTTTGCCGTCGCGGAAGGCCTTGATCTCGTGCGAGAGATCCAAGGCCGAGGGCAGCCGGTTCTCGCGCTTGCGCTCCATGGCGCGCGCGCACAGCACGGCCAGTTCGCGCGGCACGCCGGGCTCGATTTCGAGCACCGGCTTGGGCGCTTCGTTCACGACACGCTCGAGTATCGCGTGCGCGCTTTTGCCCTCAAAGGGCGGCACGCCCGTCAGAATTTCATAGAGCACCGCGCCCAGCGCGTAAACGTCGCTCAGTTCATCAACGTTGGCCTGGTCGCCCGAGGCCTGCTCGGGCGGCATGTAGGCGGGCGTGCCGACAACCGTGCCATCGAGAGTGAGCTGCGAAGAGCCCTCCTGCCCGCCGACACTGGAAGCAATCGCGAGGTCTTCCTCGTTCAGGGCGCGCGCCAGGCCCCAGTCAAGCACGACCGTTTCGCCGAATTCGCCCAGCATCACATTGGATGGCTTCAAATCGCGGTGGATCACGCCCTTGCTGTGCGCGTAGGCCACGGCGTTGCACATGTCGCCGAAGGCTTCGAGCAACTGCAGGCGCGCGGCCAGTTTCTCGCGCGCGTCTTTGCCGCTGGCGGCAATGGCATCAAGGCGTTGCGCCATGGTGCGCCCGCCGACAAAGCGCATGCTGTAAAAGAGCGAGCCGTTATCAGCGGTGCCGATTTCATACACGGGCACGATGTTGGGATGCTCCAGGCGGCCCGTAACGCGCGCCTCGCGCAAGAAGCGTTCGCCGATTGATTTCGTCGCCGCCGAATCCGGCGCCTGCGCCAGCACGCCCGAAAGCAGTTCTTTGACGGCTACGTTGCGGCCAATGGTCGTATCCACGGCCAGCAGCACGCGCCCCATGCCGCCGCGCGCGTGTTCCTTGAGCACGCGATAACGCCCGATTTTGGCCTCGCCGCTCTCGGCCACCGCACGATTTGATTTCGACGCAACGGTGCGCGCTTTTGTATCCGCAGCGCCTTTGGCCGGCGCGGCAATGTCAATCAAGGTGCGCCCGGGCTCAGGCGCAGTGGCGTTTTCGTCAGGCTTGCGGGGCCCTTCGTTCATACGGCGTCGATTCTATCACCGCGCGCCGGATGCGCCCGTTTCCTTGAATGCGTGCAGGAAGGTGTAGCCGCGCGAGTGATGGTCATCGACGAAACGCTGCCACGTTTGCCGCAGCGAACGTGTTTGGGCGTTTTCGGGCAGCGCTTGCACATTTCGGGCGTGCTGTGCGCGCAGATCAAGCGTTACGGTGCGGTCTCCCGGCACGGCTTCGATGGCGGCCTGCGCGGCCAGCGTTGACTTGGCAAACGCGCCATGGCGGCAAAGCCGCGCCAGTTGCGCGCGCGCAATGGCTATGACCACGGCCTTGAGGTGGGGCGAGTTCACGGGCGGCGGCGTTTGTGCCACCAGGTTTTCGAATTGATCGCAGAGTTCCGCTTTTGGGCGTTCCAGCGCGCGCAACAGCAGCGCGGCCCGCCGCGACTCATACTCCTCCGGCATCACCTGCAACTCTCCGGGGCCGATGCCGGCCTCCATGACGGCACGAAGTTCAGCGGGATTCTCCAGTGCGCAGGCGTGGCGCAGGAGCAGGCGCGAGCGGCCGCGGGAACCATCGGCGCTGCGCAGCACGTCAAGCGTGTTGCTCAGGCCCGCAAAGAGCAGCGCGCGCGCGAGCAGGATGGCCGTGAACATGCGCTGGCCGCCTTCGAGCTGGCCGAACATCTCCTGAATCGCGCCCAGGCCCTGGTGCAACCGGCCCAGTTCAACATCGAAAGAACCGTCAATGACGCGCAGCTCCTTGAAGGTGAACCAGTCGTGGCCGCGCTCAACCGTCAGGGCGATGGCGGCTTTGCAGATGCGCTGGGCCTCGGCAAAGCGGCCGCTGTCGCGCAGCGCCAGCACAAAACTGCCCGCCTGAGAGCAGGCGTCGGAGTCAGAGAGCGCGCCCTCGCGCAATTTGCGCGCAAATAGCTTGTGGTGAAAACGCAGTGATTCATCGACGCGGCCCATCAGGTGTTCGTGCGCGGCCTGCTGCTCGTCGAGTTGCCAGAGCAACTCTTCGTCGTCGCAGAAGCGCGCCATCTGAATGCAGGCGCGGCGCAGGCTTGAGGCGCGCTCAAGCTGCATGGCGCGAGTGAGTTCGCGGTATTGCTGCAGCAGTTTCTCGAGCACGGGGCGGGTGATGTCGTTCATGCGCTCGCGCAGGCGGTCGTAGGTGCCCACGGAATCGGCCAGTTCGCGCAGTGTCTGCTGCTGCTGCTTGCCGGCCAAGGCACCCAGGCGCACACGGGAAACCGCATTCATGGCCTCAACCATGCCCAGCACCTGCGAGCCGGCCTTGGCCGTGGCATCGTCCACGTCCGTCAGCAAGGCGCCGCCTTCGCCGGCGAGCAGCCAGGCGGGATTGACTTCGAGCGACTCAACGAGCGCGGAGCAGAATTCGGCGGGGATCTTGCCCACGCGCATGTAGCGGTGCACGTTGGTCACGGGCGTCTTCGTGGCGCGTGCGATGTCGGATTGCGAGTAACGCGCGCGCAGCTCGTTGAGCCGCTTGCGCAGGGCCTTCTGGTAGCCGGCGGGTGCCTGCACTTCGCGTTTCCGGTTTTCCATAAGTGGAAACCTCTTTTCGAAATTCGGAAATCGAGTTGGATGTCAGCATACGATGCGTTGTTCAAATTCGGTAATCTTCTCTGCGCGGCTTGGGGGCTGGTCATTGCTCTGGCGAGGAGAGGTGACATGCGGAATCGAATGGCAGTTTTGGCAGTGGTGGTGTTTGCGGCGGCTTTGGGCGCGCAGGATTACGGCGACGCCGATATCAGCTACGGCACGATGGAGGCCCAGCAGACCTGGGGCGGCCTCGGCGCGCTGTGGAGCAACGACCTGACAAACCCCGTCACGCCCGCCTGGACAGGCGACAACGACGATTGCGTGGTGGGAAGTCCCGTGTGGGACTCGTGGTCTTCGTATAATACCTTGACCATCAACGTTACGGGTGCCGGCCACCTGATCATGTGGGTGGACGCCAACGACAACGGCGTGTTTTCAAGCGACGAACGATTCATCTACTTCCCCGGCACCGAGATCTCGCAGCCGGGCAATTACACGTTCACGAACATCGTCATCAAGCGCACGACCAGCTTCTCGCGCAACGGCCTCAACAAGTGCGCCGTGCGCATCACGCTGCAGGATAATCTGGGCGGCGGGCCCAACCTCAGTCCCACCGGCTCATTTTATTTCGGCGAAGTGGAAGACTGGCTGATTGATGTTGAACCCGCCAAGTTTGTGGTCGCCACGGAGGCCTTTCGCGACGCCGCCGAAGGCAAGCCCTTCAACTTCCACATCAACGCCCAAAACGGCACCCCGCCTTACGCATGGAGCATCATCGCGGGCGCGCTGCCCGCGGGCCTTGCACTGACGCAAGTCGGCGACCAATTCCAGTTTTCCGGCTCGCCCGCAGCAGGCAGCGGCACCGGCGGGCAGACCTATGCATTCACCGTGCAGGCGACGGACTCAGCCAGCAGAGTTGCCACGCGCCAGTTCACACTGCGCGTGCTGCCGCCTCCAGCTGCGCTTCCATTCTTTGATGATTTCTCGTCATCAACAGGCTGGACCTTGGGCAATACATGGTCGCGCGCCCCGGCCATGGGCTATCAGGCCACGGGCCAGAGCTGGGACGGCTGGCAGGCCATGGAGCCCGCAGTCGATGGTTCTCCCAGCGCAGACAACATGATCCTCGGCGACAGCATCGGCGGCTCGCGCCCGGACATGATGCCGCAGACCAAATGGGCCGTAAGCCCGATGCTGGACTGCACCGGCATCAATGAGGTGGAGCTGCGCTTTTCGCGCTGGCTCAGTTGCGGCTGGTACGGCAATGAGCGCGTGCGCGTGCAGGTAAGCATCGATGGTGTGACCTGGTCGGAAGTGTGGAGCAACCAGTTCAGCTTTGGCTGGAAGAACCTGTGCGACTTCTCCTGGACGCCGTTCACGTATGACATCTCGGCCGTGGCCGCCAACCAGCCGCGCGTACAGATCCGCTTCGGCATCGGCCCGTGCGATTACCCGCAATGGCTGACGTTGTGGGGCTGGTTTGAGCGCTTCACGGGCTGGTGCATCGACGACTTCAGTGTCTATGAAAAACCGAAAACGAATCTGCTCGTCGCCCAGGGTTTCACCATTGCCACCAACACGACTTACCTTGACGCCACGACCCAGACCACGCTGCCCATGCTCTTTCCGCAGAGCCAGCACGCCTTCACAACCGTCGTGAACAACACCTCGGCCAACTCCATCACGATCACCGGCTTTGAGGTTGGCACGGTGCAGGTGGGCAACAGCCAGTTCTATGGAACGCAGTCATCGTGGATCAACGTCGGCCAGTTCTCGCTCTCTACGCCCATCAACGTGCCTGCGGGCTCTTCGGCGTTCAATGTTCAGGGCACGCTTTTGGGTTCCTTGTTCGCGCCGCAGCTCGCGCTCGTGCCCATGGACGCCACCATCTGGCTGACCGGAATCGAAGCAGGCACGGGGGCCAAGGTGCGCGCCCAGGCGACTTTCCGGTTCGGCATGAGTGGCAGTCCGCAGCCCGGACTGCGCGTCTATGAAACGCAGGTCGGCGGGCCGCAGGTGTTCAACGGCGACGCGCCCACAGGCCAGCGCGCCTTTGGCAGCGTGTTGACCGGCTCCAGCAGCAACTGGCTCAACATCGTGCTGAAGAACAACGGCAGCACGCCCGTGAACCTTGCGCAGGCGGTGCTCAGCGGCGCCGATGCCGGTGAGTTCACAATATCGAACAGCGGTTACAATTCGCCGATTGTCAACCAGACCGGCAACTTCAGCTGGTTCTCCATCAAGTTCTCGCCCGTCACGCCCGGCGCCAAGCAATGCACCGTGAGCTTCACCCACGACGCGACGAACACCGGCACGCCCTTTACTTTCGAAATCAGCGGTTTTGCCGTGGTCAACGCGCCCGTGCTTCAAGTGACGGAGACGAGCGCGACGGGCCCCGGCATCTCTTATGGCGCAGCGCCCGCCAGCGGCCGCAACTTCGGCAACCACGACATCGGTGCCGGGCCCACCGCGATGCTCGTGATCCACATTGAGAACACCGGCACGCAAAACCTCGTGCTCGGCACGCCCTGGCTGGTCGGCGTTGATGCCAGTTCCTTTGGCCTCGATATCGCAGCCTTCGCTTCCACCGTCATGCCCGGCATGAGCACGGAGTTCAACGTTTACTTTGATCCTGCCACGACCGGTGCCAAGACGGCGCAAGTTTCGTTCACGCATAATGCCGCGGGCGTGGGCACGCCATTCATCTTTGACGTCAGCGGTTTTGGCATCATCAATGCCGCGCTGATTGCGCTGACGGAGAACTCCGGCGCGCCCATTGCCCCCGGCGCCGCGGCGGCGGGAGGGCGGCAATTCGCGCCGCTGGACGTGAGTTCGGGCGCTTCGACGGCCTGTGTGATCGTGATTCGCAACAACGGCTGGCAGGACCTTGTGCTGGGCACGCCCACGATCAGCGGCACAAGCGCGGCTAACTTCGTGCTCGACACCACGGGCATGGTGCTCAATCTTTCGCACGGCCAGAGCACGACGTTTGCGATTGCCTTTGATCCCATCAGCAAGGGCTTGAAGACGGCGACAATCAATCTCACGCACAACGACACGTCGGCGCCCTCGCCCTACACGTTCGATGTGATGGGACTGGGCGTGGATCCCTACGGCGTCATGGTCACCACCACGACGCTGCCACTGGCCCAGGCCACGGTGGCCTACACGGCTAACGTGCAGGCCAGTGGCGGAACGTCGCCCTACGCCTGGACGCTTGTGGGCGGCACGCTGCCCGCCGGTCTGACGCTGGCCAGCGACGGCACGATCAGCGGCACACCCACGGCTGACGCGGCCTACAGCTTCCGCGTGCGCGTGACCGACGCGCTTGGCGGCATCGAGGAAAAGCAACTGCAGATCATCGTGCAACCCGCGCCGGGCGATCTTTCCAAGAGCAACGGCGTGAGCGCAGGTTGCAGCACGAGCGAACAAAGCGCGGCTACCCTGTTGTTGCTGCTCGCCGGGCTACTAGTGCTGGGGGCAAGGCGCGCCAAAAGGGCGTAGGTGGCGCCGTTCATAGCAAAGGAGCGGCGCAAGCCGCTCCTTTGCGCATCTGTCTCGGACCAGCCGACCGGCATGGTTCAAAAGTGAGCACCGAACTTGGTAGTGTATCAGTTTCACGAAGCGCCGCCGTCTCGGCGGCTTCGATGGGAGCGTCCCGCGCCCATCCGATCCTCGCAAGAACTGGCACGGGCGTGATGCCCGCGCCGAGGCCGGCAAGATGCCGGCGCTACTAACTCATACACTACCCCGAATTTCAGCAAATCCGGCCATGAATGCTCAATTGCACTGTACAATGCGATATCTCAGACCCTGTGACGGGGTGCCATCAAGCGCAGAAATACGTCGTTGCGCTTTGAACCATGAAGCTTGCCAACGCCATTCTCGATGCGCTGCCGGTTAACATCGCTTTGCTCAGGGGCGATGGCGAGATCGTGCTTGTGAATGAGGCCTGGCGTGCCTTCGCCAAAGCCAATGGTGCAGGCCCTGCCAATGTGAATGAGGGCTGCAACTATCTGGCGGTTTGCGATCGGGCCGCGCGGGAAGGCTGCGCACAGGCCGCGAGCGTGGCGCAGGACCTTCGCAACCTCCTTCAAGGTCAGGGCACGCCGTTTTCAACAGAGTATCCGTGCGACTCGCCGCAGAAGGCCCGCTGGTTCTCCATGGAAGCAATGCCCGTGAGTTTTGAGGGCCAAGGCTATGTCGTAGTGCGGCACGCCGACACGACGGCGCTGCACGAGTCCGAGTTGGCGCTCAAGCAGGCCGAGCGGCGATTTGAGAGCATCCTGGAAAATGCGCCGGTGTACATCCTGCTGCTTGACGCGCAGGGCGTCGTGCAATTCATCAATCGCATTGACACGCCTGATGTGACAAAGAATGAAATCCTGGGCAAAAGCCTGTTTGACACCGTGGCGCCCGCATCTCTACCGACGGCTAAAGCTGCGGTTCGGGCCGCGCTCGAGCGCGGCGAAATCAGTACGTTTTCTTTGAGCCATCGCCGAAGGGATGGCTCGGTGCGCTGGTTCGCCATTCGCGTCGGGCCCTTGCGCGATGGCAGCGTCACCGGCCAAGTGGTCTGGAGCGCCGCCGACGTAACCGAGCAGCACGCGCTCGAGGAGCAACTGCTGCAGGCCCAGAAGATGGAATCGATTGGCCAGCTTGCGGGCGGCATCGCCCATGACTTCAACAATCTGCTGACGGCGATCATCGGCCACGCCGAATTGCTGCGGCTGCACACCGTTGATGCAAACCACGAGCGCGCCTCGCAGATCTTGAGCACAGCCAACCGCGCCGCCGACCTGACGCGCAAGCTGCTGGCGTTCTCGCGCAAGCAGATGTTGCAGCCGCTGCGTATCAACCTCAATGACGTCGTGCGCGACGTTGTAACGCTGATTGGCAACCTCATCGGCCGGGAAGTCCGGATCGAGACGCAGCTCGACCCTTCCCTGCCTTCCGTGCTGGCCGACCCGACGCAGATCGAACAGGTGCTCATCAACCTGGCCGTGAACGCGCGCGACGCCATGCCCCACGGCGGCACGATTACCATCGGCACCGACGCAATCGAGGTTGACACCGGCGGCAAGACGCCGGGCATGAAACCCGGGCGCTATGTCGTAATCACTGTGGCCGATACCGGGTTGGGCATGGACTCCGCCACCATCGCCCGCGCCTTCGAACCGTTCTTTACGACCAAAGAAAAAGGCAAAGGCACGGGTTTGGGGCTCTCGGTCGTTCACGGCATCGTCAAGCAGAGTGGTGGCTATGTTTCTGTAGAGTCTGAGCCGGGCAAGGGAACCATTTTCTATCTCTGTTTTCCCGTCGCCAAGGGCAGCGCCGAGGTGCTGCCCCGGCGCACCGTCAATCTGCCCCAGCAGCGCGGCCACGAGCACATTCTGCTGATCGACGATGAATCCGCGGTGCGCGAAATCGCCGTCGAGATCCTGAAGAGCCACGGCTACGAAGTCACAGCCGCGCCAAGCGGTGCCGTGGCACTGGAACTGGCGAAGTCCCGCGGGCAGCCCTTTGATCTCGTGGTTGCGGACGTTTCAATGCCGGGCCTCTCCGGCCCTGAAGTTGCGCTGCAACTGCGCAAGCTCTGGCCGAACCTGCGCGTGCTGCTGGTTTCAGGCTATAGCGATGAAGCGCTGGTGGGCCCGGAAGCGCTCGGCGCGCGCACCTCGTTTCTGCAAAAACCCTACGGCGTCAGCCAACTCGGGGCCCGCGTTCGCGAGGTGCTCGACACTGCGGATGACGCATGACCAGCGCAAGCGATGTTAACAGGGCCATCCAGCATTAACATGCCGGGGCGACCGAAGAGAGCGCTCTGCAAAACAAATGTGTTATGCAGAGTGTCTTCCGGCCCTTCGGGCCCCGTGACTACACATGCGGCTCGGTTGAAAGATCCCTCCGGTGCCGTCGAATTCTCCTGCGAAAGAAGAACCAGAGCGCGCATGTGCAGCCCGCTGTGACGACTAGGGCGAGCACAAGCTTCGTGTTCTGCCAAGCGACATAGCCATCGTCCATCGACATCGGATCTACCCGCCGGTGCCCGGTGATACGGCCGGTCGCAAGCGAAAAGCGATATTCGTGACCGTCCACTGTGGACAGGACAAGATCTGAACCGTCTTGCCACGACCGGTGAAGCCAGCGTCTCCAGAAATCGCCGATTGGCCCAATGACTTGCTTTGTCGTGTACGGCACTCTGCAGAGTTGCGCGGTGCTATAGGAAAAACGCGTGCCGTTTTTCGCAACGATTCTGACCGCTGGCCCGGCCTGTTCCACCGTGCAAAAGCACCAATAAACCACGGCGACTGACTCGCCATTGTCCGCGACATAAAACGTCTCCTGCCAGATTTCTTGGGTGAAAGACCAAAGCTCCTTCGACCGATCCTCCGAAGCGTAGACCCGCTGAACCTTAGACGCGGGATTCACATCCAGCACGAACTTCCGATTGGGGGAGAACACGTCGTGCTGCTGGGTGCGGGCAGGCTTGAACGCCTGCAGTTCGCCTGCGCAGCACATCGCCAGCATCAGGAGCACGAGCCTCAACGCATTGTTCCGGTACCCAGTCATGAACCTACTAACGGTGGGCAGCGACCGGAGGATTCATCAATCCGGCTTTGGCCATTGGCCAAAGCTACACGACAACTTTCTCGCGCCGTGTTGCCTTCGCTTTCTTCTTGCTGCCGTTCTTGAAGTAGCGTTTGAGGTATTGGCCGGTGTAGCTCTTTTCGTTCTGGGCTACTTCGCTGGGGGGGCCTTCAGCGATGAGTTGGCCGCCTTCGTCGCCGCCCTCGGGGCCTAAATCCACGATCCAGTCGGCGCATTTGATGACGTCTAAATTGTGCTCGATGATGACGGCGGTGTTGCCCTTGCCCACGAGGCGTTGCAGCACTTCGATCAATCTCGCCACGTCGTGGAAGTGCAGGCCGGTGGTGGGCTCGTCGAGGATGTAAAGCGTGTGGCCGGTGTCGGGCCTGGCTAGCTCTGTCGCCAGTTTCACGCGCTGGGCTTCGCCGCCGCTCAGCGTGGTGCTGGCTTGCCCCAGCTTCACGTAGCCCAGTCCGACGTCGTGCAGCGTCTGCACGATCTTGAAAATCTGCGGGTGGTTCTCGAAGAATTTCAGGGCTTCGGCAATCGGCATGTCGAGCACGTCGGCGATGCTCTTTCCCCTGAATTTCACCTCCAGCGTTTCGCGGTTGTAGCGCGTGCCGTTGCAGGCTTCGCACACGACCGAGATATCTGGCAGAAAGTGCATCTCGATCAATTTCACGCCCTGGCCTTCGCACACTTCACAGCGGCCGCCACTGACATTGAACGAGAAGCGCCCCGCGGCGTAGCCTCGCTGCTTGGCTTCGTTCGTTTTGGCAAACAGGTCGCGAATCAGGCCGAACACGTTCGTGTACGTGGCCGGGTTGCTGCGCGGAGTGCGGCCAATGGGCGACTGGTCGATCTCAATGACCTTGTCGATCGCCTCAAGGCCCTCGATCTTCGAGTGCTTGCCCGGCTCCTGCGCCGCGTTATGCAGATGCTTGGCGAGAGATTTGGCGAGAATATCCGTCACCAGTGTGCTCTTACCGCTGCCGGAAACGCCCGTGACGCAGACCATGCCGCCCAGCGGTATTGACACGTCAAGATTTTTCAAGTTGTTTTCAGCCGCGCCGCGAACCGTGATGGCTTTCTTCTTGCTCAGTGGCCGGTATTGCGCGGGCAGGTCGATGCGCTTGCGCCCGCTGAGGTAATCGCCCGTGAGCGTGTCGGCTTTTTCGAGCTTGTCGGGCGTGCCGGCGAACGTGACGTTGCCGCCCTCGATGCCTGCGCCGGGGCCGAGATCGAGCACGAAATCGGCCTGGCGGATCGTGTCCTCGTCGTGTTCCACGACGATCACGGTATTGCCGATGTCGCGCAGGTTCTTGAGCGTGTTCAACAGTTTGTCGTTGTCGCGCTGATGCAGGCCGATGCTCGGTTCATCCAGCACGTAAGCCACACCTACAAGCCCGCTGCCCACCTGCGTTGCAAGGCGGATGCGCTGCGCCTCGCCGCCTGAAAGCGTGCCGGACTTGCGATCGAGCGTGAGATAGCCGATGCCGACATCGAGCATGAAGCCAAGCCGCGCGCGGATTTCGCGCAGGACGGCTTTGGCAATCAGCATGCCTTCTTTGCCGAGTTTCAGATTCTCCAGCCATTCGCGCGCGTTGAACACGTTCATGCGCGAGATTTCGTGGATGCGCTTGCCGCCCACGGTCACCGCGCCGGCAAAGGGGCTCAGGCGCGAGCCCTGGCAGGCCGGGCATTCGTTCTCATGCATGAAGCGCATGATCCAGTTCTTCACGCTCTCGCTTTCGCTCTTCTCGAAGCGGTACACGAGGTCGTTCATCACGCCGGGGAACTTGCCGCCATGCCAGTGCCAGCGGCCGTCGTTGCCTTCTTCGCCGCGCAGAATGAACTCCTTGTGGCGCGGGTCCATCTCGGCCCAAGGCGTGGTCATATTGAAGCCGATGCGCTTGCCCAGGCGTTCCAGCGCGCGGCGGTACCAGCCCGTCTCCGGCCCGTGCGACCAGGCCGCGATCACGTTTTGATTAAGCGTCTTCTTGGGGTCCGGGATTACCAGCGCTTCGGAAATCTCGGTGTTCGTGCCCAGCCCGTGGCAGGTGTCGCACGCTCCCCAGGGCGAATTGAACGAAAACAGGCGCGGCTCCAGCTCGCCCATGGGCTGTTCGGGGTGGTCGGGGCAGTACATCTTGGCGCTGAAGAGCGTGTCGGTGAGTTTTTCACCCCCCTGCCCTGAGCCTGTCGAAGGGTCTTGCCGCGCCACGATGCACAGGCCGCCGCCGAGCTTGAGCGCGGTCTCAACGCCTTCATTCAGGCGCGAGCGCATGTCGGGCGCGAGCACGATGCGGTCGATGACGACTTCGATGTCATGCTTGATATTCTTGTCGCCGGCGTTGGTCTTTGCGCCAACTTCGGTCAGGCGGCCATCGACGCGCGCACGCACGAATCCCTCGCGCATGATCGCGGCGAACACCTCTTTGTGCTCGCCCTTGCGGCCGCGGATCAGCGGCGCCATGAGCACCAGCTTGCTGCCCGGCGCCCAGGTCATCACCGTGTCCACCATCTGCTGCGCGCTCTGGCGGCCCACTTCGCGTCCGCATTTGGGGCAGTGCGGCACACCCACGCGCGCAAACAACAAGCGCAAATAGTCGTAGATTTCGGTCGTGGTCGCGACCGTGGAGCGCGGGTTGTGGCCGGCCTGGCGCTGCTCAATCGCGATCGTGGGCGGCAAGCCCTCGATGTGCTCGACATCGGGCTTCTGCATCTGGCCAAGGAACTGGCGCGCATAGGCGCTGAGCGATTCCACGTAGCGGCGCTGCCCTTCGGCGTAAATTGTATCGAACGCCAGCGAGCTCTTGCCGCTGCCTGAAAGCCCCGTGACCACAACCAGCTTGTCGCGCGGCAACGTGACGTTCACGCCCTTGAGGTTGTGCTCGCGCGCGCCACGGATAACGATTTCAGTGAGTGCCATAAGGCCGCCAACAATAGCACGCGTTGCGACAAGAAAACCGGCCGGACGCGGCAATTCAGCGGTACGGACTTCTGCCCCGAGCCTTCATCAGGTGTCACCGGACATCAACTAAACTGGCTTTCTGCGGGAATCCGGCGGCATCCTCGCGATTATCAGGCAAGCGGCACCGCGCGCCGCCTTGAGCGCCGCTTCGTATTCCGAAGCAAGCTCGAAGCTGTCGGTGCGTCTCATGACGGTGTTCCTCGCTGACTTCTTTGGAAACGGCGGGTGGAGGGTAGGATCGGGGCGTGGACGCTGACCTGATTTTCTCGATTGGCCTTGGGCTGGAATCGCCCTGGCACATCGTTACCTCTCATCTCGACGTCCACGTCAACCCGCACCGCCTTGACCTGCGCATCGAAGCCGGGCGCGGCGCCCTCTATCCCCGCCCCGATTGCGGGCGGATGTGCAAGGCCCACGAATTCGCCGAGCGAACGTGGCGCCACCTCAACTTCTTCCAGCATCATTGCTTCGTGACCGCGCCCGTGCCGCGCACCGATTGCCCCGAACACGGCATCAAGACCGTCACCGTGTTCATTGATATGGAGAAGAAGAACAAGCCGGTGCTGTTTGCCACGCCCGGCAAGGGCAAGGACACTCTGGCGAAGTTCGGGCAGCACCTTGAGCAGCAGGGCGGCAAGGCCGGCCACGTGCTGAAACCTAAAAAGGGGTCAGGCTAGATTATTTGGCTGGGTTGGGCTCTTTGGTGTGGTGGCTTGATGTTATCGGCGCTGTTTTCTTGCTTCTAGCGGCGTTTGGCGGGCTCTCTTGGGCTGGTTTCTTGGGTTGGGTTGTGGGGCTCTTTTGAAAATATTTGTTGGTGTAACTCTTGGGCCGGCC
>JADLFN010000070.1 GCA_020845475.1 Planctomycetota bacterium
GCCGCCGCGGCGAGGTGGTGCTGTTGACGGAAGCCGCGCAAAGTGAAGGCACCGGCCCGCCGGATGAAAACGGGGTTGGGCAAGAGGAAGCACCAAAGCCTGACCCCGTTTGCGAATCCGGCGAAGAACAGACGCAGGGCCGAACGCCGGCAACATATTCCGCCGGGCCGGATTCACTGGATTGGACGAAGACTTAGGGGCGACCCAGGGGTCGCCCCTGCGGTGCACGCCGCGCGTGGCTCGACACCGGGGGACAGTAACTCTGCGGGCGCGAGTCCCCGTTTTGCCGGGCTCTTACGATTTCAGGGGCAGGTCTTTAGCGTTTGGTGACGATGCGGATTTGCGGTCTGGCCGGGGGGTCTTCGTCGATAAGTTCCTGGCAGTTGTCGATTTCCTGCTGCACCATTTGCTTGCGCAGTTCGGGTTCGGATTCGCGCCAGTCGCCGGTTTCAGCGCCGTTTTCGTAACTGCCTTCGCGCAGCTTGTTGCCGTGGAGATCCCAATAGATCCAATAACCGTCGCGCTGGCCTTCCTTCATATTGCCCTGCGCCGCGATCTGCCCGTTGGCGTACCATTCGGTGTGGGTTCCATTCTCCACGCCGTTGTTCCAGTGGCTTTCGCCGGCGCGCAGGCCGTTGTCGTAGTAGCTGGTCCAGTGGCCATCGCGCTGGCCGCCTTTGTATTCGCCGGTTTCGCGCAACTGTCCGCTTTCGTGAAAGTACGACCAATAACCCTTGAGCACATTGCGATCGAACTCGCCGCGGCACTCCAGTTGACCGTTTTCGTAGTAGCTTTCGTAAAGGCCGTGGCGGGTGTTGGCTTCGAGCACAATCAACCCGATGTTGGCCGTGTTGGCGTATTCGATATTTGCGACGTCGCGCAGGCGCACCAGCTTCTCGTCATCAAGCGCGATCTCGCCGCTCTCGATGACCACGCTGGAGCTTTCTGCCTCAACTGCCCGCTTGCCGATGACGATGCGAACCGTGGAACACTTCGAGACAGCGATTTCGCCATCGGAGTTTTTGACGCGATAGCCGCGATAGATCGCGCGCACCGCGCCGCTGGGGTAATACTCGGTGATGACTTCGGGCTCGCGCTCGGCCTCGACTACGGGCTGGGTGGGCAGCGCGCTCGTGACAGTAGGCTGGGCCTTGGCGGCGACAACTTCGGGCGTTTCTGCGGCAGGCCTGGCCACCTTGACGGCCGGGGCGTCCACGACGCGTTTGCCGGTTTTCACTTCGGGCGTGAAGACGCGCGTAGAGACGTCGGACTCGCCCTTGCGCTTGGCTGGTTTGCGCGCGGGCTGGTCAATGACCACGAGCGCGGCAGCGGTGGAGGAGACAAGGAGTGTGGCGCAGAAGGCCAATACGACGGTGGTCTTTTTCATACACCTGATACGCGGCCTGACCGCCGGGCGTTTCAGGGATTTTGACAAAGTGCCGCAAGGGCGGGGCTTGCAAAGAGACTTGAATCGACGCAAGTTCCAGCGCTTACGGGCTTTCCGTGTGGTAAACTCTTCATAGCTAAAGCATCCGGGGCCGGCATGGAAGACTTTCCCCTTCGCGGGTTTTCGTTCGCGAGCAGTTCCTCCTACACGATTGTCGAGGAACTGGGTCGTGGCGGTATGGGCGTGGTTTATCTAGTCGAGAAGAACTGCGAGGGCGTGCTCGATTACGTGGTTTTCAAGAGCTTCAAAACGCTCGATGAAGAGCAGGAAGCGCGCCTGCGCAACGAAGCCAACATTGCCACGTTCCTGCGCCACGAAAACATCGTCAAGACTTACGGGCTCGAGGCCTGCCGCCTCTCGGGCATGCCGGCCGAATTCCAGCGCTCGCTGGGTGCAGGCACGCCCACGCACCGGCCCACGAGTGATGCCGCGCTGCCCAGTTTCCATATGCGCCGCCTCGTTGCGCCGAAGAAGGGCTCGCGGCGCACGCCGGGATTTACGCCCGCGCGCATGCCCAACCCCAAGACGAACAAGCTGGTGCCCAGCGCCGATCCCAAAGTGCATTTCATGGTGATGGACTATGTCGATGGCTCGGACCTGGCCACACTGATCCGCCACCATTTGAAGCTGCACATCCTGCTGCCGCCAATGCTTTCGATGTATGTGGTCAGCTGCATGGCGCGCGCGCTGCACTACGCGCACGAGTGGATCGTGCACAAGGATGTAACGCCCGGCAACATTCTGATCTCGAATGAGGGCATCACCAAGCTCACCGATTTCGGCATTGCCGCGCCCCTGAGCGCCGCCGGCGAGGAATTCGCGGGCAAGGTTCACTACATGGCGCCCGAGCAACTGGCGCGCGGGCGAGTTGATGGCCGCGCCGACATTTTCTCACTCGGCTGCGTGGCCTATGAGTTGCTTACCGGCATCAACCTGTTCAAGCCGCTTTCGCGCGGCACCTGGAACGAGAACGTGCGTTGGGTGAAGGGCGCGCAGGCGCGGCCGGTGATCCCGCCGCACCTGGTCATGAAAGACATCCCGGAATCGGTCAGCAATATCGTGATGGGCATGCTGGCCATGGACGTGGACAAGCGTTATCAGCGCATGCTTGAGGCTGCGCTCGACCTGGAAAAGCACTACCTGTACGCCGGCGGTTTTGGGCCGCGCAACGATGCGATGGCGGCGTACCTGCATATCTTCGAGGCGGGATTTTCAAACGCGGAGCAGGACGACCTCAAGGAACTGACGTTCCTGCGCAATTCGCAGGGCCGCATCGCGATTCAGCGCCGCGTGAGCGCCAGTGCTTACACGCACGAGGGCCTGGCGCTGATCAAAGAGCGCAAGAAGAGCCCGATCTACAACGTGCTTTCGCGCCAGGAAGCGCAGGGCCAGACGGGCGAAACGCCCGGCGTGGTCAAGGCGCGCTCGCCCAGCGAAGAGATCGCCCAGGCGGGCGAGTGAGCGATGCCGATTTTCGATTGTCGATGGCGGGCTTGGCGGCGATAAGGGAGCCCTCACGTGGAGACGACCATGCGCCGAGTGTTTTCCCTGCTGCCGCTGCTGTTACTTGTTGCCGCCTGTGGGCCTTCAGCCGCTGACGTTGCCACGGAGTTCCGAGATCGCGCCGACGCAAAGATCGCCAAAGTGCTGGCGGCCGGCAAGAAGGCGGCCGACGAACAAGCGGCGCTCAGGGCGCCCGAACTGAAGGAACAACTCTCGTTCAAGACAAGCGACGCCAATTGCGCCCTTGCCCACGTCGAGCTGTTCAGCGAGCCCAAGGGCAAGCCGCAACTCGATCTTATCCTTGGCGACATGTGGCTCACGGAGCCGCGAGACGCTCTGAGGGATCCGGGCAGCCGCGACGCGCAGGCGCTGCGCATGTCGTTCGAGAATCTGGTGGCGCTGAAATACCTGGCCGTGGTGCGCACTCTTTCGAAGACAGAGCCCGTGCATCTGGGTGAAAAGAGTTTCTCGCCCGGCTCGTGGTCGGCCCAGGTGCTGCTTTATGACCTTGAGAAAGGCGAGTTGCTCGGCGGCTGGCCCGTGGAAGCCGCGAACAGCTCCAATGTTAATGTAAATATGAGCAGTATCGACAAGTGGCTGCACAGCAACCTCTGGGAAAACGCGCGCAAGGCCATCAACGAGAAACTCAAACCGCACTGCACCAAGGGCGCAGCTCCGATCAGCTAATGAATGTCACCTTTGCCGATATCGAACAAGCCGCGTCGCGCCTCAAGGGCGTGGCCAATGAAACGCCCGTGCACACCTCGCGCACCGTCGACGCGCTCTGCGGCGCGAGCGTGTTCTTCAAGTGCGAGAACTTCCAGCGCGTAGGCGCATTCAAATTCCGCGGCGCATACAACGCGCTCTCACAATTCACGCCTGAGCAGCGCAAACGCGGCGTGCTCACTTTCTCCAGCGGCAATCACGCCCAGGCGATTGCGCTTGCCGGCAAGCTGCTGGAAATCCCCCGCCTGATCGTGATGCCAAACGATGCGCCCGCCGTGAAACTCGCCGCCACGCGCGGCTACGGCGCCGAGGTCATCCTCTACGATAAAAGGAAGCAAACCCGCGAAGAACTGGCGGCAGCGATCGCCAAAGAGCGCGGCATGACCATCATTCCTCCCTACGACCACCCGCACATCGTGGCCGGCCAGGGCACCGCAGCGCTCGAGCTATGCCGCGCCCATGAGCTTGACGTGATTCTCGCACCCTGCGGCGGCGGGGGACTTTTGTCAGGCACCGCCATCGCGGCCAAGGGCATCAGCGCGGCTATCCGAGTCGTCGGCGTGGAGCCGACCCTGGCCGACGATGCCACGCGCAGTTTCAAGACAGGAAAACTGTGCACGGTACATAATCCCGAGACGATCGCTGACGGCGCAAGAACGCCCAGCTTGGGAAAACTCACATTCGAGTTAGTAAGAAAGAACGTCGATGACATGGTCACCGTCAGCGAAGAGCAGATCATCGCCGCCATGTTCTTCTTGTGGGAACGCATGAAACTCGTGGTCGAACCCACAGGAGCAGTGGCTTATGCCGCGCTGCACAGTGGGGCCCTGAGATTTCCAAGCAGGCGCGTGGGAATCATTCTGAGCGGAGGCAACGTCGATTTCGCCGCGATAAAACCGCTGATGCCCTGAACGCAGCCCAGTGTAGCGTGCCCTGCTGTGTGCCGTCTGCGCCGAGCGCCGCGAAAACACAAAGTGCCAAGTGGCTTGGAAGCCCCTTGGCACTTGCGTTTGAAGGTGGTAGCTGGGGCCGGACTCGAACCGGCGACCCGCAAACAGTCCTGCGGACTGTTTGCGAAGCGAGGCTCCGCCGAGCGGCCGCCCGCAAAGCGGGTGGAAAAAGGCCCCGCCAACTCGCGGGGCCATTTTGCATTCCTGGTAGCTGGGGCCGGACTCGAACCGGCGACCTAGGGCTTATGAAGCCGTGCAACCCCTTCGCTGGCAGACCTTGCCAATTCAACACCTAGAGCCTTGGACAGGCTATTTACAGCCTTTACAGGCTGATGCCGTGTTCGATGGCATCTATTCGCTTGAAGCTACTTCAAGTGGATTTCCGGTACACTTTCCGGTACAGTTCCCAGAGTCCCTTGGGTGGCGGTTTCCATGCCACCAATTGTACCGGAATGGAGACCAACATGGCCCGTCCTCGTGAATCAGCGCGCGTCCGCCAGTGGCGCGGTAAGTGGTACCTGATCTACACGGATTACTCGCGGACGCCGCCTTGTGAGCGCCGTCTGTCCTGCGATGTGCTCAAGGCGCGCACCGCTGAAGCGCGGCTTACGCTGGTCAAGCAGTATCGCACCAACGAAAAGCTGGACGGTGTGGAGGTCGTCCGTCGCGGCGGAAGGCTCAATTACGATTGCCTTGTGAAAGAAGCGACCGCGATGTTTCGAAAGAGCGTCACTTCGCGGGTAGAAACACGCCGTGCGAACACAAAATCCCGCAGCGGACTGAGCGAAGCGGCGGGCACTACCTTGCTCTTTACACTGACGAAATTTGAAGCCTGGCTCGAATTGGAGGGTCCAGCCAACCTGACCACGGGAAACCTTGATGGACGAGTATTGGGCAGATTCTTTGACCACTTGGCGGAAGAAAAGGCGAAGCATGGCAACAAGGAGATCTTTCGGTCAACCGCGACACTCAATAAGCACCGGCGGAACCTCAGGACGTGCTTGAACTTTCTCGCCGACTTGCGCCCTCCGTTGTTTCCCGACGTCGCGATTTTCAAAAAGGCGCTCAAGGCGGCTCCGTCGAACCACGAGGGCCCTTCGGCCTTTCCTCCCCGCGAACTCGCCTCGTTTTACCGTACGGCGCTTGATCGGGAGGAACCTGGGCGCAAAGTCAAAGTGCTTCGCCTCAAGGCTGGGCAGCGCGAACGATTTGAACAAACCGCTGTCGCTGCGGCATCAACCCCGGTGTCGCGTTTGTTTCTCTTGCTCGCGTTGACCGGCATGAGACTTGGTGAAGCGCTGGCCCTTCGATGGGAAGACGTTGATCTGGAAAGGGGGCGCATAACTATTCATGCCCAAAAAACGGGCCGTACGCGGATGCTGCCACTGATTGGCGCGCCGGAAGGTGAGTTAGCCCCTGGCCTTCTCGCGCTGCTTCGACAGTGGCGATTGCAGGCCGGCGATAGCCCTTTCGTGCTGCCGCACAACGGACTTCCAGCCCCAGTGTTCCCCAAGTCTGCTTGGCAGTTGACCAATGGCGAAGCGAATCTAAGGCGCATTGGGCCGCAAATGCTCCGGCAGAATTTCACATCCTATGCCGCGTCGATCGGCATCCCCGCAACTGTAGCCGCGCTTTGGCAGGGCCACGCCGCAAACGTGGCGGAACGCTACTACCGCGCCCAAGTGCTCGACCGCGGCGCCGGTGATTCAATCCAAGACGCCATGGGACTTGCGGAATTCTTGCCGCGGATGGAGGTGGCGGCAAAGGTTGATTCCTCGAATCGTGCGTGATACCCGAGCTTCGGTGGTGGATGCCCTAAGTTACGCCAGAAACCAGAGCTGCACTCGGCCGATCGGGCACATGGTGGCCGTCTTCACCAGAATTTTGAGGGCAACAGCAAGTCTGTCGCGCCTGAACGAAAAGAGTTCCTCGGCCCCGCCCGCTTCTTCGTATGACACGGGTCGGCGGTTGAAGGTCCCCTGGTGAACTGAGCTTCACCCCGGCCTTGCAAGCGACTTCCAGAATCATCTCGATGCCTGGAAAGTGAACTCCGCGGAATGCGCGCCACCCGAAATGCCACCCGCTAGAGTGGCCCTTCCTGCATGCTTCGACTTTCCAGGCATCATCCCTGGCCGGCAAGGCCATTTAGCGTTGCGCTTTCGTTGATCTTGTTGTGCGGCACCAGCATGTACTTCCATGACTTGCCGCCGTGCACCTTTTCGTGCTTGCTGGCGTGTTCGCACCACTTCTTAGCCGCTGCGGCCTTGGCCTGCACTTCGGGCGTGTTGATCTCGTTCTCGGCCTTTACCTCGCACAGCAGCTTCTCGGCCTCGCACTCGACTACAAAGTCCGGCTCGTACTCGCCTCCCGCGCCGTAAGAGTAGTCGATCCTCAGGTCCTGTTTTGACGGCCTGCACCATTTCAACACGCCGTTGCCCTTCTTCTCCAGCAAAACGGCAAACCGGCGCTCGCTGTCCGAGTCGAATTTCTGAAGCTCGTACACGCACCGGCTGAAGCCGCCAAACACCATCCTGCGGATGTCCTTCTTCTCGTCCACGGGGTTCCTGAAGTCCCGTACCGCCTCACCGGCCATGACTGTGGCTGTGCCGGGAGACAGCTTTGTGAAGCCCTTGGTTGCCTGCGCGACGTAGTCTGACGCCTCCTCCTGCCGGTGGGTGAGCATCTGCGCGTGGATGTGTTGCGCCAGCGTCTTCTGGTGGTACTGCAAAACGTTGAGCAGTTCGTCGTCTGTTTTCAAGTACGTCTTCAAGTGCGCGATCATCTGCCCGGCCAGCTTGTAGAGCAGGTCGCTCACCAGTTCGTAATCGACATCATCGAACCCAATGAACTGGCGGACGATGTAGTTCTCCAAGCGGGGCTCATCCACCACACCTGTGCCGCTGTTCAGTTGGTGCTGCTCGCCGCTCTCAAGTGATTGCAGCAGGATGGCATTGTCCACCGGCTGCACACGCACGCCGGTCGCGTCCAGATCAAAGTCCTTGTAGGTCACTTTCACCGGGCCGGTCGGGACCACCACGATTCTTGGGATGGCAATCGTGAGTTCCTCAACCTTCTGCGCCGTCGCCTGCACAACCTTTGGCACGTCAACGATTGCCTTGGTTGTGATCAGTTCCTTCTGGGCAGGCGTCAGTTTCTCCTGCACCTTGGCCACGATCTGTTGTTGGACTTCCGGCTTCTTCAGGTCGGCCACGGTCGGCAGCTTTTCCAACTGCTTGATCTCGGCCATTACCAGTTTGGCCACCTCAATTTCTTCCGGCTTCTCAAATAGCGGCTTCGTTGCCGGGCCAGTTGCGTCTGGCTTCGCCACGCCCAGTAGCACGTCCAGCTTGGGCGTCAGTTGCTTCACTTCCAGCTTCTCATCCGGGATGTAAACAACCCTGATGCCCGCCTTCAGGATGCTGTTCGGGTTCTTAGCCTCGTCCACGATCTCCTGAAACTTGTCGTGGGCCACGATGGTCAGCATGTCCACTTCGGGGTTTGCAGGGTCGGCCACGCGCTTGCCGTAAGGCAATCTCAGGCCGCGCCCGATGCTTTGCTCGACCAGCGTTTTCGAGTTCGCCGTGCGCAGCGGCACGATGGTGTACAGGTTGGTCACGTCCCAGCCCTCTTTGAGCATGTTGACGTGAATGACGATCTCGGTCTCGTTGTCCGGGTGTTCGACCGTCAGCAGTTGCTGCACGGTCTCATCCTTTTCTTCGCCGCTCTTGCCGCTGTGAACCGTAATTACCTTGCCCTTGTACTGCCCGCCGAAAAAATCGTCGGCCTCTATGCGCTGCTTCAAGGCGTCCGCGTGCTCGGTATCCTTGGCGATCACCAGCATGAACGGCTTCACCTTCGTGACGCCGTTCTCGCGGGCGTAGGCATCCAGCTTCACCTTCGTCGCCTCGTGAATACGCACGCCGTCTTCCAGCTTCAGCTTCTCCAGGCTGGCCTCGTCGTAATTCTTGACGTTGAAATTCTGGCGCGTGCCGACGGCGGGCTCTTTGACAAAGCCGTCCTTCATTGCCTCAGACAGCGGATAGCCGTAGATCACGTTCTTGAACGGCACCGGGTCCCGCGTGCCTTGTTCAATCTGCGGCGTGGCCGTCATCTCCAGCCCCAAGACCGGCCTCAGTTCGTTGATGGCCTTGATGCCCGCGCTGGCCCGGTAGCGGTGCGATTCGTCCATCAGCATCACGAGGTCATCCAGCTTGCTCAGGTACTCGAAGTAGCTCTCGCCGATGTACTCACTCAGCCGCTTGAAGCGCGGCTCTTTGTCACCGCGCATTTCACTGTTGATCTTGCTGATATTGAAAATGTTGATGTGAATGCCTTCTTCAAATGCGGACTTCTGGCCCCGGTAACGCCGCACGCCTTGCCCGTTTTCAAAGTCATCGCCGGTGATTATCAAAGGCGGGGTTGTGGCGAACTCGCTCAGGCCCTGCAAGACGTACTTGGCGCTGCCCGCCCTGAAATCCGTGATCAGCTTGTCGTAGATCGTCAGGTTCGGGGCCAGCACGAAGAAGTGCCGTATCCCGTGCGCCCGGTGCAGATAGCCGATGAACGCGCCCATCAGCCGCGTCTTGCCCACACCTGTGGCCAGCGCGAAGCAAAGCGACGGGAAATCTCGTTCAAAGTCGGTCACGCGCTTGAACGGCTCGTGCTTGTGCAGCAAGGCCAAGGCTTCGTCCTTGTCGATGCCCTTCTTGAGCGGCAGCAGTTCGCAGACCTTGTCCAGAATCTCCAGCGATTCCCGTTGGGGCTTGCGCAGGCTCAGGCGGCTGGCGACGTAGTTGACATCGGCGGTGTTCACTTGGCACCGCCTTTCTTCTTACCCGGTGCGCGTTTGATTTGTTTCGCCTTGGCTGGCTTGCCGGTGAACAGGTCCGTAGTCTTGTCGCCCTTCTTTTTGGGTATGGCTGCTGGTTCTGGCTCCGGCTCGCGCCACGGCAGGTTCTTGATCTCAAGGCTGTAGTCGTCGTGGCCCCACTCGCACTTATGCAGCACGGTCTTGGGTATCTTTTTCACCGTCAGGTTCGGCCAGCGTTCGAGGTTCTTGGCCGTAAACGCCGCGCAGACCACCAGCAGCGTGCGCTCAGGCCCCACTTCTTCACTGAGCGCATTGAGCATCTCGGCGGTCATGGTCTGCGTCGTGACGTACATGAAGTCGCGCTCGGTGCTGCGGCCATGCTGCCAGTACAGGCTGTCGCTCGGCTCGTAGTTGAAGCCTTCGAGCTTGCAGACGGCTTCGGCCAGCATGGCGGGATTGAACTGCTTGTTGATCACCCATTGGCCGTACTTGTCTTTTTCGAGCAGCGAAGGCGCGAGCTTGAAGTAGCGGAACCCACCGCCGCCCTTCCAGTCCGTGGCCTCGGTGACGCCGCCCGGATCAGCACCATCAATGACCTTCTTCAGGCGCGGGATGATGTGCGTGTGGCAGTGCTCGCCCAACTCAACCATGATCCAGCGCCGCCCCATCTTATGGGCGACTGCGCCGGTCGTGCCGGAACCCGCGAACGAGTCAAGGACAAGGTCGCCGGGATTGGTTGCAAGCGCCAAGACCCTGTGAATGAGCTTCTCAGGCTTCGGTGTGTCAAAGAACTCGCCGCTAACAACGTCCCTAACCTCCGTGTTTGCGTCTCGTGTCGTGCCTGCATCGCCGGGGAACCAGAGCGTTTCGGGTACGCGGCCCTCCTGATCAGCTAGGTAGATTTTCCGAATGATTCTGGACTCGTCCTCCGAGAACTTGATCTTGCCCGACTCAAGCTCCGCTTCGAAAGTCTCGCGACTAAATCTCCACCCTTTCGGCGGGTGCTTGATCGTTCTGCCATTCGGCGTCTTGATGTCGTACATCAAGTTTGGCCGAACCAACGAGTTGCGAACGTCCCCTGACCTCCATGCCCCACGCGGGTCATCATCAGGGTTGGAATAATTGACATTGTGCTCGTCCTCTCGCGGCAGGTCCTTCAAGACGAATGCTTCTGACCGCCGATACACCAACACGTGATTGTGGTGAACCGAGAACTTCCCACTGTAGCCCTTCGCCTGAACACTGTGGTTCCAGACGACGTTAGCCACGAAGTTCGGCCTCCCAAACAACTCATCAAGAAGCACCTTGAGGTAATGGCCTTCATTGTCATCTATGCTCACCCACATTGAGCCGTTCGCTGTGAGAAGCTGACGAAGCAACTCCAACCTATCGCGTATCAGGGACAACCACACAGAGTGCTCTATGCCATCGTCATAATGCTCAAATGCCGAACCTGTGTTGTACGGCGGATCGATATAGATGCACTTGACCTTGCCGGTGAACTCCTGCTCCAGCGCCTTGAGCGCCAGCAGGTTGTCGCCGAAGATCAATCGATTGTCGAAGATGTCGTGATCCGTCACGCGCTCCTTCGCGTGATAGCTCA
>JADLFN010000071.1 GCA_020845475.1 Planctomycetota bacterium
AGCAAAGCGAGTCGATGGGCAACAAAATCGCCGCTCCGAATGGAGCGGCAGCAGACTTGCAGGCGGCCAGGTCTAGCCTCGTGCGGGCCAAAGCGGCGAACGGCGGAACATTGGCGAGCGTCTTGCCGCCACAACCGCCTGCAAGCTTGCTACATGCACACCGTGTTGGACCAGAGCAGCTCGGTGATCTGGGGTTCAGCCAGCACCTGGATGACGCCGGGGCCGTTGCCCTCGGGATCTCGCAGCGGCAGCAGTTGCGTGCCGTCGTCGAGAGTGATCAGCCAGGCAGGCTGCCAGCCGCACCAGTCGAATCCGTAGATGTCGCATTGGCGCTTGCTGAGCTGTTCGACCTTCACAATCTTCTTGCCGACAATCAGTGATGAGTTGTCTTTGTTCATGGGTGTGTCCACGCAACTCCGGCGCGAATTGCGCCGGCAGCAGAACTCGCGAACCCTTGAACTCGGGAACGCGAGCACTGCTTTGGCCTGTAGGCCAAAGCTACACCTTCGCCGTTTCCGGCTTTGCCGCCCTCGTCGGGCGGTCGTGTTTCACCTCGTCGGTCATCGGCATCAGGATGCCCTTCACGCCCTGATCCGAGTGGATCTCTAAGGGGTGATCGGGCTTTGTGCTGACGCGCAGCAGGACTTTGGGCTGGTAGCCCTTGCCCTGCTTGCTCTTGCCGAGCGCGTTGTCTTGCGCCACGGCATCGCTGACCAGCTTCTTGAGGCGCTTTCCGTCCACGACGACTTCGTTGTAGTCGCCGTGTTTGGGCAGCTTGTCCTGCCACTTCGGCCAGTTGGCCGGGTGGCCTTCGACCGCTTTGGCCTCAAGCTTCTGGCCATTGGCGGCCTTGAAGGTGAGCTTGTGGTCGTCCGCCACGTAGCTGGCCTCGATCGGCAGTTCGCGCATTTTTCCCTTGGGCAGCGACTTGAGCAGGGCCTTCGCGTCTCGAACGTCCACCGCGTGCCCGATCAGGGCTTTGGGCGGGACTTCGAGATACGGGCTCTGCAACAGGCTGTAGCCGTCGGTGGTGACCGTGCCTTCGGAGTCGAAGAGCACCGTCTGCTTGAACGACGTGAGGCTCTGGGTCAAGCCGCGCTCGCGCTGAAACTTTGTTTGCGAAGGCGGCTTGGCCGCGACTACGTTGCGGAACATTGCTGCGAGTAATTTGAACATGGTGGTTCTCTCTGGTGACGCTGCGAATGCAGCGCCAGATCACCGCGGCGCGTGCTCGCGTCGCGGTGATCTACCGTGAAACTGAGAGTTTGAGCGTTCGAGTGTTTGAGTGATCGCAGTTGCCATCTCTCAAACGCTCTATCTCTCCATCTCTCATGCCTTACTTGGCCATGGCGGCGTTCAAAACGTCGCCGGCCTGCATTGACAGGGCCACGCGGTCGTCCTCGTTTTCGAGTTCTTTGGCGTGCCACGTCAGGCCGTTCACCACGGACCACACGGAGAGGTTGCCCCCGTTGATGTCCAGGTGCGCGGCTTCGACGCCGGCTCGCGCGTTGGCGTTTGTGACGCCGAGGCGGTTGAGCCGCTTGATCGCATCTTCGTCTTCCTTGGCAAACTCGGTCTTGGCTGCCTTGGCGAGGAAGCTGTATTCCTGGTCGGACAATGCGCCGCTCAGGTTTTTGCAGTCTTCCTTGAAGACCTCAAAGGCATCGCGAACACTCTTGGTGTGACGCACACGCTTGGTGCGGCCTTCTGAGAGGTCCCAGATGTTGAAGTTGCAGCACACGTTCCGGAAGAGGAACATCTGCCAGCCAAAGCTCTTGTGGCCGGTTTCGCCGTTGTAAACCATGATCCCCTTGCGGAGACCACCGAGCCCATCCGACTCGGGTGAACGGAAGCCCTGGGCTGCGGCGATTGCCGCCGAGCCCTGCATGCCGCTCAGTTCCTGGTCGGAGAACCCGTCACCGGCCTTGAACTTCGGCTCGGTGAAGTAGAAAGAAAACGAATAGCGATCCGTGCGGATCAGCGCCTTCTCGCGCTTCTCCACCGGCGTCGCCGGGTCAATGTTGAACGTCGGGTAGGCCGGAACCCAGCCGTTTGGCAACAGATGGCGCTCGACCTCGTTGAGCACTTCGTCGTCCCAAAGGCGCTCGTAGCGCGCGCCGTTCATGGCACGCACGTCGAACCCGTCGGACTCGTTGGCCTCAATGAGAAGTTTGCGCTCAGAGGAAATTGCGTTCCCCTGCACGTCCTTGCGCCCGTTGCGCCAGGGCTCCCACAGCTCGTTGAGAACGTTAATTCTCGTTGACGGCTTGAGTTGCTCGAGCACCTCGATGCGCACGCCGGCCTCGTTGCTGACCTGTTTGTAGAACAGGTTGGTGAGGCGGAAGTTGTAGTCGTCGACATAAACGTAGTCGCGTCCGTCCTTGTGGGCGAACAGGAACTTCGAGAGATCGACTTCCACTTCCTTCGAGCGCGCACGTTGCGCGCTGGCGTGAGCCCGGAGATCAGCGAAAGTGCGGAACTTCGCTTCATCGGGCGCATGGAACATCATGCGGTTGCAAAGCGCGGGGTTGGCCGCCCCGCGTTCAACGACAGAGCCACTCGCCCAGGTCTTGGGTTGAGTGGGTGAAACAGTTGCAGTCGTCATGGAAATACTCCCTGACATGACCCGACTTCGCAGGCCTCGTGGCCTGCTACGTCGGGCGAAGCGGCCCGAAAGGGCCGCCAGCCCACACCCGGCTCTCGCCGGATGGGAGCTACTTCATCTGCATGGATTGAGCGTTGAGCTCTTTCTTCTCGCGGATGGCCTGTGC
>JADLFN010000072.1 GCA_020845475.1 Planctomycetota bacterium
GAGGTTCAAGAATCGTGGCTGCTTCCGTGGGTCTAAGGCGCGGTGGCAATTGCATGAGGGCTCCTGGGTCCGAGGCACTTCGGGCTGACGATTTCTACGTCCGTCTGCGGGAGCATAATTATAGCGTGGGTTCAACGTTTTGTGAAGACGTAAGGTCTTGACGCGGCAACTCTGGCTGCCTAGGTTCGCGTCGCCGGAGGTTCCGTACAGGCCGCCTGTGAAGCGGCTGCGGAGCCATGATACAAACAACGTGCACCTAATCACTTCAACTTGAGGACATTCAATGGCTTTTTCGCGACCCAAGCTGAGCGTCGTGGGCGCCGGATTCGTCGGCGCAACCGTGGCACAGCGCATGGCAGACAAGGAACTTGGCGACATCACGCTGATCGACATCGTGCCGGACATGCCCAAGGGCAAGGCGCTCGACATGTTCGAGAGCTCGCCCGTTGAGCGTTTTGACGCGCGCATCACGGGCAGCAATGAAATCAAGGACGTCAAGGACAGCGAAGTAGTCGTAGTCACGAGCGGCATCGCGCGCAAGCCTGGCATGAGCCGCGACGACCTGCTGAAAACGAACGCCGGCATCGTCAACGGCGTGATTGATGCCGTGAAAGAGAACGCGCCCAACGCCATTCTCATCATGGTGACGAACCCGCTCGACGTGATGACCTTTCTGGCGCACCGCCGCAGCGGCTTTCCCAAGAACCGCGTGCTGGGTATGGCGGGCGTGCTTGACAGCGCGCGCATGGCCAGCTTCGTGGCCGAGGCGCTCAACGTAAGCGTGAAAGATATCTCGCCCATGGTGCTCGGTGGTCACGGCGACACGATGGTGCCCTTGCCGCGCTATACAACAGTCAGCGGCATCCCGATCACGGACCTGCTGCCCGCGGACAAGATTGAGGCAATCAACAAACGCACGCAAACGGGCGGACTTGAAATCGTCAACCTGCTCAAGACCGGCAGCGCCTACTACGCGCCGGGATCGAGCGTGGTCGCGATGGTCGAAAGCATCGTCAAAGATCAACGCCGCATCCTGCCGGCCTGCGTGCTGCTCGAAGGCGAGTACGGTTTGAAGGGAAGCTGGCAGGGCGTGCCCTGCGTGCTCGGCAAGAACGGCCTCGAGAAGATCATCGAGCTCAAGCTCAACGACGCCGAGAAAGCGCTCCTGAGCAAGAGCAACGATCACGTGCACGCGGCCATCGAGGAATGCAAGAAGGTGCTGGGCCTGTAGCAACGCCCTCCGGGCGATGTGCAGTTATTGATTATCAATTGGGGCCCGGCTTTCGCCGGGCCCGCTGTTCGTTATCGCCGCCAGGATGGTGGCAAGCTAATGCAGCACTTTGCAGCGCGGGTTTTCTTTGCGCCACGCTTCAATAGCTTGTGCGGAGACGCTTGGGCAACCGTAGAGGCTCAGCAAATGCAGACTCGATGACTTCAATGAAACCAAGTCTTCAGTTCCAATCCCTTTGCAGTTGGAGAGATCAAGATACGTCAGTTGGTCCATCTTTGAAATCTCGGCGAGGCCCTTAGGTCCAATTTGGCTTCCCGTCACCTTCAAGACCTTGAGCGCGTTCAGGTTTGAAAGCGCGGCGAGCGCGTCATCGTTTACGCCTGCGCCGCTCAAAAGCGTGAGCTCCTGTAGGGACGTGCACTTGCCGAGCGCGCTGAACTCTTCCTTGCCAAGAGGCTGTGCAGAATTGAAGGTGAAGCCCTTCAATCCTATCTTGCGCCCGGCAATGGCACGGATCAGTAACGACCCTGCGTCACCACAGTCCGTGATTTGAAGCTCAGAGAGCGAGTCCAGAGAACTTATGAGGTCGGCAAGCGTTTTGTCGGAAACAGTGTCGAGTCGATGCAGGTCAAGTTTCTCGATTGCCGAATTGCGAAGCGGTTCGATAGATTTTGAAGTGAGCAGCGAGCAGCGAGCGATTGTAAGCGAGCGCAATGTCGGCTTGATGAACCGGAGTGCATCCTCATCAGTCAGAACATCGAAGCCGGAGATTACGCACTTGGCAAGTTTCGGCAATCTTCCCAGCGCCTTCGAAAACGCGGGGCCCAATTTAGCGGGCCCTTCGTATGTGGCTTTCTTGAGGATGTCTTTGAAATCCGCGCGAATCCAGAGCGACTCCAGGGCCAGCTTGTCCGTCCATGCCTCAAAGGCCATGTCCGACACTCGACCATCGATGGTAAGCGTCAATTCGCGCAGCTTGGTCGCCTTGCCAATCGCCTTGATGATGCTGTCATCCACGGTAACGATCATTTGCAGCGACAAGGATTCCAGAAAATCGGCCGCAATTAATTCCGCCAGAGCATCGTTGGAAAAGCCGCGACAAAGGGACAGGTTCAGTTTGCGTACTTTGGTATTTTTCAGGCTCAACAACGCCTCGTCGCAGATCTCCGAGCCGCCGAGGTCCAGGGTGTTGAGTGATTCCAGCTTGTCCCAGCCTTCAAACTCGTCCCCAATGTCAAAGTAGCCGCCAAGTGAAAGGTACTGGAGCGTTCGCATGTACCGAGTGGCAGATGTTGTGATGCCGGTCAAGCCCCCGTGGAGGCGCAAGTCTGTCAGGGACTTTAGCTGCCCTACTGGGCGAAAGTCCGCCACGTGGTCCAAGCCAGACAGGTCCAACTCCGTCAAGTTCTTCAACGGGGCCAGTGAGCGAATAGACTCTTTCGTCAGGTGCGGGCTGTAGCCAAGATTGAGATGCCTGAGATTTTTCAATGCCGCAAGGATTGCGACTCCTTCATCCGTGATGCGTTCGTTGGAGTAAAGGTCCAACTGCTCAATCCGGGAACAGGCCGCGAGCGCTTTGAGCATCTCATCCGTCGCGTTCATGCAGCGGACGGCTGTAACACCGTTCGGTAGAGCCTGGACGTCTTTCACGCTGCCGACGTAGGTGTATTCGATACTCTCGTCAAACTCCCGTGTCTGCGCCCCCAACGGCGCGGCACAAACCACGAGAACGAAAACCGTTACTCGCAGAGATGTCAAACGGGCTCGCACCATAGTCGAAACACCACTCCGAACCAGTAGTTCAGGTCCACTTGCCAATCGATTTTCCACTTCGTCACCAAGTAGGTAACAGTATTTCCATTTGCGTCAGTTTCGGAGGAGTCGCGTTCCCCTGCCGGGTAGGGCGACGTCATTTTCTTGATGGGATTCATGAACTGATAGAAGTAATAGAGCAGCCAAAGCTCATTATTGCAGTGCTCAAGGGGGCACGGCCAGCCGTCCTTGTCGATCTCAAGGGCAACCGCTTCCCTCAAATCATCTTTCAGTTTGGACTGAGACTCATATCGAACGTTTGGCGTTCGTTCGTTGTAATCACGAATACTCGAAATGGCCTTGTCGATTTCGTGGGACAATTGGCCGGCGCGCATCTGCGCCAAGTTCAGCGCGACGGCCGTCATGAATCCTTTGTCCGCTTCAAATCGCCCGTTCTTCTGCACGATTCGATAGGGCACCTTGACTTCAAACTCCTCATGGCCGTAGTTCTTCAAGGGCAGCATTACGACTGCCGAGAAAGTCCGGTCGAAGTCGCATCCTACGATGCTCTCCTTGGCAGGCTTGTTCGATTTCCAAGGCGGAAAGTACGTGCCAGGCCAATCCGCCTTTGGAGTGGGATCAGGCGGCGCTTCCGGATGGCCAACACCCAGGAGGCTGGGGCTCCCGAAATCCGCGTCACTTGGCGCGAACATCTGGTCGAAAACTACAACGTCCGCTCTGCCGTTCAAACGATTGTCATCACTCCGTGTGAACTGCTGAAGTTTTGGCCCGAACATCCAGGGCACTGCGTCAGCCAGGGTCATTTGCGGCTGAGGTGGGCGCGGCCCAAACAATTCGGGCGCCATTTCCGCCAACGTGTACGAGCCGTTGGCATAGGAATTCCGGCCCACACGCAAACCGAGTCGCTCCGCAATTTCGCCGGATGCCGTCGTGGGCTCAGCACCGAATTGGGCGGGCGGCACGTCTGTCGTGAGCATCTGTCGCCGCGCCGCGTCAAAAACATCCGTGATGAACACCGGCTTGCCAAGCGGGAAACACCCTCTGCCGTGTTCGCCCATGATCGTCCTCGCTCAATACTGTCCCTTCTATGTTACCCAGTCACAGTCAACCGCGAAGTCAATTTCATACAAAGGTGCGGCACTGGTTCTTCTGATTAGTAAACCGACGTTGTCCGCACAGAGACGCAGCTTTCAACTCGTGCGTTTACGCGTCGCATTCGCCCGGCATCCGTCGAGCCACGCATACAACCCCGCCATCTGTTGCGCGAAGTCGTGGGTATGGCCGTCGAGAGGGTTTTTGAAGAATGGGGCGAGCTGGGCGAGCATGCCGCTTTCGTTGCGTTCCCAGGCCATGTTGGTTAGACGCACGAGGTCCAGCACGAGTGGCGCGGCCAGGGCGCTGTCGCAGCCTTGCCACGTAAAACTGAGCGTCATTTCGGTGCCGAGGAAGCCCTTGAAATGCACGAGGTCCCAAGCGGTTTTCCAGTCGCCCAGGCTCGGAACGTACTTGATGTCCGTCTGCACGTGGGCGTCACCGCCGAGCATTTCGCGCAGCGCGACGTCCTTCTGGCGAATCTTGCTGTCCTTGGCAGCGGGTGCGTCGAGCGTCTTACCGTCGCTGTTGCCGAGAAAATTATTTCCAACCCAGCTCATCACACGCAGGTTGCGGGCGATGAACATCGGGCCGAGCACCGTCTTGAGCAAAGTTTCGCCGGTCTTGCCGTCCTTGCCCGCGTGCGGCAGGCGTGAGTCGCGCGCGATTTTTCTCAGCGCGGGGAGCTCGCTGGCCTGTGAAGGCGTGAAGTTGATAAACGCGCAGCCCTGGCGCAGCGCCGCCAGCGCGTTGAGAAACGTGTTCGTGCAGAAACCCGCGCCCGCCTTTCCAAGCGCGGCCATCAGCGCCTGCGGCGTATCAAATTCCGGCGTCTCGGCGAAGTGCGGCTCTGTTGAACTCACGTTGACTACGATCAGGCGTTCGAGCCCGTTCTCGCTACGGAAACGGGCGAGCCTTTCTTCGATGCGCGCCAGCTCTGCCAGATAGCCGCCCTTGGGCAGCGTGCCGTAAGCGAAACCCTCGATGCGCGCGATGCGCGCGTCCACTTCATCAAGCTGCGCCTTAAGCGGTTCCACAAGCTTGCTCGGGAAAATGCGAGACTCCCCCACTTCAGCCGCGCGCTGTTTCAAGGGCGTGCGTATGACATCGCACCCGCCCAGCACGAGATCATTCAGCAAAGGCAGCGGCAGGCCCCTGAACTCCGGGCCTTCCGTGACCATGCCCGTGGCGTCTGCGATGCCGCGCGAAATCGCGAGTGCGCCTACAATGGCGGTCACACCCACGTTGCCGCACGCGCCGACCAGATACACACCTGTCTTGCTCATATCTGCCCCTTGTCCCCACACGGGCGACCCGTGGGATCGCCACTACCGGCCCTGCTTGAGTTTTGCCAGCGCTTCCGCCGCCGCCTGCGCCAGTTCGCGCCGTGCCGCGCTCTGGTCGGACAATGCCGCGCGCGTGTCATCAAAACGTCGGGCATCGTAATCAGGTGCTGCCTGTAAGTCGTTGTGGCGGCTTTCGCCGGGCTTCGCGTCGCCGCCGCCATCCGTTGGCGAAGAGCTTCTGCCCTTGCTCTCTATCGCCTCTGCACGGGCACCCGCCGCCGCTGCAGCAGCTTCCAGTGTTGCAGCAAGTGCCTCGCGCTCGGTTCTGGATGCAGGCACCGCTTGCGGAATCTCGCCGGGAAGCGCCTTGCCCGCGTTGGCGGCTTCTGCGCGCGCATTGTCGAGACTTTGCTGGCGCTCCGAATCAGCCTTGCTTTCGTCGCGAAGGTCGTTTGCGGCTTTGCTCAAGGCGTCCTGTTGACGCCGCTCACCCATGGCTTGCTCAAAAGCCGCGACGTCCGCCGCCGCGGGCGCGCTCTGCCTTGAAACCCGATTCGGCTCGGAAAGGGGCGCGACTGAAACTGCAGAGCCGCCAACGGGCAGACCGGCACTGGCCACCCACAAAACGACGGCTATCAACGCCAAGATGGGCGCCGCAATCAAATGCCTGGTTGAAACGGCGTCAGACAGACTCAGGGCAGTTGCACCGGAAACAGCCAGCCGCGCCGCGCGCAACACCGGAACCGAGAAATCGCTCTCCATGCTCAACCCGACCGCAGTGGGCAAAGATCCGTCTGCACTACGCGACTTGCACACCAACGCGCAAACTTCTTCCGTGGGCCAGTGCCATCCTCTGCAACTGCGAATCATGCCCCAGACAGCACCGGCGGCGCCCGCCAATCCACAAGCGAAGCCCCCCACGCCTGAGGAATGACCCCACAGAATCCAGGGCAATAAACACGCAAAGATAAGCGCGACCAACACGCCAATCGCCGCAAACAGCACTGCATGGGCCGCGACGCGCATTGCCTGCCGCGCCACCAACGTGCGCCGCAGCGGCGCCAGCTCTCGGCTGAGTTCGAGTCTGAGTTGGACGGCGCTTTCCACGTTTATCTCTCCGGCTCGAAAACGAGAACAACAGCTGAACCGGCCTGCGGCCTGCCCGGCGCGTTGGGATTGGGTTCATAGACATCGCTCATCGAGCCATGTTCGTGGCGATTATCAATGATGCAGCTTGCGTCATGCCAGACCGCTGCCAAGTTGCCGTACTGATCTGCCGAAACAACGCTGCGATTGAGTTCCGGCAGATACTGCTCCTGGCCGCCGGTGAAGACAAACATGCCCGGGGCCGGCGAGGCATTGGTGATGCCGTTGAGCAGCCAGTCCTCCACGCGCACCATGGCTTCCTTTCCGTTGTCAGAACGCGTAAAGCGCACACTGATTCGCACGATGTCGCCCTGGGGCGTCTCGCGATAGCCGCGTCCCGAGAAATGCTCCTTCGCTTCCTTGAGGCCGACGATCTCCAGGCCGCGCTTGATGTGTTCAGCGCGCGCAGTGACAGTGAACAACGCTTCGTGCGCAGAGCCGCCAGGCCCGACGATCAGGAACTCAAGGGGCCGACTCTGGCCCCCCAGCACGCGGGCGTCCACCTCCACTCGCTTCAACGACGGAAACACCTTAACCCCACCCTCAAAGCTGATGTAGTCGTCGCTCTGGGGTGGGATTTCCATGGTGTGCGACGGCGCCGCCATGTTGGATCGGGCGTTGGCATGAGCCGGGCCGCCTCCGCGTGGAGGCGGCACATCGCTCGCCTTGCAGCCGGTGATCCACACCAAGGCCATGGCCGTCAGCGTCAATAGAGCATGTCTCATCGTATGCAAGTACCTTTCCTCTGATCCTTATGACGGATTCTAGGCGAAAAAGTGGTGCCGAATACCCGCCGTTCAGCGCCTGAAAGCCTCGCGCGCATCAGCGAACTTGAACGTGACGTTGTACGCGCCCTCTCCGCGCTTCTTCCTATCGACGTTAATGGCGTTAGCGGCGTCGATTGCGAGCGACACAAAGGCCCACGGGGCCGTGCCTGATCTCGCACCCAAGGTCGCGTCCTTGGCAAAGCTGATTTCAAGTTTGTCAATCGTTGCGCCGCTTTGTGCGATGTACGAGAGGCACGCCTCTTTCAAGGCGGCATGCGTGCGGGCATAGATTTCGTGCTTGCGCGCAACCTCTGACGGCCCGTCCTGGTCCAGTGGCAGCAGTTCCGTCAGCGCCACCTGGGAATTGGCGACTGCTTTCCTTCCGCGCGCGCTGATTCCGATCGCGAATTGGCCCTGCGCGGCATCGGCGTCCCACTGGCAGTAAATCGTGAGCTGTTCCTGCGGCGCCGGCGGCTGGTCGGGTCGAAATCCTTCAGTCGTACTCAAATGAGGCTCAAAGCGGCGCTCTTCCTGCTTGAAGCGCGTGCAAACGATGAAGAAGATGAGCAACTGAAACACACAGTCGATCATCGGCGTCATGTCAAAGCTGGGCAGGTTCGGGGCGCGGCGTCTCCGGTTTCTCGACATGGGAATCTCCTTAAGAGTTTCCCCGGGATGCGCCTGCAAACGACGCGCTAAGGCACAGGTTCAATAGAAAAGCGCGGCCAGAATTGGCCGCGCCTTTGAAACGGGTTTGGACTTACTTGCCGCCACCACCAGGCTTGGCGCCGGCATAGGCACCGCGAGCGTCCGAGAACTTGAATGTGACGCTCAATTCAGGCTGGCCCGCAGCCTTGCGCTTGGCGTTGATTTCAACGGAAGCGTCGATGGCAAGAGACACAAACATCCAGGGTGCAGTGCCGGAGCTTGCGCCGGAACGGGCGTCCTTGGCAAAGCTGATCTCGAGCTTCTCGATTTTGGCGCCGCTATCCTTGATGTACTGCTCGACTTTGGAGACCAGTGCGCCGTGCACTGAGCGATAGCGCTCCTTCTTTTCAGCAACGCCGCCCACGCCGTCTTTGTCGAACACGACGAGTTCCAGCAAGCCCATGCGCGAGTTCTCAACCACTTTGCGGCCGCGCGCGCCAATGGCCACGACGTACTGGTTGGTATTGTCGGCCTCGTTCCAGTCACAGTAGATCGTGATCTGTTCCTTGGGCACGGCGGGCGCTGTGCTCAGACCTTCATCAGTGGGCAAGTCGGCGCGCATGTTGCGCTCTTCTTGCTTGAAGCGCGTGCACACGATGAAAAAGATGAGCAACTGGAACACGCAATCGATCATGGGCGTCATGTCGAATGACGGCATGCTGTCCTTGCGTTTTCTCTTCTTGAGGGCCATGTTCGCTCCGGTTACTGCGCCATGTCTTTGAGGACGTACACCTTGATCTTGTACATGCGAACTTCGACCATCAGTTCAATCAGCTGCGCGAAGTGACCTGCGGGACAACGCGCATCAACGCGAACCGCAATCAGGTTCTCGCTGCGGTTGTTTGCTTCACTCCAGCCTTCCAACTTGCGTGAAGGATCAACACGGCGCGCTTCCTGGCCCAGGATGGACTTCATTTCGTCGGGCGATTTGGGTGCCGGGTGCCCGTAGCAGAACCAGCCAAAATCCTTGGGCAGGTCTTCGTAGGCTCCCTGGTTAGCCGGCGCAATGTGAATGGTGAAAAGCTTCGGCGCCTGCTTGTCATCCTCGCTCGCCGAAATTGCGTCCGGCAGGCGCAGTGAAACGTTCTCCTGCTGCGTGATCTGCGTGCACACGATGAAAAAGATCAGCAACTGAAACACGCAGTCGATCATTGGCGTCATGTCAAAGCCAATAGGTGCGTTTTCAGTTTTCTTTCGATTCAGGGCCATGGGCCACTCCCGTTCGGGCGTGGGGCGGGTGTTTCCCGCCCCACATAAACCTCAATTAGCCCTGCTGCTGAGCCGCGTAGCCCGCGATCGTCTCGAGCATTTCGTCCACCACGAGCGACACGGAATTGACGATGTCATTCGCGCGGTTCTTGAAGAACCAGTACGCGACAATGCCGGGAATCGCGATAACCAGGCCCACGACCGTTGACAGCAACGCCAGTGCGATACCGCCCGAAACCATTTTCGGGTTGACCTGACCACCGGGCGCGTTCTCAATCGTCGCGAACGTATCCACCATGCCTGTCACCGTGCCGAACAGACCCATCATCGGGCCAATGGCCACACAAACCGTGATTGGACCCAAATGGCGATCCAGCTTGTCTCCCTCGATACTGAACTGGAAACTTGCGGCGTCTTTGACCGCCGAGGGGCCGCTCTGAACCTTGTTCAAGCCCGCGCCGATGGTGCGGGTGAGCATGTTGGGCGCGCTCTCGCAGTACTGCAGCGCACCTTCAAGGTCGCCTTCATCGATGTAGTTCTGAAGCGCGGCAATGGTTTCTGGAGCGACCAGCTTGTCGCGGCGGACATTCACGAAACATTCAATGATCCAGCCGAACAGGAAGATTGAGGTCAGGATGATCAGCGACTGCGTCAAAATTCCGAACCAGCCCGAGGGGATGCCGAGCAGTTTCTCGCCCAACGAGTAGCTCGGCGGATCTTCCGCGAAAAGGGCGGGCGCCAACACCGCCGCAAAGCCGAACGCAACAATCGTCAGCAACGCGTTTTTGTGCTTCAGGAACATGTTTGCCTCTCAGGCAGGGTTTGAAAATGCGCCGGCTACGCACGCCGAAGCCGGAATCAAGTCAGGGTTAATCAGCTAAACGGGCGGCCCGAAGCGGGGTTCAAAAAATTCCCTTTGGCGATGCGCTACTTGACCGTCTTGTAGGTGTCGATCAACTTCGTGATTTCCGGCAAAACAGAGCTGTTCGCCGCCTTGGTGCTGCCAAGCGTTGTGCGCAGCTCAAGCAGGTAAATTTCTCCCGCCATTGCATGCCTCGCGGCAGCGTCCTTTTCCTTGGTTCCCTTGGCCATCTCAGCGCAGGCCTTGGCGGCACCCAACAAAGCCTGACCACGGAACTCGGCATCACCGGCGAACATGCCAATGGAGTTGGCAAAATACCGCAGGGCACCGGCCCACTCAGCGGCGGTCTTGGCGTTGCTGGCGGCAACCATGCCCAAGCCCAGATAACAGCCCGCAACTTCAAATGAACTGTCGGCGGTAATCCAGTTGTTCTTGGGCTGGTTCTTGTAGTCCTTTTGCTCGTTTTCCCATTCACGAATGGGGCCCGAGAAACGGCCCTGGGCACCGCTTGCGTTGCCTTCCTCGATCATCAGCAATCCCACTTTGAGATTGGCTTCAATCGTCTCGCGGCTTTTCTTGCCGCCCGCGCGCAGCAGGGCCACGTCAGCGAGCTTGACATAAACCTCGCGCGTGCGCTTTGCGACGTCTTTTCGCTCGCCCTGCGAATTCTCGGCCACGGCGGCCGCTGCCTTGAGCGCGCGCAGGGCCCAATCGTAGTAGTTATACTTGCTCGACTTCTTGGCCAGGCTTGTTGTCAGTTCAACGAGCTTGTCGTAACCCTTTTTTGCGCCCTCTTCGGCACTGCCGGCGCGCACGTAGGATTCACCCAAACCCTCAAGTGCGTCAAGGTAGAGGCGGTGCAACAAACCGGCTTCTGCCACTTTGTTGCCCGTGGGCGAGTCAAACGCAACGCCCTTGACGAAGTTCTTGGGATTCCCCGCCTTGCCCTCGCCTTCTTTGGCCTGTGCTTCGCACTCTTTGAGGTACTCAAGAAACGAAGACGCAGCGTCAGCGCTGCCCTGAAGAAGCTTTCCGCGGGCAACGTAATACAACGCTGTCAGCTTGATGCGGCGCTTGTCATCGTCTTCGAAATCTTTGCCGGGGTCGGAAACGTAGATGCCGGCGTCCTTTTCCAACACGTCGCCGCGACCGCTCAGTAGCTTCTTTGACAGGCTGTTGAACTGATCCATGCCCTTGTACGAATAGCGAACCTGGTCCACATCCCAGATTTCGATGCGAGTGCCGGATTGCTTGGCCGCGTCTTTCCATTCAATGCCCGAAAGCGTCTCGGCATCGAGGGACTTGAAGGCCACTGCGTTTCCGTCTTTCTTGGCGACGGAGCCCTCCGGCCGTGCCGCGAACAGTGCCGGAGCCAGCAGAATCAGCGAAGCAAGCGTGAAGTAGCGAATCATGGCTGTTCCCTTCCCCTTACTTGACCGTCAACTTGAGATCCTTGGCCCTGGCCAGCAGTGAATCGGCGCAATCCTTGAGGCCCTTCTTGAACGTCTTTGTTTCGACATCGTCATAGCCGAGGCTGGCGAGGCTCTTGTTGCGGATGATGTCGAGCACCACCTGAACCTCGTCGCTCAGCTTCTTGAGCGAATCTACATCGACGAGATCCTTGATGCCTTCGCCGGCTTTGCCGTATTTCTTGAGCACGTCGATGGTCAAGTCGCCCCAGGCGCGCAGGCTCCGGCGCCACTCAGGGCGGAACGGGTGATCGTTCAATTGCGCAAAGCTCGTCCACTGGTCAAAGTGAATGCGACGGGCATGCCAGAGGTACTCCGCTTCGTTGGCCGGCATTTCCTGCATTTTGACTTTGCCGGACTTGGCGTCCTTGGCCTCGGGATCGAGCCAGATGTTGAACTGGTCAACGAAGGGCGGGTAATCCACCTTGGGCGCCTTGAGCACATTGAGCTCAAGGTTGATTGCAATCAGAGTGTCAATGGTGTCGAGGTAGTAGAGTTCAATCTGCTCCTTGAAAGTCATCGTGAACGTTTTGCCCGAGCGCTGGTTCTTGCCCATCTCATTGGCGTTGCGCAGCAGCACAAAGCAATACGCGCGACGAATCAAAACCGCCGCCTTCTTGAGGTTCTCAACGTCTTTGTTCTGTTTGTAGAGTTCAAAGTAAGAGCGTCCGAGCTGATACTTCAGCTCCAGCTCTTCACCGCTCTTGGTGTTGGCGTCCATCATGCCCTTGGCGGAGAGCCCGGCAGTCATGGACTGTTTGTTCACTGGAATGACGTTTTCGTTGACGAAGAAATTGTCCTTGCGCAGCAGGTCAAGGCAGCGCTGCAGATAGCCGGCCGCACGCTTGTAATCACGCACACGGAAGAAATTCTTGCCGACTACAAATTGAGAACGGGCCTCGGTGGCCTGCTGGTTTGCCTTTGTTTCCTGGTAGCGCTCGTAGTATGTCAGCACCTTGGTGAGCATCGGGCGCAGGCGCTCATCCAGGCCGGCGCTGGTTTCTTCCAGGAAGCCGCCAAATTCGTAAACAAACAGCGTGCCCGTGAAATAGCGCAGGTGCGAAGTATTCAGTGACACCTGGAGCGCCAGCGTTCCAAAGGGGCCTTCACCTTTGGCCTGCAACTTGTCCACGATTTCGGTGTTGCTGCCAGAGGCCACGAGCTTCTGGGCTTCCGTGCGAATAGCGTCGTAGCTCTTGTCCTTGACCAGCGCGTCAAACTCGGCCTTCTGGGCCTCGCCCCAGCGCTTGGGGTACGACTCTGCGAACTCTTCCCACTTCTTCTTGAGTATCGGCAGCACCTCGGGCCCGACAGTCGCCGCCGGGAACTTCTTCGGATCGCCACCGAGCGTGCGTTCACTCATCCAGAACTTCCAGAAATAATCCGCCATGGCCTTGTCTTTGTCCAGCGTGGTCTTGGCGTCGGAGAATTTCTTGGCCGCGTCTTTGTCCTGAAGGAACATGGACTCGGTCTGGAACATGCCCAGCTTGAGCTGGTTGAACAGCGAGCGCAGATTGGTCGAAGCGCTGTTCAGCGCCTGAACCTTCGGGTCAAGCGTATCGAGATAAACGAGGTAGATCTGCGCGATGTAGTACGCGACTTTCTTCTTACCCTCGTCACTGCTGCCAAACGCGGCTTCATAAGCCTTGAGAATTGCCTCGCAGCCATCGCCGTCTTTTTCGTCGGCCAGGCAGCCGAAAGAGAGGTTCAACACGGCCTTCTGAACATCAACGTCTTCCTTGGGGAAGTGCGGGCCGAAAAGCTCCCAGTGCGATTTGAGAATGCGAAGTGCCGTCGGACGCCCGGCGTTGAGCACCGAAGTCATGTTCGGGTCGTTCTTGCGCGGGTTGCGCAGAAGATAAGCCAAACCGTAAGCGGCACGGCCCATGATTTGCAATTCTTCATTCGGCTGTCGTGAACGCTCGGGTTGCGCGCGCCAGCGCTGGGCCATGCCGTCAGAAATCATCATGAACGCATCCACGAAATCGTGCTTCTTGACATCAACAGAGTCTTTGACTTCTTCCCAGTTGCGAAGCACCACGAAAAGCATGTACTTCTTGAAGAAGTAAAGCGCCTTGTGCCAGATGGCGACATCGCCCTTGAGCGTTGCGTTGGCCATGGCTTCAAAGTGCGGTGTCTCAACGTTCTCCCACAGTTCTCTGGGAAGCGCGGCAAGATCTTCGCCGTGGCGACGTTTCATTTCTTCGAAGTACTGCCCGGACTCCTGCTCGAAATCTTCGCCCATGCGGCTGGGGTGGCGCGCCGTCTGGTCATCAAGCTGCGCCATGTAGGCGTTAGCCGCGTAATAGAGCGCGAGGCGGAACTTCTTGTAAGTTGGAGGCAGTTTGGCAAAGCGCACCGCTGCGGGGCCGTATAACTTGCCGTTGTACTTTTCGCTGGCCTTGCCAAAGGCCTGATCGAGCTGGGCGTCCAAACCGCTGAAGAGCGCCTTCAGTTCGTCGGCCTCTTCTTTGATCTTGGCGAACTCGGCGTTCTTGGGATCGCCGAACTTCGAACTCACAAGCCACCCCGCAACTTTGGCGTAGGCTTTGGACATTTCCGCAGGGAAATCGTACACGGCCTTGGTGTCGACCATCAGGTCGCAAATGGGTGCGCCGCTCTTGTCCTTCATGTGGGCGGGAATCTCGATGCCCTTTTCCGGCGCGGTGTCGAAGTCCTTGCCGTACTTGCCGCGGAAATAGCCGGTGCGCAGGCAGGCCTCGCGGTAAATCATGGCCGCGTCCATGTAACGCTGCAGCAGGTCTGAGTAAATGAATCCCAGTTGACGGTAGCACTCGGGCGCATAAGACTCAAACGCCTGGACGCTGTTGCACTGCGAGAGCAACACTTGATAAGCGCGCAGCACCTTGAAAATCGGCCCATAGCCGACTACGAGCGCATCCTTGAGCACGGCGCGACCGCACTGCAGGCGAGTTTCCGCATCCAGGCCTTCGGAGGCGCCGATGTCTGCAAGCACCGAAAGCGCCTGGCGTTTGAAATTGATGTCGTTCTCCTGCGCAAGCAGGAACAGATCGCTCAAGGCCACGGAGATGTTTCCACCGAGCTTGATCTGAGCGCCAATCTGGTAAAGCTTGAAGCGCTTGAATTCGCTGGCGAGATCTTTGATACCACCGTAGCGCGAAGACGCCTTCTGGTACTGATCGACGCACATCTGAAGGTACTTTTTGTCGTAGCCAAGCTCGCTGGTCATGATCTCCGCGGCCTTTAACCAGCCGCGCAAAGCCTGGAAACCGATGTCGTAGCCCGGCGGGTAATCGCCCAGCTGGCTGGGAACTTCAAGGTATTTCGCCACCGCACCTTCAAAGTTGCGCGACGCCCGCGCAACATCGCCGAGTAACAAGAGCGCGTCCACATACTCCACCGAGATCGGTAGCAGGAAAACTGCTTCGTTCACGGCGTCTTCACAGCGCTTGAAATGGTCGTTGCGATCCTTGCTGCCTTCAGCGAAGGTGAGGCCGTTGACGTAGTGTGCAACGCAGACGTTGTAAACACAGGTGCGATAGCGTGCGCCCTCCGCGGCAGCGAAAAACGCTTCGTCGCCCATTTGGCTGCGCGTGCTTTCAAGCAACTTCTGCTCGGCCTCAAGCACCTCCAGCGCCTTTCCAACGAGGCTGCGCGCACCTTCGGCGTCACTGCGGGCGCGGGCCTTTGCAATCTCCAGGCGCAGGACTGCGAGCTCGACCTTCTCAGCCGATTTTTCGGGGTCTCCGTATAGGCGCTCAGCCTTTTCGTAGCCTTCGTCGCGATCCTTTTCATTGCCGGACTTGAGGAAGTCGTCGTCGGCCTTGGCCTTGTACACGCGCGCCAGCGCAGACTTGGCCTTGGACTTCTCGGCGTCGCTGCCGCTATCCATTTGTTTGTTGAGAACGCGCTCGGCTTCTTCGTACATCTTCAGACGCACGCCGAGGTAGTAGCCGTACTCAGAAAGATCGCGAGCACCTGCCGCCGGTGCAAACGAGCATGCAGCCACCACAACGACCAAGCAGGACGCGACAAAGGAAAAAAGACGATTGGACATAGCAACGTCTCCGTGTTGCCTCGGAGTAAACGAGGTAGCTAACCTCGGTAGGGCCCAGTGAGCCGCGTTAGAGCGACTCGGTATAGCATCACTAACGCCTGAAACAACCCAAGGTTCGAATGAAGGACTCACCGCCCGCAACTGCAGCATCAAAACAAAGCCCCCGCAGACGCTGCGGGGGCTTACCAACTTGCAGAAAAGTCTAGCGATCTTTCGGAGCGCTTGCACCGGATCCAAAGTTGTGGTCGATTTCCTCTTCAAGGTCGATGATGCGGGCCGTGACGATGATGATCACGTCCTGACGAACCGTGCTCTTACCCTTACGCTTGAACAGTGAACCGATCAAAGGCAGGTCGGAGAGGATCGGAATGCCGCTTTCCACGTCAGTCTCGCTCATGGTGCGCATGCCGCCAATCACAAAGCTGCCGCCATCGGGCACGGTGACCGTGGTACGAATACGCTGCAAAGAGAGCTGCGGAGTCTGGATCGCAACCGGCGCGCCCACGCCGAGCGAAGTGGTGAACGTGGGAATCGGGCGCAGGAGGATGGCCAAAGTCGGGCGCAGCTCAAGCGTGATGTAACGGCGGTCAGCCGAAACCGTCGGACGCACGTCGAGCACGATACCGTCGCGGATGATGCTTACGACGGGGTCGGCCACGGCGATACCCGTTGCAGTGCTGGTGTTGAAGTCCGAAATGTAAGCCACCTCGTTGAGCACGCTCACGTGCGCGCGCTGGGTGTTGTGAACTGTAACGCGAGGTGCCGTCAACAGCGTGGCACGTTCGCGCTTGCGCACGGCGCGGATGATGGCGTTGATCTCGGGGTTATCGACAAACGCGAGCTGGAAAGAAGCTCCGCCCGAGTTGGTCAAGCCCAAGCCGCCGCGCGTTCCGCCGAGCGCCTTGTCAAACAGGTTCTCAATGCGCGTGCGCTGGTCAATGCGCACGTTGCCCGAGGGCGGCATATCCTGGAAGAACACACCGGCGTCGTTGCCCGTGCCACCGGGGCCGGCGGGATTGGCGTTGTTGCCGAACTGGATGTCGTCAAGCGCGGCCGGAACCGGAGGTGCGCCGGGCGGCGGAATCTGGGGGCTGCCACCGATGCCGCGGAAATCCAGGCCGATGTCCTCGAGGAAGTCGTCGCGAATCGTGATGAAGCGCGACTCCACCGTCACGGTCAAGCCCTGCGAACGGCGCAGGTCATTGAGCAGTTGCGCCACCTTCTCAATGTTGTCCGGGTTGTTCAGGACAATCAGATCCTGCTGACGCGTGGAAATACCGTGGCCTTCCTTCGACCACGAATCAGAATCAATGGACTGTTCAATCACGTCCTGCAGCTCGTCAATCGTCAGCGGCGTGGCGTCAGGAACATCTGTATCCGTACCGAAGCGATCGGTGTCCGTTTGATCGGTGCGCAGGCGCGGCTCATCGCCCTTGAACGTGCGCAGGTTGAGCAGCAAGTCCGCCACGTTGAACACGCGGCGTGCCACGTTGCGGCCTTCATCCGAGCCCTTGGCGCCGATGATCACCGCGCCGTGCTGCACGCGCCATGAAAGATCGAGTGAGTCCGTGATCAGATTCAAGGCCTGGCGCAGTTTCACGCGGCCCACGTCCAGAGTAACCGTGCCATCGCCGGGAACGTCCTTGGCGCGCAACACGTTAATCTTGCCTTCCTGACGCAGGCGCTTGATTACGTCGTCAAGCGGCTGTTCTTCAAACGAAAGGTTCATGTCCACCGTGTCCAGCGCGCTGCGCACCGCGAGGTCTTCCTTCGAAAGCGGCGTGCGGCGGGAACGCTCGAGGCGATCCTGGCGATCGAGCGTGCGCTGCCAGTCTTCATAATCCGGCAGGGTTACATCGCCCGTGGGGAAAGAAGCCGCGTTCACCACCTGGGCCATGACCTGCTTCCAGTTGGAGTTGAAGGCTTCCCACGTGTCGCGGTCTTCTCGGCCGCGCTGCAGGTCGCGCGCGATGCCCTTGAGCTTGATGACATCCTGGTTGTAAGGATCTTCGCGCAGGATCTGGTTGAGCACGATGATCGTTTCGCCGTATTCACGGCGATCGAAAAATTCCTTGCTCTTGTTGTACAGGTTGCGGATCTGCTCGCGATAGCGGTTGAGCTCTTCCTGCATCTGCAGCTCGCGGATGCGGCGCTCCTGCTCCTGGGTGCTGACGTAATCCTTGACGCGGGCGTCTTCTCGCTTGCTGCGGGCTTCCTCGAGCATCAGGCGCGCTTCGCGCTCTTTGGCTTCAGTGTCAAGCATGTAGCCGGTCCAGCGGATGATGTCGAGAACCTTCTCGAGCTCATCCATGGCCTTGGTGTAATCACCGGCGCGAATCAGACGATCGGCGCGATCAAGACCTGCGTCGATTTCGTAAATCGCTTCGGCGCGCATCGCTTGATCTTCGTTGCTGCGGGCGCGCGAAATGTTCGCCGCCTCGCCGCGGCGCAGGCCAAGCAGGTTGGCGACATCATCGCGCACCTGGGCTGCGTTCTTGTTGTCTGGGTCCATCTCCAGCGCGTCGCTGGCGAGTTTGTAGGCCTTCTCGTAATTTGCGTTGCGGTAATGCGTGTAGGCTTCATCGGCGTAATAATTCGCCAATGCCTTGATTTCGTCGGCGCTGGCCTTGTTGGAGGCGCCTGCGCCCGAACGGTTGCCGCGCTGAGCAACGGGCTCAGTCTTGCCTGCATCGGCTGCGTCCGGCTTGGCAGCCGATTCGCGATTGGTTTCGCGCGCAGGCTCACTCTTGCCGTTGGCGCGGAAGTCAGAAACGTAGTCGTCGCGGGTGGGTTTCACTTCAGCGTCAGCGGCCGGCTTCACCGAGGACGCGCAGGCGGCAATGAAACCAAAAGAAATGGCGGCGGCAACCAACGCAAAGCGCTTCTGAAGCCAAAGCTTCGTCATAATTGCTCCACAGCGTCGGGGTAGATGGGGACGCGGGAAGAGGGGATCTGCTTGTCGGGGGCGATGTAAGTGTAACGGAGACAAGGGGTGTGTCAACAGCCAAAGTTTCAGGCCCATAAATCGAAGCTGGGGTTGATGCCTGGACGGCACCAACCCCAGAGTCTCGCGAGACTTCAGAAGGTGCTACTTGTCAACGTAGTAAACGCCCCAGATGTCCATTTTGCCTTCGCCCATGTCGAGCGTTCGCTTTTCGATACCTCCGTAAATCAGGCCGGTCTCCATGCTGATGGCGCGCAGGCCGAGCTTGTCGGCGTCAGCAGGCACGCCACCGTCGTCAAAGAACTGGATCATGTCCTTGCCCAGTCCGCCAATGGCAGCCTCGGCATAGCCCACGGTGTCTCCCTTTTTCACGTCCTGGTATGCAACGATCCGGTACCACTGGTTGCCGACTTGCGTCCAGCGCGTGATCTCAAAGCGAGCGCTGGCGCCACCCTTGCCGACGCAGATCACGCGAACGCCGAGCGGATTGGCCATGCCGCTGGGGTCAACGTTGGCCGCAGTCGCGGGATCTTTGGTATCGCGCGGCAGCACGAACCTCAATGCGCTGCCTTTCTGTCCAAACTCCATATCAGAGCCCGTGAACTGGTTGAAAATCCATCCCGTGGCGAAATCCAGAACGTCGCCGGAGGCTTCCAGCGCCTTGTACCACTCAGCGTTGGCTTTGCCTTCTGCGTCAACGACGGCGATCTCATAGCCGCGTCCCTTCAGAGCTGAGGCCTTGCCGCTCGCGCCGACTTCCTCGCCCTGGCCGACGCTGACAATCACTTCGACCGCACGCCACACGCCACCAATGGGATGGAACTTGCGCAACTTGATGCGCGCAAGGTCGGATTTGCCCAGCCAGGACATCTGAATGCGGTTGAAGACAACAACGGGGCGGCCTGCCATTACAGCCGCGTCGCTGGTATGGTAATCGGCCGCGAAAGTATCGTCGCTCTTGATGCCTTCCTTGAGCTTGCTCTTGGTCGTGGCGCGCACTGCGTAAACGTAAGTGTATTCAGCCTTGAAGCTAACGTCGGCGAACGTGAGTTCCGTCAGGGGCGTATCGTTGAGACGCTCCCACTCACTGGGCCTGGGCGGCGCAACAGGTTTGACGCGGCCCTTGGGATCCTTTTCAAAGTCGGGTTCCGACTTGCCTCCATTGCCGGGCAGTGCCTGCCATGCTATGAAATCCTTCCTCCATGCGTCTTCCTTCTTGCGATGGGCCGGAAGGTCAACCGTGTTGTAGCGTAGCTCACGGTCCTTTATGTCTGCTTTACTCTTGCGCATGACCCAATAACCCAGGTCAGCCGGAGCATCCTTCAGGCTCGGTGCCGTCCAGCTCACGTTGATCACGAAGGACTTGGCGTCTGCGGCGGCTTTTACGTCGACCGGAGGCGCGAGGTCGGCGTCAGGGTTCACTGTCGGACGAGCGCCGTATTCCACTCGATCCAGGAACTTGTCTTTGTTTTTGTCCTTGTCTTCGAAGTCCGTGTTGCCCGTGCCATTCTCATACTCGACGCGCGAGAGCTTGCCGTCTTCGTTCGTATCATACTTGTCGAAATCGATGTCCTGTGCGCTCGGATTTGTGTCGTACTCCGTCTTCGTCAGATAGCCGTCCTTGTTGGTGTCCAGCGTACGGAACTTGATTCCGTCAAGCGACTTCTGCGTGTTGGCATACTCGGCTGGGCTCAGGCGGCCGTCTCCGTCTGCATCACTTCCTTTAAAGTCGGGTGCTCCGACAGGCGCCTCCAGAAACACACGGAACTGAGTAGGCAGGTCAAGAATCTTGTGCTCATCGGCGATCCTGGACGGAATCTTGCCGCCCTTCACCACGCCAAAAGCCTGATCTGCGCCGTTGAGACCCTCCGCGGAGAACGCAGGTACGGCTGCGGAAGGCTTGGGGTCGTTCAACTTGCTGTTAACTTGTGACACAGCGTCGTCAATCTTGCGCTTGGGCGCTTCTGTGTCGCCCAGCACGACTGCGAGCAACACGAACACCACCATCAACAGGCCGCCGCCGATCCAGGCCGCCATCGGGCCGAACTTGATGAGCGCGCTTTCGTTGGGTGCTTCCGCCATGACTGATCTCCACTGCCGATGATGTTCGATGCCTGCCGTTCAAAAATGCGCCGCGCTACTCAGCCGCTGTTGCCGCCGGCTTGGCGATCGCCTTCCAGTCCGGGTTGGCGCGAAGGGCAAACAACTTCAGGTCGTAACGCAACGGATGGCTGAAGACGAGCTTCTTCTCAAGGTCCGCTGCCACCGCCGCGCGCTTGCCGCTGGAACCGTTTTCGTCCATGCGGTTGGGCTCTTCGTCCTCGAGCCAGTCCTTTGGAATCTCCCACGCGCCGCGCTCAGCGTTGGTTACTTTGTACTGCGCCACATGAACACGCTCGGGCTGAACGCCCATGAGCGAAACCAACGCAAAAGGAAGGCCGTCACGCTTGCCGTCACCCGTGCCCACCGTGGCTTCCGTGGGGCTGAGCAACGCGTCCAGCAATGCAAGACTGAAAGCGGGGTCCGCATCAAAGCTGAATGTGAACTCGTGCTTGAGCCAGGCTTCCTTGGGATCAGACGCGGCTTCCTGATTAAAGGCGCCGAACTCGAACTTGCGGAACAGGAACGATGAGCCCTTGAACTCGGCGCTGTTGAGCAGTTTCTCGCACGCGATGCAGACCTCGCGAATAACTTTCAGGCGTGCCTGGGCCTTTGGAATCTCGGCCGCCTGAAGGCGCTCGCGGCTCATTTCACCCTGCAGCGCAATCCAGAAGTTCTCTGACTCATCTTCTTCCTGGAAGCGTCCGCCCGCAGCAGCAAGCTTCTCCGGAATTCCGGAGACGTTCTTGAGGCGCGCAAACCGGCCTTTGAGCGCGGGGATTTCCTTGGAGGCCACTTCCGTGTTGAAGTCGTCGCTTGATGTGAACGTTTTCGTGAATTCAAAGAGTTTGGCGCCTGTTCCCTTTACCAGAGCGTCTTCCATTCCTTTGACTTCAGAAACGAACTTCTGCTGTGAGCCTTCGACGGCTTTGATGTCTCCGGCGGTAGGCACACCGGACTTCAAGGCGCCTTCCACCTGGGCGGCAGACTGATTTAACTTTTCTTCCGCGCCGGTCTTGGAGAGCACGCCCACGGCCATCATGACGATGCCCAGAAGGCCCAGCACACCCAGCAGAATGAAATGTAGAGAATCTTTCATGGTCGGGCCTCTTACTTCTGTTCTGCCGCGGGCGGCATCTCGATGGGCGAAAGTGAAACGGTGACCTGCACCCGGAACGGAGAAACGTAGCGCTTCAACGGCGTGGGCTTGGTTGCACCGAAATTGTTACCGAGCAACGTGCGCACACCGACAGCCTTGTCCGCTTCCATGGAAACGTTGTCATAGGCCGTCTTGACCGTAAGCCCTGACCACTTGATCGCGCCGATTTCCGCTTCGCTCAAATCCTTCAACTGGCCGCGTACTTTCAACTCAGCGAGCAACGCAGCCTTTAACTTCGCATGCAGGAGACCGCCGTTGCCCTCGCTGCCGCCGACGAGATCGAACTCCGCTTTGTCGTAGGGCTCGCGCAGGCGCTGTTCCGTGGGTGCCGCGCGCTCCGTGCCCATGACCAGTCCCGACAGGGATGCCTCATAGCGGAATTCGCGCTTTACGGTGTGATAGCCGGATTGTTCTGCGGCGTCCGCCCCTGCCTCGCCCAATTGCACCCAGTTGCTCTCATTGGTGCTGGGCTTGATCATGAGCGCGATTTCTCCACCGCTCTCGGCCAGTTTGTTTACACGGAAATACTGGTGTTCCGGTGTAGCCTTGGCGAATTCCACAAGCGCTTCATCTGTGACACGCGCGATCAGTCCAGGCAAAATTGCCGCCGGCAACTCCAGGTGGCGCGTGACCTTGACGGCCTCTCCACCTTCGGCGGCGGGAGGAATCGTGTGCTCGGTGGAACCTACACGCCCCACCGTGACGTTGCGCAGACTCAAAGCCAGGAGCGCATTGGCGTCATTGGCCTGGGCCGCGGTGACCTTGGCTTTGGCCGCCGTGACGTCACCGGCTGATTTCGTCGCGGCTGCGGTTTTATCGTCCACTCCGCCACCGGCGCTGATACCAAGCAGCATGGCAACAAGACCGCCGGCGAAAATCATGCCGCCCGCGGCGATCATGGGAACCTTGAGCCGCGCTTTGGCGCGGGCTTCAAGCCGCTCACGCGGCATCAGGTTAATGGTGTTCAGACCGGCGACACCGAGACCTTCAAGCGCAAGGCCGATGGCGACGGTGAGGCTCTGGATGTTGTCCTGAACCTCGGCGGGATCAACGCTGCGCGAAAGCTGCATGCGTGCGGGCGTTTCAACCTTGTGAACCTTGTATTGAAGCTGCTGCTCAAAGAACTTCTGGATGTTGATGAGCTTGGAGCCGTTGCCCATCATCACCAGCTGGTTGATATTGGCGGCTTCATTCTGGCTCTTGTAGAAGCCCACCGCGCGGTAGATTTCGCCCACCATTTCCTTCAACGGCGGCTTCATGGCTTCGAAGACTGCCGCCGCGTCCTTGCTCTTGGCCGCGCGGCGCTTGAGTTTTTCGGCGTCATCGTCAGAAAGCTTGAAGCGCGCCTTGAGGGCTTTGGTGATGTCGTTGCCGGCCACGGGCACCACGCGCACGTATGTCTTCTGGCCGTCGATGACAACGAGGTCGGTGTTCTCGGCTCCGATATCGATGGCGACGCAGCAGTTGGAAATGCCCTCGTCCAATTCAAACTTGACGTAGTTGTAGATACCCAGCGGTGCGACCTGAATGCCGGTGATTTCGAGGTTGGCGCTTTCGCACGCATCGACGATTTCTTCAACGGCCTGGCGCTTGGCTGCGTAAAGGTTGACTTTGCGCTCATCGACTGCGCCGGGATCGTCGATCGTCTGGTAATCCCACACCGCCTGTTCCAGCGGAATCGGCACCTGTGACTTGGCCTCGTTCTCGATCGTCTCGCGAACCTTTTCGTCAGAAACCGGCGGCAGGCTGATAATGCGGCCGAGGGTGTTCTGACCCTTGATCGAGACGTAAACAACGTCGCCGCTCTTGACGCCATTCGCCACTCGGAAGGCACTGAGCGCCGCAGCCGTGGCGTCATTGACGCTCGTGCCGCTGCCCAACCCGTAATCGGAGAGGCTGATGATGGAAATCGCGTCAATGGTGACGGAACCGCGGTCTTCACTCAGTCGGACCGCTTTGATGCTCGATGTGCCGAGCTCAATACCCCAAGCTGTTTTCGCCATGGATTCCTCAGGTACTGCGCCGCGCATCCGGCGTTTTGGGCCAGAATCAGCTATCGCTTCAACGGCACGAAGCTGCCAAAAATGAGTGGCAGCGCGTCGCGCGAAACAGGAACCTTGGGGGTAGCCATAGCATGGCCAAGGCTTGCGCCGAAATCAAGACTTCGTTTCACGCACTATGGGCGCGCTGCCCAGCAGTTCCACGGCCAGCAGCACGTCGCTATGGACCTTCTTGCGCGTGTCCATGGTGTAATTGCGCAGCAGGTAGGCCGGGTGATAGGTGCAAACCACCTTCCTTCCTTTGTAGTCGAAGGCCTTGCCACGCAATTGCCCGATTGCGAGCTGGCTGTTGGCGAGCCACTGCGCCGGAAAGCGACCCACGGCCAGGATAACGTCCGGGTTGATTATCTCGATCTGGCTCTCAAGGTATCCGCGGCAGGCCTCGATTTCGTCCGGCTCCGGATTGCGGTTTTCCGGCGGACGGCACTTGAGCACGTTGGCGATATACACATCGGCGCGCTTGTACTTCATCCCCTTCTCGATGATCTCGGTCAATAGCTGCCCCGCGCGGCCAACAAAGGGTTTGCCCTGCACGTCTTCATCGCCACCGGGCGCTTCCCCGACAACCATGAGCCGCGAATTCGGGTTCCCCGTTCCGAACACCGTTTGAGTGCGGGTCGCACAGAGGCGGCACGCGCCGCACACTCGCACTCGCTCGGCAGCCTTTTCCAGCTCTCGTGCAGGCCGGCCTTCATGTTGCTTCAATTCGTCCAGCGCCACACTGGCGACGATCACTGGCTTGAGCGCGGCCTTGGCCGGTTTTGCGGCGGGGACAGCAGCCTGTCTCGCCAAAGGCGCGGCCTGTGGCGCACCAACCTGTGTCGGCTTGCGCTTGACAGCGATATGCGTCAGACCGCCTGCGCGCAGGAGCTCTGCGTGGCCGCGAAGTTGGCGAGCGAGTTCGGCCTTGGTGGGTCGCGCCATAATTACTGGACGAGTTTGGGACCCTGTGGTTTGGGCCCGTGATCGTGGCCTTCATGCCCATGATCATGGCCCTCGTGGTCATGATCGTGGGGCATGGCCTGGAGCAATCCCGACTGCTGCCCCAACTGCACCGCAACCTCCAGCGCCTGCGAAGCCACAGCCAACACGGCATCGCAGGGCGCGGCCGCGCCGCCGGGCACTTGCAATCGCGAACGATATGGCGAAACCGTGACGGCTGCCAGTCGAAGCGAATTGATTGCTGAAAGGTAAAGCTCAAGGGCAATGGAAGCCGCGTGGTCTTGAGGAGTGATCTTCGGTTCGTCGGCCATTTTTCTCTCTTTGGAGTGCGCCGGCTTGCCGGCGCTGTGTTTTCCCACACTAGTACAGTCGCAGTGCGGCGAATAGAGCAGAGTGCCGTTGCGCCCGACGGAGTTCAAATTCGTACCGTTGCGCAGCGCGGAGCCGGAGTGCGGTGTGAGTGCGACAGTGCGCCGGCAAAGTCGGCGCACTCCAGGGATCAGCAAATGATTGCGCCGCCAGTTTTGGCCAGAGTGGCGGTCAGAACGCGCTCGCATTCTGCAAGTATCTCACGCTCGACTTCGGCGACAGGCCTCCCCACCACTTGGAGCCCAGCCGCGCGCATATGGCCGCCGCCGCCGAACTTCGCCGCGATCTCGTTGACGCGCACCTGGCCTTCGCTGCGCAGTGAACACTTGAGCAAAAGCGGCTCCATTTCGTGGAACATTACGCACACCATGCCGCCTTCTATGGATTTCGGGATCGTGACGGTCTCGGCCGCGTCCATGACGTCGCAGCCGGTTTTCTGCAGCATCTCCGCCGTCACTCGCGCGGCGATGATCTTGCCATCAAGCCGCGCTTCGATGGTTTCGGCGACCATGGCCTCAAGCTTGATGCGCCCGAGGCTCTTGCTGCGGTACAGCTTCTGCGTGAGTTCCGAAATCTTGAGGTCGAACTCTTCTATTAAGGAAGCCACCACTCGCAGGCTGTCCGGCGTGCTGTTGCTGTGGTTGAAACGGCCCGTGTCGGTCACGATGGCCACAAACAGCGCGACTGCCGCCTTGGAGTTGAGCGCGACGCCGGCTTCCTTAAGCACGTGATAAACCACTTCTCCCGTGCTGCTCGCTTCGGGCAGCACAACGCTGGCGTCGCCAAAGCCCGGGTTGTCAATATGGTGATCCAGGTTGATCACGCGCGTGCCTGGCGCAAGCCTTTCCAGCAATCTGCGCGCGCGGCTTTGCGCACCGACGTCAAGGATCACGGCCGTGTCGTAGCCATCGAGGCGGGCGGGCAACTGGTCCAGCGACGTCAGCGCCTCACCAGCCTGCATGAACGCATATTTGCCGGCATCGACATCCTGGGTCAGGGCGAGCACGTCCTTGCCGGCTGCGCGCAGCGCGTGCGCGAGCGTGAACACGCTGCCAAGTGCATCGCCGTCCATCAGAGGGTGAGCGCCTAGCACCACACGCTTGGAGGCCCGCAACACAGCAGCCGCGGCCACGATGTGCGCGCGCGTTGCTTCATCTTTGTATGTGTCGTGCACTTTGGCCTATCGTTTGACAACCCTGTTGCGCAGCAAGCCCACACTTTCAACTTCGCATTCAACTGTATCGCCCTCAGCCAGCTTGCCTACGCCCGCGGGCGTACCCGTTGATATCACGTCGCCGGCCTCCAGTGTCATGTAACGCGAAAACACGGCAATCAATTTCGCAACCGGGTGAATCATCTGCTTCGTGCTGCCGTTCTGCCGCACCTCGCCATTGACGCGGCATGAAATCGCCAGCGCCTGCGGATCGGGGATTGCGGCGGCGGCAACCAGACATGGGCCAAAGGGCGTGAACGTGTCAAAGTTCTTGCAACGCAGCCACGGGTGCTTGTTCTCGCGGTCGGACTTTTGCAGATGCCGCGCGCTGACGTCGTTCATGATGGAATAGCCGGCGACGTACTCGAGCGCTTTCTCCGGGGCAATTTCCTTGCCGCTGCGCCCCAGGATTACTGCCAGTTCGACTTCATGGTCAACGCGGCTTTCAAGCCACGAGGGCAGTACGATTTCGCTCTCGTGCGCGGCCAGCGAAGTACTGAGTTTTGAAAACCACACAGGCTCCGGTGGCGCAGTCGCGCCAAATTCCGCTGCGTGGTCCTGGTAATTCTGCACCAGAGCAATGATCTTGTGCGGCCGCTTCAGCGGCAGCGCCCAGGCGAAGCCGGGCGCGAGTTCTTTCAATCGGGCGACGCTGGCGGCCACCGCCTGCGCAGCATCGTTCAGTCTGCCGGTTTCAACCAGCGGCATCAGGCTTTGTGTGTGGTAGCGCTCCGCCAGAAAACCGGTCGCATCAAGCAGGCGGCCATTCACTTCGGCGCCCAAGCCCGGCGTGCGGCCGCGCTCGTAGGCAAACAGGCGGGCGAAGGTCACTTGTCGCCCCCCGCAGATGACGCCGCGCCGTTGCCCGCGGGCTTGGCCTTGTCGGCAAAGCACGAGATCAGCGCCGGGAGTTTGCCGGCAAGCAAGTCGGCGAGCATCAGGCAAATGCGTTCCGCCAGCTCCGTCTTCGATGACGGCGGTACTTCCGCGATTACGCCTTGCGCGTTGATGATGCGCACCGCTTCGCGCGATTCGCCGAAATGCGCGGGCGTGGTCACGACCATCACGTCACAATTCTTCTTCTCGAGCTTCCCGCGCGCGTAATCAAGCGCGTTGTCCACCTCCAGGGAGAAGCCGACGATCTTCTGGTTCGGTTTGCGGCGCTGGCCCATTTGTTGCAGCACATCCGGGTTGCGCACCAGCTTCAGCTCCATCGTGTCCTGCTTCTTCTTGAGCTTGCCTTGCTGGCGCGCTTCGGGGCGGTAGTCACTGACGGCAGCCGTGGCCACAAAAACATCACAATCGGCAAAGCGCTCGTCCACGGCAGCCAGCATGTCTTCGGCACTGACCACGGGTATCAAGCGCACAGCTGGCGGCGGCGTGATATGCGTGGGCCCGCATACGCAAGTTACCGTCGCTCCCATCTTCTGCGCGATGCGTGCAAGCTCAAGACCCATGCGCCCCGTGCTCGGGTTGCCGATAAAGCGCACATCATCGATGTACTCGTGCGTCGGGCCCGCAGTCACGAGCAGTCTCACGCCCGCGAGCACCTGAGGCAACTCTATGATTCGCGTTTGGCGAGCCATGACTCGATCTCTTCCTTATTCATGTCTGCGCCCAGCGCGGCCATCAGCAATAACCTTACCTTGTGGCCGGGCAGCCCCGGAAAGAAAAGCACTCCCGCCTCCTTCAGGCGGGCACCACCTCCGTCATAACCATAAGTGCCGCTCACGCGCCCTCCCCAGCAGCGCGTGGTGAGCGCCACCAGTACCCCCGCCTTGACAGCCTTGGCGGCAGATGCCGCAAGCGGCGGCGGCAGATTGCCGCGCCCGAGCGCCTCAATTACGATCGCTTTCTCACCGCGCTCAACCAGAAAATCGATCAAGCTGCCATCCATGCCTGCCGCCGCAATCAGCAGCGCGACATCGTTCACAAGTTTGTCGGACTTCAAACGACGAAGCGAAACCGGCGCTCGATAGAAAATCACTTCTCCCCCGTCCACGATACCCATTGGCCCCGTCTCGGGCGATTGATAGGTGTCGATGGCTTCGGTGTAGGTCTTGGTCACTTCCCACGCCGCATTGATGGTCGAGTTCATCACGACCATCGCGCCCTTGCCGCGCGATTGCGGGTGCGCGGCTACCTGACACGCCTGGTAGAGGTTCACCGGCCCATCCCACGAGAGCATGGAGCTGGTGCGCATCGCGCCCACAAAGACCACCGGCTGTACGTGGGCATTGAGGATATCAACAAGGAATGCTGACTCTTCCAGCGTATCAGTGCCGTGCGTGACTACCGCGCCGTCAAATCCATCCTTGAATGTCTTGTCGATCAGCTTGGCCAGTTCCAGCATGCGCACCGGTGTCATGTGCGGGCCGGGCAGTTGACCGAAATCGTGGACTTTGGGTTGGCAGAAGGTCTCCAGACCAGGCACGTCGCGCAGGATGTCGGCGCCGGCAAGCTTCGGCACCGCACCTTTGCCGGCGTCGTCGCGCATGGAAATTGTGCCGCCGGTGAATATCAGTTTGAGTCGTGGAAGCGTAGCCATGCAGGCACGATAGCCATTTTCCGCCTGCTGTTGCAATCAGGATGCAGCGCCCATCAGAGCTTACGTCATAAGCTTAATTCCATTATGCTGCGTCCATGCACACCATTTCCGATTTCCGCTCTGACACCGTCACCAAACCCACGCCCGAGATGTACGAGGCCATGGCCCGCGCAGAACTCGGCGATGACGTGCTGGGCGATGACCCCACCGTCAATCGGCTGGAGCAGATCACTGCCGATATGCTGGGCAAGGAGGCCGGCCTGTTTGTTTCCAGCGGCACGCAGGGCAACCAGATTGGCCTCGCGATCCACTGCAGGCCCGGTGACGAACTGATCTGCGAATTTGGCGCGCACACTTACAACAACGAAAGCGGCGCCATGGCGCGCATCGCGTGCGCGCAGCCGCGCCCGATCAAAGGCAAGGCCGGCGTGATGGATCCTGCCGAGGTTGAAAGCCTGATCCGGCCCAACAACATCCACAACCCTCGCACAGCGCTGGTCACCGTTGAGAACACGCACAACGGCGCAGGCGGCACGATTGTGCCGCTGGAAAACATCCGTGCGATTGGCGAGGTCGCCAAGCGCCGCAACATCAAGTATCACCTCGATGGCGCGCGGCTATGGAATGCGCACGTGGCCACAGGCATCTCGCTCAAGGAATGGTGCCGCGAATTTGACACCGTCAGCGTGTGCTTGAGCAAAGGCCTGTGTGCGCCCGTGGGCAGCGTGCTTTGCGGCAATAAGTCGGATATTGAGCGCGCGCGCTATTTGCGCAAGCAACTCGGCGGCGGCATGAGGCAAGTGGGAATCCTCGCGGCCTGCGGCATCATCAGCGTCACAAAGATGGTCGCAAGGCTCGCCGAAGACCACGCCAACGCCCGCAAGCTGGCCGAAGGTCTCGCAGCCATGAAAGGCGTGCAGCTTGATCTTGCCACCGTGCAAACCAACATTGTCTTCTTCTCGCTGCCCGGCCGCGAAAGAGAACTGCCGGCGCTGATCGAGAAGCTCCAGGCGCAAAAGGTGTTGGCTATGGCGTTGGGAGGCCGCGTGCGCATGGTGACGCACCACGAAGTGGACGAAGAGGACGTCGAACGAGCGCTAATGGCCTGGAAAACAGTTCTGGCCTAAATTTGCATGATCTGCGCGCCAAGTTCGTTCTCAATCTGCCCAGCCAGGCGCCGTAGTTCCGACCGAGACTCGGCTCCAAGGTTTATCACCCCATAACGACGTGAGTGCCCGTCCTCAAATTCATCCGTGGGCGAGAGCGCTTCGCCTTCTTTGAACCCCCACCAGATGATCGTACCCGGGTGCGCGGCTTTGGCTCTTGCTACTCAGCCCTTGCTCGGATTGAGCACCTTTGCGCCGCAGCGCGTCATGTCTTCTTCGTTCAGGGTCACCACCGTTAGCCCGTGCACGATGGCTGTCGCGGCGATCAGCGCGTCAATGACCGGTAACGGTTCGCCCCGCAGTTCAGACTCGGCGGTAATTTTGCCCCAGCGCTCGGCAACTTCTGCCGTGATCGGCAACACCGCGCCTTGGAACTCCTCGCGCAACATGCGGTCAAACCATCCCAGCAGGTCGGCCCGTTTCCGGGCGTCTGCAAGCTTGTGGAAGCCCTTGTGCAACTCGCCGACCGTCAACACGCTCAGGTGCAGAGATTGGGCGTCCTGTGCATCGAGCCACGCGGCGACCTTGGCATTCGGACGCTTCTTCGTGCTCTCAGAAATGATGTTCGTGTCGATCAGCCAGCTCATGCGTCACGGTCCGAGAAGTCAGGTACGTGCCGGCCAATATCGCGCACACGGTATAGGTCTAGCTTGAGGCCCACCATGGGCGATTGCCGCAGGAGCTTGAACAGGCTCTTTCTTCCTGGCTTCTTCTTCAACTTGTCGAAATCTTCGGCGGAGATGACGATAGCCGCGCGCTTGCCGTGAACGGTAATGGTCTGCGGGCCGTCTTCCTGCGCTCGATGCACAACTTCACTGAGCTTGTTCTTGGCTTCCTGAATCTGCCATTCACGGATGTGTTCACTGGTTTTTGTCATCGCGCATCCTCGAAGCAATCTGGACAGTCTAGACAGATTGTACGACGCCCCCGTCCCCAGTCAAGTCACCGCAAACCGCACCCCAAGCGCCATCTCTACATCGTGGGCCGCCGCTGCCAGCCCAGCCCTTGAAGCTGCCCCGAGGTTGATCACCCCGTAGCGTCGCGAATGGCCGTCCTCAAATTCATCCGTGGGCGAGAGCACTTCGCCTTCTTTGCACTCCCACCAGACGATCGTACCCGGGTGCGCGGCTTCGACTTCCGCGATGCGTTGCTCACTTGGCACGCGCACCACTCGTGTTTTTTGGAACACGCGCAGCGGCACGCTGGCCGCGCATGTGAATGCACCGCTTCCTTTGCGAAACGCAGGCTTCTCCCCCACCGCCACGCAAAACGAAGCCTCGAACCCGTTGAGGCCATCCGCCTTCTCGTAGAGGTCGGCAAACTGGCTGGCCTTGCGCGGGTTGATCTCGATGATCGAGATGGCGTCTTCGCCCGCGTCGTAAGACAGCTCCACGTTCCAAAGCGTATTGTCCAGGCCCACCCGCTTTACGACACGTTCGCAAACCTCGGCCATGCGCGCCTGCACGCTTTGCCGCAGTGCCGAAGGATACTCGAACCGCACGAAGCTACGCGTGCCGGGCTGCATGATGGAGTCCGTCACGCCAATCACGCCTACTTCGCCGCGTGAGACCCAACCCTCGACCGTCACTTGTTCACCTGTGAGCACTCCCTCGGCCAGCACGCAATTGCCGTCGTGCGCGAAATTAGTAAGCGCACGGCACATCTCGTTGAACGTGCGCAGATAGTCGCGGCCGTAGCGCGCCAGAAACGGCTGCTGCAAGTAGGCGCGCAACTCTTCGCGCGAGCGCATCATGCCTGAGAGCACTGAAAACGTGCCCTTGACCGGCTTGACGAAACACGGGTAGCCAAAGGCGGGATCACGAAAGTCCTTGCCAATCTCGAGCAACTCAAAGGGCGGCGTCGCCTCCGGCGCGGCTTCCCTGCACGCCAGCCGCGCGTAGTACTTGTGGGCACACGCCATTGATGCCGGCAGCGGACATCCGGGCAATCCAAGCCGCGCTGCCACACCCGCGGCCGCCTGCGCACCAGGATAATCGCTGGAACTCACAACGCCATCGACGCGACCCGCGAACTCATGCGCCGCGCGGTCAATGTAGCCGACGGCATCAAAGTCCTCGGGGCATTCTTCATTTGAGGGCGAAGCTTCAATCACCTCAAAGCGCTCACGCCACTGCGACGAGTGCGCCAGTTGCAGCCGCGCCCAGTAGTCGGGCAGAACGATCAGGATGCGTTTCACGCCCGCACGATAACGGTGAAAAAGCGTAGGGGCGACATATATGTCGCCCCTACGTCTGATAGACGATTGCTAGTTCTGATCTACGGCAAGGCCTGATGGCACCGTAGCCGGGATCTCTTGCAGGCGCTGAACGAACTGCGGGTCCGTCAACGCGCTCATGAAGGCCACCATGTCGTCGCGTTCCTGCTGGCTCAGGTTGTTTGGCACCTGCAGGAACAGCGGCGAGAGATTCTGCGTCACGAGGTTCGCCGGCAGCAGCGTGGGCGCCAGTTGCGCGCCCTGCAGCATGTTCGTGCCGGTGTATGCCTGCGTGAACGCGGCTTTGTCGCGATAGAACAACATCAGTTCATCGAGGCTGGAGATCGCACCGTTGTGCATCCAAGGGCCGGTAACGGCCACGTTGCGCAGAGGCGGCACGCGGAACTGATAACGGTTCTGCGGATTGCCCGTCACGTTCTGAAAGCCGAAATCTTCGCGGCCGCTGGGCCCGTTGCCCTGTCCGGGACCGAATTGCGGCACGCCCTCGTTGTGCGTCGAGAAATTGCTCAGCATGGGCCCGCTGTGGCAGGCATCGCAGGCGCCGCGGCCGAAGAACACCAGCGCGCCGCGCTTTTGCTGCTCTGCCATGGCGGTGGAATCGCCGCGCAGGTAGCGATCCCAGGGCGAATCAATGAATGTCAGCGAACGCTCGTACTGCGCAATGGCGCGGCCAATATTGTTCACCGTCAGGCCCACTTCCGCTGAACCAGCGGGGAACGCTGCGTTGAAAAGCGTGACGTACTGAGGAATCGCCTGCAGGCGTGCCACGAGCGCCTGACGGTAGTCGGCGTTGCTCAGACCGTCGAGCGAGTGGCCCGTGCCGCGCATTTCGGTGATGTTCACCAGCGGGAAAAGGGCCTGCGCTTCATCGGGGGCAAGCTGCATCTGGCCTTCGGGCGTGTTGACAAAATTCGGCGGAGGCGGAGGGGGCGAGCCGGGAGGCGGAGGAGGCGGCAGTGGCCGCTCAATGCGTTTGTCCCAGAACATCGCTGGCATCAGGTGCGTTGCGAACACTGGCTGGGCATTTCGGGGCACAAACGTGTTGCTGGGGTGCGTGCGGCCCGGGCCAACGTTGCCCTGGCCGGCACCGCCGACGCCGCCCACGCCAATCGAGAGATTGAGCGAATCGCCCATATTCTCGGACGGGTGGTGGCAGGTCGCGCAAGCAACGTCCAAGTTGCCGCTGAGGATCTTGTCGAAAAACAGCATGCGGCCCAATGCCAACTGCGCCGTATTCAGGGCCGGAAGCTGCGCGGCAGTCAGGCCTGTGATGTTTTTGTTGGCGATGACCTGACGCAGTGCGCTCTCGGAGCCGGGCCCTACGTTGAGTGTGAACTGTCGAAACGCGCTTCCCGCAGCGTCGGCCACCGTAATCGTGAACGTGAATGGACCCTGCGACGTAGGCGTGCCGCTGAGCGTGGTGCTGGCCGTCGTGCTTGACGTGTCCAGCGCAAGGCCCGCCGGCACGCTGCCGGTGATCGTCCATGAATAGGGCGCCGTGCCGCCGCTTGCATCCAGGTTGGTCGTATAAGCCGCGCCGACTTGCGCGTTAGGCAGCGTCGTCGTGACAAGGGCAATCGTGCTTCCGCCGCCGCCGCCACCTCCTCCGCCACCGGAGCCTCCAGAACTGGAGCCGGAATCGCCAGGCCCTTCAAAACAGCCGGTCGCGAGCATGCAGAACAAGCCGCTCAGCGCGAAAAACGCAAAGCAAAGGTGTCTCATCGCGTGATCCCTTGGGGAGGGATAGGGGTTTCAAGACACTCACGATCCGAAAGCCCCGCACTTCACGCGGAAAATAAACTATGTCCCGACCCAGCGCGCGTATGCCGCGCGGGCGCGGGCGAGGTCGGCTGTGCCGTGCACCAGCGCGCGGCCATCGGCGAAGAGCGTGATTTCGAGCGCGCCCTCGACGAAACGCAACAGGAACTCATTTTCGGCACTGACCTTGGCCGCCGCCGCGATGCGCTTGCGCGCGGCCCCAAAGTCAAACTTGCCCGGGGCGCGGATATGCACGGCGTTGCGACCGCACAGGGCTTCGCCGCCGCCCGCTTTGGCGTCAAGATACTCAAAGCGGCGCTGGCCACACACCGGGCAGCCTTCGCGGGGCCTTGACGCGTCAATTCCTGTGCGCTCCCCGGTCCAGATATCAACCGTCAGCATTTTGCGCAGCAGCGCCTTCTGATTGCCGCTGAGAATCTTCAGCGCAACAACGCTCGCCCACGCCACGGCCTGGAACACCGCGGGCATGATGATGCCACTGGTCTCGCAGGTTTCGCCCCCGGTCTCGGGCGCGTCCTCGAGCAGGCAGCGCAGGCACGCCCCGCCGGGCACCACGGGCATGGCCGCCACGCGCGAGCCAATGCAGGCCGCGTAAACCCAGGGCACACCCAGCTTGACAGCCACGTCGTTGATCAGGAACCGCGTTTCGAAATTGTCGGTCGCGTCGAGAATCAGGCTTTGACCTCGTGCCAGCTTCTCTGCGTTGGCGGGCGTGAACTCTCCAACGATCGCGTTTACCATCAGGCCGGAGTTGATCTCGCCCAGATGTCGGCGCGCGGCCTCTGCCTTCGGCAGGGCTGAATGCAGGTCGGATTCAGTGAAGAGCGATTGCCGCTGGAGGTTGCTTTCATCCAGCACGTCGCGATCGATCAACGTCAGTTCGCCAACACCGGCGCGCGCACAGAACTCCGCGAGATGAGTACCCAAAGCGCCACAACCCACCAATAGTACGCGCGAGGCCGCAATCCGGGTCTGGCCCTTGGGGCCGATGGGTGCAAACATCTCCTGGCGTGAGTAGCGCGACATGGCCCGATTATGCCTCGCGCGCCGCCGGCGCGCGCTGGGCGGCCAAGACCACGCGAACGTAAGGCACGATCGAGGCGACGCTCACGAACGCCGCTACGGCGAACATGCCGAGGTTGAGCCAGCGATGGAAGCCCGCAAACCACGGCCAATAGAGCGCGATTTCCTCGCTGATGCAGATCGCCACCAGCACGACGCACTGGATGACGGTTTTCATCTTGCCCCACATGTTCGCCGCCAGCACCACACCAAAGACCGCGGCTGTGGGCCGCAAGTACACATGCTGGACAAACTCGCGCGCTAGAAAGGGAATGCTCAGCCATAGCGGAATGTAGCCCGCAAGGCCAAGGCACACGATCACAACCAGAAAGAACACGGCGTCGGCTAAAGGGTCAAAGATCTTGCCGAGGTCGCTCACGCCGCCATGTTTGCGCGCGAAGTAGCCGTCAAGATAGTCGGTGATCATCGCAAAGCCGGCCGTCCAGCCGCCGGCCCACAGTCCCCACTCTTGACGCGTCAACAGCATGGCCCCCACCACCGGCGCCAACAGAAAGCGCAGGAACGTGAAAAAGTTGGCTAGTGTCCAGAAAGAAGTCGGGCGGCTCATTGCGCCACAACTTCGCTATTTGCGGGGCTCGCTTCAAGCACCCAGATTTTGCCGTCGCCTTGCCGACCCGTGCGCGCGGCCTGCAAGAGCACATCAAGGGTCTCCTTCAGTTTCTCACGCAGCACGGCAAACTCAAGACGCACCTTAGGCAGAAACGCCACCGCAAAGCGGTCATCCTTGTAATCAGCCAAGTGATCCTTCTGCCGTCCATAGCCGCGCGCTTCGCAAACGTAGACGTCACTTACACCCACACCGCGCAGGGCATTGACGCAGGCTTGCGCCTTGAAAGGACGGATGACAGCGACGACGAGTTTCATGCTTGCTTGCCCTCCGGGTTCATCCCGCGAATGGGGAATCTCGAAATAACTGAGTCGCAACTTGCGATAATTCCCGGGAGGTAGCTTTGGTCGATTTCGAACTCAAAACTGTGCGTCTGATGCAGGTGGTCGGGTGTTAGCGAAATAGAGGCGGCAATGTGTCCCAATTCATCGATCTTTCTAAGCTCGATCAGCAGGTTCGGCTCCATGCAGGGCAAACATGCAATGGGTGCTTTCTCCTCGTAAAGCAACTTGCATTGGACCGCGAAAGCGGCGATCTCCGACAAATGGACCAACGCACCGCTTGCCTTGACTTTGCCGCCTGGAAACTCGCAACAAGCCAAGACATTGACCCAGTTTCCGTCCCAATAATCTTCCGCGTCGGAGTTGGCATAGTTCTCTACCCAAAGGCCGAATCCCTCAATCTTCAGGTCTGAATCACGCACTGAAACATAACAGAACCATCGGGCGCCCAGTGCAAGCATCAAACGCCTGCCAATGCGGCATGACTCCGTTCATTTCTGTCAGTCCGACAGCCACTTTGTGCGTAAGCCCAATGACACAAGGGCTTGTGGCGGCGTGGCATATCCTTTGCTCTCTTCGCGGCGGAGATTGCCATGTCCCGCCGGGCGGTGCTTTTGGTTGATGACAACGTGGCTTTCCGCGAGAGTCTGGCCTGCCTTCTGGCCGATGACGGCGCGGAAATCTGCGAGGCTTCAAATGGGCGTGAGGCGCTGGATAAGGCCCGAGATCGCGCCTTGGATTTGGCCATCCTTGACTTGAATCTGCCGGATACCACCGGCGTTCAGGTCTACACCGAACTGATGCGCGAGAAGGCCACGCCCTGCATTTTCATGACGGCGGAAGCCGAAGCCGCGCTGGTGGATGAGGCTAAGGCGCTCAATCCCCTTGATGTCCTGCGCAAGCCTTTTGAGCTTGCGCTGTTCAGGACGCTGGTGCGGCGAGTGCTTTTGTAGGGGCGACATATGTGTCGCCCCTACGTGAGACGAACGATGGAAAACAGGACGAACAAGTTCGAGCAACCAGAACTGCCCAAGGGCTCACCCGTGAAGACGATTCACGCGGTGCAAACGCCCTTTGGCACGTTCCAGGTGGTGATCGCGCTTGTTCCCGGCCAGCCTGATCCGCTGGCATTTTGCCTCTCCGCTTTTCAGGAAGCAATCAAGGCCGGCGCCGAAGATCCCCTGCACGCCACATTGTTGCGCTTGCGCGAAATGGCCCGCGGTGGAATCTCGCAGCCGCTGGAGGCGGGCCTGGAACTGCTGAAACAGATGTGTGCGGCAAACGTGCTTGAGCCGCTGGACGTATTGCTGGCCAACGCGGGTTTTGGCGCGGATGAAATCGCGCAACTGACGGGCGGCCAGAAGGGCGTGCTGGACAGTGTCATACGGCGAGCCGACAAGCCTGACTTGAATTAGTGTTGAACCGGCGTACTGGCTCTGGCGCTTTGTCGCGCCCAAGCCACAATCCGCGCCCTTGAATTGGACTCGCGTGCGAAGCACGCATTGACGGAGAGCAGAGCAATGGCAGCCAAGATTCGTCCCCTCAACGACAAGATCCTGATTGAACGCTCCAAGGCCGATGAAAAGACCAAGGGCGGCATCATCCTGCCCGAGGGCGCCAAGGAAAAGCCGAAGGAAGGCGTGGTGGTTTCCGTCGGCGACGGCCGCATCACCGAAGACGGCACGCGCATTCCCTTCCAGGTGAAGAAGAACGACCGCGTACTCTTCAAGAGCTACAGCGGCACCGACGTCAAGCTCGACGGCAAGGAATACATCCTGATGAGCGAAGACGACATCCTGGCCGTAATTGAATAGCGAGATCGTCGGTAGCCAGTCGCCGGTCGTCGGTGAAAACCACTGACCGGGGACGGAGTACCGACGACTTAATTCCGACTACCGACGACCCGACTACCGGAAAGACCAATCATGTCCGCCAAGAAAATCATCTTTGAACAGGACGCCCGCGAGCAGATCAAGGCCGGCGTCAAGGGCCTTGCCCGCGCCGTCAAAATCACGCTCGGCCCGCGCGGCCGCAACGTGGTGATCGAAAAGTCCTACGGCGCTCCGCTCGTTACCAAAGACGGTGTGACCGTGGCCAAGGAAATCGAGTTCGAGAACGCCTGGGAGAACATGGGCGCTCAACTCGTGCGCGAAGTAGCGAGCAAGACTTCTGACCTCGCCGGCGACGGCACCACCACGGCCACCATTCTCGCCGAAGCCGTGCTTGAAGAAGGCCTGAAGAACGTAGCCGCCGGCGCTAACCCCATTGGCGTGCGCGACGGCATTCTCAAGGCCGTTGAAGTCGTCACCAAGGCCATCGAAAAGAAGGCGCGACCGGTTGAAGGCACTAAGGAGATAGAGCAGGTCGGTGCGATTGCCGCCAACAACGATTCCGAAATCGGCAAGATGCTCGCCCAGGCCATGGACAAGGTCGGCAAGGACGGGGTCATCACCGTGGAAGAAGGCAAGAGCCTGACCACCGAAGTCGAAGTCGTTGACGGCATGCAGTTCGACAAAGGCTACGCCAGCCCCCACTTCGTCACCAACAAGGCGGAGATGAAGGTCGAACTCGCTGATCCCTACATCCTCATCTACGACAAGAAGCTGACGTCGCTCAAAGACCTCATGCCCGTCCTCGAGAAAATCGCGCGCTCGGGCAAGCAATTGCTCGTGATCGCCGAAGACGTCGAGGGAGAGGCCCTTGCCACGCTCGTGGTCAACAAGCTGCGCGGCGTGCTGCACGCCTGCGCGGTCAAGGCCCCCGGCTTTGGCGACCGCCGCAAGTCCATGCTCGAAGACATCGCCACGTTGACCGCAGGCAAGCTGATCTCCGAAGAGACCGGCATGTCGCTCGAGAACGTGGACGTTGATTCACTCGGCCGCGCCAAGAACGTGGTCATCGACAAAGACAACACCACGATCATCGAAGGTGCGGGCACCGAGAAGGACATCAAGTCACGTATCGACGCGCTCAACCGCGAAATCGACCGCACCACCAGCGACTACGACCGAGAAAAACTCCAGGAGCGCGTGGCCAAGCTCGCCGGCGGCGTCGCCAAGCTCAAAGTTGGCGCGGCTACCGAAGTTGAAATGAAAGAAAAGAAAGCCCGCGTCGAAGACGCCCTGCACGCCACGCGCGCAGCCGTTGAGAGCGGCATTCTTCCCGGTGGCGGCGTGGCTCTGCTGCGCCTGGCCAAGGAACTGGACAAGGCCGAGGGCACGCACGACGAAAAAGTCGGCATCGACATTGTCAAGCGCGCATTGAGCGCCCCGATCAAGCAGATCGCCGCCAATGCCGGCCTCGACGGCAGCGTGGTGGTCATGAAGGTGCTTGAAAAGAACGACTTCAGCTATGGCTACAACGCGGCCACGGAAGTGTACGAAGACCTCGTGAAGGCCGGCGTGGTGGATCCCGCCAAAGTCACCATCACCGCCCTGCGCAACGCGGCATCCGTAGCCTCGCTGCTCTTGACGACGAATGTCGCCATCTCCGACATCCCCGAGAAGAAGAAAGCCGGAGGCGGCATGCCCGGCGGAATGGGAGGCATGGGTGGTATGGGCGGCATGGGAGGAATGGGCGGCATGGGCGGTATGGATATGTGATTCGGCGCTGTCCGCGCCGAATCACCCACCGAAGCCAAAGGCGAAGGTGGGTCCCCACGGCAACGTGAAATCAATCAGAGCCCGTCGCGCAAGCGATGGGCTCTTGCATTTCGGATGGAGAAAGGACTAGCGCAGGCTCTTGATACGTTCCGCGTAATCACCGCCAAACACGTAGCTTCCCGCAACGAGCACGTTGGCGCCCGCCGCCACCGCCAGCTTCGCCGTCTCCGCGTTGATGCCGCCATCGATTTCGATGTCGAGTTCGGGCGCGAGCTTGCGCGCAGCTTTGACGGTATCCAACACCTGCGCGATGAACTTTTGGCCGCCAAACCCGGGCCACACGCTCATGATCAGCAGCATGTCGATCTTGGAAAGATAAGGCGCGGCTGCGTCGATGCGCGTTTCGGGATTGAGCACCAGGCCGGGCTTTACGCCCGCTTTGCGAATCGCCTCGATCGTTTCGCCCAGCGGCGCATTGGCCTCCACATGAATCGTAATGTAGGCCGCGCCGGCTTTGGCGAACTCGGCCACGTAGCGCTGCGGATCCGTCATCATCAGGTGGCAGTCGAGCGGCTTCTTGGCAACGCGTTTGATCGCTGAAACTACGGGCGGACCAATCGTCAAGTTCGGCACGAAGTGGGCATCCATCACGTCAACGTGCAGCAAGTCAGCACCCGCGGCCTCAACGGCCTCCACCTCGCGCTGGATGTTGGCGAAGTCGCAGGACAACAAGCTCGGGGCTATTTTGATGTCAGGCATCGTTCACCTCGGACGGCACTAAAGGCAATCCACAGATTACGCAGATTGCGCAGATAACTGCTATGGAGTTTCTACATCTGCGTCATCTGCGACATCTGTGGATTGCAGTTCAGCGCACCAATGCTTCAAGGCCCGGCATCGAGCCGCCTTCAAGCAGCGTCAGCGAAGCGCCGCCACCCGTTGAAACGTGGCTCATCTTCTTCTCCATCTTGAACTGCTCGACGGCCGAGGCGCTGTCGCCGCCGCCCACCACCGAGTAAGCGCCCTTGGCTGTGGCGTCTGCAATGGCGTTGATCACTGCGCGGGTGCCATTTGAGAAGCGCTCCTTCTCGAACACCCCCACCGGGCCGTTGAACAGAATCGTCTTGGCGCGCGCGATCGCGTTCGAAAACGCCTTGGCCGTGTGGTCGCCGATGTCAAAAGCCGCCATGCCCTCGGGCACGTCGCCGCGCACCTGGTGCGCCGATTCGTCGTCCATGCTCTTGGCGCAGACATGGTCGCTCGGAAGGTGGATGACCACGTCGAGTTCTTTGGCCTTGAGCAGCACGGCTTCGGCCGTTTTGAGCGAGCCTTCATCGAGCAGAGACTTGCCGATTTTCACGCCCTTGGCCTTGAGGAACGTGTAAGCCATACCGCCGCCAATGCACACTTCATTCACGCGCGCGAGCAGGTTGTTCAGCAGCGGAAGCTTGTCCTTCACTTTCGCGCCGCCCACAATTGCAAGCATGGGCTTTTGCGGCTTTTCAAGCACGCGCGCCATGGCCTCCACTTCCGCGCGCACAAGCTCGCCCGCGCACGACTTCAGCAGCTTCGCGGGCCAGGTCATGCTGGCGTCGCCGCGATGGCAGGTGCCAAAGGCATCGTTCACATAGAACTCAGCAAGCGTTGACAGGCCGCGCCCAAACGTCTCGTCGCCCATTTGCTCCTCGGCGTGGAAACGCAGGTTCTCCATGAGCACCGCTCTGCCCGCGACAAGCTGCATGGCGTAGCCGCGCATTTGCTCGGCGCTGCCGTGGGACCAGAGCTTGACCTCAAAGCCAAGCAACTCGCTAAGGCGCTTGGCCACGGGCTTGAGCGAGAATTCCTTTTCGACGCCCTTACCCTTGGGCCGGCCCAGGTGGCTCATGAGAATGACCTTGGCGCCCCTTTCGAGCAGCCATTTGATGGTGGGCAGCGAGCTTGTGATTCGCAAATCGCTGGTGATGTTGCCCGCGTCATCAAGCGGCACATTGAAATCCGCACGCACCAGCACGCGCTGGCCCTTGATGTCACCCAGTTTTGCCAGAGTTGGAATCTTCGAGAGGTTGACGGCCATGGTGGTCTCCTTGCGAAGCACCAATTACCAATTACCAATTGCCAAATACCAATGAAAAAGCTGCGTGAGAGGCTGCTACAATCCGCCGGATCTATATCTGGGGAATGACAATGCTCAATCGCACGATCGTTGCGCTTTCTATTCTGGCGGTGCTGGCGCTGGGCGCGAGTGCCGAAGACGCCAAGCGTGACTACGACGCAAAGATTGAAGGCGACTCCGCCGAGAACGTGAAGATCAAGATCGTCGCCAACAAGCCCGCCGACCAGACCTCGGCAAGGGCGACGGTCGAAACCTACAACCGCCTGCTGGGTTTCATCGGCGACCTCTTTTTCTACGAGGAATACCGCGAATTCAAGGAGAAGGCCGAGGCCATTGGGGAAAAGGTTGAACGCAGGGTCTGCGGCACGATCATCACTGAGGCCTGTCTCGATGAGATGTCCTTGCTGAAGAAGAAGCAGGAAGCCGAGCGCAAAGAAAAGGAAGCCGCGGACATCAAAGACGGCATGACGCCCCGCCGCCGCATCCCCGCGAAAGTGACGGCCGAGAAGACAGATGGCGCTCACACGGTGATCGAAGTCGAGGAGGGCAGCGAATACTCTATGAAGAACCGCGACGGCAAGTGGGAAACAAAGTCCACGATCAACCAGCTGCGCTTCTACTGCGCCGCCAAGGACGGTGTGTGGCAGATTGACCGCGCTGAGAAGTTTGCCACCGATTACAGCGGCAAACCCGACAAAGACGGCAGATACCCGCAGGTGTGGAAGGAAGAAAAGATCATGGCCGGCATGCTTGGCTTCTTTGCAAGGCATGCCAACCTGGCCCCAGTTGCACCCGAAATTGATACGCCCGAGAAGTTGGCCCGCGCGGCTATCACCTGGTTGGGTGAAGCACGCCGCGCATCCACCGATGGCCTGGCCCAGAATCTCTATGGTCAGGTTCTCGACCTGTTCAAACCGCTGTTCAGCGAGCGCAACCTGAAAGACAGCATGGCGGAAGCCGAGAAGCAGGGCGCAGAAGAAGCCAAGCGCCGGGAGCAGGAAGCCAAAGAAGATGCCGAGCGCAAGATTACGATCAAGGAAGCCGAGGGCGGTTGGCAGGCAATCATAGCCGCGCGCGGCAAGTGGAGCCCTGAGATCGTGCTGACGATTGCGAAGACCGACAAGGGCCTGCGCATTTCCAAGGCGGCGCTGCGCCGCATGGAAACGAAATACGACGACAAGGGCAATGCGACGGAGACAGAGAAACTGGAGCCATTCAACTCGCCCAGCCAGTTCGACTGGAACTAGAGGTCCGTCCTTGAAGCGTAGGGGCGACGCATGCGTCGCCCTACCGGTTGAAGGTGGAGCTACCACCAACGAGGTCGGCCGTAACGATCAAATCGCGAGGCTCGCTGTCGTATACTCCGACGCATTTGGCTTTCCACTCGTTGTGCCGGCCGCCGAGCACGACGTAGTCAGCCGGTTGAAACTCTGAACCGGCCAACGCACCGCGCGGCATGTCGAGTTCCGCCATCGTCTGCGGAATTTTACCCGTGCGTTGATACACAACGCGGGCGCGGTCCTTCATCGCGCCCAGCGCCGCCCGGGCCTCGCTGGGGCGCGGCTCCTCTACACCGCTGGGCTGAATCGGCCAAAAGGCCATGAACCCGACCGCCGGCACAACCAAGCCGAGGATGAGCACTAACGGAATCCAGTCCGTCCACTTCACAACGTAAGCGGACCGAACTGTCGCGTGTACACCAGAAATCTGTTGTTCGTCCGCCACCGCTCACCTATTGAACCGAGCCTCGCCTGTCTTGAGGTTGCATTCAAGCCGCAAATGACGCGGCTCTGCCGAATAGACATTGTGGCACTCCGCCCACCACGATTCCGGCGTGCCGCCGCAGGAGTAGTCGTTGTTCTTGAAGTATGTGCCGTCAAGTTCCGTTGCACCAAGCCCCAGGTCTTCCTTGCGGATTTCGGTCAGTTCGGGTCGTCGCTGACAGATGACGCGTGCGCGATCCTTCATGGCGCCCAGAGCGGATCTCGCTTCACTCGCATTGGGCGGGTCACCATTCTGGATCAGCGGAACTTGGCTGAGGACAACCACTCCAATCACCAGTACCAACACAAACGCAATCGCCAGGTACTCGAGGCAGCTCGCAATCCTGCTCAGGATCGTTCTGGGGGCAGCAACAGTGTTCGCAGGCGCGGTCATGGCTTACCTGTTGAACGACGCCGATCCCTGAACCAGGTTTGCCTCGATACGCAAATAGCGCGGCTCGGATTCATAGACGTTGTCGCACTGGGCCCACCATTTTTCCGGCGTGCCGCCGCAGGTGAAGTTCTCGCTGCTGAAGTAACTCCCGCTTAGCTCAATCTTGCCCATGCCGAGATCATCAAACGAGATCTCCTTCAGGGTCGGGTTTTTCTGGTACACAACCCGTGCACGGTCCTTCATTGCCCCCAGTGCGGCGCGAGCTTCTGCAGCTCTGACCTCGTCGCTCGGATGCCGCAATTGGTACTCTTTGTAGGCAAAGCCAAGGCCCCAAAGCACGAGGAACAAGCCTACGGCAATCAACGCCAGCTTCCCCGGCCCGCCGATGGTGCGGTGCCAACCCGCCCCGCCGGCGCGACCACCATCTTGCGAGGCATCGGCATTCAATCGGGCAGGCTGTGTTGTCGACTTCGGTTCCATGGGTCACCTATTGAAGCTCGTTCTGCCGGTAGCCAGATCGGCCGTCACAATCAGTTCCCTGGGCGAGGCCGAATACACACTGCTGCAGTGGGCCGTCCAACGCTCGGGGCTGGCGTTCGTGATGCGATAGTGGCTTGCGTCGAAGTAGCTTCCGCGCAACTCCACATCGGTCAAACCCAGTTCCTTAAGCGTCGCGGGCGCTTTGCCGGTGCGCTGATAAACCACGCGCGCGCGATCTTTCATGGCGCCCAAAGCCGCGCGCGCTTCGCTGCTTCTGGCCTCGCCGCCGCTCGACGACCGAAGCGGAATCGCCGCAAGAGTGAGCAACCCCAGCAGCAAGAGCACAAAAACCCACTGCAACGGAGTGCCGCCCAGCAAGCGCCCAACGAAACGACCCAAACGTCGCGCGGAGGGGACATGGACGACATACCCATCAAATAGCGGTGGCGCGGCTTCGGCCCCGGGCTGCAAGCGGCTTCCCGCCCAGCGATAGGGCACCCCTCCCCGTGGTTTCCGCGCCACCGCCATGCCGCGCGCCTTGCCGTACTTCATCCGCGCGGCCAGTTGATCGATCCAAATCAGATCCGTATCGCTGCGCATGCCGCCCCCAGAGCCCATTCCGGCACGTCATAATCATGTCATGCGTCCGTCATGTCCATAACATACCCCTTGGGCCGACGCCCGTCAAACGACTGCGCACGAAATTCCGCAAAGTAGGCTCGCGACATGAAGCGGCGCCTGAAACTGATTCGAGCAGCGTGCATGGTGTTGGCACTCTGCTTCGCGGCGTCAACATTGGCGCTCGTCAGCATGGGTGCGGACGAAAGCGAAGGTGCAAAAGCCGACTGCATTTTCGTTCCCGGCATGGCTGTGTACGGCGAACGCAAGCCAGGGGTTGGGCTGCAAGCACGCCTCGAACGCGCGCTTGAACTATGGAAAGAGAAGCGCGCACCGCTGATCGTTGTCAGCGGAGGCAACAAAGGCAATTTCAACGAAAGCGAAGTGATGGTCGAGTGGCTGCGCGATCACGGCGTGCCAGGCGACGCCATCATCGCCGAGTCGCGCTCACGCTCCACACGCGAGAACGCAATCTACAGTGCGCCATTGATGCACCAGCGCGGCATCAAGCGTGCGCTGATCGTCAGCCAGAACATGCACCTGCCGCGCGTGCAAATCTGCCTGCACGACGAAGGCATCGAAACGATCAACGCCCCATCCAAAGGCACGCCATCATTCGACGTCGTCATCCCGTTCGCGCGCGAAGCGTTGTTGATGCCGCTGCACGCAGTGAGAGCGGATCGCCCGTTCGTAGCTGTAGCCTCCGGCCATTGAATCTGCGACGCATCCTAGAGATCGAACTCAAGTCCAAGCGTCGCATGGTGGCCCGCAATGCGCCCTGTGCCGATGTACCAGTAGCCAACGACAATTCCTACGGGCAGGAACGGGCGACCAATGGACAGCTTCGCACGAAGTTCGAAACCAGTTTTGGATCCGGTCGCAAATGGAATGTTAAGTGCCGCGCCGCCCTCGACGTGAACGATGAAGGCTCCCGCACCAGCCCACGCTTCAAGCCGCAAAGCGTCGAGCGTGGAAGCCGCGTCACGTCTGGCCGCGCGCTCAGTTGCGTCAGCATGGATCCAACCTGCCGCAGCGCCAGCCGACCATGAACCAACGTCCAACCGCCACCAGGGGTATTGATCCGCCCGTCGCGTCGAGAATGGCACATATGTGCCTCGGTTGAATTCACCTCCAAAAGTGTAGCAGGCCATGACGCCGTAGCGGCGCGGGTTTGGACTGATGCTCCAGCCCTGCTCAAAAAACGCAGAACCGCCGAGCGCGTGGCGCGAATCAGCGCCCGTCGAGCAAGACAGCCGGCTCCAAGGCACCCGAAACATCGCCTGTCCAAACGTCCATGCAACCCGGCTCGAAAACCGAAAGCTGGCATCGAAGTCCAGCAGCACCGGCGGGCCATCGCTGGATGAAATCGAACGGTCGGCGAATCGCCGGCTTGGGGACTCAGCTTCGGCAGCTCCTAATGCAGCGGCCGCACTGAGGAACAAAAGTATCGACAGGAGTTGCCAGCTAAAAGCCATAGTGGCTACTCCGCGTCAAACAACTCCTTGACGTTCACCGCAAAACCCGGGAGCAGCTTTGAAATGGCGACATCGCCGCGCTTGCTGGTGCAATGCTCGACGTACTTCTTGCCCTTGAGCGCGAGCACGGTAACCGTGCCCCTTTCGAAATCAGCGATCCAGTACTCGGAAATGCCTGCCGCGGCGTATTCTTCGCGCTTCGTTTCCAGATCCCGTTCTTCTCCGCCGGCGCTGACGGCTTCGAATGCCAGGTCTGCGCCTTGCCATGCATCGTTGTGCCTCTTCGCGCCATTCTCACGCTTCAGAAACACAACATCCGGCAAGCGGATTGCACCGGGCCGCGTTCGCACTCGCAGTCCCTCAAAGTGCACAATTCCAAGCTTGTAATTCGACACAAACAAGTTGAGTGCCAGAAAAAAGAACTTGGTAATCGCCTGGTGTTTTTCAGTCGGCATGGGAAGGAACTCCAGGCATCCGTCAACAAATTCTACGCCAACCTTGAAATCACGGCGCAGAAACTGGCCCTCAGTCCAGCAGCCCTGCAACGGGTACTCTATCTCGGCAAGCTCCCATACAGGCTCGCCGCGTTTGCTTCGATTGCGATAGTCAGTGGTTCCGGCCATGCCGCCATTCTACGCGGCTTTGCCTACCTGTCCACCTCGCCCATCACGATGTCGATGGAGCCGATGATGGCGACGAGGTCTGCGACGAGCGCGCCCTTGGACATGTGATCCAAAATCGAGATGTTGCAGTAGGCGGGGCTGCGCACTTTGCAGCGGACGGGCTTGGGGCCTTTGCCGTCGCTGATGATGTGGAATCCAAGTTCGCCGCGCGGGTTCTCCACGGCAAGATAGACCTCGCCGGCGGGCGCCTTGAAGCCGAGCTGCTGCTTGGCGATCTTGGCGTCGTTGACGGGCAGATTGTCGGGATTGTCGGCACCGCCGGGCAAATCTTTGATCGCCTGGCGGATGATCTTGACGCTTTCGAGCATCTCCCAGACGCGAACGTAATAGCGGTTCCAGCAGTCGCCGATCACGCCCTCTTCACCCTTGGCCGTGATCACGTTGAAACTGAACCTGTCGTAAATCGAGTAAGGGTTGTCGCGGCGCAAATCGCGGTCGATGCCGCTGCCGCGCAGCACGGGGCCTGTGAGCCCCCAGGCAATCGCCATCTCGGGCGGAATCACGCCCACGCCGCATGTGCGCTCAAGGAACACGCCGTTGCCGGTGAGCAGCTCGTTGTACTCGGGAACTTTCTTCTCGAACCAATCGAGGAAGTTGAGAATCTTCGGGATCAGGTAGGGCGGGAAGTCGCGCTTCACGCCGCCGATCGAGATGTAGTGGTAATTCAGGCGCTGCCCGCACATATCCTCAAGCAGGCGCAAAATCATCTCGCGCTCGCGGAAGCAGTGCAAAAATGGCGTGATCGCGCCGACGTCCAGGCCGTAAGTGCCCACACTCATCAGGTGCGATGCGATGCGGCTCAATTCCGCCGCGATGATGCGCAGATACTGGCCGCGCTCGGGCACGGCTTCTCGTACGCCGGCAAGTTCCTCCACGGCGAGACAGTAGCCGAGATTGTTGCACATGGCCGCAAGGTAATCCATGCGGTCGGTGTAGGGCACGTACTGGATGTATGTGACGTTCTCGGCGATTTTTTCGGCGCAACGATGCAAAAAGCCGCAATGGCTTTCGCTTGAGAGCACCATTTCACCGTCGGTGCGGATGATGACCTTGAAAACGCCGTGCGTAGAAGGGTGCTGCGGGCCCATGTTGAGCAGCAGCTCTTCGGTCTTGATGTCCGCCGGAAGATTTTTCGTACCAGCCATTCAAATTCCTCGCGCGGCGGACGATAGCAAGGAAGCCGCGCGGCTTCCAGAGCGTGCAAGAACGGAGCACGTCGATTCCGTTACTTACCTCGCATAACCTCAGAGCGGAGCTTCCTCAGCAGAAATGACCAATTCGCGTGATCCACCTGGAGTTGCCTGCGCCCCGGATCTGCCCGCCCGTAGTCTGTCTGGGTCACGCGCACGACCGCGTCCTCGCCCTCGGCGCGAAAACTGAGGGTAGTGCGGCCCGCCAGCAGGCCATCGGGCGCAACGTTCCACCTGCCGACGAATTCAATTTCGTTGGGGCCTGTCCCCTGTTTACGAACACCTTCGAATCGGAGAGGCGCTGGTTCGAACTCGGCGTTCAGTCCATCGTTTTCCAAGATTACGGGCCCTTCGTCATCGGGCGACAGGCTGGATTTTGCCCCCAGCCATTTCGCGAGCAGGCTGGCATCGTCCCAGAACTTACGAGCTCTATCAACTGACGTTGATTTGAGCGTAATTTCGAGCGTCATATAGTATCCACTGTCATTCGCAGGGCGTACGCCGAACGAATAGAGAAACGGATCATTGCTCGGTCGTTCACATCGCAGCCATTTCTCTTGTCCCTTGAGGTATTGCACCGGCCCAATCGTCGGTGAAATCCAGATCGTCTCTCTGGCGCTCTCCTGACCCACTGCGGCAATCTCGATTCGCCAGCAGCTACGTGTCGTGCCGAAAACCTCGACCGCCGCTTGCTCTTCGCAAATAGCGCGAATTCGACCTGCATCCGTGAAGCCCTGGGTTTCGTCGAACAGGCGCCGCGTCCAGCTGACTCCGGACTCATGAGGTACGCCCGTGGCGGCGAACGGAAACAACTGGCTGATGCAATCGTCGCTCCAAGCGAGGTTCACAACTCCCATGCGCCCGCTATTGTCGCGCGCCTCAAACTTTGGTGATGACCCGGTGCCGTCAAAGTGAGAAACCAACTCTCCGTCCTTTGCGTATGTGGCACGCTCCATTTTCAGCATGGGGTCCATTCGCAGGCGCTGAAACGTGCGAATCTCGACACCAGCGGATCGGCGAAAGACCTCAAGTGTGATCTTCCGAATGTCCATGCTCAGGCGCGCAAAGCCGCGGCCGGCCCGTTCCGTTGGGTCGGTGATCCTAAACCAGCAAACACCAACAGGGAAATCACGGAACTCTTCAACGCGTAATTCTCGCAAGGGCTTTGGCGCCGGTGCACTGTTTGCCGGATGTTCAACACAGGGAGAAGGCAGTTCGGCTGGCCGTGTTCCGCCTTCGCTTACGCAGGCAGCCAGAAGCAGCACCAGTATCATCACAACGCAGCCACGCATCTCGACATCTTACTAGGTCTGAGCAGCCACCAGCGCAGACAAACCCTGCTCGACTCTTGCGTTCGTTCAAGCTAGAACAAAGCGAGGAGCACTCATGACAGACTCACTCTACGCGCTCAAGACCAAGACGCTCGATGGCAAGGACTTTGACCTAGGCTCGCTCAAGGGCAAAGTCACGCTCGTCGTGAACGTCGCCAGCTACTGAGGGCACACGCCGCAATACTCCGGTCTGGAGAAACTGCACGGCGAACTCAAAGCCAAGGGCTTTTCGGTGCTCGGCGTTCCCTGCAACGACTTTGGCAAACAGGAACCGGGCAGCGCGGCCGAGATCCGCGAGTTCTGCGACACCAAATACAAAGTAACGTTCCCCCTGCTCGAAAAGCAGCAAACGAAGGAAGGTGCAGGCCAATCGCCGCTCTACGCCTTCTTCAAGCAGCAGAGCGGCGAGCTGCCCAACTGGAACTTCTGCAAGTATCTCGTGGGCAAAGACGGCAAAGTGGTCAAGTTCTATCAGAGCAAGGTCAAACCGGACGACGCCGACTTGCGCAAGGCCATCGAAGCGGCACTCAAATAATGGGCATTCACCACGACAACAGCCACGAATTGCGGGACTTCACCGTGGTCATTGACGCGGCTGACGGCTCCTTGATCATCGGCCGCTTCAAGGAGCAGGACGACACCCACGCTGTGCTGCAGGACGCCGACACACACCAAGAGGGCAAAGGCGGCAAGAGCAACGCGGAGTGGCTGGAAGCCGCGGCCAAATGGGGTCATTGGCCACGGATCAAGCAGTTGCGCGTGCCGCTGGCGGACATCAAGCAGCTCAGGCGTCTTGGTGATATCGCAAAGGCTTGAGCTTGCCGCGATGGCTCACCCACGCCGTATCCGCCGCCGCAAAGCGCCACAGTGCGTTTCGGTCACGCGGCCTGGCGTAATCCACGCCGATGCGCCGACCGCAAAGCAGGCGTGCGGGCGCTATGCCTTCAAGCACTTCAAGGTCGCCTCCGCCGAACAACGGCCAGCCTGACATTGACCTATCAAGAGCCAGCGCCTGACCGACCTTGCCGGGCCCCGTGAGCAGCACCGGGCCCTCAAGGCCGCCTCGGCGCTTGCTCACCAGCGCGTAGCCCTTCACGATTTCACAGGAGCGAATCAGAACAGCTGCGCCGACCCCCTCGCGCTCAGTCACGAAATTCAGCATCTGGTGCATGCCGTAGCAGAGATAAACGTAGGCATGGCCGCCCGGGCCGAACATTACTCGCGTTCGGGGCGTCAAGCCGCGCGCGGCATGGCAGGCGGAATCGCCGGGCAGATACGCTTCCGTTTCGGTGATGCGCAGCGTTACGGGGCCGCGCCGCACCAGCGCCCCCACCAGCTCGCGCGCGACGGTAATCGTTGGTCGCAGATAGAACTCTTGTGGCAGGTGCACGCTACTCCTTCACGGCGCACCACATGCCGTCTCCTACCGGCACGATCAGGCCGTGGAGTTCTTTCTTCGTGGCCATGTAATCGTTGAAGGCCTTGATTGCGGGTGTTTCGCGGTCTTCGGGCTTCTTGGCGAAGAGTTCGCCGAACGCAAATGCGTTGTCCACCATGAACAGGCCGCCCTTGCGCACGATCTTGAGGCAGGCATCGAGATACTTCGGATAGCTCACTTTGTCAGCGTCGAGAAAACAGGCATCGGCGGAGTCCGCCTTAAACTTCGGCAGCACATCCACACCCGCGCCGACATGAACCTCGACTCGATCTGCCACATCGGACTTCGCGGCCCACGCCCGTGCGAAATCGGCGTGCTTGGGCAGGTACTCAATCGTGTGCACTTTGCCGCCCTTGGGAAGCGCGCGGGCCATGGCAATTGCCGAATAGCCCGCAAGCGTGCCGACTTCGATCACGGTCTTGGCGCCGATCAATTTCAAGAGAATCTGCATCAGGCTGGCCTGGTGCCACGAAACGTTGATCGGCGGAATGCCGGCTTTGCGTGCCTCGATCTTCAGCTCGCGCAAAAACGCGTCCTCGGGGCGGGTGCGCTCGGTGATGTACTTGAAGTGATCTTCCGTAACGAGTGTGGGGCTGTCGGACATGGCGATCTCCTTGGCCGCGCATCCTATGTAGGGACGACGCATATGTCGCCCCTACTCACGCCGCATCGCGGTTGCGCGCCAGGCATATTGGACCACTGAAAGCGCACCCAGCACCGCCGCCAGCCACGCCCACGGCACAACGTTGCCGCCAACCATCAGGACACACAGTGCAATGAACTGTGCCAGCGTCGTGGCCTTGCCCAAATAAGCAGCCTTGAAGTTGTAACGCCTGCCGTGCCCCAACCCCAGCAGCAGTGCCATCAGCGGAAGCTGGAGAATCTCGCGCAGCGCGATCAGCACAACGATCAGCGTCTGAGGCTGCCACTGCCAGACCAGCGCGGCTGCGACCGAGAGGATGAACACTTTGTCGCACAGCGGGTCAAGCCACGCCCCGCGGCCCTCGACTTTCAGCCGCCGGGCAATGGCGCCGTCAAGCAAGTCAGTGATGGCGGCAACGACCATCAGCGAGAACAAAGGCAAAGGCCAAGCGGCAAGCAGCCACGCCAGCGCCCCCATCGGCACACGCGAAAGTGTCAGTGTGTCAGGCAACCACCAGAGGAAGGGGCGCGGCTCAGTCACCAAAGCATCGTAGCGTGGCACGGGCGAGGACGCCCGCAACACAAGGGCGAGGACGCCCATGCCACAAGAGTTTTCCCCAAACACGAAAGTGTGGCCTGCCAGACGAAGCTCGCAATCGGCTTTGCCGATTGCGAGGCGAAGTATGGTGGGCGTAGAGGGATTCGAACCCCCAACATCCTGCGTGTAAGGCAGGCGCTCTAACCGTTGAGCTATACGCCCCTTGAAGAATGCAAAATTCAAAATTCAAAATGCAAAAGTGGAAGGAGGGAGCGGCCTACTTTCGGTGCAATTCCAACAAGAGCAGTTCGGCCGCCTTTAGCAGGCGTGGGTCCGTGCTCGTGGTGCAAAGCGGCAGAAGGTTCTCGCGCGTGGCCTTTTTGTATTGCGCGATGTGCTCGGCGCCCTTGCCTGACTTAGGCAGCGAGCGCAGGTTATGCACTCGATCGCAGATTTTTACGGCGCGCAGCCAGCTTGGTGCTCCCCTCAGGCCTTCGTAGTAGCGGCGCAGGCCCAACTCCTTGGGCGTGCCATCTCGCTTGTACATTTTCGTCAGCGTCACGGCCGCCTCGGCCACCACGGGCCCGAACCTGTCCTCGATGTCCTTGGGCGTGGTGGGCAGGTGGTCTTCGAGAACATCGTGCAGAAGCGCCGATATCACTTCTTCGCGTCCGCGCATTTTGCATTCCTCAACCGCAATCAGCGCTACCTCCAACGGGTGCGTGGCGTAGGGCGTGCCTTCGTCGCGCGTCTGGCCGGCGTGCGCTCGATACATGACCTCAAGCGCGCGCGTGACGTCACGCTTGATCGCGGCATCAATCTGCCGCAGCAGACGTTCTTCAAGCGCAAGGCAGCCTTCAGGGCGGGAGATTTTCAGTTCCGGCTCGTGTTCTTCGGCCATGCGCGCGGCCACTTCTTTCTGCGTAAGCCTGCCCGTTGTGGGCGAGCCGCCTTTCTTGTGGTGGCGCTCCTCCATCACGCGGCGCAGGTCTTCGAGGCTGATCTCGCGCTGCACCATCAGCACCATCAGGTGGTAAACGAGGTCGCACATCTCCCCGACCAGCGCGGCCCTGTCTTCACCCTTGGCGGCGATAATCGTTTCCGTCGCTTCCTCGCCGAGTTTCTTGAGGATCTTGTCGATGCCTGCCTTGAAAAGGTATGTGCTGTAGCTGCCCTCGGGCATTTCCTGCTTGCGCGTCTGTAGCAGCGTGCGCACCTGCTCCATCAATTCGCCCAGCCGCGCGCCGAAGCCAACTTGCTGCTCGGGTTTGGCAGCCTCCGCCAACACAGCTTCGCTGCGGTGAATCGTCGTGAAGAAGCAGTCGTTCTCGCCGGTATGGCAGGCGGGACCGGCCGGAATCACGCGTGCGACAAGCGCGTCGCCATCGCAGTCAAGGCGCATTTCGGCTACGCGCATGGTGTTGCCGGAAGTTTCGCCCTTGCGCCAGAGTTCCTTGCGCGAGCGAGACCAGAACACGATCTGGCCTGTGCGCAGCGTTTCGGCGAAGGACTCCGCGTTCATGTAGGCAAGCGTGAGCACTTCGCCCGTAGCCGCGTTCTGCAGCACGCACGGCAAAAGCCCGTTCTTGTCCCACTTTATGCCCTTGGCGGGATCTTCGTTCATGACACCAGCTCCTCGGCGGGCCGCATGTTGATGCCGTGTGTGCGCATGAATTCCTTGGCCTGGCGCACCGTGTATTTGCCGAAGTGGAACATGCCCGCGGCAAGCACCGCCGAAGCGCCCGCCTCCAGACCTTCGCACAAATGCTCAAGCGTGCCCGCGCCGCCTGACGCAATGACGGGCAGCTTCACGATCTGCGAAGCTCGACGCGTCAAGTCCAGGTCGAAGCCGTTCCCGGTGCCGTCGCGGTCCATGCTCGTAAGCAGGATTTCGCCCGCGCCGAGCGCGGCCGCCGACCGGATCCAATCCAATGCGTTACGGCCGGTATCGGTGCGGCCGCCGTCAACGAACGTGTTCCATGATGCGCCGACTTTGCGCGCATCCACGGCCAGCACTACGGCCTGAACACCAAAACGATTTGCGCACTCGGAGATCAGTTCCGGCCGTCGCACGGCCGCGCTGTTGATGGCGACTTTGTCGGCGCCGGCGCGAAGCAGCGCCTCGAAGTCCGCCACAGTGCGCACGCCGCCACCGATGGTGAACGGAATCGAAAGCTCCTGCGCACAGCGGCGCGCAAGTTCAATGGCGGTGTTGCGTTTTTCGTGGCCGGCGGTGATGTCGAGGAACACCAACTCGTCGGCTTCCTCGGCGTCGTAGCGCAGCGCGCACTCCACGGGATCGCCCGCGTCGCGCAAGCCGACGAAATTGACGCCCTTGACGACGCGGCCGTCTTTGACGTCAAGGCAAACAATCAATCGCTTGGCCAACATGCTGCCCGCCTGTCTGCTACTTACGTTCTTTGAGCCCCGCCGCCGCAGCTTCCAACGCCTGCGCGTAGGTAAACGTGCCTGAGGCCAGTGCCTTGCCGACCAGCGCCCCGGTAACACCTTTGATTGCCGCACACGCCCTGATGTCGGCGAGCTGATTGACGCCCCCGGCGATAATCACTTCGACGCCCAGTTCACCCATGCGCTTGGCGGGATCGAGTACGAGTCCGCCGCCGGCGTCGCTTTGCACGTCCTGGTAAATGAACGCTTTCACGCCGGCGGTTTTCATGTGGCGCGCGAGTTCTTCCACGCGCATCTCTTTGACCTTGACCCACTCCTGGCTTACACACATGCCGTTCTTTCCATCGATGGCGGCAACCACCGCGTCCGCGTTCAGTTTCACCGCGTTACGCACGAGTTCGGGGTTGCGCATAGCTGCGTTGCCCAGTGCCACGCGCTTGATGCCCAATGAAAGCACTTTCATGATGCTATTTAGATCGCGCAATCCGCCGCCGAACATAAGGGGCGTCTTCACACCCTTGGCGATTTCCGCAATCACCTCAAGGTTCTTGTTCGCCCCGGCGAGCACACTGCCGGAGTGTTCGCTTTCGCCCACCAAAAACGGCCCGTCGAGATTGACGAGGTGAATCAAAGGCGCCCCGGCCTTCTCGTACTCCTTGGCCAGCCTGACGGCATCGACGCGATTGGCGCGTGTGCCCATGCCGAGGTTCTCGTAGCGCAGTCCCATGCCGCCGCGCAATTCGATCGCTGGGTAAACGTTGAATGTGCTCATGCCTATTTCCTGTTGAATGCCAGTGCTTCTCTTAGTGTAAATCGCCGCTCGTATAAAGCTTTACCTACAATCAAGCCTTCCGCGCCCGATTCGGCCGCGGCCTTGATGTGCTCCAGGCTGCCCACGCCGCCGGAAAGAATGACTTTTGCGCCCATCTCGCACAGGCGTTTGCCACCCTCCACATCGGGGCCGACCATCATGCCGTCACGCGCGATGTCCGTGTAAATGAAGCGCTCAACCCCAATATCCATCATCTGTTTCACCAGGAAATCCGCGCGCACGCCTGTGGTTTCGACCCAGCCCTCGATGGCCACTTTGCCATTGCGCGCGTCAATACCCACGGCGATGCGATCCGCCCCGTACTTCTTTACGGCTTCTGCCACCACTTCAGGCTTGCGCAGCGCAACCGTGCCCAGCACCACGCGCGCCGCGCCGGCCGCCATTGCGAACAGTATCCCGGTGGCGTCGCGCATGCCGCCACCGAACTGCACCAGCATGTGGGCCTTTTCAAGGATCTTGCCCATCTTGGTGTAGTTGCGCTGGGCATCGCCAAAGGCGCCGTCAAGATTGACCACGTGAATCCAGAGTGCACCCTGTTCGCGAAAGCCCTGCGCCACGGCCACGGGATCATCGGCATAGACGGTGACCTGCGAGGCTTCGCCCTGCTGCAACCGGACGACCTTGCCCTTGCGCAGATCAATGGCCGGATAAACGGTGAATGTCATGCTTGCCCCAGGAAATTGCGCAACAGACGCTGCCCCGCGCGCTGGCTCTTTTCAGGATGCGCCTGCACCCCCCACACGTTTTCGCGCCGCATCACGCTGCAGAACGTCTCGCCGTACTCCGTCGTCGCCAGCACATCGGCCGCAACGCGCGGCACGCAAACATAGCTGTGCACGAAGTACAGGTAGCGGCCGTTCACACCCTCAAGCAGCGGGTCTGGCCGCGTCGCCTTGATCGAATTGAATCCCATGTGCGGCACGCTTTGCCCTTGCGCATCCATGGCGCGAACGCGACCTGGCACCAGGCCGAGCCCCTGGGTCAGTTCAAACTCGTCGCCCTCGTCCAGCATCAGTTGCATGCCCAGGCACACGCCGAGCACCGGCTTGCCCTTGGCCGAAAAGCGCGTAATCGCTTCACACAAGCCGCGCGCTTGAAGCGATTTCATGCCGGCGGGAAAGCTGCCCACTCCGGGCAGGACAAGACGCGAGGCCTGGGCAATGTCAGCCGCCTTTGTCGCCACCGACACCTCGCCGCCTGCGCGCTCAAGCGCGCGTGCGATCGAGGCCAGGTTGCAGATGCCGGAATCAATGATGGTGACGGCAGGCATGAGGTTGCGAAGTGTAGCGAGAATCAACCTGCTGCCAACGCACCAGCGCGCGGCTACAATAACTCCATGGCCACGCAGCACAAAATTGAGGGTGACCACTCGCGCTTCCGCCAGATTGTGCGCGGCAAGATCCGCAAGGAGCTGCGCAAGTTCATCACCAAAGGCGAACTGGTGGCGCGCAAGGGCAAGGGCACGGTCAGCATTCCCTTGCCGCAGATTGACATTCCGCGCTTTCGCTTTGGGCAGAAGCAGACCGGCGGCGTGGGCCAGGGAGAGGGTGAAATCGGGCAATCGCTCGGCTCCGACGGCGAGCCCTCCACGGGCGAGGCGGGTGACAAGCCCGGCGACCACGTTCTGGAAGTGGATGTTTCGCTCAAGGAACTCGCGGAGATTCTGGGCGAGGAACTGGAACTCCCGAACATCCAGCCCAAGGGCAAACACACGGTGCTGACCGAGCGCTCGCGCTACGTGGGCATTCGCAACGTTGGCCCGGAATCGCTGCGCCATTTCAAGCGCACGTTCAAGCATGCGCTGCTGCGCCAGATTGCCAGCGGCATCTACGATCCGCTCAACCCGGTGATCATTCCCGAGCGCCAGGACAAACGCTTCCGCAGCTGGGAAGTGCGCCCCGTTCCGGAAAACAGCGCCGTCATCGTTTACATGATGGACGTGTCCGGCAGCATGGGCGAGGAACAAAAGGAGATTGTGCGCATCGAGAGCTTCTGGATCGATACGTGGCTGCGATCGCAGTACAAAAACATCCAGAGCGTTTACATCGTGCACGACGCCGAGGCTAAAGAGGTGGACGAGCACACGTTCTTTCATTTGCGTGAGAGCGGCGGCACAAAGATCAGCAGCGCATACAGGTTGTGTGTGCAGTTGATCAAAGAACGGTTCAACCCCGCGGAGTGGAACATTTATCCGTTCCATTTCTCTGACGGCGATAACTGGGGCGCGGATGACACAGAGGAATGCTTCCGCGTGCTTGATGGCGAATTGCTGCCGGCCAGCAACATGTTCTGCTATGGCCAGGTGCGCAGCGCCTACGGCAGCGGAAAGTTCAAGGACGACCTCGATGGCCGCTACGCGGCCGATGATCGCGTGATCACTAGCGACATCGCCAGCGTTGAGGGCATCCTGACCTCGATTCGCGATTTCCTTGGCAAAGGCCGATAGGCGATTCAAATGAAACCGGCCCCGCATTGCGGGGCCGGTTCGCTTACGCAGACCTTGCTAGTCGTCGTGGTCGTCGCCGGTGAACACGGGCACCGGGCGCTTCACGCCATCTGTGGCACGCTTGAGGAACAAGAGAGCGTAACAGGTGTTGTAAATGTGCGCGGGCTCCACTTCGTTGCCCACTTTCGTCCAGCCGCCGTCGGCGTCCTGCTGTTCGAGCATCACTAAGGCACCTTCGTAGTACCAGTCGTGCTTGCCGATGTAGTCCAGGCCGCCCAACATGGCCAGGCGTTCGAGCGCGTAAAGGTAGTAGTAGAAGCGATACATGCCGCGCGCAGGATTGTTCTTCACGCTCCAGTTGGCGACCATCCACGCCAAACCGTCAGCGATGGCCTGGTTACACTTGGCGTCCATGTCCTTGGTGTACTTGGACGCCATGGTCGGGTCGTCGATTAATTCATCGCGAAGCACGGTCAGGCCGCAGATGCCGGCGCAGGTCATGCTGCCATAAGAGATTTCGTCTCCCTTGGCATGGATGTCTTTACGGCAATAACCCCAGCCACGGGCGCGATCCTTGGCCTTGGGCTTGTACTCGCGCACCTTGGTGCCTTTGTCCGGATCCTTCTTGGGCTTTTCTTCTTCCTTCTTTTCCTCTTCGCCTTCTTTCTTTTCTTCACGGGCCACGGCCGGGCCGTCCTTGTCCTGTTCGGCCAAGAAGAACTTGTAGGCATCAACCAGACAGTCTTTCTTGTAAGCAATGCCCAGACGGCTTGCGGCGCCAAAGCCCAGCATCGCGTACTGCGTGGCCGAGACGTCAATCTTGGGGCCGGGGTTGCCATCGGGGTTGTTGTAACGCCAGCCGCCCGTTCCGTAGGCGCCCTTCTGGAAGGCTTCAATCAGCGCTTTGGTGGCGCGCTCAGCGAGCTTGCGATCCTTGGGGTCGAGTGTGAGCTTGCGGTCCTTCTTCTTCTTCTTGGCGCCTTTCTCTTCGGTGCCCCAGCGCGTGATCGGAATCGGCTTGCCGTTGGCGTCCTTCATCACCTTGCCATCGGCGTCGCGCTTGACGCGGTTCTTGGGGTTGTCGAGCTTTGCGTCAATGGCCTCCCACTTGGAGATGTAATAGGCCTCAATCGCGTTGACGACGCAGGCATTCTCGTAGGTGCACCAGCTCGGGTTCGGAGCCGGGGGCTGCGGCGCCCACGCCTCGTAATTCTTGCGCAGCCAGTTCATCGCTTTTTCAATGGCGGGGTCATCAGCAAACACGCCGGATTTGCACAACGCCCAAATCGGGAATGCGCTGCGGCCCACTTCATACTTGTGGGGCGTTCCGCCGCCGTAGGTCGGGTTGGTGCCGTCTGGCCAAAGCCCGTTCTCCAACTGCTGCTTCTTGAGCCAGTCACAGCCGCGCTCGACGGCGTCTTCGACTTTGCCCTCGAAAGAGCCCGGCGCGGCCTGGAAATCGAGCTCTGAAACGTCGGCCACCTCGGGCGCGCGCGCCTTGGGCGCTTCCTGGGGTTCAGCAGCCGACGTCGGCCGCGTCACCGCAAGAACGGCCAAAGCTACGGCGCATGCCGCAATAAGCTTTCGCATGGAATACCTCATCAGTGTCAGAAAAGGCTAGCCCAGCCCGTGTACCAGAATACGACGGATACTGACCGAATTCCCTCAAAAAACTGTCACGAAGCAGTCAGCGCCGGTTTTCAGGCTATTCGATGCGGCGAACCACATGGTAGCCGTAGGTCAGCTTTTCCGGCGCAACCATCGTGATGCGCACCTTGCCGACGGCGGTTTCAAGGGCGGTGTCTTTGAATTCCTGCACCAGGCCCGCGCTCGGCGTCACGTCGTAAACGTTATGCACATTGCCGCTGTCCTCGTTGTACTGGACTTGCAACTCTTTCCAGACCTTGTCCTTGTCCGCGTCCGGGGCTGCGTTGTATTTCTGCCAGATTTCCTCGGCCAGCTTCTTGGCCTGCTCCTGGGTGCGATTGGGATCCTTCGGCTTGACGCTGCCCTTGCCTTTCCACGACAGCAGAATGTGCGTGACTTTGGCCTTGGCCACGCGCGGGATCGCGTCGCGGGAGTGGTCGTAGGCGACATCCTTGGGATCGACGTTCATCTTCTCCGGGGGCGGAGTGTAATTGGGGTTCACCAGAATGATGCCCGCAAGCAGGCCCACGGCGATCGCTGAAAGAACAATTCCCAACCACGCTGTTGTGTTGCTTTTCTTGGCCACGGCGACTCCTGCCTTATGCTTTGAAAGTGCTCTCGAAGACTTCGTATTGCTCCAACACGGGATGGCCCGCGAACATGCCCGGGTGCCGCTTGGCGTGCCCCTTTGCAAACGCCTCGGATTTCGTCCAGGCCACGAAATCCGCCTCACTTCTCCAGCGCGACATGGAAATGAACGCGCCCGCCCCCACCGGCTTGAGCACATCGAGACCCAGGAAACCCGGCACGCCGTCAATGGCCTTGGCGCGACCCGAGAACGCCTCCACGAAATCCTGCTCGCGGCCCGGCGTCACGGTGAAGCGATTCATAACGATAAACATGGCGGCCTCGTTTCCGTGCGGCAAGCTCGATACTCTAAGAGCATGATTCCCGCAATCCAGAGGCTGACTCAAGAGATGGGATGGCGCGAGTTCGCCGACGCGCCCGGCGTAAGCTACAAAACGCTGCGCAAGGGCGAGGATGGCTCTTTGACTTTGCTGCTGAAATTCGCACCCGGCGCGGCTTACCACGCGCACCGCCACCCCGCCGGTGAGGAATATTTCGTGATCGAGGGTGAGCTGGAAGATCTTGGCAGGGCGTGGCCCGCTGGCAGCTACCTTTGGCATCCGCCGCAAAGCGCGCACAGGCCTCGCAGCGGCAAGGGCGCCGTGGTGCTTGTGGTATTGCCAAAGCCGGTGGAGCTGCTGAAGATTTAAAAAAGGCGAGTCTTGTCGCTGTTGTTGGCTTTGTTCTGGTTGCGCACCTGCTCCCACGAAGCCACGTTGAGTGCCGACGCCAGTACCGAGAGCACTTCGCCGGTGGCCGATAGCCGCACCAGGCAGTTCCCCTGTTCGTTTACGCCTAGCAACTGGCCGCACTCACCCGACTTCTCCAACGTGACGTTCTGCCCCACAACCAGCTTGACACCCTTCTTGTCCAAGACGCGCGTCGTTGTTTTGGCTGTCATTGCAAGCCCCAGAAATCGCCCTTACAGCCGCCCGTTATGACCACCTGGTCATATTCGTACCCCGTGCCACAGTGCTTGTCAAATCCTTACCACGTGAAAACTTGCAAATTGTTCGCGTGTAACGCCTTACGCGCCGAGGTTTGCGATATTGCTCACTTCGCTTCGATTGCCCGCGAAGTCGTAGGCTTGAACTCTGTAGGCGTAACTTATGCCCGGAATGGCACCGGCATCGTGGTACTGCGTGATGCCACTGGGCAATGCACTCAATCGGCGCCATTGGCCAAGTTCCTCCCGCCACACGTCGTAGCCATACACGGCTTCGTTGTCTGTCGCAGGGTTCCAGTGCAGCACGACGCGTCCGTGTTCACGCGCGGCGCTGAGCGAAGCTCCTTCTGCGGGCCACACGGGCGCAACACTGTCGTCGCTCTGCGGCGCTTGCTTTGCGCCCTTGGGCCAGAGAAAGCAACTCACTGTCTGAAAGTGTTCATCTCTGGCTTTGCACACGTTGGCGTAGCAACAGCGAATGACTTTGTCGAAACGTCCCTCGCGCGTTTTTTTCGGCCACATCGGGTCGGCGAGAATCGGTCGCGCAATCCCAATTAAGTCGGCGTGTCCCTCGCGAAGCACCCGTTCGGCCAGTTCCGGCGTGCCGATTTTTCCAGTGGCAAGAACGGGCGTTTTCACACCGTGCGCGCGCAGGTAGGCCTTCACGCCTTCCGCCATGTACAGGTTGGCGCCATCGGGATAGCTCGCGCCGGGCATGGTGCGCTCGCCGGAGTATCCCGTGTAGGGATAGAGCGGTTCCCCTTCACGCGCCTGGGCGTCCTCAAACTTGCCGCCCGCCGACAGCGAAAGCCAGTCGGCGCCGACCTGCGCGAGCCTCAATGCAATGGCGCGGCTTTCCTCCACTGTGTAGCCGCCTTTGATGCACTCGTCGGCGTCGAAGCGAATGCCGACTGCAAAATCGCGCCCCACGGCCGCGCGCACTGCCGCGAGCACTTCAAGCGGCGCGCGCAGGCGATTTTCGAGCGAGCCGCCGTAATCGTCGCGCCGCGCGTTGAGCCGCGATAGAAAACTCGAAAGCGTGTACGCGTGAGCCATGTGCAGCTCAACGGCGTCAAAGCCGCACTCTCGCGCACGAAGCGCGGCCTGCGCATACTCGCGCACGATCTGCTTGATGTCGCCGATGCTTAGATCGCTAACTTTCTGTCGCCAGCCCGATCGTGATATCTTCAGGAAGTGAATGATTTGCGGTGCGACTTTGCTGGGTGAGATAGCGTGCATTTTTCGCGCCAACTCACTCAAGCCCGGCTTGAATTCATCGCCGCAGATGCGCAAAAGCGGGCCAGACTTGCTGCGGTGCACGGCCATCGCTTCAACCACGATCAAACCCGCCTCACCGCGCGCAAATGCCATGTAGCGGTCAGTGATATCCGCGTTAACGAACCCGTCTTCGCCGCACAGTCGCGTCACCATCGCCGGCACGCAAATGCGATTGGGAAGCGTGAGGCCGTTGAGGGTAAGGGGATCGAAGAGCATGAGGATTTGAACGCAAAACGATAAACGCAAAACGCAAAAGGAATACTCCAGTAAGACGAGGTGCACGGTGCGTGGTAGGACGACAGTCAACCAGCCAAACGAAACGGGCTGATACTTTTGCGTTTAACCTTTTGCGTCTTGCGTTGCCGTCAGGCTCCTCCCACCGGGTTCACTTTGCCGCTGTCTTTGGGGAGCATGGGGTGCATGCGCAGGCGCTCGACGGGCTTGCCGTTGACCAGGTGGCTCTGCACGATTTCGTCCACGTCGGCCACGGCCACGCGCTGGTACCAGACTGCCTCGGGGTACACCACGACACTCACGCCCGTTTCGCAGGTGTCCAGGCAGCCGCACTTCTGCGCGCGGATCTTGGGCTTGAGCTTCATTTGATCGACGAGATCCTTGAAGCGCTGCAACACCTGCTCGGCGCCGCGCGCTTTGCATGAGCCGCGCGGATTGTCGGCCGGACGCTCATTCGTGCAGATGAACACATGACGCTCATAGGGCGGATACTGGGGCATGGTCACTCCTCTAGCATGTCGCGGGCAACAACCAGTTGCTGCACTTCGCTTGCGCCTTCATAAATGCGCAGCGGGCGGATTTCGCGGTACAGGCGCTCAAAGATGCTGCCGCGCAGCACACCCTTGCCGCCGGCGAACTGCAGCGCCTGGTCGATGATCCACTGGGCGTTTTCCGTGGCCTGCCATTTGGCCAGCGCGATCTCGCGCGGGGCGCGCCCTTCCTTGGCATGATCCATGGCCCACGCGGCGCGGTAAACCAACAGTCTTGACGCGTCAAGACGTGCCTGCATCTCCGCCAATTTAGCCTGCGCCAGCGGCTGCTCGGCCAGTGTGCTGCCAAACATCTTGCGCGACTTGCAATGTGCCAGCGCCTCATCCAGCGCACGCTTTGCAAAGCCGCACGCCGCGGCCCCCACCGTAGCGCGGCATCGCTCCAGCGTCATCAAGGCAAGCTTGAGACCTTCGCCTTCGCTGCCGAGCCTTGCCGAAGTGGGCACTTGCACTTCTTTGAAGCGCACAATACCCAGCGGGTGTGGTGCGCTGGGCGTTTGTTTCTCGACGCTGAGGCCTGGCGCTTTCGCATCCACGATGAACGCGGAAATGCCCTTTTTGCCATCGCCGGTGCGCGCAAACACTGAGTAGTAATCGGCCACGCCCGCGTTGGTGATCAGGTGCTTGGTGCCGGTGATGCGGTAGCCATTGTCGTGGCGCGCGACCGTGCTCAACGCGGCTACATCAGATCCCGCCTCGGGCTCGGAAAGCGCGAGCGCCATGCAAGCCTCGCCATTGGCAACTTTTGGCAGGATCACGCTCTTGGTGGACTCGCTGCCCATGAGCTGCACCGGCAGCGAGCCAAGCAGCTGCATCACATAGGCCAGATCAGCCATGCCGCTGTGGTAAGCCAGCGTCTCGCGCGCGAGCACATTCACGGTCAGGCTGTAGGGCTGCGCCACCGTGTGTTTGAGCGTGCCCCAACTCGCGAGGGTGGTCAGCGCCGAGCGCAGCGCCAGGGCGTCGTCGGCGTCGGGGTCAGCCCAGCGCTGCGCACGTGCTCTCGCGTCCAGGTCACGCACAAAGGCGCGATCGGCGTCGGAGAACAGCGGAAGTTGCAGCAGGTCGCTATCCAAACTTCGGCTCCCGCTTTTCCTTCCAGGCGTTGTAGCTTTCTTTGAAATCCGGGTGCTGCATGCAGATGGCCTGTGCCTGCGCTTCCGCTTCGAGCGCGGTTTCCAGGTCAAAGCTCATGGCCTTGTTGAGCAGTTCCTTGGTGATGGCGATGCCAAAAGCCGGGCCCTTGTTCAGTTTTTGCGCCACTTCGTTTGCGCGCGTCATCAAGTGCTCTTGAGTGACCACTTCGTTGTAAAGGCCGATCCTTGCCGCTTCCTGCGCCGAAATGAAATCGCCCAGCATCAGCAGCTCTGTGGCCTTGGTCAAACCCACCACGCGCGGCAGCAGGAAACACGCGCCCATGTCCGCACCGCTGAGCCCTACTTTCGTGAACAGAAACGCACACTTGGCGCTTTCGCTGGCGATACGCATATCGCAGGCCAGTGCGATAGCCGCGCCGGCGCCGCAGGTGGTGCCGTTGAGCGCGCCTATGATTGGCTTGCGCAGCGTGCGCATGGAGCGGATCAGGTCGACCGTCAGGCGCGTGAAATCCAGCAGCCCCTTCATGTCGCGCGCGAATAACTCGCCAATGATGTCCTCGACGTCGCCGCCGCTGCAAAAGGCGCGGCCCGAGCCGGTGATCACCACGGCGCGGCAGGATTCACGCGTGGCGAGATGGCGAAAGAAGGCAGCCAGCTCCGCGTAAATGGCAAACGTCAGCGCGTTGAGGCGCTCGGGGCGGTTGAGCGTGATCGTGCCCACGCCGTCTTGTTCGGAGTAAAGAAAGCCTTTCGGTGTCACGCCTGCTCCCGCCTGTTCTGCATGGGTGAGGCCAAAAAGGATGGATACTGAGCCAACATTTGACTGACGAAATCCGAAAACAGGACGAGCGAGCCAAAGTTCTTGGAAACGCCTAAATTATGTTTCATGGACCCTACTGTTCTGAACAACTCGCTTATTGCCTCTGATTACGCTTCGATTCCGTTCGTCCGGGAAACTCGAACGCAACAGAAATTACGCAACAGACGAGGGCTAACGCACCGACAAGAACGCCAACTATGTGTATGTACAACTTCTCGAAATTCGAACCCAGGACAAACAATCCAATCGAAATCAGCCCCAACAAGAGCCCTACAAGCAGGAATTCCGGAGTTGACTTCATTAGGTACTCACAAGCTATTCGGCCGGTAGAGAGCGAATTGCGTATGCCGCCAATGTCGCCGAATGTCCCCGCTCCAGCACAAGCTGATCGCAGCCGGGGCTGAATCAATGGTGATCGGAGTCGTGGCTGTGGTCAAAACCCGCGTCGAGATGTTTGCGCAGGTCGGCCAGCCCCACGCGCAGCATGTCCACGGTTTCGGGTTTCAGCCCGCTGAAAATCTTCACCAGGTCGCGCTCGTGCTGGGGGATGATCTCGGCGCATGTTTCCTGGCCCTTGGGCGTCAGCTTGATGAATGTTTCGCGCCGATCCTTGGGGTTGATCTCGCGCCGCACCAGCCCTTGCTGCTCAAGCCGGTCAATAATGCCCGTAAGGTTGCCCGCCGTAACGAGCAACTTCTTTGAAAGCTCAGAGAACGTCAGCCCTGTTGCCTCAGAGCGCTTGAGCTGCGAAAGCACGTCAAACTGCGGCAGCGTGCGTTCTTCTTTCAGGCTTGCGCGCACTTCTCGCAGCGCAAGGTTGTAGCACTTTGCCAGTCTAAGCCACATGCCAACCAATGCTCGCTCGGCCGGCTGGAGAACCAGTTGGCCGTGCGCCTGTGTGTCGGATTGCTGTTTCAAGGTGTCCCCTCTAGTCTGGTACTACGCCCGTTGCTTCAACTTCAATAACGCCGCCTTCTTCCAGCAGCCCCTTCACTTCCACCAGCGACATGGCCGGATAGTGCGCACCCATGACATCGCGCCAGGCGCGCCCAAGCTCGCTTCGCGCCGCCAAGTATGCCTCCTTGTCGATCACGTAAAGCGTCATACGCCCAATGAACTCAACATCGCTGCCGGCCGCTCGCGCGCAGGCCACGATGTTCTTCAACGCCTGCCGGAACTGGCCAACGATTTCCGGACTGACCATTTTCTCGCTCTCGTCCCAGCCCACCATGCCCGCGATAAACAGCGGCCGACCGTGCGGCAACACCACCACGTTGGAATAGCCCTTGGGACGCGGCCAGCCATCGGGCGTGAAAATGTCCGTGCTTTCTTCAACGTCGTCGTCGGGGCGCTTGCCTGGCACGCTATTTCCTTTCAATGCTCGATCTCGCCGCCGTCAATGGTCAATGCCTGGCCATTGATGCCTTGGGCGTCATCGCTCAGAACAAACCGCACCAGCTTGGCGACCTCGCCTGGCTCAAACACGCGATTCTGCGGGCTGAGCGCCGCGAGCTTCTGCTGCGCGCCCGCTTTGTCGAGCTTGGCCTTGGACGCAATGTTCTCCAGCGTTTGCTCAAACATTTCCGTGCGCACATAGCCGGGGCAGACCGCGTTGAACGTGATGCCCTTTTGCGCGAACTCTCGCGCCAACGAGCGCGTGGCGCCCAACAGCGCATGCTTGCTCGCCGCATAGGCGCTGACGTACGGGTAACCCGTCAGCGCGGCCGTGCTGCACACATTCACCACGCGGCCCTTTTTCATGAGCGGGACCAGCGCGCGCGTAAGGCGCATGGGCGCATGAAAGTTCAACTCCATGTGCTTGAGCAGCAGTTCGTCGTCCGTCTGCGCCAGTGGCGCACTCTGTGCCATGCCTGCGTTGTTCACCAGACCCCACAAAAGGCGCGGCATCGCGGCCGCGGCTTTCGCGATTTCTGCACCGGCATCGCGCCCCGTTACATCCAACGCCAGCGCCGTCGCCAGCACGCCTTTCTTTGCACATGCCGAAGCCACCGCTGCCAGCTGCGACGCACTGCGTGCCACGAGCAGAATGTCGTAGCCCGCCTCCGCAAGTTCAAGAGCAACAGCGTAGCCAATGCCACGCGATGCGCCGGTAACGATGACCGTGCGTTCCATGCAAACGAAGTAATTTATGTATCAATGGTTGTAAACGTAATTGTCGGACTTGCGATCAATTAGCTGTGGATTAGTCACAACCGGTTGCTGTGACGAGACTTACAATGTCGTCATCCGAGCGCCGCAAGGATCGTTGCAACCACCGCCTCGCTCATTTTTTCGTAAGTGGAAACGCCTTCTTCACTGCTAGCACTTTGCGGTGAGCCAAAATAGGCCTGCGGGCCGCCCGCGTCCTCAAACGTTTTTGCGCCCTTGCCGAACGCCGCGACGAGGCTTGTGGGATTATCCGGCAGTTTCATCCGCGCATCGTCATCCACGAGTTCGGGCCGCGATGCAAGCACGAGCGAGCCCTCGAACTGGCCCGCGTGGCAGGCACCGCTCTGGAACTCGGGTGTGAGCTGTTCGGCCAACTTGCGGCGCGTGAAATCGGCAAAGGCCACGGCCAGGCCGATTTCTCTGGGGATGCTCTCGGCGGCGTCGCGCAGCACGGAAACATTGGCCGGATCAAAGTGCGAGTTCACCAGAGCCAGCGCCGCAAAACCCTGCTTCTTGAGGCTGCGCGCGATGTCGGTGATCACGGCCAAAGCCGCGTCCATGGAAATGCTGATCGTGCCGGCAAATCCGGCCGCGTATTCAGCAGGCGCATAGGCCACTGAAGGCAAAATGAACGCGACGATGTTCTTTTCATCAAGCCTGGGCATTGCAAACGCGGCGATGCCCTCGGAAATGATCACGTCTGTACCCAGCGGCAGGTGCGGCCCGTGCGCCTCCGTCGCGCCGCAGGGCAGGATGGCAACGACCGGCCGACCGCTCTCAAGCGCGGCTTTGACATCGGGCCAGCGTGCATTGGCCAAACGGGCGTCGGGCATTACTTGCTCCTGGTCTGGTCTTCCGCGCGCAGTTTCTTGCGGTCGATTTTGTCGCGGTCGTTGCGGGGCAGGGCCTCGGTACGAAACTGCACCCAGCGCGGGGCTTTGTAGCGGGCGAGTTTGTCTTTGCACCACGCTATCAACTCTTCAGCGAGTTTTGCGTCGCCCGTGCCCTGCTTCGGCACCACGATTGCCAGGGGTTTGCACAGGCCGGCTTCGTCGTCGCGGCCGATCACACAGCATTCTTTGACCGCCGCGTGCTGCATCAGGCAATTTTCGACCTCGAGCGGGCTGACGTAAATGCCGCCGACCTTGAGCAGGTCGTCGCCGCGGCCTTCGTACCACCAATAGCCCTGCTCGTCGCAGCGGAACTTGTCGCCGCTTACGGCCCACCCGCCGCGCAGATGCTCTTTCGACTTCTCGTAGGCCGCGTGATAATTGAGCGCAACGGAATCACCTCCGACCCAGAGCGTGCCCACGTCGCCGGGCTTCACGGGCTGGCCGGCGTCGTCGAGCAGTTTCATTTCATAGCCGGGCACGATCTTGCCAAGCGAGCCCGGACGAATGTCGGCATCACCCAGCGGGCCCTTGGGACGATTGCTGATGTAAATGTGAAAGCTCTCCGCGCTGCCGATGCCATCGACAATCGGCACGCCGTACTCGCGCTCCCAGCGTTCGTGCAGATCGCGCGGCAAAGCCTCGCCCGCGCTCCACATGAAGCGCAGCGATTTCAGCGACTTGCGCTCAGCCAGCGGCGTCTGCAGAAAATTGTTAATCAGTGTGGGCACACTCGTGAACACCGTGCACTTTTCGCGCTCGATCAGTTCAAACAGTTTCGGCGGCAGCGGGCGATCGCGGAAAAGCACCGTCGTGGCCCCCACCGCAAACGGGAACATCAGATTGGTGCCCGTGGCGTAGCCAAAAAACAAGCGCGGCCCGGCAATCGTGATGTCGCTTTCCTTCATGCCGATGAAGCGCTTGGCGTAAACTTCCGTGTTGAACGCAAAGTGCGCATGCGTGTGCACCGCACCTTTGCTTTGGCCGGTGGTGCCGCTGGTGAACAGCCACACCGCGGGGTCATCTTTGCTTGTGGGTGCCGCTTGCATTTCCGGCGACCACTTCTGGATCCAGTCTTCCCACGCAGTCCATTTGCTGCGCGTGCCTTCTTCGCCGCCGACGACGACCACTTCGCGCAGATGCCGCGCGTTCTTGATGGCGGGTTCGAACTCGGCCAGAGCCGCGGCATCGACGATCGCGATGGGCGCCTTGGTGTAGTTCAGGTAATAAGCGTAGTCCTCTTTGGGAAGCTGCGGGTTGATCTGCGTGGCCACGCCGCCGGCCTTCAGAGCGCCAAACCAGGCATAAGCAAACTCGGGCCTGTCTTGGAGGCAAACCAGCACGCGCTGCTCGGCCTGCAGACCGAGATTGAGCAAACCATTACCCGCGCGATTCACGTTCTCGAACACCTGCTGATAAGTGATCGATTTGCCCTCGAAGCGGATCGCAGTCTTGGAGCCGCGCCCTGCTTCGATGTTCGAATCCACGAAGTACGACGCCATGTTGAACGTGTCAGGGAATGTCGGTTTGTCGGTCATGTATGGGTCGACAGGTCGAGTGTCTAGGGTTGAGAGTTGGGGGTTGAGGGTTTGGACGACCTTGCCTGTCTTGGGCGGGCCGTTGCTTCCACCTTCGTACGTAGTGACGAGAGGCCGCGAGAGAGCGCATCAACCTCGGTCAGCAGTTCATCGGCCGTGGCCGAAGCCGTAAATCCCAGGTCCCGGGTTGGCATGATGTAGTACTCAACTTCGACCAGGCTTGCCTCAGCAATGTTCAGAAACCGCGCATACTCCGAGTTTGATTTGCGCTTGGAGCCCTCAGCGATGTTCGCGGGTACCGAAACCGCAGCACGTTGAACCTGACTGGTCAAGCCGTAGCGCCCAGTGGCGGGAAAACCGCCACTCAATTTGTACACCGCCAAAACAAGCGCATGCGCTTGCCGCCACACCCGGAGTTCCGTAAACCGCTGCATGCCGCTTTACCCTTGACCCTGAACCTTCAACACTAGACCGTCACTTCATAACTATCCCTTCACCGGTCGATAAAACCCCGTGCGGTGCGAATCCGGCACCATGAATTTTCCGAACAGGTCGCGATATTTGATGGGCAAGTCAGTTCCTTTGAACGTGTCCATGTTCAGGCATGCCGTCACGAGCGTGGCGCGCACGCAGGTGACAGGCTTGTTCTCGCGCGCAGTCACGCCCGTGTACATCCAGGTCACGCTCTTGGTGCCGAGCTTCTCGACGCCAAGCGTGATTTCCACTTTGTCGCCAAAGCGCAGCGGCGCGAGGTAGTCCACTTCCATGTGCACCGTAGGAAAACCCAAGCGCTCGACATCCAGCGCGTGGTTGTAGGGAATGGCCAGCGCGCGATCAAAGAAGTCTTCGAAACAGCAGTGGAAGTAATGCAGAAAGCGCGGGTAGTAAAGTATGCCCGCGCGGTCAACGTCGGAGAATCGAATCGGATAGGTTGCGGAGAAGAGCGGCATGTTGGGTTCCTTGTCTGCTTTGTTTTCTGAACTCGCGATGAAATGTCAACGCTCGAAGCGATTGAGCGAGCGCGCGTAGGCCGCCAGCGCCCAGATATCGGCCTTGTTGCTGCCGTCATCTTTCAACTGGCCGGGCATGGCTTCGCCCAGGCCCAGGGCAATGCTCGCAAATACGCCCTGCGCTCCGCCGCGGCGCAATCGCTCGGCGCCAAGATCACGCACGATCACGCCGTACCTGCGAAGCAAGTCTGCACGCTGCTCGCCGTCACCCCGGCCCTGCGCACCGTGGCAGCTTGCGCACTTGTACTGTTCGCTGCTGAAAAGCTCTTTGCCGCGTGCAATGAGGGCCGCGTCAAGGACCGGCGGCGATTCGTACACGCTATCTTCAAAGCGCGGCTCATAGGCATCGAACACTTCGCGATTGAGCGAGGCTATGTACGCCACCAGGCTTGCGCGCTGCTCGTCGCTCAGGGCTGTGAATGCGGGCATGCCGCTGCCGGGCAGGCCGTTGGTGATCGTCGCGTAGATATCGTCGTAGCTGGCCAGCGGCACGCGCACGCTGCGCCAGATCAAGCGGCTCGCCGCGAGATTGGCCGGCAGCTTGGTGAAGAACAACGCTGCCTCGCCCCTGCCATCGGCGGCCTGTCCGTGGCAGCCAATACAGTGGCGTTGATAGAGCTCGCGGCCCTCACGCACACTTCCACTGAGCGGAAGTTCCTTGTGGCCACTGGGCCAGAGTGCGCGAAAGCGGGCCTCTTGCGTAAGCGACTGCATGAATCCAATGACAAGCTGCGTCGAAAACTTCAGCGCGGGCCGCCGCTCGCCGCGAGTGTTGGGCGTTGTGGCCATACCGTCCAGCACGAACAACTGGCGCTGCGCAGGCATCTGCGAGCCCGCCATCACACTCTGGGGGTTGAACAGGTGCGCGGCATGCCAGCCGTCGCTGTAAAGGCCGCCAATACCGGCAAGGTCAGGCCCTGCCGCCCGCGCGCCCGCAGCCGCGGGGCCGAAATCGCGCGCGAGTTCCGCACTCAGCGTGCTGACCGTATGGCACTGCCAGCACTGGGCCTCAACGTAAGCCGCGGCCAGGCGCGGGTCGTATGTTTGTCTGGCCGCCTGGGGCGGAGGTGAACTCTCTGCGCCCCGCGCAAGCATGCCTGCCATCGCCGCAACAGCACACAACGTGGCGGCAGCAAGCATGAGAGTGGCGTGGCGCAATGACATGGCGCCCTTATCGCCAAAGCCCGTGGTCATGGCAAGCACGTCAGGGGCGAGCGGCCTAAAAAAGAAACAGCGGGCCGGCGAACCGGCCCGCTGCAATACTTCAAGCCCGTTTACTTTGCGTCCTTCAGGGCCGCGTCGATTTCCTTGTTCAGCTCGGTGTCCTTGTAAACCTTCTTCAAGTCCTTGAGCTTCTTTTCAAGGTCTTTGCCGCCCGCCGCCACCGTGGACTTCAGCTCTTCGCGGCCGCCTTCAAGCACCTTGTGGTAAAGCTTGATCGACTCTTCCTGCGCCGCAAGGCCCACAACGCCCGTGCGGAAATTGTCAATCAGGCCCTTGAGCGTCTTGGCCGCGTCCTTGGTTTCAAAGGATTTCTTGGCCGCGTCGAGAACTTTCTGGAGCTTCTCGTTGGTCTTCTTGCCCTGCTCGGCCACGTTTTCAAAGAAGCGCTTAAGCGTGCCGGCGTCGGGCTTGGTGGTGACGCGGTAGAACTCGTTGCCGTAGGCATCGGTCACAAGCATCGTGGGATAGCTCTTGATGCCGTAATCACGCGAGGGGTTCTTGCCCAGGATCTTGCTTGTAGGAATGGGCGAGCCGGTTTCCCACGAAGGCTCACGGTCGCTGTTGTACGGAACGCGGACAAACACCGCTTTTTCCTTGGCCAGGGCAACAATCTCCTTGCCCCAGATGTAATCGGCTTCGGCCGATTCATCTTCTTCTCCGCCAAAGAGAATGAGCAAGGGCAGATTCTTGGTCGCCGCGCGCTCAATGACTTTGCTGGTTGGAGTTTCCCACGACGGAATCTGATCCGCGGGAATGGGCGTGCTGCCGCCCTTGTGTGTTTTCTTGCCGCCGCCGGGTACGGGCTTGCGATCGGCGTCAGAAACGCCCGAACGCGCGCCGCCACCCACTGCGCCGCCATCACCGCCTGCAGAGGCACCGCCTCCGCCGCCGCCGCCTCATCACTGCCCGCTTAGAATCTGCGGGAAAAACCCGACCAGCGCGAGGACAAACAGCCCAGAACTGAGCATCGAAACGAACCGTTGCATGTATCCCCCTCCGTAAGCCCAGGAAAAGGTACTTCACGCACAGGAAAGCTTAGGCGTCTTGGCGCCCCGATTCAACCTAAATGCCCTACTTTCCGCTGCCCTTTCGGGCGGCATCCTTCTGATCCATGTTGTCCATCAGCGCGCCGGCAATCTTGCCATCGCCCTTGTCCTTGCCGCAGATTTCGATGACGCGCTTGTAGTACTTCTTGGCCTCGCCATTTTCCTGCGCCTGATAGCACTTGCCCAGCGAGATCAGATACGAAGTGTTCTCCGGATACTGCTTCAGAATCTTCTCGAAGAACGGTATCGCACGCCTGCAGCCTTCGTTGTGATCGCAGGAGTTTCCGTGGGCCGCGATGTTGGCGTAGCCCAGCCAGGCATTAGCCACTTCAGCGCACAACGAGAGGTCCTCGGGGTCGAGCGAGCTGGCCAACTCGAGAATCTCGGCCCGCTTTTGCAAGTCAGGCTTGCCGTCTTTCTTGGCTTCATTCGCCTGCTTCTTGAAGTCCTTGATGGCGTCGAGATCGTCCTGGATTGAGTCCTGAATCTCGGTCAGCTTGGAATCAACGTCCTTGCCCTTGAAGAACGTGGACCCGCCAAAGGTGCGGCGGAACTCCTTGATGCGCCAGTCAATGAGCACAAGCTGCTGCGTGGGCAAAGGTTTGCGCGGCGGACGCTGGCGCTTGTCGTAGCTGCCGCGCACCTTGAGTATGTCGGCGTGCTCGCTCTTCGCAGCCTTTTCGCGCTCGCCCACCAGCTTGTCCTTGAGGTCCTTGTTCACCAGCATGTCGCGCTCAAGCTGGAACGTGGTGTCCCAGGCGTTGTAGAGCTCCAGCTCTCCCGGCGCGGCTTTCCAGCCTTCCTTCTCGATGATCCAGGCTTCAATCAGGGGCTTGAGATCCGCCTTGGCGGCCAGAATGCTCAACACCTGGTTGGCGATGTCGCTGTAGAGTTTCAACTCAGCGTTGGCGGTGGCTTTCTTGGAGTAGAGCCAGGCCGCAAACGCGACAACATCCTCATCCTTCGGGTTGCCCTTGACGGGGTACATGTTGGCAAGGAACCTGGGCTCCAGCTTCGTGAACTCCATCCAGTCCGACTTGGAGCCGCGCTTGAAAACGGCGCGACCGGTGGTGTCCGTGCCGTCGCGGACCATGACGTAGTAACGGAACTTCGTGCCGGTCTTGTCCACGTCAAAGATTTCAATCTTGATCGGGTTCTTGGCGTCGGCGGGATTCGCGATGTAAACGCTGGGGAACTTGTTGAGCTTGATCTGGCCGACAACGTACTCCGGCAACGCGCCAAACCAGTTGTCGCCAACCTTCTTTTCTTCTTTGCCGGGAAAGAACTTCTCAAGCAGCGTCTCAGCACTCAGGCAAGAGCACGCCAGCAGCAGCAACAACGCAGTCAGTGTTTTCATACCAGTCTCCGCCTGAAAGCTCTTTCGGGGCATTTCTTTACTTCAATTGTTTCAACAACCTCTCGGCGAACTCGCGATCTGAACTTTCGGCTTCACTCAGGGTGACGGCGCGCTCCAGGTATTTCTTGGCCGTGTCCTTTTCGCCCGTCGCGTAATAGCACGCGCCCGCAAAAGTAAACAGATTGCCATTGAGCGGATATTCCTTGCAAAGCGGGCCGTAAAGATCCGCCGCCAGCTTCATCGATTTGGGGTTGCGGCAGGCGCCGTCAACGCGCAACTCTCCATCGCGGTAGTAGGCGTAGGCCTGTTTCTGGCGCCAGTTGGGGTTCATCGGATCGGCTTTTACGAGCTTGGCAAAGTCTTTGGCGGCGAGTTCGGCATCGCGCTCTATGTTGGCTTCCGCCGTGTCGCCGATTGACTTGGCCAACTCGAGATCGGCCGCGATTCCGGCGCGCAGCTTTTCCAGCTTCTTCATTTCATCGGCGTTTTCCACGGTGGCGGTGTCGCGGAACGCCTCGGCAAAGCGATCGCAGCGGATCAGCAATTCATCGAGGCGCTCTTTGGGGGCCTGCTTGCGCGCGCCAAATTCGCCCTCGGCATCGCCGCGCGCGGCAATCAGGTTGGCCAGCGCCTCTTTGGCTTTGGCGTCGAGCTTGACCAGATACTCTTTTGTAGCGTCTTCGGTCAGCAGCAGCCCCGTGCCCTGGCCTGTCAGAAATTCGCGCACGCCCCGGATGCGCAGGCCGCCCTCGGGCGGAGTCCACTTGTATTTCTCGCACAGCCACGCCTCGATGTCCGGGCGCAAGTCCGCCTTTTCGTTGGCCAGCTCCGTCAGGCGCTGATTGGCCAGCGTCAGCTCATTATTCTTGGCCAGCCACACGCACAGGGCCACAAGCACCGCGGGCTCATCACGCCGGCCATCAAACCAGTTGGCGACGTCCGCCACGGGAATGTCCGTATTCTTGATGCGAAAGCGCGTGTTGGCCGCGTCGTTCAACGCCCAAAGCGCCCCGGCCGTGTTGAGGTACCAACTCTTCTTGACCAGCTCACCCCAGATGTTCGCTTCGCCTTTGCCCTGCACTTCGCACAGCTCGGCGTACACTTTAATCTTGTTTACGGTCAGCGTGGCGCGCGGCGCGTTCTTGGTGTTCAGCCAGGCCTTCATGCTCTCGGGCAACTTCTTGAGGAAATCCTTGCAGATGTCCTCTTCCTTCTTGCCCGCGTAATAACGATCAACCAGGGCGCTGGCATTGAGTGAAGCCGCGCAGGCGAAGGCCAGTATCAGCATCAGGTTTTTCATGGCGTCGCGCCTCATTTCATGTTTGCGATGCACTTGGTGGCGTAGTCGCGGTTGGCTTTGTCTTTTTCGGGGTCGCCCAGCTTGAGCACTTCATTGAAATAGCCCTTGGCCTTGTCTTTGGCGCCCAGGCCCTGGTGGATCGATCCCAGATAATTCATGGCTGAAAGCATGCGCGGCATGCGCCGCAGCATGCCTTCATAAAAACCCTGGGCCTTTTTCAGGTTGTCGGGGTTCTCGCAGTTGTTGCCGCTGTCCTTCAAGCCGCCGCCCTTGTAGAAGGCCGTGGCGGCGAGCATGAGCAGGTTCATGTTCTCCGGGTCGCCGCGCAGCAGCGCCTCGTAGATTTCACCAGCTTCCTTGAACTTCTCGTCCATCTCCAGACGCTCGGCGCGCAGCTTGTTTTCACCAATCAGCTTCAGGTCCGCGTCCACCGTTTCTGTCAGGGCTGTAATCTCCATCTTGATGCGCGCGGCTTCGCCCATGGTCGTGCCCTTGAAGGCTTTTTCGTATCGCGATAGCCGGCTGCGCAGCGTTTCCAGCGGCAGAGTGGGCGTTTTCTTGCGCGTGCCGAAATTGCCTTTGCCGTCGCCGCGCGCGGTGTACAGGTCTTTGAGCGCCTGCTTGGCCGCTTTATCGAGCTCCGTCAGCCGCGCCGCTGCCGCCTCAGGCGTCAACAGCAGCACGCCATCGAGCGCGCTTTCGAAATCATGGGTTTCGGTCAGCGTCAGTCCGCTTGCGGGTTTGGTCCAACCGTGCTTGGCGCACAGCCAATCGTCGATCTCTGATTTCAGTGCGGTGTTCGTACGGCTGAATTCCGCGAGCTTGGCGTTGGCGATCATGGGCTGCTTTTTGGAAACGAGCCAGGCCGCGAGACTTACCACTATTTCGGGCTTGCACCGCGGCACGTCAAACCATTGCGCCACGCCCGCGGGCGGAAGTTCCCCCGGTTTGAGCTTGTGCTTGGGGCCCATCGCGCCCCAGAGCGTCTTGCCACTGACCGAGTCCACGCCCGCTTCGCGCAGCGTGGAAAACGTGAGCGTGTCGCCGTCGACGCCGCTCAGTTCACAGTAGTACGTTTCTTTTTTGATCGGCAGCAGCAGGCGGATGGCCGACTTGTCGGCCAGGCGCGGCTCGAGCATCTTGGGCAAGCCGTTTTCAAAATCCTTGACGACGGCGTCTTCGGCCTTGCCGCCGCACTGGGATTCAACCAAGCCCGCCCGCAACAGGGGCGCGGCCACGCATAGCGTGATCAATGAAATCAGCCGAATCATCCTGTCCTCCCGGCGCTCTCGCACCGGCCTCAATATCTAGTGGTGCTGAAAACCGGCGCCTTACGCGAGTTTAGGCATTGAAGCGCGCGTGCGCCAGCGAACATCATGGGCAAACAGTGGTGCCTGAATTCCGGCTGGCGCTGCCCTACTCCCATTTGGGTGGGTGCAGCAATTCGCGTTCTTCCTTGACCTGCTTGGCATGGCAGGCGATGCACGCGTTGCGCATTCGCCCATACTCAACCTGCATGGCGGCCTGGTCTCCGCGACTCGCCGCCGCCGAGATGGCCCGCGCCATCAATTGAAGCTCGTTCCAGGCCGTGTATTCGGCCTCCGACGCTTTCCACAGGGCCAGCGCGGCCGCTTCAGCGTCTGCGCTGTCCTGATTGGTGACGGCCGATTGCACGTCCGAAAACAAGTCATCAATCTCGCGCATGTAAACAGCAAACGCGCTTTTGGGCTTTTCTTTCAGGCGCGCCGCCAAGGCCGCGACCCAGGGTGCGTTACCGCCGGCCCCCTCTTTGCGCCACAATTCAATGACGGCGGGTGTATAGCCGCGCAGTTGCAGCGGCCAGGTTTCAACATGACAGTCGCAGCAGGCATCACCGGCAGCCTGAAAATTCGTTGGCTGAATCCCATTTCTGTTCTTTGGCCGCTTTGCTCACCGCCAGAGCGGTGCGGCTGACGGCGCGCCAGAAGCTTGCATACCGCAAGGCCTTGCGCGCAATGCTGTCAGCCGCGTGGATGGCGCTGTCAGCCCGATCGTCCCGCTGATGGGCGCCAGAATAAGCGATCATTCCGCATTCCGCCCAGAGTGCGCGCATGGAACTGCGCCACGGAGATTGGGCCAGCCACGCGGCGTGATCGGCAAGCTGACGCTCCTGAACTTGCGGCTCTGCCGGCGCGTTGCTGGCAGTCGGCTGTGGCGGCAAAGCCGCGACATTCCGGGCGGGCGCGGCATTATCCGGAGCGGCCTTGGCGCAGCCAAACGCTGAAGCCACGCTGGCCGCCAGCAAGGCAATCGAGGCAACCAGGAGCATCAGCCGATGGGCGCTAGGACTCACGCTTGCGTGCGTCATGAAAGCGCATCATAGCACCGCCGCGAGTATGGGCCGTGCGCAATAAAAAGAGGCCGGGTTGCCCCGGCCCCTTTGGAGTTGCGGTTTTCTTTACGCCTGGGGCGCGTTGATCGCGGTGAGGCCGATCTTGCGTTCCTTGGGGTCGAGCTTGATGACCTTGACCTTGATCTTCTGGCCGACCTTGACGCTTTCTTCCGGGTTGGCGTCGCCGCCGGCGAGTTCACTGATGTGCAGCAGGCCTTCCAGCTCGGGCGTGAGTTCAACGAACACGCCGAAGTTGGTGACCTTGGTGATCGTGCCTTCCACTTCCGTGCCCGCGGCGAACTTCTTGGGAATCGTGCTCTCCCACGGGTCGCTGTCCATCTGCTTCATGCCTAGTGCAATGCGGCGCTTCTCGGTATCGACGGCGAGCACGACGCACTCAACAACGTCACCCTTCTTGACCATTTCGTTGGGGTGGCTGACCTTGCGCGTCCAGCTCATGTCGGAGACATGCAGCAGGCCATCGATGCCGGGCTCGATTTCGACGAACGCGCCATAGCTGGTCAGGTTGCGAATCGTGCCCTTGACCTTGACGCCGGGCTGGTACTTGTCACTCGCGCGATCCCACGGGTTGGTCTCCAGCTGCTTCATGCCCAGCGAGATTTCCTGCTTCTCTTCGTTCACACCGAGGATGACCACTTCGACCATGTCGCCGGGCTGTACGACTTCGCGCGGGTCGTTGACGCGCTTGGTCCAGGACATTTCCGAAACGTGCACCAGGCCCTCGATGCCTTCTTCGAGCTTCACGAAGGCGCCGTAGCTCATGATGTTCACGACGCTGCCCTTGTGGCGCGAACCCACGGGGTAGCGGTCGGCAATGCCTTCCCACGGGCTGCTGCTGAGCTGTTTCATGCCCAGCGCGATACGCTCGCGCTCGCGGTCCACCTTGAGAACCTTGACCTTGATCGGCATGTTGATCTGCACGACTTCGCTCGGGTGCTGGATGCGGCCCCAGGTCATGTCGGTGATGTGCAGCAGGCCGTCGATGCCGCCGAGGTCGACAAACGCGCCGAAGTCGGCGATGTTCTTGACCACGCCGTCGCGAACCTGGCCTTCTTCGATTTCGCTGAGCAAAGCCTGCTTGAGGCGTTCGCGGTTGCGCTCTTGCAGCTTGCGGGCGCTGACCACGATATTCTCACGGGCTTCGTCAATCTTGATGATTTCGCACTCGAGTTCATCGCCGATGAACTCGTTGATGTCGCGGGTGCGGCGGATGCTGACCTGCGACGCGGGCAGGAAGGCCGGCACGCCGATGTCGATCAGCAGGCCGCCCTTGATCTTCTTCATGATCTTGCCGTTGACGACGTCGCCTTCCTTGTGCTTCTTGACGACGTTTTCCCAGTTGATCTTCTTGTCGGCCTTGCGCTTGGACAAGCCGATCAGGCCGTCCTCGTTTTCCAGTTCTTCGATCAGCACGGTGATTTCGTCGCCGACTTTGGGCGCGTTGCCTTCTTCGAATTCGTGGCCGTCAACAACGCCTACGGTCTTGGCACCGAAGTCGATGATCAAGCGGTCCTTGTTGGCGCTTACGACCTTGCCCTTGACGATCGCGTCTTCTGCGAAATTCTTGGCCTGGGGCAGGAACTTGGATTCATCGGGTTCCTTCCAAAGCGCCGTGACCTCGGCCGTGACCAGGTCTTCCTTGGGTGCGAATTCACGAATGAGTGGATTGGTAGCTCTAAGCATGTTGGGGCTCGGAGGGTTTCTCTCTGCGGCTACGCGCCCCTCGAACGCGTGCCTGATGACAGCGGACAATCCGCTGCAA
>JADLFN010000073.1 GCA_020845475.1 Planctomycetota bacterium
CCCAAGTCCAATCCATAACCCCAAAACCGCCTCACAAGCGGCTCGGCGAACTTCAAATCGCAACTGCAAGGTGAACGCAGAACTTCATCCGCTCGTCGCGTCAACGTGTACATGCACGGACAGGTACGCATATTGTACCGCGATAGGCGAGTGCTGCGTTGGGGAATTCCCATCAAGGGTTGGTTGCTTCAACGGGCGCGGGTTTGATATTCAATGCGTGCTGCCGCGCAAGAATCTTACTGCAACGCGCGCTTCAGCCGGGTCATGGAGCACCTGCACATATCTGGATTCGGACTTGAAGGTGCCGTTGCAGGGCAACTCCGTGCCGCTGTGTTCAACGATCAGTTCCGGGAGATTCTGCGAACACCTCCGCGTCCGCACTCGCAGGATTCGCAAGCCAGCCGCATTGTTGCATGCGGCGATGGCCCGGCTGAGCACTTCCTCGAGTAATTTGAGCGTCGCCTGCCGCTGAATCTGAACATCGGCTTGGCCGCAGTGCTTCCGCAGCAGAATAACACCGGCAGCACCAAAGACAGGCGCTGCCGCATGCAGCGCTTCATCCAAGAGCGTGTTCAGCGCCATGACTTCGGGCCGCTCTCTGCAGATGGAATCTTCCCGCTGGGGCACGGGAGGTATGTGCAAGAGCCGTTCGATCTCATCGACCACATCCAGCGCGGCATCAATGTCAGCGGAGTTTTCGAGTAAAAGGCGCAGTTCGAATGTCAATCGTCGCAGTTCGCCGGCGTTGGGTCGGGCACTGGCTGAAATCGGCCGGGCGCTGATGCCGGGAATGAACCATGAAGGCATACCATGTGTGGTCATTGCAAGTCCTCGCGAGTCTCGATTGGCAGATGTCGCGACCGGACGTTTTGGGTGCAGGAATTTCAAAGAGAGCCGAAATGGGGGCGGTAACCGGTCGTTTCAGCTCCGCAAATGCACCCATGCTGCCTGGATTTGCGTAGGAAAGAGCGCCGCCCCCGGCTATCGTCGATTGACGATGGAAAATCGCAAAGCAAACGAGAACAACTGCTGCCCTCCGGAAGACAATCGCCCGGATCTGCGCTCGATTGAAGGGCCGGAAGCCGACGAAGAATTGGCCCAGATGCTCAAGGCCCTGGCGCACCCGGCGCGTGTTCAGATTGTGCGCATCCTGACGCGCCGCGACTCGTGCATCTGCGGCGAAATAGTGGATGTTCTACCGCTTGCGCAGTCCACTGTCTCGCAGCACCTGAAGGTGCTGAAAGAAGCCGGGATCATTCGCGGCGAGGTTGATGGAACGCGCGTCGGATATTGCCTCAATCAGCGTGCACTGCGTCGCTTCCGGGCGCTGGTCGCGGGATTGTAACCGGGACACGCATCGAAAAAACACGATGAAGCGGTCGTGTGTGCAGACCTGTGTGTCTCGGAATGGGCCAGTGCATTGCGGAGGCCTGATGTAAGCCGCGCCACTTGCCGCAGGCATCCGAATCAACGGAAACCCGATGGCCGACGCCAAGCGACTCTCCTTTCTTGATCGATACCTGACACTGTGGATCTTCGCGGCCATGGGACTGGGCATTGGGCTGGGCTTTGCCTTGCCACAGTTCACGCAGGGTCTAGAGAGCCTGAGCGTGGGCGCCACGTCCATTCCGATTGCGACGGGGCTGATCCTGATGATGTACCCGCCACTGGCGAAGGTGCGCTATGACCAGTTGGGGCGGGTATTCCAAAACAAGCGGGTGCTGCTGCTTTCACTTGTCCAGAACTGGGTGATCGGCCCGATTCTGATGTTCACTCTGGCGGTTGTGTTCCTGTACGACAGGCCGGAGTACATGCTGGGGCTGATCCTGATAGGACTGGCGCGCTGCATTGCCATGGTGATTGTCTGGAACGAACTGGCCGACGGCGATACGGAGTATTGCGCGGGTCTGGTGGCCTTCAACTCCATCTTCCAGGTGCTGTTCTTTTCGGCTTATGCGTGGTTTTTTGCCACGCAACTGCCGCACCTGCTCGGCCTCAAGGGCGTGGCCGTGGACATATCCATGGGCGAAATCGCACTCAGCGTAGGCATCTATCTTGGCGTTCCTTTTGTGGCGGGTTTCCTGACGCGGCTTGTGCTTGTTTCGACCCGGGGGCTTGAGTGGTATCAGCAGCGCTTTCTGCCGCGTATAGCGCCCCTGACGCTGATCGCGTTGCTGTTCACGATCGTGCTGATGTTCTCCCTCAAGGGCGAGGCCATGGTTGAACTGCCGTTGGATGTGCTGCGCATTGCACTGCCGCTGCTGCTTTACTTCCTGTTGATGTTCGGGGTTTCGTTCTTTCTGAGCCGCTATTTCGGCGCAAGCTACGGTCAGACCGCAACGCTTTCGTTTACCGCCGCGTCCAACAATTTCGAGTTGGCCATTGCGGTTGCTGTGGCCACGTTCGGGTTGCACAGCGGAGCCGCGCTCGCGGCCGTGATTGGCCCGCTGGTTGAAGTTCCGGTGCTGATAGCGCTGGTGAGTGTCGCGCTGTGGTGGCGCAAACGCTTTTTCCCCTCGGCTGGAGACAGCGCTTGCGCCGCGTCGCCGGCAAGGAGCGCGTGATGGAGACGGAGTTTCGGAGTATCCTGTTTTTGTGTGTCGCCAATTCCGCGCGCTCGCAGATGGCACAGGCGCTGGCGGGCAAGCTGCTGGGGCCGGGCGTGTGTGTCCAGAGCGCGGGCAGCAAGCCCACGTTTGTCAATCCAATGGCCGTCGAAGTGCTGCGCGAGCACGGAATCGAGATGGCCGGGCAGTTCTCGAAGTCCGTCGAGACGATTGATGCGGCCGGCATTGACATGGTCATTACACTCTGCGCGGAAGAAGTGTGCCCGGCGTTCTTCGGCACGGCTCGCCGCCTGCATTGGCCCATTGAAGACCCGGCCAGCGATGACAAAGGCCTGACGCGCGAAGAAGTGCTCGCTCGCTTTCGCATAGCCCGCGATGAGATTGCACGCCGTCTGGCGGAACTGGCGCGCAAGCCTGCGTGTTGACGGCGGCGGCGGGCGTGCGACAATCGGCGCACTGGGCCTGTCAGTACGCTTTTGCCACCGGAGGGTCGATGCGCCTGACCATTGCCATCGCATGCGCCACCGCCGCATTGCTCTTGACGTGTCAAGTGTACGCGCAGATCAAGCCCAAAGACGAAAACGATCCCAAGCGCGAAAAAAAGGCCGGCAAGCCCTGCCGCGACGAAGACGGCAACCTGTTGCCCACTTTCAAACTGTACGAGGTCGCGGGCCGCAAATGGACGGTCAAGCGCGTGACGAACCCAAACGCGCCCGGCGGAGATCGCTTTGACATGTACTTCTGCTTTGAAGTGCTCGCCGTTCACGAAGACCGCGCCACCGTGCGCCAGAGCGCGCTTGACCAGGCGAAAAAACCGACCAAGGACAACCCGATCGACGGCGACGTGAAGTTCGACGCCGATAACGCCAAATTCACCGGCCCGCCCGGAATGCAGAAAAGCCGCGATGAGAGCATTACGGTGCCGGCAGGAAAATTTGATTGCACCGCCTTTGTGGGCGGGCTGGACAACGCCAAGACCTGGGTGAGCAAAGATTATCCCGGGCTCGTGGTTCGCCACACGGATGACTACGGCACCACGGAAGTGTTCGAATTTGAGCGCTTTGACACCGACAAAGAAAAGCCAAAGAAGCGCGGCATCAAGGAAGGCGAGCAGGATTTCTCGCTCTACAAGACAAAGAAATCATGGTTGCTGCAGACGACATTGGTCAAGGGCGGCCAGAAGTACATCAGCTACACCCGCTACGAAGTGCTCAAGTCCACCGCCGCAGGCTGCGAGCTGAAAATCACCGAGCTCGACAGCAACAAGAAGCCGTTCAAAGACAAGCCCGCTCAAACCACGCCCTTGCCGTTTTCCACGGAAGGCGCGGCTTTCATTGACCCTCCGATATCGACCCAGAACAACCGCGTTGAAAAGCTGCGCAGTGAGAAGCGCAAAACCGCGGCAGGAGTGATCCTGTGCGACGTTTACTCCTATCGCGACGAAGCCGGCAATGAAGTGACGCTCTGGTTTGGCCGTGACCTGCCGGGCCTGACGGTGCGCAAACTCATCGGCGATGGCGGCAAAGACGGCAGTGTGGAGCTGGTGGAGATCAAGTAGGAGTGACCATGGCGCGCCTGACTCTATGTCTGCTATTGATGGCCCCGGTACTTTGCGCCGAGGAGCTTTCCTTTCGCCTTTACCAGATTGGCGGGCGAAGCTGGACGATCAAGATCGTGCCCAACGCCGGCGGCGACGGGAATCTCGACGTCAACTATATGAAGTACGAGGTGCAGGAAGTGCACGAAGATCATGCGCTCGTCAGTTACATCCGGCTCGACACGAGCAAGAAGATTCCAAAGGGCGTAACCGCCACGGTCACGAAGTTGCGCTTTGACGCAACTTTGCCGCCCTTCAAGCAGCCCGATGGCGCCCAGAACCTGGGCGTGCAGACGATCAAGGCGGCGGGCATGAGCTTTGAGTGCGACGTGTTTTCCAGCGGCACCCCGCCTTCGAAGTATTTCTGTTCGCGGCGCTATCCGGGGCTGGTGGTCAAGACCGAAGCGTCCTTTGGCGTGGACGAACTCTGCGACTTCGATGCCTTCAAGGACGACGAACCTGCCCCCGCCCCGCGCAAGGGTCAAAAGCCGCCCAAAGATCCGCCCAAAGAACCGGCCAAGACGCCCGACGAATTCTCGCTTTTCAAAGCCCGGCACTCATGGGTTCTTTCCGAGCGCGGTGCAAACGGGCAAGCCGTGCTGCGAAAATACGAGGTGCTCAAGTGGGATGAGGCCGGTGCGGACGTGAAATGGACGGAACTCGACGAAGCCAAAAAGCCCCTCAAGGGCGGCAAATCCGAGTCGCTCCGCGTCGAATTCAAGGAAGGCCAGGCTGCGAGGTATGCTCTGCCGGAAGGGGCGGCCAAAAGCCGCGTCGAAAAGCGGCGCTTTGGCCCCAACGTCATGGAATGCACGGTTTACACGTTCAGGCAGGAAGGCAAAGAGGGCCAGATCTGGATCTCGAACCTGTACCCGGGCCTGATCGTGCGCCAGACAATTGACGGCGGCAAGCAGGGTGTCACGGAGTTGCTTGAGTTCAAGTAGCGCTGCGCTTTTTTGAAGGACCTGCGGCTGTGCAAGTGCGACATGTCAGGCAGTGTCTGCCTGATTGCAGGCAGGGCCTTCAGTTTTGGTTGGCAATCGGGATAGGGTGCTTGTTAGCTCTGAATTCCACGTATGACGGTGCTGGGGCGGCCGCGCATTGCGGCAACAAGGAGAACTCAATGAAATCGTATTGGCTGGGCATGTTGTTGGCGGGCATGGTTGCAACGCCTGCGTTTGCGCAGATGGGCGGCGAAGAGCCTTCAGGCGATCTGCAGAAGGAGTGGTTCAAGGCATCGGACACGAACAAAGACGGCAAGATCAGCTACGACGAAATCCTGGCCCTGGCCAAGGAAAGGGCCAAGGCGCTCGAGGCGGCCGGCGAGGACGAAGAAAAGCAGGCGGCCGTGTATGAGAAGTACGGCTATGTCCTCGACGTTTACAACTTCGCATTGGCGGACAGCGATGATGATCGCTCGGTCACAGCCGATGAATTGAAGGCCTACGTCAAGAAGCTCGAAGAGGGAACCGAGACGAAGTATTCATCCAAGGACGTCGATCTCCTGGTGGACTACACGTGGGACACTGAAATCGCCAAGTATGACAAGAACGGTGATGGCGTCATCGCCAAGGATGAGGTGCCTGAGAAGGATCAAGGAGACGTCGATAGCTACGACACCAACGGTGACGGCAAGCTTTCGAAGGACGAGTTCCGCGATCTGATGAAGAAGGCGATGTCCGAGATGATCGACCCGGCTGAACCCAAAGAAGGCCCGAAAGAAGGCCCGAAAGAAGGCCCGAAAGAGGGCCCCAAGGAAACACCGGCTGGTGAAGGTGAACTCAAGAAGGAACTGTTCACGCTCTACACAAAGGAAGGTCGCAGCTGGACGATGAAGTACACGATGAAGATGCAGGGAATGGACGACATGGTCAGCTACATGAAGACGGAAGTCGTCAAAGTGGGCGACGACTACGCAGAGATCAAGGTTACCATGCTCGATAAGGACAAGAACCCGATGATGGGCATGCAGCCCACCACCACCAAGATCTCTTTCCGCGTTCCTAAGGCCACGGGCACACCCAAGGAAGGCCCGAAGGTCGAAACGAAGGAAGAGACGATCAAGGTTGAGGCGGGCGAGTTCGAGTGCATCGTCATGACCACGGAGGCCGGCGGTTCAAAGACGACTTCATGGACCAGCAAGAAGTTCCCCGGGTTGGCGGTGAAGTCCACCACGACGGGCGCCGCTGAAGTGACCATGGAACTCGTTGAGTTCAAGGAATAGCGAGTCTGGCTTCCAAAGCCGGGCGCCGTCAGGCGCCCGGTTTGCTTTTTGGGGTGCGGCGGCATAAACTCCCTTCGCTTTCCCCGCCCAACGCGCTCCCCGGCGCACCTTGGAGTTTCACATGTGGATTCGTTACTGCTCAGCGCTGTTGCTGCTGTCGTGTGCGTTTGGATGGGCACGGGCCGACGACGCCTCGGATCGCGCCGAAAGAATGATCAGGGCCGGCGATCAGGACAAGAACGGCAAATTCGAGTGGAAAGAGGCTTTCGAACGCTGGAACAACGCACGCCAATCCATGCAAGTCGCAGACGGCGACGAAGCGCTCGAAGAAAAAGTGCGCGCTGCCTTTCCCGAACTGATCGAGGCGCTCGACTTCCTCGCTGCCGATACCAACGACGACCTTGTGTTGACCCGCAAAGAACTGTTGGAAAGCTTCAAAATCGAGGCCGCGGGCAAGGAACTTAAGGCAACGCGCAAAGATCTTGAAGTTTTCTACGCGGAAGTTGTGAACGAAAGTTGGCCGGCTATTTGCAAAATCGTGGACACCAACGCCGATGGCGCGCTCTCACGCGCCGAACTCGACGACAACTACCCCACGAAGGTTAACGACGATTGCTTCAAAGCCGCCGACAAGAACAAGAGCGCAAGCCTCGACAAGACCGAATATGCAGCCTTCAAAGTTGAAGAGCACGAGCGCGGCTTGTTTGTTGAATTCGACGAGCGCGGCGGGTCGGTGGGCGGGGCGGGCGGTACCGGCGCGCAAGCCGGAGAGGATGGGCCCGAGAAGGAGAAGGACAAAAAGGCAGAGGCCAAGAAGGGCGACGCAGAAAAAAAGACCGAGGTCAAGGAGAGGAAGAGCTCGCGCATCAAAGTCGGCACTACCTGGCTCATGCGCTACCGCATTGAATACAAATCCGATGACGGAAGCGGGGACGACAAATGGCGCTATCAGCTCTGCACGATCACCGCGATTGCGACCAAGTCCGATGAAACTACCGTTGACTGGAAACACGCTACCGCCAACGAGAAGGGCGAGGCCATTGATCAGCCCAGCGGCGGCGGTTCACGTGTGCTCTATACAGGAAAAAACGCCAAGTACCTTCCGCCATCCAAAGACCTCGTGACAGTCACCGTTACTGCGGGAACCTTTGATTGCGAGGTGCGCGAAATCAAGGACTACCCCATGCCGGGCAAGGCCGGCGAAGGAAAGAAATGCGTGGCCAAGTACTACACCGCCTACGTTGACGGGTTTCCGCTGATCGTGAAGATGGAGTGCGAGGGTGTGGTCATGAACGAGCTGCTCGAGTTCAAGGAGTAGCCACGCTTTCCAAGACCGGGCGTACGCGCGCCCGGTCTGCTTTTTCATTCTATTGCGCTGACGGCGGGCTAGACTCTTTGTCCCACAAACTACGGAGAGCCCATGAGGCACCTCACTTTCGCTACGCTCTGTGCAGCAATCGCCGTCACGCCCGTTCTCGCCCAGGAGAGTGACAGTGCGGCCAAGGCGGAAGCCAAAACCAAGGCCGCCGCCCAGATCAAACTGGCGGACAAAAACAGTGACGGCGTGCTCACAATCTCGGAATTGCGCACAGCGCGCTACGACCTGCGCAAAGCGCTCATAGCCGCGCGCGAGGACAAGGCCAAAACGAAGGAACTGAATGAGGGTGCGCGCGGCTTGCCGGAGTTCCAGGTGTTTTTGGCGGCGGATATAGACAACGACATGAAACTGACGGCTGATGAATTGGCGAATCACAATCTCTCGGAATCGGACAACAAGCGCTGGCGCCTGTCAGACAACGACCTCGAACTGCTGGCCCAGGAGACAGGCCAAGACCGCTGGGAGTGGACGATTGCGCGCGACGCAAACGGCGACAACCATTTGTCAGGCGAGGAAGCGGGCCTGAAGTCCGAGAAGGACAAAAAAGAGTTCCGCGACGCCGACCTAGACAAGGACGGCCTGCTTTCCGGCTACGAGTTCCAGAAGTTCGGCATCGACCGCTTCAAGGAAAAGGCCAAGCCCAAGGTCGATAAAGCGCGCGCAGAGTTCAAAGACGCCGCCGGACCAGCAGATCCCTACGCGCTGTACAAGAAGAAGGGGCGCGCATGGATGCTCAAAACCACAACCACCATGGATGGCATGGATCCGATGGTTTCCTACATCAAATACGAAGTCACCGAAGTGACCGACGCGGCGGCCACATGCAAGATTTACATGTACGACAAGGACAAGAAGCCAATGCCCGGTATGGAGGAAGGAAACGAAATCAAGATTGAGTTCCGCATGCCGGAACCGCCCCCGGGAGATGCCGCGCCGCAGCCCGAAATGGAAGATGGCGGCACAATTACTGCGGCGGGGCGCGATTGGGCTACAACCAAAACGACAACGCAGGCAGGCGGAAGCGAAAGCACTTTCTGGATGGCCAAAGACCTTCCCGGGCTCATCATCAGAGTCGAGACCAAGAGCAAACAATACACTTCAACAATGACGCTCGAAGAATTCAGCGACGGCGAGTAGCCGGCGCTTGGGCAAACAACGGGCCGGCATCGCCGGCCCGTTTGCGTCCGGTAAACTCAACTTCGATTTTTTTCGCAAGTCCTTCAGCCCTGCTTGCCGAACCATGACTACTGCGGGATTCCGCCACGCATAGCGCGGCTGGAAATCCCGCCAACGATCATGGGAGGTTCGCATGCTGACCAAAGGAAGAGTTTCGCTGATCATTGCCGCGGGCGGCCTGCTGCTCGTCGGCTTGCTTGCAGCCGCGCTGTTTGCGCCCTCGGGCGAAGAGACGGAGAAAACGCCCGTTTCAAAGAAAAACGAAAAACCGATGAAGATGGAGGTCGTCAACCCGCCCAAATCGCTACCGGCGCAAATGGGCGCGCCAACCCTGACGCCTTCCTCGGAGCCGGCGAAGCCAATCGATCAACCCAAGGCCGAGCAGCCGAAGGAAACCAAGCCGGCAATCATTGAGTACAAGGTCCAGTCCGGCGACATGCTCGCCAAGATTGCCAAGAAGTATGGCTGCAAGGTTGAGGACATCTACAAGCTCAACGAAGGCCTCAACGCCCAGACCGCCAACAAGATCCGCGTGGGCCAGGTCATCCGTGTGCCCAACGGGCCCGGCGCTGTGGTTGAAACCACCGCACCGGAAAAGGCCGAGGCAAAGGGCTTTGCACGCCGTGTGGTAAAGGCCGAAGCCGGGGACACCGCGTTCTCGCTCGCCATTGAATACTACGGCGCCCGCGCGCTCTTCCGCCTGATCATGGAAGCCAACCCGGATCTGCCCTGGAGTGATCGTCTCAAGGGCGGTGAAGAAGTGGTTCTGCCGCAATGGGGTGAGGTCGAAGCCGCGCCTGAACCCGCCAAAGGAACAAGCACCGAAAAGCCGAAGGAAACCGTGGAACGCGACGGCCTGATTCCGGCCCGCCGCTAATGAGCTGTCAGCAATCAGTGGTCAGTTTCGGGAGTTCTGCCCGGAACTGGCCACTTTTCCTTTAACATCTACGGCTCATGCTCCTGCCGCCAACTGCCAAGTTCTTTCGGCGGCTCTTCCGCATAGCCGTGTTCGACAAACCATGCCGCCGCGCGGCGCAGGGCCTCGATGGCTGGGCGCGTCTTCAGGCCAAGCTCGGCTACGGCGCGGGCGTTGCTGTAGAACATGGGTTTGAGGGCCATGCGCACGCCTGCCAAGGGCACTTTGGGTGGGGTGCCCAGCAACTTGGCCTTTATCTCGCTCGCAAAAGAGGCCGTCAGCGCGACCCACTTGGGCACTTTGAATTTGGGCGCGGGCAGGCCGGTGATCTCGGCCAGTCTTTCGAAAATCTCGAGGATGCTCAGGTTCTCGTGCGCCAGGATATAGCGCTCGCCCACTTTGCCCTTTTGCGCCGCAAGGATGTGGCCGCGCGCGCAGTCATGCACGTCGATCACGTTCAGGCCTGTTTCCATGTAGCCGGGCATCTTGCGCAGCAGGAAATCGAGCACGACGCGGCCCGTGGGCGTGGGCTTGACGTCAAAGGGTCCCATGGGCGCGCTGGGGTTGACGATGACCACGGGCGCGCCTTCCTTGGCCAGTTTGCGTGCGCGTTCTTCGCCCAGGAATTTGCTGCGGGCGTAGTGTACCGAGAGGTCTTCGAGTTTGGGGTGGTCGCGCTCGTCGGCCTGTCGCTTTTCTCTGGGCTGGGCGACGGTGACGACGCTGGAGCAGTGCACGATGCGCTCGCAGCCCGCCATCGCGGCTGTTTTCAGCACCAGTTCCGCGCCGGTTTCGTTGGCCTCGTACATGGCCTTGATCTCGCTGGCGCCGCGCAGCCACAGCGTGTTCATGCCGGCAACGTGGAAGCAGACATCGCAGCCCACAAGGCCGCGCGCCAGCGCGCGCGGGTCGTTGACGTCGCCTGTGATGACTTCGACGCTCAGACCTTTAATGGCGGCGTGGTCAGCGTTGGCGCGCATCAGCACGCGCACCTCAACGCCATCGGCCAGAAGCTCTCGAACCACGGCCGAGCCAATGAAGCCGCTCGCGCCCGTGACAAATGCCTTTTTCACGAGCGCAAGCGTAGCGCGGTGGTTTCGCTGCGCAATTGGCGGAGCACTGGTAAGATGGAAGATGGAAACGGGACGCGATTGTGGGATTCGACTCCGCCGCAGAAAACGAACCGAAGCAGCGCAGCTGGCGCGACGCCTTTGCGGAGTCGATGTCGGCGTTCATCTGCCGATTCGCCATCTGGATCGTGCTGGCCTCGGTGCTGCTGGCGGTTGGCTCAGCGCTGCTGGCGTGGAAACAGCTTGGGTTTATCACCGACCGCAACGCGCTGGTCGATCCGGACGCCGATTTCAACAAGCGGTTCCTGCGCTTCAACAAAGCCTTTGGCGACCAGGAATACATGCTGGTCGTGATCACGCCCGCGCCGGGGCCTATTGGCAACCCGGAGTTCAACCCGCCACTGCCCGATGAATCACTGCGCGCCGAAATGAAGGCCGCCGCGCAGGACATTGCGCTGCGCCTGCGCGCCCAGCCCGCGCACTTTCCGAAAGTGATTGAGCGCGTGGACCCGGAGTCCTTCGGCGGCACGCGCATGCTTTACATGCCCACGAAAGACCTCGAGGTCGTCGCCAAGCAGGTGGGCGAGGGCAAGGCCATGCTCAATGGCGTGGCCGCAGACCCGTCGTTTCCGGGCCTGCTGCGCGGCATGAAAGCGGGCATCGACGAGGGCACGGCTTCCGATTACGACGAAACCAGGATCGCCCAGGGTGGCGCGCAGATGGCGGCCTTGCTGAAAACCATCCGCGGCGCGGCTGCGGGCGAAAAAGTGCCTGACCTGTTCGCGTTCGAAAGCAGCGATCCCACGCTGGACAAAGACGGCTACTTCTTTTCGTGGGGCGGGCGCATGCTGTTTCTGGTGGTGCTGCCGCACAAAGACCACGAGGCGCTCGACCAGATCAAGGAGCCGCTGGCGGCGGCGCGCAAGATCACGGGAGAAGTGGGGGAGAAGCACCCGAAGCTCACAATCGGCCTGACCGGCCGGCCCGCGATTTACTCCGATGAAATGGCCTCAACCGATCGCGACATGCTGCGCGCGACGATTCTTTCGCTCGTGGCGGTCACGCTCATGTTCGCGGCGTGGTTTCGCGGGCTGATTAAGCCTCTTTACGCCATGCTCACGCTGGGGCTGGCGCTGGTCTGGACGCTGGGCGCCACGACGCTTGTGATTGGCCATCTCAATATTTTCTCGATGGTGTTCATGCCCGTGCTCGTGGGCCTGGGCATCGACTACGGCATCCAGAAGTTGAACAACTACCAGATGGGCATGAGGCGCGGCTTGAGCGTGCGCGATGCGCTGACGGACACTTACTCTGAAATCGGCATCGGAACAATTACGTGCGCGGTCACCGCAGCGGCGGCGCTGGGCACGGCGGCGCTGACCGGGTTCATGGGCCTGGCGGAACTCGGCATCATTTCAGCTATGGGCATCATGCTTTGCCTGTTTGCGATGATGTTCGTGCTGCCCGCCATGCTCACGCTGCACGACCGCAAGCGTCTCAACGAAGGCAACAAGATTCTGATCGCCGCTATGGCCGAGCGCAAAGCGCTCGAGCTTGAGCACCCCAAAGTGCACCAAATCGGCGCGCTTTCGCGCGGCCTGGCGTGGCTGGGCGTGCTGCTCACGCTGGCGGGTCTGGTTACGTTTGGCGTGCAAACCGGGCGTGGCTGGTCGCCGTTCAATTACAACCTGCTGGAGATCAATGACCCTACCAGCGACGCCGTGGGGTGGGAGAAACTGCTCGTCGATCACGACCAGCGCTCAAGCTATGCGGTGTGCCTGCGCGAGAAACCGCAGGAAATCGAGGCTTTGAGCAAACGCTTTGAGCCGCTGGTGCGCGAGGGCGTGATCCGCGACATGGAGTCGATGTGGCCGGCCCAGGAAGCCGAGAATCGAAAGTGGCTGGCGGAACTCAACACCGCGCTTCCTCTGAGTTTCGCGGAGCGCCCCAAAGAGCCAAGCACGCCCAAAAACCTCGGCAAAGCCGCGCGCGAGTTGCAGGCCGCGCTGCTGGATCTATGCACACGCTCCAAGACGCTGGAAAACGCCTTTGCGCCGGCCGCCGATGAAGCGGGCTCTATTGCGGCAATGTGCCGCGAAAACCCCAAGCTTGTGGAACAGGGGCTGGCGACGACGGAGGGCCCGTTCTTTGCGGCCATGCGCCACGCGCTGGTCAACCTCAAGCGCGACGCCAACGCGCCGGCGATCACGGAAGAATCGCTGCCCGAGGCCATTCGCGGCCGCTATGTGGGGCACGTGGACGGCAAAAAGCTGTACGCGCTGTACCTTTACCCGGCCAAGGACATCTGGATTCACGAAAACGCCGTCGCCTTCAACGAGCGCGTTGTGGCCATTGACCCGGAAATCACGGGCGTGACGATCCAGGTGCAATACTCGGCCGACATCATCGTCAACGGTTTCATCAAGAGCGTGATCTATGCGGCGCTGGCCATTGTGATCCTGCTCTTCCTCGATTTCCGCAGGCCGCTGGCCACGATGATTGCGCTGATTCCATTGTTCGGCGGGCTGGCGATTTTGGGCGGCCTGATGGCGATCTTCAATTGGCAGTTCAACTTCGCCAATTTCTTTGCAGTCTCGATTCTTATCGGTACGGCCATTGATGCCGGTGTTTATCTCGTGCACAGCCAGCGCGCCGATGATCCGGTGCGCGTGTTGAAACAGACGCGCGGCGCGTGCGTGGTGTGCAGCATGACGACCGTGCTGGGCTTTGGCGCCTTGATGATCGCCAGCCACAACGGCGTGTTTTCGCTGGGCCTGCTGCTTTCAGTGGGCATGACGGGCGCCGTCTTTGTCGCGTTTTACGTGGTGCCGGTGGTGCTGGCGTGGTTCAACGCGCGCGGCACACGCGTGTAGGGGCGACATATATGTCGCCCCTACGATTCACGGTTACGGACGCGACTGCCCGAATTCTGGCGGATGAGTTTGTGCGAATGTCGCGTTAGAATTGTGACGGAGGACGACATGAAGACTTTCTCGCGTCTGGCGATTGTGCTTGCTGCCTTGGTGCTAGGCTTTTCCATCGGCAAGGCCGAGGACAAGATCAAGGAATTCGGCGTCACGGTCTACAAGATGGGCGAAGAGCGCGCGACCGACAAAGACGCCGGCGGCAGCTTCGACAAGCTGCTGGCCTATCTCGAGAAGAAAATCGAGGGCGCCAAGTTTCCCCGGCGCGGCATCCGCAACAACGCCGACGAAGCCAAGAAGCTGATGGAGGATTCAAAGAAGCCGACGGCGCTGGGCATCGTTTCGCCCAACTTCTATTTCCGCCACAAAGATGCGCTGAAGCTGACAGTGATTGCCGAGGCCCAGCGCAAGGGCCTCAACGGCGAGCAGTACGTGCTGATCGGCGCAAGCAAGGCCGAGAAGTATCCCGAGGGCAAAAAGGTAGCCACGAACCTCGACGATGCCGACTGGCTTAACAAGGTAGTCATGCCAACACCCGAGGGCGCCAAGCCGATTCAATGGGTGAACAAGGCCAACATCTTCGACGCGCTCTTCTCGATCCTCGACGAAGAGGACGACGCATGCGACTTCGTGCTCGTCGATCGCGTTACGCTCGAAGCCGTTGAGAAAGATCGCGCGCTCAAAGCGATGCCGCGCGGCCTCAAGAGCGACATGCTGCCACAGGACCTCGTGGTCGAAGTCGATGGCCGGCTGGGCGACAAGCGCGAGGCGATTCAGAAGGCGCTCAAGGGCCTCGATGGCGACGACGAAGGCAAGAAGGCAGGTGAAGCGATTCAGGTGCCAAAGTTCATGGACGCCGACGAAGCCCGTCTCAAGGCAGCGGGTGAGAAATTCAGCAAGGGGGCCAAGTGACCACGGCCGTCGCCGACATTGGGCTTCACCCCTTTCAGCTCATTCGCAAGCGTCGCTTCTGGGCTTCGGTGAGCATGGCCGCGCTGGTGGCGATGCTCGGTCTGGTGATGGCCGTATGCAGCTCGTGTCAGAGCGTGCCCGACGATGTGGTGGAGAATCGCACTCCAGATAGCGACGACGAACGGCAACAGTTCGCGCGCATCGTCAAAGAAGCAGACGAACTCTACGCCGCCCAGCCACGCAATGAGAAGCGCGTGCGTCTAAGCGTCCAGAAGTACGCCGAGGCCGTGCGCATCAGCAGTGTCGATCACGACATGCTGTGGAAAGGCGCGCGGGCCAACTGCTGGCTTGCGCAATATCTGCCGGACAAAGCGGAACGCGCCGTGTTTGCGAAGACCGGCATTTCCTACTCGCAGACGCTGCTCAAACTCAAAAGCGACTCGACGGAAGGCCTGTTCTACCTCGCCGTGCTGAGCGGATTGTTGGCCGATGCCGACCGCAGCTACGGGCTATCTGCAGTAAACCTGATGGATGAAAGCCTGCGCAAGATCATCGACAGCGGCAAAGACTTTGAGCATGGCGGCGCGCACCGCGTGCTGGGAACACTCTTGAGCGACCCGGAACTGCCCGGCCCGCCCACCAGCATCGGCTCGTTGCGCAACGGCAAGAAGGAACTCGAAGCTGCCGTCGAGAAAGCGCCCGATTGGCCCGAGAACCATCTCTATCTAGCCAAGGCGGAATTCCTTTGGGCCGCTGAACGCAACAAACCCGCCATTGCCCAGCAGGCGCGCGACCGTTTGAACAAATACCTGCTCGGCTCCGAAGCCAAGGCGCCTGCCGGCTACGAGTTTGAGTTCGGGCAGTGGCAGAAGAAGGCGCGCGAGTTTCTTAACGCTAATCCGTAGGCGAGTAGAGTTGCATCGCTGTAGGGGCGACATATATGTCGCCCCTACAGGTCGTAGGCGATGATGTGCGAGCCCGTCATGAACGAGCCCTCAATCTGCGAGCCGGCAATCGGCTCCAGCGTAGCCGCGTCGAAACGCTGCACCGCGGGGTTGCCGCCCGGCACGTAACTCACGCAGAAATCCTTGCCATCAAGCGTAAGAGCCACGCCCAGCGGGCGCGTCATCTCGACTGACTTGATGTAGCGCTGTTCCTTGAGGTTCCAGTACGTGAGGATGTTGCCCGTGGGATTGGTCGCGGCCACGGTGCCCGTGGGTTCGTGAATCGCGACGCTGAGCGTTTCGCCCAGCATCTTGGCCGTGATCTCGGTGGGGTCGCCCATGGTCAGCGTCTTGCCATCCTTGGGCCGCAGGCTGATGCCGCCCTGCGCACTGGCTTGATTGGGCACTCCGTCGCGCGGCGCGGAAACAATCGCGAGATCTTTGGCGGCCGTAATCGCCAGGTGGCCGGCGTTGAGTTTCTCGTTGGGGAACGTCACGCGCTCGAGCAATTTTTCGCTGGCGATGTCCACGAACGTCACGCACGGCGCGGCTTCATCGCCCGTCGCGCCCAGCGCAGCACCGCCGTTGGTGATGACGAGCGTTTGTCCGCCGTCAATCATGTGCATGTCATGGGGCGCCTCGCCGAAAGTGGGGAACTTGCCGAGCTCTTTGAACGTGGAGCCGTCGCGCACAACGACCACGCCCTTGTACGTCGCCATCTCGGTTTCGGTGCAATACAGCTTGCTGCCGTCGAGAGACCACGCGCCGTGGCCGTAAAACTTGCGGCCTTTGTCAGTGGTGATGGTGTTGAGCACCTTGCCCGTCTTGAGATCAACTTCGCAGCAGCCGGGGCCCTGCTTTTCGAAGAGCACGGCGCGCTCGGGCTTGACGGGGTTGGGCGTAACGCCGTGCGCCAGGAAAGTGAGGCGCGATTTTCTGGCCGCAGGCTTGGCGGCGTCGAGGTCCAGCACTGATAGCAGGAATATCGTCGCTCCGGCTTCATCCTGCAGGCGGGCCGCGCCGATGATCGTGCCCTTTTTCTGCAGCACGGGCGAATCGGGTTTGGGCGGCGGTTCCTTGGCGGGCGCGTTGCCGCCGTCCTGGGAGCTGACTCTCTGCTCGCAGCCGATAATGGCAATGGAACCGATGCCGGCAAGCGTCACGCCCGCACGGCGAAGAAACTCACGACGAGACAAAGTCATCGTACCCTCTCTTTCCCCGCAGCAATTGAGGATAGCAGAGTCTGGAGTTCGCGGCTACTTGATGCGTGGCAGGCCGAGGTCGGTCAAATATTGGTTGACGATCATCAGGGCAAAGGCCACCACGCCCAGGAACATCAGCAGATACATGGCTACTATGAAAACGGTGTATCCGGAAATCGCAAACCTCGGCGGAGGCGGTGACTTGAGCTTGACCTCGGTTTCTTTGGCGATGATGCTGCGTGTGGCCACTCGGCGCTCGCCCGGGTCGTTTTCTTCCTGAACCTCGGCGGTCGACTTGCGAATGAAATGCATCTGCGCCGACGCTTTTTCGCCGCGCGAGGCGATAGCGGCGGCCGCCTGTTCAGCGGCGGTTGTGGCGGCCGGGGGCAAAGAGCTTTCGCTGGTGGCTTCAGGAAGCTGCACCGGATCGGCGGGCAGGGCTTCATCAATCGCTTCAGGTGTGCCGTTCCGGTGAACGACAACTTCCTTGTGGAGGTTCGTCGGGAACGTGAGGTTGCTCAGGGTTCCTTCTGCCGGCGCAAGCGCGCTGGCGGCTGCAACCTGAGACTGCCGGGCCGATTCCTGGCGCTGTGCCTCTTCGAGGAATTTCTCAAGCTCCGCCACTTCGTTGGTGCTGCCCAGCTGCGGCATGAGGCGCCGGCTGATGCCCTTCTTCACGCGCGCGGCTTCTGCTGCCGAACGCAGGCTATCTAGGTAGGCCGTGCTGCTGGAGGAGCGCAAGTCGCGATATGAAATTGAACGCGTCTTGCTTGCCGATGCGGTGGGCGGTGCGAAGTGGCCCGAGTTCCCCACGGGGGAAAGCGCGCCTGCCGGCGCCACCCAGCTTTCGAAGATCTTTTTCTTGCCGCGCTCGAGGCGTTCGCGCCGGCGAATCTTGGTTTCGCCAGTCAGACTGTGGCCCACGCGCCCCAATTTGAGTTTGTTCGTGCCAAAGGCGGTAGATTGCGCGAGATCGCGCTGCTCTGGTTCGCGCCGTGGCAGCGCCTTGGTGGGTTGCGATGCCACGTCTAGTGGCATCTTCATGGTCGCCTGTTCCGCGACAGAATTGACTGGTGCCGGCGCGGCTTCTTCTCTTGCGGCAGAGTCCGTGATCGGTTTGGCACCGAACACGGTGGGCGCGTTGCCATCTGCGGATTGAGGCAGGGTATCGCGCACGAGTTCGGCGAGAACTTCTGTTTGCTTGGCGGCGGTGGACGGCGCGGCCGTCAGTGCGCTGCCGGCTATCATCTTGCTGCTGTTGGAGGCTTCCGCAGGCGGACTTTGGGTCAGGTATGGCCGCAGATCGGCAATGCCCTTGCCGCAGTTCATGCACACGGCGGCATAGTTCCCTTGCACCCACGAAACGGTGAACAGGCTCTGGCAGGAGGGACAACGAATCTCCACCTGTTCTGCCATGCGCGCTCTCTCGCGGGTTGGGAACATGATAGCTTTGGCTGGCCGCGCGGGGCGCATTGCATATTGGGCCTCCGTCGCATAGTGTCGGGGCATGGCAGATTTTCCGGCTTATTGCGCAGACTTGCTCTCCAAGGCCAAAGCTGCGGGTTTTAGCGTGCTGGCCGAACGCAAACTGGACTACGGTCGGCAATTTGAACTCTCAGATGGCGGGGGCGCCAAGGCCACACTGAGTTGTTACCAGGGCAAAAAGGGATTTTCGTTTGTGGTGGGGGGCAAGCACGCCGCTGTGCTGGGCGAGGCGCTTGGAGGCGGAGTCTCCGCCAAAGCCGTGCCGGCGGGCGCACAGCTTGACCCATTCAATCTTGGCTTTCCCCGCATTGGCGGCGATGAGTCAGGGAAGGGCGATTTTTTCGGGCCGCTGGTGGTGGCCGCATTCTATGTAGAAGAAAAGGGCGCCGCGGTGCTGCAAGAGATGGGCGTGGCCGACTGCAAAACGCTCAGCGATGCAGCCGTGGAACGCCTGGCGGGCTTGCTGGAGCCGGGCAAGCTGACAAAGGGCGGCATCGGCCACGTAATCGCCCTGATGCCGCGCGATTACAATGCGCGTTACGCTGACGTCGGCAATCTGAACCTGCTGTTGTCGCAGCTTCACGGCGAGTGCGTCAACGAACTGATGCTGCGCCTGGATCAGGTCAAGAAGCGCCTCGTGCGGCGCGGCACCCAGGGCCCGCGCGCCGTGCTGATTGACCAGTTTGCGACCAGTACCAGCGCACTGGCTACGGCGCTGAACCTGCCGCCAGGCTGTGACCTCGTGACGCGCACGGGCGGCGAAGCGGATATTGCCTGTGCGGCCGCGAGTGTGCTGGCGCGAGCCGAGTTTCTGCGCGCTTTGCGTGCGCTGGGTGCCGAGTACGGTCAGGATCTCGCGCCGGGTGCGGGCCCGCCCACAATCAAGGCCGCGCGCGAATTCAAGAAGTCCTTTGGCAAGGAAGAACTGGCAAAGGTGGCCAAGACGCACTTCAAGACCATGGATTCTCTGTAGGGTTGGAGGCTGCCCGGTTGACACCTTGTGCTTCGCAACTACCATCTGCGCGTCAATTTGCGCCATCATGAGGTCTGCGTGTACCGATTCGCGAAGTACCTGATTCCCTCCTTGCTGCTTGCGGCTGCCGCCCTGATCAGTTTTGTTTCCGCACAGGACGATGGCGCCGTGCCCGGCCCCAAGCCCTATAAATTCGTGCTCGGCCCGGAACTCAAGGGTGAAGAAGCCAAGAACGCCGTGGTCAAGCCCGCGTTCAAGGCCGTGGCCGACGACCAGTTCAATTACGACGTTTACTTCAACGTGCGGCGCAGCGGCGGTACCAGCCAGGGCGGCGCGGGCGGGTTTGCTCGCAGCGAAACCTGGACGGCATTGTGCAACCTCCTGATGGAAGAAAATGAGCTTGCCGGCCGCAAAGACCTGCGCGCGGCTTTCCGCTATGACGCTTTGTTCTTTGACCTCACGGACGGCGACGCTGATTACTCCGGGTATGTCGGGCCTGCCAGCGGTGAAGGCGGCGAGCGCAAAGCGGCGACTTTCTGGAAGGTCGGCAAAGACGGCACGCGCACGACGGCCTATGCCATCCCGGGCTGGACGGGCGTGAGCAGTAACGGTGTTGAAGGTGCGCGAAGCACGCAATCCGTCGGGGCCAATGCCTCGGCATGGTTCAGCGTTTCGGGTGCTGGCCGCGTTTACGACGAGCTCTATTTTGCCGAGTACGATTCCGCTGACCAGCGCAGCTACCCTGCGCGCCTGCTGGATCCGGTGCACATCGCCCTGGGCCTGATGCCTGAGTTCGCGCCCGACGCCAGCGTGCAGTTGAACGGAACGACCACCGTACGCCGCCGCATGCCCATGGGATCACTGCCCGGTGCCACAGTCGATTACGAGCTCACCTACACGCTGGAAAGAGTTTATGGCACGCAGGCTGATCCCACCTGCGCGCAGTTCAAATTCAGCGCCAAACCGGTTACATCAGCCCAGAGCACAGACCTGGATGCCCAATGGAGCATCCGTTTCACCGCGCCGGAGATTGTGGATGGCCTGCTGGTCTATGATCTGGTTAAGGGCGTGGCCGCCATCGTGCGTTACAAGTATGCGCTCAAGGGTGAGCTTGTCGGGCGCGGTTCGGGCGCACCGGCATCGAATTTTGTGTGCGAGGCTGAGTTTTCAGCCTCGCTGAGGAAAGAATCGAAGTCAAAATAGGAGGTTTCGCCGGAGTCATTGCGCGTCGTGGAGCCGACCAGCCTGCCCAAGGGCATACAGGTCCGCGCCATTTCGCGAAGACTCCGGCGAGGCCAACGAGCGGCAGGCCGGCGCGGCTTGCCAAGGAGAGACTGATTTTTCACGAGGACGCGTCTCGGCCGCAGGCCGACGCAGAAGAACCCCGGGAAACGACCCCCGGCGGAGAGCATAGCCGCGAGCGCAAGCCGGCGGCGCCCCAACAGCCGCCGGATCGATACCGCCTGAGATTTGAAAAGCGCGGAGCGCTCAAGTTCATTTCCCATCATGACCTGATGCGGACTTTTGAGCTGGCGTTGCGCCGCGGTGGCATTGACGTTGCCCACTCCAGGGGATTCAACCCGCGACCGAAACTTTCCTTCGCCATGGCCTTGCCGCTGGGCGTGGAATCTCTTGACGAGATCCTCGACATTGACCTCGCCACGCCTCTGCCTCCGCAGACACTGCTTGAAGTGCTTCAGAAACAGATGCCTGCGGGGATCCGCTTGCGCGAATGCCGCAACGCCCATGGCCGGCCACGGGTCACGGCCTGCGAGTTTGAAATCGACCTCGAACTCGATGCGGCGGCGCTGGCCGCATTGCAGGAGCGGTTGGCCGCGTTCCTGGCCGGGGGCGCGGTCATGCACACGCGCCACAAGGGCCCCGGCAAAAGGGCGCGTGTGCTGGATGCGCGCGGCCATACGCTGGAGGCTAAGCTTGACGCGTCAAGATTGTTCCTGCGCATTGCGTTTTCGCCGCAGGGTGGAATGAAGCCGACCGACTTGCTGGAAGTGCTGGGCGAAGATGCGCTCGCGCACCGGATTGTGAAAACGAAGACCATTTACGAAGAGGGCGCCGCACTGAGCGGCGATGAACAACAGGCGCAAAGCGCCGAAAGAACGGAAGAACATGAGTAAGAAAATTCTGATGAACGTGGCGGAAGGCGACGAGTGCCGCATTGCCGTAGTGGAAGACGGCCGGCTGTTTGAGTACTTCGTGGACCGCCCTTCGCAGCTCAAGCACCTGGGCAATATTTACAAAGGCATCGTCAGCAACGTCGAGCCCGGTATTCAGGCGGCATTCATTGACCTGGGCCTGGATCGCAACGGCTTTCTGCATGTCAGCGACACGTTGCAGGCCTACTCGCGCACCCAGAGCGTGACCGAGCTGTACCACCAAGTCACGCGCGCCTCCGGCGCATCCGAGATGCCGCCCTACAGCGATCAAGTGCCGCCGCAGGAAGTGAAGGAGGAAGGCGGTTTCACGGAAGAGGCAGAGTCACAAGATGAAACGTCTGCGCAGTCAGTGGACGCCGGTTCGGAATCCGGCCAGGCCGAAGACAGCAGCGAAATCGACGAAGCGGCAAAGGAGCGTGAAGAGCCGGCATTTCTCGACAACCTCACGCAGGTTACGCCCGGCCACAACGTGACACACTCGCCCACGGAAGTGCTGGCCGATCGTGGCGTCAGCGGCCGCATGCCCGCAATCAGGCCCATCGAGCAGCCTCAACAAGCGCCAGCGCAGCCCGTTGATATGCCCCGGGAAGCAGAACAGCCTCCCGAGCCCGACGTGGTTCCCGGCAAGGTGAGCGAGCACGAGGATTTGGGCCTCGTGCCGCAGCCGAAGCAGCATCGCAAGAAGCGTGACCCGCTGGCGCTGTTTCAAGCGCCGCCCGCCGCCACGGATTTCAAGTTGCCGGCACCGCCCAAGAAGAAGCGTTCGGGCATGTTCCATGCTGTCCCCGCCCCCCAGGATTCGCCGGCAAGCGAAACCAAGCCCGCCGACGAGGTGCCCAAGGACGCCAACGGAAGCTTCGATCGCGATGGCAATCCCGGCGGCGATGACGGCACGAGTGCGCCCCCGCGACGCTTCATGCGCGGCCCACTTCCCAAAGTCCAGAACCTGCTCAAGCGCGGACAGGAAGTGATGGTGCAGGTCACCAAGGCCAGCCAGGGAGGCAAGGGCCCGGGCTTGAGCACCTACCTGAGCCTGCCCGGCCGCTACATGGTGCTGATGCCGAATTCGAACAAGGGCGGCGTTTCGCGCAAGATCGACGATGATTCCCAGCGCGACAACCTTCGCAAGATGCTCGACTCGCTGCCCGTGCCCGAGGGCATGGGCGTGGTGATCCGCACGGCGGCCATTGGCCGCACCTTTGACGAACTATCGCGCGATCTGAATTACCTGTTGCGCCTTTGGAATGTCATCGTGCAGCGCATTCACGAAGCGCCCGCGCCCGCATTGATCTACGCCGACACCGACCCGGCGATTCGCGCCGTGCGCGACTACTTCACGGCTGATACCGACGAAATCATCATCGACGACAAATCGGCCTACGAGCGCGTGCTGGCGTTCTTTGATACCACCATGCCCAGCTTCAAGGAGCGCGTGAAGCTGTACGAGAAGGAAGTCCCGCTCTTTTATGCCGAGGGCATCGAAACGCAGATTGACCACATCTTCGACAAGAAGGTGCCCCTGAAATCAGGCGGCTATCTTTACATTGAGCAAACCGAGGCGCTCGTCGCCATTGACGTCAACTCCGGCAAGTTCACCAGCGCCGGCGACGCCGAGCAGACGGCCTATCGCACCAACCTTGAGGCGATTCCCGAGATCGTGCGCCAGCTTCGCTTGCGCGACCTTGGCGGCATCATCTGCAACGATTTCATCGACATGCTTGGCGCATCGCACCGCGCCGACATCGAAAACGCGCTCAAGCGCGAACTGCGCAAGGATCGCGCCCGCACCAAGATTGCGCGTATGAGTCCCTTTGGCGTGATGGAAATGACGCGCCAGCGCGTGCGCCCCTCGATTCGCGCCTACACCTATGTGCCCTGCCCGACGTGCACGGGCTCGGGTCACGTTCGCTCGGCCGAAACGCTGTGCCTGACACTGATTCGCCAGATGAAGCTGGCGCTGAGCGAGGAGCGGGTCAAATCGCTGATGGTGCAGGTGCACCCGCATGTTCTCTCTCACCTGCACAGCGAGTTCCGCGAGGACATGGATCAGCTCGAAGAGAAGTACGACAAGCGCATCATCTTCGAATACGCCCGCGACCTCGTGCTCGGCGACGCGCGCATCTTCTACGTCAACGATCGCGATCTGCGCGTGCTTTACGACCTTGATCAGCGCATCAACCAGTTCGTCAAGGAAGCCGAACACCAGAGCAAGGTCAACGTGCCTTTGCCGCCCGCGAGCCTTGGCGTGGCCGGACAGCCCGAGCCCGACGTGCGCTTCAGCGATCGTCGCGGCGGCCGCCGCGGCGGCAAGCGCCAGCGCGATCGCGACCTTGAGCGCCAGGCCAAAATGCTTCGCACCAGCAGTGAAAACGCAAAGGCCGTTCCCAGTTTTGGCGCTGAAATGCCGGAGTTGCCGGCCGCGCCTGCCGGTACTCCCGCGCCCGCTCCTGCCAACGGAAACGGCCAGCAGCGCGACCGCTTCCGTGACCGCCGTGATCGCGGCCGACGTCGTGACCGCCACGGTGCACCGCAGCACAACACGGCTGTATCCCAAGGTGCAGGGGGCACTCCCGCCCAGGTTTCGCCCGAGCCAACCATCGACGCGGCACCCGCGGGCCCTCAAGCGTCGCAGCCGACGGATGGCGCGCAGTCTTCGCACGCGCTCCAGGCAAACGGAAGTGCAGGCCGCCCCTTTGACCCCGCAACAGGCAAATCACTGGACAATTCCCAGGGCAAGCGGCGTCGGGGCCGTCGCGGCGGCCGCCGCAGGCGCGAGCGTGAGGAACGCCGCCGCCAGATGATTGCACAAGGTCAGCCCGGTCAACAAGGGCAGCCGATCATGCCTGGCCAACCTGTCAGCCAGCCGCAGGAAGTCGTAGCGCCGGCGCCAGTCGTCAGCGCGCCAACGCCGCAGGCCGAACCTCAGGAGGTTTCGTCCGCTGCCCCGGTCACGCAATCTTTGCCGGCAGCCGCCACGGATGCTCCGGCGAAGAAGGGCCGCACCGGTCGCCGCACCAAGGCGGAAGCCGCGCAGATCGAAACCGCAGCCGCCGAGCCAAAGAAGCGCGCGCCACGCAAAAAGCCCGAAGCTGCACCCAAGCGGGCAGCACGCAAGAAACCTGAAGGCGAAGAAAAGGCCACGAAGAAGGCCGCAGCCAAGAAGCCCGCAGTCAAGAAAACGGCCAGGAAAAAGTGAGTGAGTTTGGGGCGGCCCTGGCCGCCCCTGCTCTTTGTCATTCGCGCATTGCGTCTGGCGCGGCTACAATAGCCGCGTCCAAACTTTCGGGAGGCTGTCATGGCGGAACAGAAAAAGAAGGGTTCAAGCCCGGTCAAGCTGCTGGTTCTGTTGATACTTGTGGTCGCGGCTGCCGGCATTCTGGGCTGGGCTGCGCCCAATACGCCGGTGATCGGGCCGGCCGTGACCTCCATCCGCAACATGATGAAGTAGCCGGAGCCGGCGATGGGCGACGACAAGAAAAAAAAGAGCGGCTCCAAGGCGGGCTTGTTGCTGGTAGCGCTGCTGGGCTGCGTCGCGGGCGTGGGTGTGCTTGGCTGGATGCGCCCTGAAACGCCATACATCGGCCCTTTGGTGGCCTCGATATTCAAGCAGGCGGCAGCGGTGGGCAATGGCGAGGGCACCTACTCCGTGAAGATCGGGGAGTTGCGCTTCTCTGACGCCGAATTCAAAGAAGGCGAGAACCTCGACTTGCAAGTGAAGATCTACCGTGTGGATGCTGAAGGCAAGCGCGCGGGCGAAGCGCTTTACGACACCGGCAAGTACGGCGAGCGTCTTGTGCAGGCCGGCAACAAGGAGAAGCCTTTGGTGGTTCGCTGGCCCGACAACGCTGTTGCGATCGACTGGAAGCGTGGCCAGGAATTCCTGATCGAAGTGTGGGATATGAAGGGTAGTGACACGCTCTTGATTGAGCGCCGCACGGAGAAATCGGCGGGTTTCCCGCTGAGTGGTCAGATAACGTTCGCGCAAGTTAATGGCCACGACGCGCGCGACGCCAAGGGCAACTACATCAAGTTTGACGCCTCGCCCACGAGCGGAAAATGACCACGCAACTCGGACCCTACAACCTTGATGGCAAACACCTTTTCCTGATCGCCGGCCCCTGCGTGCTGGAAGACGCTGACATGCCGCGCCGTGTGTGCGAGCGCATGAAGAAAACCTGCGCTGACATCGGCATCGATTACATCTTCAAAGCCAGCTTCGACAAAGCCAACCGCACCAGCAACAAAGGTTTTCGCGGCCCCGGCATGGAGGCGGGCCTCAAGCAGCTGGAGGCCATCAAGCGCGAATTCAACGTGCCCGTTCTGACGGACGTGCATGAGTGCAATCAATGCGCGCCCGTGGCCGAGGTCTGCGACGTGCTCCAGATTCCCGCGTTCCTCTGCCGGCAGACCGATTTGCTCGACGCCGCCGCCGATGCCGCCATCAAGAAAAGCCGCGTCGTGAACGTGAAGAAGGGGCAGTTTCTGGCCCCGTGGGACATGAAGAACGTCGTGGCCAAAATGCACGAGTTCGGCGCCAAGGGCCGCGTCATGCTGACCGAGCGCGGCGCCAGCTTCGGCTACAACGCGCTTGTGAGTGACATGCGCAGCATCCCCATCATGCAGAAGTTTGAAGTGCCGGTGATTTTCGACGCCACGCACAGCGTGCAAATGCCGGGCGGCCAGGGCGAATCCAGCGGCGGCCAAAGAGAGTTTGCACCGGTGTTGGCGAAAGCGGCAGTCGCAGTGGGGGTCGACGGCCTGTTCGCCGAAACCCACCCCGATCCCGAAAAGGCCAAGAGCGACGGGCCAAACATGATTTATTTGGACCAAATGCCCGCAGTACTAAGGCAGCTCAAGGCTATTTTCGACCTCGTTCGCAAACCGCTCTAGTTCTTGTGCGCAGGAAGCACAATCGCCCCGAGATCCATCAGGCCCTGCGTGGCCGTGAAGTCGATGCGCTTGTCGGGCATCAGTTCGTCGCGCGAGTTCGACCACAGGAACAAGACGTACTTCTTGCCTGCCTCCAATTCGCAGGCCCAAGAGCTGAAGCCACAACCCACGGCCTTGCACTTGGCTTCGGTGTCATACCATGCGCCTGTTCGATCGAGGAACTCAAGCGCGGCCTTCTCCAACGTAATCTTGCGAACCTCGGCCATTTCGGAAGCGTAGTCAGGCTTGTAATCGGCATTCTTCGCAACGCGCCCCTTCCTGACGTTCTGCCAACGCTTGCGAAGCGTGATGGCGGTAGCCGCGTCGTCGGCGCGAAGCAACGTCGCCTCCACCCAGGGCACAGCACGTCCCTGAGCGTCGACTGCCCGCCAGAGAACGCCGCTCCACTTGAGTTTGACTCTGGCCTTGCCACTTGCGAGTTGTTTGCGCAAGTCCGTGGAAAGCGCGGCAGAGCCGTAAACACAGCAATCACCGACGATGTGAGCCGAGGATGCCGATAGGGTGGCCGAAATCTCGTCCTCGTCTGACAGGCTGTTCAGCGCGTTCTTGTCGACGTGCACCTTGATCGGCGCGTCAGGGCTGCGAGGTGCGCCCGCAAGCGAGTTTCCGGCGTATCCCAGCGAAACGTGGACAACCGATCCCAATGCCTTGGCAGTCTCTGAAGGCCATTCAATTTCCACCGGTACCAGATTCAGTGCCGGCTTGACGACAACAACGCGCTTGTCCCGCTTGACCTGCTGGATTGAGGTCGGATGCGAGATCACGTGTGGCGAAATCCAGGCCACTGCGGCGGTGCAGTCGTCCGCGACATCAAGCCAGCGGTCTGCGCCCGCGTGGGCGAGTTTCAATTGAAACGGGGAGAGAACGGTTTCGTCGCCCCGCTTAATGGTCACGGAGGGTTCAAGCGCAAGGGCGACATCCGGCTTCATGACGAGGCGCCAGTGGTCTTTCGGGATGGACTTTTCGTCATTGAGATTCGGCAAAGGATTGACGGGCGCGGTCAACAGCGATTTGAAGCCGGGGTCTGCTTCGTTCTGCACGGGCCGCTTCGCCGCAGCTGCGGAATAACCCTCTGCAATCGCGATCGAACAAACATGGTTGTCCCACGAGGGCTCAACAAACGTGCTCTCAAGCTCAAGCTTCTCATCATCAAAAAGCTTGCTGTCGAGCGTAATGCTGATGGTGCCGGATACTCCAGCGAACACGCGCAGGTAGTATTTTCCGCTATCGGTGTTGAATCGAATGCTCTGGCTGCCGCCACGGGCGCGGCGATAGGCAAAGCCGCCGCTACCTCCAGGTTCCGTGCCGGGAGGGTCGCGCAAAACGCGGGCGGGCGCGCCGGCTGCCGCCGCCGGCTTGGCCTGCTCCTTGCGCGAGTATCTTGGCTGGAACGGGATCCAAGGCAGCGGGTTCTTCTCCGCATCCGTCAGGTTGAGGCAGATGACGCGGCGCCAGACTTCTGTTTGCGCTTTCTGCGAAACCTGCTGCCCAGGCGTCAGCTCAAATGAACGAACCAGTGTTCCGTATGCGCCCAGCCCCAGACTCAGCTCGTATGAGCCGCCGACAAGCCCGCGCCCGGGCAAGCCATCGCAAATGACGCGGCTACCATCGAATCTGCACGCCTCTTCTTCGGTGAATCTGCCGACCTTGCGCAAAAGCCTGCACCACTCAAGCTGGCCGGCCTCAAGTTCAATGCCCTTTGCGTCTTGAAGGATGAACTCCGCGCGACCGCCGCCGATCCGCAGGTCCTTCCCGTATTGCGGCTTGTGCTCGGCAGTCGCGTCGTTGAGGGGATCCTTGGCTGCCTGCCCTTGAAACAGAAAGAACTGGCCCAGCAGCAAGGTTGAGATCAGAACGAAAACGGTGCGAAGCAAGGCCATTGTCAATCTCCACATCCAAACGCTAACGATACGAGGGCAAGACAATCACTCCTAGATCGGTCACGCCTTCGGTGGCCACGAAATCGATGCGCTTGTCCGGCCTCAGTTCGTCGCGTGAGTTCGACCACAGGAAGAGCGTGTAGCGCTCGCCTTCTTTGAGTGCGTCGCTGAAAGCGTTGTAGCCCGCGCCCGCGGCAAGCGCCCTCGCGTGCGTGTTGTACCAGGCACCCTTTCGATCGACCCAGTCGATCGCTGAGCTGTCCTTCAGCACGGTATTGACGTCGTCCTGCTCGGCGTCGAAATCGGGTGTATATGCGGCGTTTTCTGCAAGGCGGGCCTTTCGCACGCCCATCCACGCGCGCCGCGCATGGATGGCGCTTTCGACGTCGCCGGAGGGGATGAGCGATGCTTCGACCCAGGGCAGCGGCTCACCTTTGGCGTTGACCGAGCGCCAGATCAGGCCGCTCCAAGTTGCCTCCACGGTGGCTTTGCCGTCTAGTACGGACTTGAGGGTGCCTTCGTCAAGTGTGACGGCCCCGTAAAGAACCGTACTGAGAATTCGGTTGGCGGTGCCATGTTGAAGCGCAAGAGAAAGCGAGCGTGCCGTTGGTTGCCTGAGGAATGCCCGCTCCAAGTACAGCGTCAGTGGCTTGTCCTTGGCCCAGCGGCGCACCGGAAAAGTGTTCTGGGCGCGGTCACACCAGGCGTTGACGCAGACGGTCAAGGCCTTCGCGGTTTCGCAGGGCCAGGCAATCTCGATGGGCATCAGGTCAAACTTGTGCTCGACGATCGTCACCCGGCCGGATCTCACAAAAGTGTGTGAACTGCCGAGCGAAAACAAGACCACCGGCGATTGCCATACGAATTCAGCACGGCAGCGATCGGGCAGGTCGAACCAGAAGGTGTTGCCATCTCGCTGCAAGCGCGACACGGAAGAACCCGTGACCGATGAGTCGCCGTCCAATGCCCTGGAGTTGGCATTGACTTCAACGGAAGCATCAAGCTTGATGACGGCGCGCCAGCAGCCCTCGGCGATGGTCGATTCCTCGGCGTAGTCGAGATTGGGAGCCGGAGGGTTGACCGCGCGCGTGATCAGGGAACGCGAACCCGGGTCCTTCGCATTGAGTGACTTGCGATTTTCCGTGCCTTCCGCATACGCTTCCGTGGGCGCAAGTTCGACCGGGTGTTCGTCCCAATGCGCCTGTGTGAAATCCTCTTCGAACAAGAGTTCAGCCTTGCCCAGCAATTCATCACTGAGCGGGCAGAATAGCTTACCGCTTGCACCCGCGAACACGCGCACATGCCAGCGTCCGTCATCGGTGTCATAGCGCGGCGTGCGAATCTTGCTGCCGCCGCCGCGCGCGCGACGGTAGGCAAAGCCTCCCGCCCCGCCGCGTCCGCTGCTGTTGCTGGGTGGGTCACGCAGGATGCGCGGCGGAACCTCACGTTTCGAGAAATTGTTCGCGGGCCGCACAACGTCGTAGGTAGGGACATGGGGCAGCCATTGCAGCGCGTTTCCCTTGGCGTCAACAAACTTAAGGCAGATGATGCGCCGCCAGACCTCAGTCTTGAGTTCGCCCTTCAATTGCTCGCCGGGCTTGAGATCAAAGGCGTGCTGGATCTTGCCGTACACGCCAAGGTCCAGTTCAAGTTCATAGCTGCCGGCATCCAGGCCCAGCGAGGCGAGCCCGTCGCAGCGCACACTGCTGCCGACAAAGCGAGCTTCTGCGATTTCCCACCACGTTCCAGCCTTGCGATGAAGCTGGAGATCTCTCAACTCGGCAACCTCAAGCTCGTGACCCTTCGCGTCTCTCAGGGCGAACTCGGCCTTTGCGTTGCCGCGCTGTAGCTCGGGACCGAATGTGGCCTGCCAGTCCTCGCCCGGCTCGTTGATTGCGTCGCGAATGGCCGGGCGCGCGGCTACAGAGAGGCTGCACCATGCAAGCGCGCATAGCGCGAAAACGAAGCGACGGGTCGTTCCCATGGCCCTATGCAAGCAAAGCCAAAGCCGCGCGCAAAATGAATTGGATTATTCGCTGAACGCCGGCAACAGCACGGCGCCGAGGTCGGTGATGCCCTCGGTCGCCACGAAGTCGATGCGCTTGTCGGGCATGAGTTCATCGCGCGAGTTCGACCACAAATAGAGCACGTAGCGCTTCTTGGGTTCGAGCGCGGTATCGAGGCAGAGGTAGCCGTGGTCGCTGCTGTAGATGCGCGAGTGGGTGTTGTACCAGGCGCCTTCGCGTCGCAGCCACTCACGTGAATCGGGATCGTCGATTTTCTGCATCAACTCATTGAGGCGAATCACGTCGGGATGGTTGGGCTCGGCGTCCTTCACGGCGAGCTTGCCCAGCAGGCCATAACACTCCTCCATTTCGGTCGCGCTGCCCTTCCAGTGTTTGCGCAGGCGCTTGGAGGCCACATCGTGGTCGAACTCCAGCAGCGTGGCTTCAACCCACGGCAAACCCTCCAGGCCTGGGCCGACGGCACGCACGATCAGCCCGTTGGCGGTGGGGGCCAGGGTCGTGCCGCCAAGCGCCAACTCCTGCTTCTGCTGGGCAGTGAATCTCGCCAATAGCGTGCTGGTTGCGCGCCGCTCGTAGCCGCTGAACAATTTAAGCGAAGTGGCGAGCCCCAATCCTTCGAGGTTTTCTGCACCGCGCTGAACGAATAGACGCAGCGTGCCGTCCGGCTGCCAGGGCGCAGAGCCTTCGGGGCTATCCACGCCGTTGCAGACCGCGCCTAGCCGCGCGCCCATGGCGGCCAGCGTTGGCGATGGGCAAGTGATGTGCAAAAGCGAGGCTTCGATTGAACGGGCGACTTCGACGATGCGGCTGTCACCAAGGCGGATGGTCTCGCGCGACTTGCCTGCGGGGCGAAGCAGGTGAGGCGAAGCGAACTCAAGTTCGACGCCACTGTCGGGCGCGAGGTCGAGCCACCAGCGCCCCAGTTGCTGGTGGTAGCTGCCGCTTACACTGCGCGGGCCCGGGTTCTTGTCCTTGGGCTGGCTGATGTTGTTCTCGACCCAGAAGATGGGCGTAACGGCGCAGGGCGAATTCACGGAAACAATGAGTCGCTGATAGCCTTCGGGCAGTTGAGAAATGTCGAAGATGTCGGGCTCACGAGCTGGCGGCGGGGGTTCGAGCAGCGAGCGCTTGCCCGGGTCTTCGGCGCCCTTGAGTTCGCGCTGTTCCACGCGCGCTGCGAAATCGGCGGGTACTTCATAGGCCGTGACGTAGTTGTCCCAGTGCGGCTCGGTGAAATCGCTGTCAACGTGAAAGAGCGTTGCGCCAAACAGTGCCTGATCCAGTTCAAAGCGAATGCTGCCCTTGCCGCCTGCGAACACGCGCACGTACCACCTGCCGTTGTCGGTCGGAAAGCGCAGCGCCGTGGGGCTGGAAGGACGCACGGTGCGGCTGGTCGAACTGCGGCTGCCTCCCAAGCCCACTGCCGTGCGCATCGGTTCTGGCGGTGAGCGCAGAACGCTGCTTGGAGGTGGAGTGCGCTCGGGAACCGTGTAGCTGATGCCCGGCGCGGTGTAGCGGGGCGGAAGCGGCAGATAGGGCAACGGCTTGCCATCCTGGTCGGTGAAACTCAGCGCAATGATTCGCCGCCAGTTGGGCGTTTCCAGGCGCTCTTTGCGCGTTTCTCCGCGCGAAACACGAAACTCACGCTTCATAAGCCCATAGGGGCCGCAGGAAACGGTGAGCTCGTAGCTGCCGGGTTCCAGTCCGCCTTGATCAAAAGCGTCGCAGATGATGGCGCTTCGCGTGGCGTTCAGGCGCGCGCCCTCGCGCAACGAGTGTTTGCCGACCTTGCGCCACAATTCGAAACCAAGCTCCGTGCCCGGCTCAAGCGCCTGACCTTTGGCATCGACCAGCTCAAACTCCACACGCGCGCCACTACGCGCAATGGCCGGCCCCAGATCCGCTGCCCACAGCGGCTGAACAGCCACGACCGGATCATCGTCTATGAACTCAGCGGGTTTTGCCGCTTCCGGCGCGGCTATGGGCGCATCGGGCTGCGGCTTTGCTTGCGCATTTTCGGGCGGGGAACAACGGACTCTGGTCTCGCGCGGAACATTTGCGGTGCGCACGCGCTCGCGGGCTTCAGATGGCCCGGCGGCGGCTTCGTTTCGAGACACGCGGGCCGCGCCGTTGCGGTTCCAAAGCCAGGCGGCGGCAACACCCAGTGTCAGCAGCAGGAGCAGCGGCAAACCGTATCGGCGCATGGCAGTGTCCCTATGTACAGCAGGTTAACGTGTTTTCCTGTGACGGGTTCGCGAGAGCAGGAGAAGGGTTTCTCGCGCGCGCAAAGGCCAGAAAGAATTTGACAGACGCGATATGTACGGTATTGTCAGTAAAGACTGACATTACTGATGCGTCGCGGGAGTGCTAAGATGCCGGCCACGATCGAACCAAGCGAGAGCACCATGGCCGACAAACCCGCGACCGCGCTGACCGAAGTTGAAGACCGCTTCATTTCGCTCTGGGGCGATATTTCGGCGCTTTGGGGCGTCAACCGCAGCGTGGGGCGCATCCACGCGCTGTTGTTTCTTTCGCGGCAGCCGCTCGACATGGAGACGATTACCGAGCGCCTGCAGATCAGCCACGGCAATTGCAGCACAAGCATTCGCGACCTGCTGGCCTGGAATTCGATTCGACGCGTGCACGGTCCCGGCGAGCGCCGTGTGCTTTACGAGAGCGAACAGGACCCCTGGACTTGGTTCCACGCCTGCATCCGCGAGCGCCGCCGCCGCGAGGTTGTTCCCGTGATCGACCAGTTGCACGAAATCAGCGACCACGCCAAGACCACAGCCGACGTCGCCGATGCCAAGCGCAGCGCCGACGCCAAGGACCTCAAACAGGCCCATGAGCGCATCGCCCGCTTCACCAAGTTCATGGACGAGTTCAAGGATCTGATCGACGCGTTCTTGGCTGTAGGCGCGGGCCCCATGGGCAAGGCCCTGCGCATGGCCGCGAAGGTGCTGCCCAAGGGCAAGTAGGGGCATGGCGAGGCCATGCCCTTTGTTTGCGGAATGTATGTCAGAAAAGTCTGACATACCAGACGGGAGAGAACCATGATCGACCCCGACTACATCCGCCCCTTTGCGCTCTGCAACAAGCCGCGCCGCGTTCCCTACGCCAGCCCGTTGCCCAATCGCAAGGCACTGCCATTTCCGTCCTATGAAAAACGGGGACAGTCCCCTTTGGGGACAGTCACCATGCCGCGCCTGCCTGGAAAGCCGGTGCAGAACATGCCCCCCAGCCCGCACCGGCAGGGCAGGCGCGGCTATCCACCATGCGAATGTCCTCAGGGGGCGTAAATCAGTTCAAATTTGGGGCTAGTTGGGTCGGTGGCGTCTAAAAATAGACCCGGATACATCATGAATTCGAGGTACTTGGTAGTATTTCTCCAAATCTCACGACGTTCCTCATTGATAGTTATTATAAATCGTCCTTTGTGCGGGATTATCACTTTCCAATCTCCCGAAGCTTCGTCGTGTGTCCATTGATTGGAGTACCACCGGTCATAATCCATCCACCGCTCAAAGGGTGTCCCGATCACAGCCTCCAATTCGGTAGTATTATTGCCAGTCGGGTGACCCAACCCAGATCCTACGCTGTTCTTTCCATAGGGCCACGCAGCTGTCTTCCATTGCGATGCATCGAGCACCTCGCGCAACTTTACTCCAACTGGGAGGACACTTCGGTCAAATTGACCCCAATCGTTAGATGTGACGCGACCATATCGCGAGGATTTGGGTTCGTTTATTGGAGTTCCCGCAGGGAGCCTCAAGCTGAACGTCACGACAAGTTCGTCCGCGAGGAGGGGCACAATCCTGACGGTGTGCGGTAGCAGCTTATCAATCGGGATAAATAGAGGTACCTTCCCAGGGTAAGAAATTGCTAGTGCGCCATTCTTGGTATTCCAGAGTTGCCGAAGTGGATGCGGCAATTCCGGCTGTTTCGGTGACCCGGCGCCGTTTGACGAGGATGCCGCCGTCTCGGGAATTTTGGAAAAGTCAGGGATTGGAATTGAAATGATTCCGTCTTCGTTTGCCTGTCCCAGAATGGCGCGCCCGAGGTAGGCCAATGTTCCGGAAAGCGGTTTGCCGCCCGGATCTGTGACCTTGATCTGGGCGCCAGCGGCCCGATCTGCGGCGGAAGCCATGAGTATCACACAACGCACTAAGCACCGTCGCTGACTGGAGACCGTCAAGCCCATTACCACATTTTCCCCGCCGAACGCCAGCGCGCCACTACCGAATCCAAACACACAGTATCCGATCTGTGTGTCGGTCTGAGCGCGAACAAGATAATTCAAATTCGATGGAGCGGTGATAACGTAGTGACAATGGGGGCCATATTCTCTCCCGGAAACCCGCAACTTCCCATTGCTGTCAATTACGTCGATCCGAGATGATGGCTTAGGGACTTCATTCGAGAGGATATTGCCAGTGAGCGCATCGCGCAAGGAAACCTCAATGCCAAGGCTATTCGGCGGCCACTCGTCGAGCCAACTTGCCTCGCCCTTGGGTGTCCTCCAGGGTTCCGTTGCCTCAGGTGCATTATCCGGTTTTGGGTAGCTTTCAATCGGTACCCAATTTAATCCGACGGGGTGCCAGCGAATCCCTTCGGTCCGCCCAGACGGTCTGTCTTTCTCGACGGACTTCTCGCCCGACGACGTGCCTTGTCGAGAACTACCGACCGGTGAACTCAGGTTACTGTTTGCGCGACTTTTATCGCCCCCGTGCGTCTTGTGTTCCGAATTGTCGGTGCTGGCCTCCGAACTGCTATTGCACACTGTCTCTTGAGAATGAACGATTTCACGGCGGGAGCTCCGCGAAGTTTTCCACCAGGTAAGTCCCAGAATGAAAGCGCAGCAAATCAAACCGACACAGATTGGGACGATCAATCTAATATTATAATTCGACATAATTCTATTACCAAGTATGTGGATCAATACCACTGTCACTGGTCGCGTGCCAAGCGGTCGACCCGTCGAACTGCGAATCATAGTCGTTGTTGTCCCTGTCGTCGGCGTAGAAAATGTCCGAATTTGCAATAGCTTCTCCTTGCGGATTCGCCATTTCATTGTCGCCCAAAATTAGGTCAATGGTCATCCCGTCTGGTCCGGTCTGGGGGCCATTGTAGGAATCCAAGGTATCGTTTCCTTTCCCGCCTTTTAGTTCATCAATCTCACCGTCGCTGCGATCGACCAGAATGTCGTCGCCGTTGTAGCTCCACAAGCAATCCGGGCCACTTCCTCCTGATATCTTGTCCGCGCCTTCGTCTCCGATCAGAACGTCTTTTCCATTCTCGCCCCAGATTACGTCGTTGTTGTCACCGCCTTCAATCTTGTCGTCGTCCCCAGATGAGTCGGTTCCATCATCTCCAGCCATCCTATCGTCGCCGGATCCTCCAGTGATATCGTCACAACCTTGTCCACCCCATAGCTGGTCATTATTATCTCCACCTTCGACTGTTTCGTAGGCGTAGTTGTAACCACCCTCCGGAGCGTCGGATTTCGTGCCACCATCATTGGCCCAAATTTTGTCTTCGCCCACATGTCCCTTCAGCACGTCTGTCCCCGACCCACCATTCATTGTGTCGTCGCCACCGTTGCCCAGCATCGTATCTGCGTTGGCGCTTCCGTTGAAAACGATGTCATTGCCGCCGCCAAGTGTGATGTCGTAACCGAGGCCGTTCGAGTGGCTTCCCCATACGTAAACCAAGTCGGCTGCTTCGTCATCTCCGCTTGCAGTTTCGTAGTCCCCCCAAACTGAGCCAAAGTTCTCCCACAGGAAAATTTTGTCAGCCCCGCCGCCCCCGTGGACGGAAATTGAAGCCACCGACGAGAATATCCATAGTTGATCTTCGCCGGGACCTCCCCAGACTGAATCTCCACCACCAACAGATACAATTACATCATCATCAGCTTCGCCTCCAAGGACGTCGGGCTCATCGGCCGCGGCCAAGTAGCCGCAGAGAGTGTCTTCGGCATTGCCTCCCATAATGATATCGCCGCCGGTGCCTCCATAGGCCTCCCCTCCGCCGTCGCCCATGTAGAGCATGTCAAAATCACCTTCTCCGTATAAATCATCCGCACTTGGGCCGCCCCAGAGCTCATCGCGGCCATCGCCACCATAAATGGTGTCCTCGCCTTCGCCGCCGAACAAGAAATCTGCGCCGGACGTCCCGATAAGAGTGTCACCCCCGTCGAAGCCCAATGCTACACAAGGATACCCGCCCTCTTGCTGGGAGCCATCGAAGGTTTCAGCAGTGGAAACGCCGAAGTAGAATCTGTAGCTATGAAATACAAACGATAATGCGCCTTGCGCGCTATTCACAGAGTCTTGCGTAGTCCAACCGACGAGAACGCCGCCTGTTTGGTAGCGGACTGCACATGTTCGTGGATTAGCTGTGTTATCGAATTCGATTTCAAATCGCCAACTGCTGCCCGAATTCGTGCAATGAATAATAGCTGAAGATCCGGACCAATAGTCTTGATCGGCCGGGACAGGAGGGCAAGGTGGGCTCCCTGCGTCAGTGTAACTCTGATAACTAGATGTATCGAAAAATCCAGAACCCTGCGCAGAAACCAAATTGGCAAGCAAAGCATTAGCGCAACTCGAGAAGATAATGATGAGAATTATCGAGTTTTTCACGTTTTCCCCTTCGCGATTTATGACCATTCAGACATGGGAAGAGAATATTGTCAAAAGACTGTCACGTCAAGCCTTTTCATAAGTGCTTGCGCGAAAAAGCGCCGTGCCTGCTCTAGTTCTTGAGCACGGCGTAATCGGGGATTTTGCTCAAATCCACGCCGGCCGATTTAGCGAGTTCCTTCAGTGCGCCGGTGAATACGCGGTCTTCCTGCAAGTCCACGAGATTGGCAAGCTTGCCCGCCTGGCGCAGGCGCTCGCGCAATTCAGCGCGCACGGCAAAGCGCAGGGCTTCGCGCTCGACGTGCAGTTTGAGCTCTTTGTGCAGCGCATCAAAGCCGGCATAGTTCTCGGGCTTGCGCTCGTCGGTCAGCGCCAGCGCCACGGCCTTCTCCTCGCCCAACGCGCCCATCAGGCCGTCCATGTATTTTTTCCAGGCCTCGGTTTTCTGCGCACCCTCGAGTTCGTCGTAGACCCAGCTTTCAAAATCCGCGTCGGTAAGGGCCAGGTCCACATCGACGCCGGTGTCAAACAGTGCGTACTGCGCCACGGGCGTGTGGAAGCGCGCCACCGTCAGCAGCAGCCCCAGTTTGCGCTGGTCGCTTTCCGGCTCGGCGGCGTTGAGCGGGATCAACTCCTGCACCAGCGCGCGTCCAAACGTTTTGGCGCCCACCGTCTTCGCGCGCCCGTGTTCCTTGAGCGCGCCGGCCAGCACCTCGGCGGCGTCCGCTGTGCCGCTATCCGTGATAACAAGCAGGGGAGTAGCCGCGTCGAGGGGTTCATCGGTGGTCTTGTAATCGGTCTTTTTGGCAAGCTGTTCGCTGCGGCCAATGCTGTAGGCAACGAGCGATCCCTTCTTGAGGAAGAAGCCCGCGACCAGCGTAGCGGCCTCCACGCTGCCGCCGGCGGCGCCGCGCAGGTCAAGCATGATGCCCTTGGCGCCGGCTTTCTTGAACGCGGCCATGGCCTCGCTGATTTTGGCGGGCGCGGCGGCGCTGAGATCGTGCACGTGGATCATGCCAAAGCCGCCGGGCAGCGATTCATAGAGCACGGGATCTTCGATGGGGGCGTTGTGCACCAGGTAAACCCAGCGCGAGAGCAGCCATTCATCGCGGCGGAATTGCAGCGCGCACGACTGGCCCACGGCGCCCTTGAAGCGTGAAATCGCTTCATCGAGGGGCAGCGATTGCAGCGTCTTTTCTTCGAAGGGCAGGTCGCGGTCAGAGATGCGCAACTGGTTGACGCGCTCGGGCGTGACGTCCTTGACCACGCGGAACACGCGATCGAGCGGGCGGATGCCGGCTTTGTCGGCCGGGCTGCCGGGCATGACGCTGAGCACTACGGTCACGCGCTCACGGCGCGTGGCGCGGATGCGCACCTTGCCCAGCGTGATACCGAGCGTGGGCACGGCAAAGCGGCGAATCTCGGCCGCGTCGCGCAACTGGTTGTCCTCGAGCAGGCAGGTGTAGGGATCAAAGCCATCGAGCATGCCTGATGCCGCTGCATAGAGCAGTTTGCGGCCGCTGACGTGATCAGGATAAATGTAACGTTCCTGGATCATGCCCTGTACGGTTTCGAGCAGCTTGGTGTCGATTTTTTCAGGCTTCTTTTCGCCGGGCACGTTGCCCTGAAGCACAGCTTCGAGGCGCTTGATTTCCTTTTCCCATTCGAGCATGCGGCGAGCCACGCGCCCGCGCACGCTGGGTTCTTCGGCCAGCATTTCAAGGATGGGCTTGGCGTCCGTGAAATCCTGCGTTTCGCCCAATGCCAGAGCCGCGGCTATGCGGAACGATTCATTGTCAGAGGTCAGCATGCCGCGCAGAACTTTCTTGGCCTCGATGTCGCGCGACGAATTCCAGAGCGCCAGCGCAAGCTGCACACGCACGTCGGGTTCGAAAACCTGCTTGTTGATCGCCTCGGTCAACAGTTTGGCGTGGCGCTCGCTGGCAACGGTGCCAAGCACTTCGGCGGCGGAAATACGAATGGCGTTGTCGCCTTCGGCCACCACCAGCGCCAACAGGCCCTGCACGGATTCGTCGTAGCCCGTGCAGGTGTAAAGCGCGCGCAGGCCGGCGATGCGCGCCGTCGCGGGCATTTCCTTCAGGCCGGCGATGAGTTCATCCTTGATATCTTTGCCGAGGTCCTCGATTTCTTCGGCGATGGCAAAGGCATCGTTCAGGCGCTCAGCTTTGGCGAGCCTTTCAAGCAGTTTCTTGAGTGTGGCGACCTTCTCGGCCTTCGCCGCGGCCTTGGCGGCCTCGCCGTTGTTGTTCGTGCCGTCAACGACCACACCTTCGAGGTTGCCACGATCCGCAGCCTGCTCCCGAGCGGCCTTGGGCGCGGGTGCAGGCGAACTGGGCGAACAAGAAGCAAGGACGAAGGCGGCGGCAAGGAACGTTAACGGTAAGTGGCGAAGCATGAGGTCTCCGGGCGCGGCTATGAGCGCAGCCTAGCAAGCCCCTGCCAAGGCGCAAACCGCCGGCCCTGATACGGGCGAGGGTGCTGGAACCTGTAGTTGAATACGGAGTTAGTCTGAAACCATGCCCACGGCCACTCTCAAAGTTGAAGGCATGACCTGCGCCCACTGCGCGCAGACGGTCGAGAAGCAGTTGAAGTCGCTCGACGGCGTGCAGGGCGCAGAGGCTAACTTCGCGACGGGCGGCGTGCGGGTGCAATATCGCGAGCAGTTGCCGCCGGCGATCGCCATCGCCGACGCTGTTTCGCGCGCGGGCTACAGGTTGGTCACCGATGAGCAGGCCGCCAAACGAGATCCCGCAGCCGAGCAAGACAAAGCCGCGCGCCGCGAATTGCTCATGTTCACGCTGGGCGCTTTGCTATCGCTGCCAGTGGTGGTGGCGCACTTTGTGCATGTTCACAGCGTGGCCTGGGAATGGGTGACGCTGGGCCTGGCGCTGGTGCTTCAGGCCACGGTGGGGGCGGCGTTTTATCGCGGCGCGCTGGCCGATATTCGCTCGCGCAACCTGGGCATGAACGTGCTGGTCAGCATCGGCATGGCGGCGGGATTGATATTCGGCTTTTTAGTCACGCTGCTCAATTGGCCACTGCCGCAGGGGCTCGATCGCACCGTGTTTCACGAAGCGGCAACGCTTCTGGTCGTGTTCATCCGTCTGGGGCGCTACGTAGAAGCACGCGCGCGCGGCAAGGCGCTGGGCGCGCTGCGCTCGCTGCTGCAGCTTGCGCCCCAAACGGCGCGCCTGCGCGACGGTCGCGAAATTGCCGCAGGCGAAGTGAAGCTAGGCGACGTCGTGCTGGTGAACGCGGGCGGTCGCATCCCCGTTGATGGCCGCGTCGTTGCCGGCGAGAGCGACATTGACGAATCGCTGCTCACGGGCGAGTCGGTGCCCGTGGCGCGCAAGATTGGCGATACGGTGCGCGCAGGCACGATTGCCGCCAACGGCACGCTCGAGATCGAGGCGACCGCCGTGGGTGGAACCACCGCGCTGGCGCAGATCACGCGCTTGGTGGAAGAAGCGCAGCAGAACAAGGCGCCGATCCAACGGTTTGCCGATCGCGTGAGCAACGTGTTCGTGCCTGCCGTGGTCGCGATTGCGCTGATCAGCGGCGTGGTGTGGTGGATCGTGGGCGGCATGGATGCCCCCGCTGCCATTCGCGCCGTCACGCATGCCGTGGCCGTGCTCGTGATTGCCTGCCCCTGCGCGCTGGGACTCGCCACGCCCGCCGCCGTGATGATCGGCAGCGGGGCCGCTCTGCGCCGCGGCATTCTCGTGAAAAACGGCGCGGCCCTGGAGCAAATCGCGCGCGCCAACGTGTTTGTGTTCGACAAGACCGGCACGCTGACGGTGGGCAGGCCGGAGGTGACGGATACGGTGCAGACAGGCTTGCACGGTACGGATTTCACGCGGGCGCTGGCCGTAGTCTCCGCCAGTTCGCGCCATCCCTTCAGCCAGGCCGCGGCGCGCTGGCTTGTGGCCAAGGGCATCACGCCGCAAAACGGCGCCAAGGCCTTCGAGTTCGCGGGCAAAGGCGTACTGGCCACGAGCGGCGACGACGAAGTCGTTTTCGGAACGCCCGCGCTCCTGGCCGAGCAGGAAATCGCGCTGCCTCCCGACATCGAGCGCACGGCAAGTGAGTTGCGCGAGAAGGGCAAGAGCGTGAGTTTGCTGGCGCTCAACGGCGCCGTGCTTGGGCTGGTGGCGTTCCAGGACCAGATTCGGCCGGAGGCCAAGGGCGTGATCGAGGCGCTGCGCCAAAGCGGCGCACGCACGGTGCTGCTCAGCGGCGATCACGAACTGGCTGCGCGCCGCGTGGGCGCGCAGGTGGGCGTTGATGAAGTCATCGGCGGCGTTTCGCCCAAGGGCAAACTGGAATGGATTGAAAATGCGCGCGCGCCGGGCCAAGTGATCGCCTTTGTTGGCGACGGCATCAACGACGCACCTGCGCTGGCCAAGGCTGACATCGGCGTGGCTATCGGCAGCGGCAGCGACGTGGCCAAGGAAACGGGCGACCTCGTGCTCATGCGCGGCCAGATCAACGATCTGTTACTGGCGCGCGACATGGGAAAACGCACCCTGCGCGGCATCCGCCAGAATCTGTTTTTGAGCCTCGTGTATAACGCCATCGGCATCCCGCTCGCAGCAGGGGCCATGGTCTGGGCCGGCGTGTTCTTGCCGCCCAGCTTCGCAGCACTCGCCATGGTGCTGAGCGACCTAAGCGTAGCCATCAACAGCGTGCGGCTTGCCGCGGAATTACGCAAGTAGCACGGGCCTCCCGGCCCGTGTCACTTGCCTCGTCACGGGCCGGGAGGCTCGTGCTACTTTTTCTTTTCCGGCGTGGCGTTGCTTGGGCGGAGGCTGTTGAAAAACTTAAGCACTTCGTCGCGACAGGCAGAGTGGCCCTGCTTGGGCACGAGTTCGTAGCTCCAGTTCTTGTAGCCATTGGCCTCGAGCTGCGCCTTGGCCATTTCCCACTGCTTGTCGAGCGGGCTGATGCTGTCGGGCTTGCGGTAGGGGTCATCTTCGCCTTGCAGCACCTTGATCGGCAGCGTTTCGCGCTCGGGCGCCTGGCTTGCTTCCGCGCGCAGGCCCGAAAAGTTGGCACTGGCCGGAGCTGCGCCGGCGAGCATTTCCGGGTGCGTGAAAATGAAATGCCAGGTGATGTTGCCGCCGCCTGAGAAACCAGTGACGTAAAACTTTTCTTCGCAATTCCAGTCTTCCTGCGCGTCTTTGACGGCCGCCTGCACGCCGGGGTCGTCAAAGTCCATGCGCTTGCCGTTCCATTCTTCGAGTACTTCTTTGGGGTAGGGGTACTTGCCCTCCTGCCCTTCGAGCGAGTTCGTGTTCGAGAAGCTGCATGGCGTGATCACGACGTAAGTCGTGTTGTTCTTTCCGCCATAGGCGCCGTTCATGCCGGCGAAGCTGCAGCCCGCGCCTTCCACGGCCACGAGGATGGGCCACTTCTTGTCGGCGCTCCAATTGCTCGGGACCGAGAGGTAATACTGCATCGTGTGGTTGCGCGCCTTCTTCAGCAGCGGCGCTACGGAAGCCTGCCTGGCCTCGCACTCGCGCAGAATCCTGGCGCGCTCGGGGTAGCCCTTGGCCAGCTTGGAGTCTTCCTTTTGATAGGGCAGCGCGGCAGCGAGCATCGCGCCCACGAGCGCGAAGTTCTTCTCGCCGTGAGCCTTCTTGTAGTTGGCCTCGACCCATTTGTCGGTGTTGTCGGCGTCCCATTCAAAAGCGCGCACGATGTAAACGTCGAACTCCTTGCGTGCCGTGGCCGGACCTTGCAGGAACAAGTCGCAATACATGGGCCCGATCTTCTTGCCGCTTGTTTCGCGCTTCTTTGCAATTGACTTGAGCGCGTCCTCCTCAGTGCTGTCCTCGCCGCCAGCCTTGGCCGCGACGTCGCCCGCTTTCTTGTTCTCGGCATCAAGCCCGGTGGCCTCCTGTGCCGCCTTGAGCGCGCTGCCGGGAAACTTGTTCTTCACGCACCAATCGGCAAACGCGGCCAGCTCCGTCGCCAAAGTTTGCTTGAGTTGCGCAACCTTGGCGTTGTCCGCCGCGGGTTTGCCTTTGCCCTTCTGGGCAGCAGCAGGCACCAGCAAGAGCAAAAGAACGACCAACGATGTGGTGAACGTGCGCATGTCAGACCCCATCTCCCGAGAGCTACGCGAAAGCATGTGTGGATAGCTTGCGCCGACTTACAGCGCATCACGCCACGCCGTTGTCACGCGCGGCCTTCTAACCTGTCAGTTGGGGTACGCTATCCCAACCTCACGCGATAGGCCCGCACTTGTTCGGCAATGCCCTTCAGCCGCGCGAACTCCTCGCCGGCCGTTAGGCCCTTGAGCAGGTCGCGCACGCCCTGCGCCTCCATAACTTCCTGCGTCAGGCACAGTTCATCGGCGTTGGCCAGGTTCTGCACCCGCGCGGCCAGATTGACCGTCTGCCCGAAGTAATCCAGCCGGTCATTGAGCGTAACCGCGATGCTTTGCCCGCGATGAATGCCGATCTTGAGGATCAAATCGCGCGAGCCGCGCTTCTTGTTGAATTGCTCGATCTCGTGCCACATTTCCAGCGCGGCTTTGACGGCCTGGTCGGGGCGCGTGAAGCTGGCCATGACGGCGTCGCCGATGGTTTTCACCACGGCACCCTCCTGCGCGGCTACGGCGCGGCGAAGGTGTTCGAAGTGCTGCTGGACCAGCGCAAAGGCCTCCATGTCGCCCACGCGCTCATAGAGTTCCGTGCTGCCCTTGAGGTCGGTGAAAAGCAGCGTCAAGTCGCGCACGGCCAGGCCTTCGCCCGTGGCCAGCGTCTCGGCGCGGAACAGGTTGCGGAACGTCTGATTGCTCAGCAGGCGATTGCCGGTGAGGAAGGGGTCCATTTTCAGCGTTGGAGCGCCGTCGTTGGGGCGCACATAAAACGCCACGGGCAGGCGCTGCTCGGTGCGATTTACAAGAGTGACGCGCAACGGGCCGGCAGCAATCTTTGCTGGAGACAGCGTCCAGCCCTCGCGCCCGATCGCGGCATTCAGGGCCTGGGTTTGCTTTGCGGGCTCGCCCTCGGCGCAGAGTATGACGGCGCGATAGTTGGCAATATCAAAGCCCACGGCCGCAAAGCCCGGCGGCACTTCGGTTTCAATCGTGCGCGATTCACCGGCGTTGAGATGGTCGGCGAACTTGGAGAACTGGCGCATCACATCGGACATCTTGCCGTAGGGCTCAAAGCGCGCGGTGGTGTCAATGCGGTAGTGGAAGAGCAGGTCGTCCACGCTCAGGTTTTCGGGATGGTGCCATACCAGGTCGCGCACCCGCGGCGACAAATTGAAACTGACGCAGATGTAATCGTCGAGTTTCACTTCAACGCCCATCTGGCAGAGCTGGCAGAAGCACTTGCTCTGGATCACGCTCATGCTGCGGCAGCTTGAGACGGTGTCGCTGCACACGGGGCAGATCAGGCGCCACTCCATGGCAAAGAGCCCGAGATGCGTGGCGTGCAGGAACAGGTCAATGGCCTCGGCTTCGGCGATGCCGCGCTCTTTGGCGAAGGTGAGCGGGTTGACGCGATAGAGCGCCCAGGGGTCGGCGGAGTTGATCAGGGCCTCGAGTTTGGAGATCGTGCGCGGCGACCAGCGGCGCGCGGTTTCAAGGTCAGTCAGGGCTTTGTCGAGGAAGGTGGCGTCGGCGACGGTGCTCATGGCGGCTCCCCAGTGGCGGCAACTACCCGACGAACGAGTTGAATCAGGGCGGACATGCTACCGCGCTTTGCGCAAGCTTTCTAGAATCCCCGCGGGGAGCATACCTGCACGAACAACCATGATCGCATCCACACAACAGGCCCAACTCAACGCCATTGCCGACAAAGTTCTCGCGGGCACACGTATCAGCGGCGCGGAAGCGCTGTGGCTGCTTGAAAACGCGGGCGACCACGAACTGGGCGCTTTGGCCCATGCCGTGCGCATGCGCAAGCATGCCACGGATGTCGTTACCTACGTGATCTCGCGCAACGTGAATTACACCAACGTGTGCATCACGGATTGCGATTTTTGCTCATTCTACCGCCACCCGCTGGACAGCGAGGCGTATTCTCTTGACACGTCAACACTGCGCGCCAAGGCGCAGGAGACGCTTGATCTCGGCGGCACGGAAATTCTGTTGCAGGGCGGCCACAACCCCAAATTGCCGCTCAAGTATTACCAGGACATGCTCGGGTTGTTCAAAAGCATGGGCCTGCACAACCACGCGTTTTCGCCCAGCGAGATCCAGCATTTCGCGCTGTTCTGGCGCATGACCGTGCCCGAAGTGCTGCGCGAACTCAAAGCCGCCGGCCTTGATTCGATTCCCGGCGGCGGCGCCGAAGTGCTCAATGATCGCGTGCGCGCCATCATCTGCCCCAAAAAGGGCGGCGCCGATGCCTGGCTTGAGCCCATGCGCCAGGCCCACAAATTGGGCATTCGCAGCAGCGCAACCATGATGTTTGGCCACGTCGAGACGCTCGCTGAACGCATCGAGCATCTGCAGCGCCTGCGCGACTTGCAAGACGAAACGCGCGGCTTCACGGCCTTCATCTGCTGGACGTTCCAGAACGTCGATAACCGCATGGCGCACATCCCCGTGGCGGGCGGCCGCGAGTATCTGCGCATGCAGGCCGTTGCGCGCATCTTCTTGGATAACTTCGATAATTGCCAATCAAGCTGGGTCACGCAGGGCGGGCAAGTCGGCCAAGTGGCCCTGCGAACGGGCTGCAACGACATGGGCTCGCTCATGATCGAAGAGAACGTGGTGAGGCTGGCCGGAGCCGCGTTCCGCATGAACGAGCTGACAATCCGCGATCTGGTGCGCGACGCAGGATTCACTCCCCGCCGCCGCAATTTCTTCTACGACCTGAGAGAAGATCCACCGGGGCTGGATGAAAAGCTGCGCCAAGAGCGCATGGCAGCGGACCCGGGGCGCATACCGGTGGCGGGGTGATTGCCGTGGATGAGCGCACGAAATCCCAGTTGGTGCCCGCGACAATTGGTTTTGCACTGTTGGCTGGCCTCGTTGCGTCAGTCTTGGCGCCGTTTGCATTTTGGGGCTACTACAGCCCAAGCAGACTACCAGACGACGTACGGACAATGGCAGTGTTCGAGAAGAGAATGCCGGCGCCGGAGATGGTCTGGCTTCGAATCGTCGAAGGGCGCGAAGTATTCGTTGTACAGGGCCGCAAGGATGCTGGCTCCCTCAACTTCGGGCCGCCGGTTTATTTTTTTGATGGCGGGGGCCAGTTCATCAGCTGGTCCCACGACATCGGGGACGACGCCAGCGAGTTTGAGCTGCACGCCTATCACTCATCGGACCTAGGCAAAGAGTTGACGATAAGCGAAGCCGTGGAAGTCGCTGCAAAGGCTAGCGACGGGGGTCGCTAGTTGGACTTGCGATCAATAGACAAATGACGAAATCATATGCAGGGATCGAGTTTTCAGAGTGCGGGCCGATGATCAACGCCCACGCCCTCGAAGCATTTGAACGCGAAATCAGATATTCACTCCCGCTCGACTACCGTGAGTTTCTTCTGACTGTAAACGGGGGTTCACCCAATAGGTGCTTGTTCGTGTGTGGCGAGTTCACCGTTGAGTCAGTGGTGAACTTCTTTCCGCTGCGAGGAATCATTGGCGCCAGTGGGCCGGGGTTTTATGCGGAAGGTTCCTTGGAGAGTATCTGGCATAGCACTCGCGAGTTCCTGCCGGAAAATATGTTGCCTGTGGCCGAAGATGGTGGCGGCAACTTCCTTCTCCTGTGCTGGGGGGACCAGCCGGCCGGTGGTGTTCACTTCTTCGATCACGAGATCGCAGGCTACCGCGAGGGCGCGTCGGAAGAAGCACTGCTTCCCGCTGCTCACAGTTTTCGTGAGTTGATTGAATCGCTCGAAGACGAGGATGCAAATCTGCCGACCAATCCTGCTTTCCAATTGGCGATCGGGGGAGACCTGCCCGCAGCAGTTGAAGCACTGAAGAACATGCGATTTGAAGTTGAACGCCGATCTGTTGCAGACCAAATCGGCTATTGGGCCGCTTCGAGCGGGAAGATACACACATGGATAGCCGTGCTACCGTGGTTGCGCAATCCCACGAATTGCGTTCATGCGGCCGTCGCGGCAGGTCATGCCGAAACTGTACGACAGATGCTTTTGGCGCAAACCACGAGAGACGTTGAACTCCGACAGGGGCCTTTCGATTACACGCTGCTTCATGAGGTAGCAACAACAGAGAATGTTGAAGTTGCGCGTGTCTTGATTGAGCTTGGTGCAAACGTAAACGCCAAGGCTCAAGGCAAGGTTACTCCTCTCTCACGAGCAAAGGCATTTGGGCGTTCAGAGATGGAGAGATTTCTTCGTAAGGCGGGCGCAACAGAGTGAATGCAGCTACACAATGCGGCCGTTTCAGTGCGCGTACAACCTGCGGGTCTGGAGATCACAATGTACGGCGAGTACATGGCTCATTGCCGCACTGCATTTGGCGCCCCCAGGCGGCAGTTCAGCCGTCAGGATGTCGCCTTACTGCAAGTACCTCCGCCTCGTTGGCTCCCACAGGATGGCCGACATGAGATGCATTTTTTGTTTCAGGGCTTGCCTTGGGTTTTTGCAGAGGGCGACGTGCGATGGGGCGCTATCGTGCAAGCCAACAAGACGTGCTGGGTCGAAGGGATAGAGGACAGCGGAGCCTGTCTGCTCCATTCGCCTGATCCGTTTTTTGACGAGAACGTCGGATTGCTCCATGGATTCGGACGACAACTGTTTGAAACCAAGGGTCGCTTCACCAAGAATCCGGAACTCCAGCGCTTTGCGGACATCCTGGGAAACGAATGGGAGTCACCGACGCGACTGCCCGTTCCTCGGTTCCTGACGGAAGGCCGCGACGTCATTTACACAACGATTTACGTTTTCAGGCGCCATTTGCCTTTGCCATACCTACTTGAACCCATCGTGCCCATTGTCGTGCACCCCAACACAGGCCATAGCGCGATCCTGCCTTCCGCCTGGTGGCCGCAGGGTTTGATTGACGAGTGGATGGACAGCGCCCGCTGACCGCTGGAAGTGGCGTCAGGGGTTGCTAGCGTGCGCTGTGAACCCTCTGGGCACAACCGTGTATCAGCACATCATCGACGAATGCCGTCGCAACTTCATTGATCCTCCGCGCCAGTTTGACGAGGACGAGCTCAAGGAGTTCCGCGTCCCGCAGCCGGACTGGATGAAGAAGGACTTCCGCCCCGCGCTCCAGGAAATCTGGCGCAATGAGATGCGCATTTTCCGCGAGGGCGCCATTGTCTGGGGCCAGATCGTTCAGGCCCACCCCAAGCTCTATTTGCAGGGCACAATTGATTACCCGGCCGCGCTGATTTATTCGCGCGATGCGTTATTTGATGACCACCCCGGCGAGCTGGCGCAGATGGCTGAGGCGCTGGGCGAGCTCAAGGGCGCGCGCCATGAGCACCCGCAGATGCAGCTCTTTGCCGACATGATGCGAGAAGAGCGCGAAATCCAGCTCAACATGGCGCTCCCGCGCCCGCTCACAAAGGGCAAGGCCGTGACCTACACGACGGTGCTGGTGTTCCGCAAGCACCTGCCCGTGCCGCAATTGGTGCACGATCTCGTGCCGCTGGTGGTTCACCCGCAATTGCAGGCCACGTGGATTTTGCCCTCACGCTGGTGGCCGCAGGATCTGCTCGACATGTGGTTCGCAGCCGCGCGCTAATCGGGCTTTTTGGTAATCTGCGCCAGCAGGTCGCCGTCTTTGTTGCGATAGACGGTGCTCCTGCCATCCTGCGATTTCAGAGGGTAGGCAAGCAACAGCTTCGTTCCGCTAGGGTAGGTTTCGCGCATCTTGTTGAGAGCGTCTGAAGCCTCGGCAAAATCGGTCGGCACGCTCGCGCCGGGCATGCGCACGCGCTCGCGTTTGCCTTCACCTTCAACGATCAGCAGGCTGCAGTCGATCCAGCGCAAGACCACGGCGCTGCTGGGGCCGGCGTCGCGCGCCTCATCGCCGGCACCGCCCGCGCCGCTTGAGTTGGGGCCGCGCTCTTTGCCGCTGCCTTCAAGGCCGCCGGTGGTGTCCCTTTTCCGATCGCCTTCTTTGGGCTTGGGAGCCGGCGTGCCGGATTCATTGGCGCGTGGGTCTTCTCCGCGCTGGATGGCGTCAAGCTCGGCTTCGGTGGGATAATAGCCGATAACTTTACCGCAGCCGCACGGGGTCAGGAGACAGAGCAAGATCGCAAGTCGCTTCATCTATATGGACGCTCGTTGGGGCGGCTCAGGGGCAGTCATTGTGCCTAATTCGGCCATTGAATACAGGTACGGGCTGGCTAAGTTCTGTTCCGGGGCAATTCAAACACCAGGTCAGATTTACCGAAACCCCGAACCGGGGTCGGGTTTATATCCCTCCTTAAGTTTGAAGGGGCCAACTGACTGACATTGCGCCGACTAAGGCGGCGCTCATTGAAAGGACTGAATATGAACAGGCATCTCGGACTGACGCTTCTGGCAGCACTGGCGCTGATCTGCGCCCTCTCTCCGGCCACGCCGGCGCTGGCCGACAACGACAAGTTCCCCGGTTATGAAAAAATCGGCAGCAAGAAGGTCGATTTCGGCGGCGACAAAGACACCATCGAAATCACCGCAAAGGAAGGCCGCTTCAGCAGCATCTACATCGCCGTTGATGATGGCGACCTTGTCATGCACGACATTGACATCGTGTTCGGCGACGGCACCAAGCAATCGCCCAACGTGCGTGTGGAGTTCGAGCAGGGCTCGCGTTCGCGCAAGATTGACCTTGAAGGCGAGGCCCGCGTCATCAAGGAAATCACGTTCAAGTACAAGTCGAAGGTGAAGGGCTTCAAGGGCAAGGCCACGGTCGAAATCTGGGGCAAGAACGTCGGCGGCAACGATGGCCCGGACAAGCCCCTGCAGTACAAGGGCTTTGAACACCTCGGCACGCGCAAGGTCGATTTCCTTGCCGACAAAGACACGATTGAAGTTGGCGCCAACGAGGGCCGCTTCAAGGGCGCGATGATCACCTGTGAAGACGGCGAAGTGGAAATGTGGAACGTGAAGTTCGAGTTCGGCAACGGCGAGCCCTATTCGCCCGACACCCGCCACGAATTCAAGGAAGGTTCGCGCTCGGTGAACTGGGATTTCCCCGGCGAGGCCCGCATCATCAAGAAGGTTTCCTTCTGGTACAAGAGCCGCGTCAAGGAAGGCAAGGCCACGATCCGCGTGTACGGCAAGCAGGGCTCCGGCGAGCCCACGCCGCACGTCAAGGAACCCAAGGACCGCTTCCCCGGCTGGGAACACCTCGGCTCGCGCAAGGTGGATTACATCGCCGACAAGGACACCATCAACTGCGAGGGCGAGGGCGCATTCACCTCGTTCAAGATCGAAGTTGAGGAAGGCAACCTTGAGATGTGGGACATCCAGGTCACGTTCGGCAACGGCGACGAGCAGGACGTGAAGACGCGCCTCGAGTTCGACGAGGACACGCGCTCGCGTGAAATCGACCTGCCCGGCAAGGCCCGCAAGATCAAGAAGGTCGTCTTCAAGTACAAGAGCAAGATCGCGGGTTTCAAGGGCAAGGCCACGATCAACCTGTACGGAAAGAAGGCCTAAGCTCTTTCACTCTTAATTGGCTATCTCGTGGGGGCGACACTTGTGTCGCCCCTGCCACAGGGAGACTTCCATGATTTCAAGAATCACCGCATTGCTTTCCATCTGCCTGCTATTTGCCCTTGCCGGTTGCGGCGAGGAACGCCGTGAAGATCGCCGCGACGAACGTCGCGATGACCGCCGCGACGAACGCGTCGAAAGCTGGAGCGACTGGGAGAAACTGGGCGAGCGCTGGATCCACCACAAGGGCAAGCCCGACCACGACACCATCATGGTCACCGCCAGCGAAGGCCGCTTCACGCGCATGGCGCTGCGCTGCGAGCACAGCCAGGCCGAGGTTTACGACATCGAGGTGACGTTCGGCGACGGCGACAAGTGGTCGCCCGGCACGCGCATCCACTTCGGCGAGGACACGCGCTCGCGCATCATCGACCTGCCCGGCGGCAAGCGCGTCATCCGCAAAGTCGAGTTCTGGTACCGCAACCTCCCCGGAGGCGGCAAAGCCCAGCTCGAACTGTGGGCGAAGTAGACATGCGGACTCTTTTGTCAATGCTCCGGGCCGGCACAAGCCGGCCCGGCAGCTTTTTCCGGCCGAGATTGTGATGGCAAACCACGGGAAGAACGGATATTACTATAGCGTTATATGAATGGCGCGTGATCAACGGAGAGCCGCATGCACTGGCGTAAGGGTTTGCTCTGGGCTGTGGCAGCAACGCTGGCTTTGGCCGCCGTGCTGTGGTTTCTCGTGTTCAAACCCGTCCAAGCGGTCGAGCACAGCCTGGAACGCGGCGAAGTGCGCGAAGAGTTTCCGGGTGTAGGTTCGATTGAGTACGAGCGCGTAGCCGCGCTGGGTTTTGAAGTGGCGGGGCGGATCACGGTTATTGAGGTGAAGCAGGGCGATCGCGTCAAGGCCGGGCAGATTCTGGCCCGCATTGACACCGATGTCTATCGCGCCGAAGAAGCAGCGGCAGCCGAGAACGTCGAGCTTGCCCGGGCGTCGGTTCAACGCTTGAAGGCCGATGTTGCGCGCGCGCAGGCCTCGCGCGATGGCGCCAAGGCCCACGCCAAACGCCAGGAAGAGGCGTTTCGCACGCATTCGGTCTCGCAGGATACGCTGGACCAGGCACTGGAACGCCTGGCCGTAACCATAGCGGAGCTTGCTCGCGCTGAAGCAGCAATGAGCGAAGGCGAGCGCCACGTCGGGTCGGCGCTCAAAAACCTGGAAGCTGCGCGCGCGCGTCTTGCACGGGGAACGCTCGTGTGCCCCATGGATGGCGTGGTGATTGCGAGGTTGGCGGAGCCGGGCGATGTGGCCGTCATGGGCGGGGTGATCTTGCGCGTTGGCGATTCGTCGGTTGTGTGGGCCAGTGTCTGGGTTGATGAGTCATTCTTGTCGAAGTTAAGGGTCGGGCAACCGGCCAAAGTGGTGCTTCGTTCTGACCCGTCAGTATCTCTTGATGCCGAGGTGGCCCGCGTCGGCCAGGAGGTTGATCGAGAGTCACGCGAACTGGTGGTGGACCTCGCGATCAAGAACGCGCTGGCGACACTCGCCACCGGCCAGCGCGCCGACGCATCGATTTTTGGCCAGACTGCGAAAGAAGTCTTCTTTGTGCCGGCCTCGTTTGTGCTCACGCGCGGCAAGGTTTCGTCAGTCTGGGTCAACGAGGGCGGGCGCGCGAACCGTCGCGAAGTGAAAACCGGCTTGCAAAGCCGCGAGCGCATCGAAATCAAGGAAGGACTGAAGGACGGCGAGCGCGTGTTGCGCCCCGCACCAGGCGCGGCTTTGACGGATGGCGCGCGCGTGAGCTTGCAGGAACCACAGCCATGATGGATCTGGCGGTCAGGGATATCCGGCATGACCTCGGCCGCTTTGTTCTCACGGCCGTGGGTCTGGGGATGCTGCTTTCCGTCGTGCTGGCCATGACCGGTATCTACAACGGCATGGTCGTTGATGCCACGGTGGTTCCCGATTCGCTTGGTGCAGATCTCTGGGTTGTGCAGCGCGACTCGCAGGGCCCTTTCGCCGAAAGTTCGCGCGTGCCGCAACGCCTGGCGGAGCGCCTACGCGCCATTCCCGGCGTGGCCCGGACGCGAAGCTATGTCGCGTTCAATGTGCAGCAGACCACGCCGGAGGGCGTGACGCGGCGTTTCATGGCCGCGGGGCTCTCATGGCCGGACGATCACGGTGACATGCTTCCGCTGGCGCAGGGTCGCGCGCTGCGCGCGCCGCACTATGAACTGGTGGCAGATGCATCGCTGAACCTGCCCCTGGGCTCGCAGTTCAAGATCGGGCGCGATGCCTACAGCGTGGTGGGCGTGACGCGCGGCATGGTGAGCTCGAGCGGCGACCCCATGCTGTTTGTCAGCATCGCCGACGCGCTCAAAATCCAGAACGACCTGGCCAATGAAGCCATGCGCATTGAAACCGAGGCGCGCATCGGGCGCGTGAAACGCAGCTCATTTGGCCGCGACCCCGCAAGCCTGGAGCGGGCCGCGCAGTCGCAGTTGCCGGCGCTCGCACCTCCGCCTGTCAGCGCGGTGCTGCTGGATCTGGAGCCGGGCCAGGACGTTGAATCCGTGCGCGAGCGCCTCTCCCACTGGCCGGACATCACCGTTTACACGACCGATGAACAGCGCGCCCTGCTCGTGCGCGGCGTGATTGACCGCGCCCGCAGGCAGATCGGGCTGTTTCGTTCGCTGCTGGTCATCATCTCGGCCATCGTGATGGGCCTGATCGTTTACACCATGACGCTGGACAAAATGCATTCACTGGCCCTGCTCAAACTGCTGGGCGCCAGGCGCATTGTGATTCTGCGCCTGATCATCGAAGAGGCGTTGCTGCTGGGCTTGTTGTCGTTCGTTGTCGCGCTGCTGATTGGGGAGTTCATGTTTGACCTCTTTCCAAGGCGCGTGCTTGTTGGCGACGCTGACCGGCTGGCGCTGGCTTTGGTCGTTGCCGGCATCTCTGTGGCTGCGGGCGTTGTGGGACTGCGCAAGGCACTCTCTGCTGATCCCAACCAGGTGCTCGCATCGTGACGCCAACCCAAACCAACATCGTCTTGAGCGCGGAATCTCTCTCGAAGGTCTACGGAGAGGGCCCTTTGCGCGTTGAAGCGCTGAAGCCCAAGTCTTTCACGGCGCGCGCCGGAGAGGTCGTGGCTATTCTTGGCCCGTCAGGATCGGGCAAATCCACGCTCTTGACGATCCTCGGGCTCATTAATCCGCCAACGACCGGCTCGCTGCGCATCGGCCCAACACAGGTCATTGAGAATGGCCGCGCCGTCGCAAATCTCGACCAGCAGCGCCGGCAGCAGATTGGTTTTGTCTTCCAGCGTTCCAATCTGATCCCCTTTCTCAATGCAGAAGAGAACGTGCGGCTGGCGCTGGAACTGGATGACGTGCCGCCCGCGCAATCCCGTACGCGCGCCAGAACGATTCTGGAGAGCCTGGGGCTGGGCAAGCGACTCCACGCGTTGCCCTCGCGGCTTTCCGGAGGTGAGGCGCAACGCGTGGCCATTGCCCGCGCACTGATTCACAAGCCCGCCATCGTGCTGGCCGACGAGCCCACCGCATCGCTGGACAGCCACCGCGGGCGCCAGGTCATGGAGCTTTTCCGCGAGGCCGCGCATGCGCAAGGCGCGGCTGTGCTGGTGGTAACCCACGACCACCGCACCCTGGACCTCGTTGACCGCATCCTCGAGATGGAGGACGGTGTGCTGACAGAGAAGGCCTACGCGGCCCCCGGCGAGACGAGCCACGCTTGACATCCGCATATGCACGAGATTGATCCGCGTCAGGCGCATTTATGGGGTATGCTTGAACTGCGCGCCGTGCTTGGGGGATGTCATGTCTGTCACTCAAAATGCTGCTTCGCGAAGTGCGCCTGTGGCCGCCTTCGTCCTTTTCCTCGTGATTGCGCTGGGCGGCCTTTGCGTTTTGCTTGTCGGCTTTGTCGGCAACTGGCTTGGCAACATGCTCGGCTGACGCTGCTAAGCTGGCGCCATGGCACAGGATTTTGCCACGTTCATCCGCAGCATCGAGCGCAGGCTCATGGGCTACCTGCGTTTTGCCACGCTTGACGCTTCGTGGTCAGAAGACCTCTTTGCCGCCGTCTGCCGCGAATTGCGTCAACGCTGGCCTTCGCTGAACGAGACCGCTCGCGAAAGCGCGGCTTTCGAGATTGCCGAAAGACTCGTGCGCGCCGAAAACCGCCCGTCGCGCGACAGTGACGATCTTGCGCGCGAACTCGCGCAGTTTTCGCGCGGCCAGCGCCTGAACCTGTGCATGGAGACCTTCGGGCCAAACGCGCGTCAAAGCGAGCTGGGCGCGCGCCTGTTGAAAGCCGCGCCCGCACCCTCGGCGGCGCGACAGATGCGCGCTCTGCGCACCACGTTCAAGAGTATGGTCGCAGTTGTTGTAAGCCTGTGCGTGTGCCTGGCTCTTGTGGCGGGCTTTGGCGCGCTTCATGCCAGCTACCCGCAGAACAAGGCCGACGCCAAGCCACCCGAAGACTGGCTGGGCGACGAGATCAAAGCCTCGCTCGCGAGCGAATCCGACACCACATTTGGCGAGGGGGCGCTGATCAAACCCGCATCGGGCGAAGCCGAGAGACTTGCGGCCATCAAAACCGACTTCGACATCCTCACGCCTGAGAAACTGCCCGAGGGCTACTACCTCAAAGCCGCGCGCGTGTTTGAGCCGGAAAAGACGGGGCTCGGCTTCACTTTGGTGCGCCTGATCTACACAGACGACGACACCGAGTTGACGCTCTTGCAGGCCGAAGGCGGCTTCCCGTGGCTTACAGAATTCGTCGGCCGCGAAGCCAAGCAAGTCATCCACATCCAGCGCCACGGAACGGCAACGCTGGTCATCAGCCGCCACTTCACCCACCAAGCCCTGCACGAGATCGCCGCATCACTCAAGCCGCGCTGATCCGGCGCCGACGCAGCAACAGCAGGACCGCCAAGAGCGGCAGGGCAACCGCCCAGCGTGAATTTTCGCCCGTGGTGCAACCCTCATCGTCGCCTTCATCGCCCCCTCCGTTTCCGGACGCGGCGGCGGTTCCGTTAATCAAGAACGAATAGGGCGCTTCATCGGCATCATCATTGATGACGTTGATCGTCACGGAGAACCCGCCGGCCGAGGTGGGCGTCACAGTAACGGTGAATGTGGTCGTGTTGCCCGGGGCCAGCGTTGTTACCGCAGGCTGCGAGACCGTCACACCGCAATTCGTTGGCCCGAGGAAATTCACTACGGGTGCCGGCCCGAGTGTGAGCACCGATGAGCCCAAATTCTCAATGGTATAGGTCAGCACCATGGCGACGCCCTGCTCGGCGCCGGTCACGTTGTCGGCTCCTCCGCTGGGAATCGCCACTGTGCGCTGGATGTCAATCTCCGGTGCCAGCACGCCTGTTCCCTGAACTGTAATGGTGTAGAGCGCCTCGTTGGCATCGTTGTTGTTGATCCTGAAGCTGAAGCTGAACGCACCTGCGGCAGTCACGCTGAACGAGATGCCGCAACTGGTCATGCCTGAAACCGGCGCCACCGTGGCGCTTGGCGGCGAAGCAATGCTGGCCGTGCAGTTGGTCTGCGAAAGGATCGTGGCGCCGCTGATGGTGAGGACGTCGGTGCCGATGTTGGCCACCGTGTAGTTCAGCAACTGCGACAGGGTGATGGGCGTGGCGCCGATGGCGTCGTTTCCGCCCGCCGGAATCGAAGTGCCCTGCGGGCGCTGCACGTCAATCTCCGGAGCGCCCGCGCCGCCGCTTCCGGATACGAGCACCGTGTAAGGGTTTTCGTTGGCGTCGTTGCTGCCAATCGAAAGCGTGAATGAGAACGCGCCCGTAGCCGCGACAGTCACGGTGACGGTCAGTGTTGTGGTGGTTCCGCCCGCCACAGTGCCGGCGGGCGGCGTGGTGATGACTGCGGAGCAATTGGAGACGGCGCTTGTGGATGCACTGGTGATGGACAGCGCCACACCGCCTTGGTTCTCGATGGTGTAAATCACGGGCGTGCCGGTGGCTACGGCAAACGTGCCCAGCGCATCTCCGCCACCGCTGGCAATGCTGACGCCGGCGGGGCGCTGGACGTCGATTTCCTGCGGCGGTGGCGCTGCTGCCGTGCCAGTTGCATTCACCACGTAGGGATTCTCGTTGCTGTCGTCATTGGCAATCGAAATGGTGAAGCCAAATGAGCCCGTGGCCGATGGCGTCACGGTCACCGCGAACGTGACGCTGCCGCTGGCGGCCACACTTGCGGGCGGCTGTGTCGTGACGTTGGCCGAGCAATTCGAGAGCGACGAAAGCGCGACTATGGGCGAGCCCGGCAGGTTCAGCAGGGCATTGCCCTGATTCTCGATGGTGTAGGTCAAAACCATGACTTGACCGGAAATGGCACCGCTTACGGTGTCTGTGCCTCCGTTGGAAATGCCTGTGCCGGTGGGGCGCTGCACGTCCATCTCCGGGGCGGGAGCAACGCTTCCGCTGCCGCTGACGGTGAACGTGTAAGGATTCTCGTTGGCGTCGTTGTTGGCAATGCTCAAGTCGAAGCTGAACGCACCAGCCGCGGAAACGCTGAATTGCACCGTAAACGAAGTGTTGTTGCCGGCAGCGACCGAAGTGCTGCCCGGCTGCGCTGAAACACTGGCCGTGCAGTTGGATTGGGTTGACACTTGGACGGCCGGGCTGCCCGTCAGGTTGAGCACGGCCGAACCGAGATTGTGAATGGTGTAGCTGCGTGTGTTCGGCGTGCCGATAAAGAAACTGCCCACGGCCTCGGTGGTGCCGCTGGTGATCGACTGGTTGACCGGGTCACGGACGTCAATCTCAGGTTGCGCGACGACGCCCGTCCCCAGCACGTTGACGATGTAGGGGTTCTCATTGCTGTCATCGTTGGCTATGGAAAGCGTCGCCAGGCACGCTGCCGCCGAAGCCGCATTGAGTTGCAGCGTAAACGTCACGCTGGAAGATGCCGCGACCGTGGCCGGGGGTTGAACCGTGATCGTGGCCGTGCAGTTGGAGGAAGAAGTGATGTTGACGCGGGGCGAGCCGCTGAGGTTCAAGGTGGCGTTGCCGATGTTGGCAATGGTGTAATTGAACGTCACATTGACGCCCACGCCCAGCGAGCCGACGTTATCGGTGCCGCCCGAACTGATGCTGAACGTGGCCGGGCGCTGCACGTCGATTTCAGGAGCCACTACCAGCGTTGCCGTGCCCCCGACGTTGAAGTTGTAGGGGTTCTCGTCGGCATCATTGTTGGCAATCGTGTACGTGAAACTGAACGCGCCGTTGCCCTGGGGTGTGACGTCAAGGATCGTCGTCGTGGTGTTAGGGGCGCTGACAGACGCTGCCGGCGCTGTGTTGATGGTGACCACGCAATTGATCTGGTTGCTGATGGACGCGGGATTGGTCAGGTTCAACGTGCCTGTGCCGTTGTTTTCGATGGTGTAGGTCAAGCTGAACAGCACGCCTGCCGTGTAGGTACCGCTCAGCGCGTCACTGGCGCCGTCAGCAATTGCCGTGGTGCCCCTCTTCACGTCCATTTCCGGTGCGGCCGGGGCCGCCGTGCCGCTGACTGTGAAGTTGTAGGGGCTTTCGTTGGAATCGTTGTTTGCAAGGGAGTAGCTGAAGCTGAACGATCCGATCGCCGCCGGCGTGATGGTCAGCGTGGTCGTGGTGCTCGCACTGGCTGCGACCGTAGCCGAGGGAGAGACAGCAATCGAGACGTTGCAGTTGTTTTGCGCGGTAATGCTGGCCGGGTTGGTCAGGTTGAGCGCGGCTGTGCCGTTGTTCTGGAAGGTGTAGGTAACCTGCGAGGCGAACCCCGGGGCGAAATTGGTGCCAAGATTATCGCTGCCGCCATCGGCGATGGCCACGGCACCGCGCAATGCGTCCATTTCGGGTTGCGGCCCCGTCGCGCTGCCTTGAACGGTGAAGTTGTAGGGGTTTTCATCGCTGTCATTGTTGGCGATGGAGTACTGGAAGCTGAACGCGCCCATGGCCGTGGGCGTAATCGTCAAGACGGTATCGGTGCTTGCCAGAGAGGCGATGGAGCCCGAGGGCGCCGTAGTGATGGCGACGCTGCAGTTGTTGAGCGCGCTGATATTTGCCGGGTTGGTGAGCGTTAGCGTGCCGCCACCGGCGTTGGTGAACGTGTAGGTCACCTGCGTGCCGATGCCGGCCGCAAAACCGCCGCTGGGATTGTCTGTGCCGCCGTCGGCAACGGGAGTTGCGCCGCGCGTCACGTCGCATTCAGGTGTGGTGGGCACATACTCGTAAGCGCCGATGTCGGTTTGCGCAAAGCGCGCCTGGCCGCGCTGATCCGTCGAAGGAGCGCCCACACTTGTGCCCGCATTGATGCAGGAGCTACCGGCAAGCAGAGCGTGAGTCTGGGTCGGGCCGCCATTACTGGCCAGCGGCCCAATATTCGGATTGAGCGGAGAGCCGGAAGTCCCGAACTGGTCGCCGGTGGTGGCGAAGATCGTGCCACCCGTGGTGTCTCCAATGAAGTTGTAGCCTTGGGAGTTGAACACGCCAAAGACGTTCGCCCGCGTGCTGAGACGGACGTTTTGCGAAATCAGAGTGTTCGTCAAGTACACGGGAAACGAATTGGCCTGAACTACGCCAGCACCGGTTGTCGCACCAACATAAACGTTGGCGTTATTTGTGATAGTACAGTTGATCAGGTTTGCAGGGCTGGCGGAGTTTCCATGAATCCAAAGGCCGCTGGCTCTCGTGTCCGCTTCCGTCTGGTTGCCACTAATGGTGCAGTTGGTCATGGTGCAGGATATTGACCCGCCAACTGCATTCAGCGACATGCCACCAGCAGCACTCGCGCCTCCGTTAAAACTGGCGTTGTTACTTATGGTGCAATCGGTCAGTGTCACCGAACCCGCGCTGATGTTGAACTGCACGCCCGCACCTTCTCCGCCAGTGGTGGTGTTAGAGTCGACAACGCAGCGCAGCATCGAAACAGTCTTTGTACCGGTTCCCTGCACGAAGACGCCGGCGCAACCACCCAGTGACGACCCGTTGATGAAATTGCAGTCACTGATAGTACAGGTGGTGTTGGACGAGCCCTCCACGCAGAGGCCGCCCCCGCTGTACTCCGCATAGTTGCCATCAAAGATACATCCAGCAAGCGTTAGATTCGTATCCCCCGCGAGCAAGCCACCTCCACGGCCCGTGGCTGCTTGTGTGTGGTAGCCATTGGCGAAACGGAATCCAGAGATGGAAACAGTAATGGTGCCGGAAGAGGGAAAACACCTTAACAAGCCGTAGTTTCCGCCCGTAAACCGCCTGATTGTCAGATTGGATGCACCGGGCCCAACAATCTGGATGTCAGTCGTTATCCAAGGCAACCCCGCAGCCAGTTGAATCGTCCCGGTCACGCCGGAGCCAAACACAATCGTGTCCGCGCCCGCGACCAGGTTGGCATCAGTAATCGCCTGTCTTAGCGAGCCGGCGCCGCTGTCATTCAGATTCGTGACGGTGATCGTTGCTCCAAAGGCCGTCGAACAGCAGAGCGCCAGAATCCCCAGCCCGGCACCGCGCAGGAATAACTTCATGTGTCCCTCTCCGAAGGCATGACGGTGATTCAGAATGCACAGAACGCACTAGGCTAGCCCATTCATAGCAAGTTGTCCACGCAACATTGCGACTGCCGTCCGTGACTTTGCGTGGCGTTGTGCTCCTGTCGGCCCTGGCGCCGCCCACTGGTTTGTCGCGAGCTGAAAGTGAAACCGGCCCGCGTGGGGCCGGTTTCGTTTGTGCGTGGGCGGTGGGTGCGACATATATGTCGCACCTACGATTCATGGCTACGCCAGCTTCATCGGCACCGGATTGGCCGGGTCGGTGTAGTCGTAGAATCCCTTGCCGGTCTTGCGGCCGTGGAGGCCGGCGAGGTGCATTTTCTTCAGCAGCGGTGGGGCGGCGTAGCGGTCTGACTTGAACTCTTCGAACATGTTCACGCTGATGTGGTAGGTCGTATCAATACCCACGAAATCGAGCAGTTCCAGCGGGCCCATCGGGTAGCCGCACCCCAGTTTCATGCCGGTGTCGATATCGCGAATCGAAGCCACGCCGTTTTCGACGAGGCGGATGGCGTCAAACAGGTAGGGAACGAGCAGCACGTTGACCACAAAGCCGCAGGTGTCCTTGGCAACGATGGCCGTCTTGCCAACTTTTTCCGAGAAGCCCTTGAGCTCGCCCAGCGTGGCGTCGCTGGTGAGCACGCCCTTGATGACCTCGACGAGCTTCATGACCGGCACGGGGTTGAAGAAGTGCAGGCCCGCGAATTTGTCGGCGCGGCGCGTGACGGCGCCGAGTTCGGTGATGGAAATGTTGCTGGTGTTGGAGCAGAAAATCGTGCTGGGCTTGCACAGCGCGTCGAGCTGCTTGTAGAGGTCCTGCTTTTGCCCTTTGTCCTCGATGATGGCCTCGACGACCAGGTCGCAATCCTTTAGGTCTTCAAGCCGCGTGGTGTAGCTCAGGCGGCCGATGGACTGCGCCATCTCCATCTGGGCCATCGTCGGGTCCTTTTTTTCCTTTTCGATGGCGCGCTTCATGGCTTTGGCCAGCGAGCCGTTGATGCGTTCTTGCCCCTTCTTGAGGAATTCGTCGCTCACTTCGCGCACGATCGTCGACAATCCGGCCTTCGCGCAGATCTCGGCGATTCCGCTGCCCATCAAGCCGCACCCCACCACTCCTACTTTTGCAATGGCCATAGTTTTCTCCGTTTGCTTTGGCGCCCACCATGAAGTCCGCTCAAGGCGCGAGAGGATAACTTGCGCGCGTGCGGGCGCAAACACGGTGGCACCGCAAATGTCGCCCCTACACATTGGCGCGCTCACGCGCTAGGATTCGGCCATCCTTGACGGGGGAAGCTATGCAGAGACCACTGCTGGTTATTGACGTGCAGCGCGGCAACATTACCGAGTACAACCGCTTCATTCCCGGCGGTATTGCCAGCATCGTGAAGGCGGGCCTGTTTGACCCGATCATCTTCACGCGCTACGTGAACACGCCCGACAGCCCCGCACGCCGCCTGCTCGAAAGCAAATTCATGAGCGATGCCGGCGAAGCTGGCATGGCGCCGGAAATCAGCGAAGTTATGGGCAACGTGCCGCCGCTGACAGAGTACGGCGTCACGGATCTGGGCTCCAACTACAACGCCAAGCGCTTCCTGGTCACGAAGAACATCTACACCGCATTCACGCCCGAGCTCGAAGAGCTGCTCTCGCAGCTTGAGCTTGAGAACACCGGCCTTTACATCGTCGGCGCCGACACCGAAAGCAACGTGCTGAAAACGGCCGTTGACTGCTTCGAGCGCGGCATCGAGCCCATCGTGTTCTCGCAGTTCTGCGGCAGCCACCGCGGCCTGGGCTATCATGAAAAGGCCCTGGACATCATGAAGGAGCTGATTGGCGACACGCGAGTGATCAAGGACTACATGCCGCTAAGACAGCGCTGGGAGCGCGCCAAGAAGGGCTAATCCCAAGTACCGAATGCCAAGTGCCAAGTGGGGGATCTCCCTGCTTGGCACTTCTGCATTACGCGAGGTACTGCCTGTTTTCCGGCATACCCCTGCCCGAGCTTTCACACTCCAATCGAGCTAACATATTTGCCGCGCAGTACTCGGGGCCGTGGGTCACAATCTCTGTAGAAGGACCTAACTCGGGGGATGCCATGAAACTCTTCAAACTGCTTCAAGTTCTACTGCTGATCGCTCCCGTGCTGGCGCTGAGCGCTTGCCACGACGAAGTGTTCCGCGAAGACCACCACCACGATTCCGACTTTGACCAGGTCAGCCATGTGCCGGCCGGCGGCGCTTCGTTTGGCACGTTCAACCAGTTCGAGCATGATTTCTCGACCCAGGACATTGACTCCTACGCCGACCGCGACGGATTCACCTTCTCGCTGGCTGAGGAAAGCACGGTGATGATTACCGTGACCGCAGCGGGCAGCCTCGATGCCTGGATGGATCTGTACGACGACAACTTCTTCCTGCTGACAGGAGACGACAACAGCGGCCCGGGCCTTGACCCGGTGCTGGTGGTGCAACTTGACGCCGGCAGCTACACGGTCGTGGTCGGTGGCGTGGGCGACAGCCAGGGCGGCTACGACTTCGACATTGTTACGGGCTCGCTGGGCGGCGTGGATTTTGGCTTCCTGAGCGCATCGACACTCTATTTTGATGACGGCGGCGCCATTGACAGCCCGGCCGACTTCGATACCTACTTCTTCACCATTACCAGCGGGCAAGTGATCGACTTTGAGCTCTTTCGTCTCACCGGCAACTACGACGGCAACCTGCAACTGGTGGATCAGTTCGGCCAGGAAGTGTTCTTCAATGACCCGGTCGGAGACGCCAATCCCGGTGTATTCAATGTGTCGCTCAATGCCGGCACCTACATGCTGGTGGTAGGCGCGGGCACGGGCAGCGGCGCTTACGAGATTGACATCAACGTACAGTAGCGCGGCGACATCATCGGATTGCGGGTTGGCGCGTAGTCTCCAGTCCACTCGCAATCCGAAATCGTTTAACGGCTGCTTGCGCTGGGCGGCATTTCTGCTTAACCCATACGTCGTGATTGAACCCAAAGAAGCCACTTCTGATGCTTTGGCCCACGCCGCCAAGGGTGACCTTGAAGGCGCGGCTGCGATGTTGAACAAAGTGTGCAGCACGTATCGCGAGTTCGGGCCCGCCTATGTTGCGCATGCGCTGGTCTTTCTTATGGCCGGCGATACGGCGCAGTGCATGACCGACCTCGATGCCGCTGACTGGGCAAACCAGGAATTCGGCACACCTGATCAAGTGCGCCAGGCCAAGGAACTGCGCGTGGTGGCCTATGCCGTGCGCTCGCTCTATGGCGGCCAAAATGAAGCCGAGGTCTGCCGCAAGCTGTGCGACGAACTGCGCCAAAACGGCGTGCCCATGTCGTGGCTGTTTTTCCCAGCGCTTTGCTTTGAGTGGGCGTGGAAAGAAGACGACATGAAGCGCTGGCTTGCGACCCTGCAAAAACACCGCGAGCTTTCCACAGCGTGCGCCCAATATCTGCAGCGCGCCACGGGCTGGACATCGTTTCTCAGTCGCGGTGGCAGTACAACTGAATTGGCGCCAGTGCACTTTGCCCGCCACCTAAGAGCCAAACGCGAAGGCGACGCAGGCAGCGCCGCCAAGCACTTGAAACGGTTACAGGAACTGGTGCGCCCGCTTGAACCCTGGGCCATCATCGCGCGCTTCGCAGCAGGTGAAGCTACCGTTGAAACGGTGTAGGGGCGACCCATGGGTCGCCCCTACGTTAGTTTGGTCCAACAGCTTCTACGCCGCCTTCTCGTAGTTGCGCTTGACCGGCTTGGTCACCTTGCCGGCCTGAATGCAGCTTGAGCACACATTGATGCGCTTGATGGCGCCGCTTACCACCGCGCGCATGCGGTGTACGTTCGGGCGGAACACGCGCTTGTTGCTGGCAATGACGCGGCTACCGACGCCGCCAAGCTTCTTGGCCAAACCGCGGCGGGTGGTGCTGCCACCGGCCACAACTTTCTTACCGCAGAGATCACAAGCGCGCGACATGGAACGTCTCCGAAAATGGAGCGCCAAGGGTAGGAACAGGCGCGCGCTAGTCAAGACAGGGACTGTCCCCGCAGCCCCGGGTTTGTCGCCACCCTCATTACAATGGTGCGCGGGAAAAGTCCCTAACAGGAGAAAGCCATGAGTGGAGCACGCAGAAGGGCCCGCCGCGAGGCCAAGTACGCCGTCAAGCAGTTAATGAAACAGGGCATGCCCGCCAGCGCCATTGGCGCCGTGGCGAGCACCGACAAACTGAAATTCACCTTGATGAAGATCGTCAACAAGCTCGACAGGAAGCTCGATACCGGCGAAGGCGACATCTCCATTCGCGAAGGGCTTGCCGCAATTGGCGAGATCCGCAAGCTCGAGCAGGCGCAGGGCAAAATGATCGAGCAGGCGGCTGAGCATGAAGCCGCGTCGCCCTTGTATGAGGAAGCCACGCCGCGAACGCCCGCGCAGCAGCCAAGCCTCAAGGAAGCCGGCATCACGGAAGTGAGCGCCGCGGCCACGCCGCTCAAAGCCGCGGGCTAAGCCCGCGCGCTCTTTGACAACTTTGCTGCACATAGATGGGTTGGCGATCTTCCAACTTCGCCGATTCGTGGTTGAATGAGGCTATGCTGGAACTCGAATACAAGACCTACGAGCGGCAGAAGCCTACCTTGATAGCCAAGGACGAACATCGCTGGGTGCTGATCAAGGGCACCAAGGTGGCAGGTGTATTCGACACCAGTCTTGAAGCCTTCGAGCGCGGCATTGCCATGTTCGGCAACGTCCCCATGCTTGTGAAGCAAATCGAGCACAGCGAGGCCCCTGTGTTCATCGGTCAAGTCGAGCCTTGAACCATGCCGACTATCTCTGGCCGACTCAAGGACCTGAGGCCGCGCGGCGCTGTATTTCAAGGCGAGGCCGCCGTCCCCAAAGTCGTGGAAGCAGCGCTGAAGTTGGCGAAGCAGCCGGTGCCCACCCCTATTGGCGTCGCAATCCACGTTGACACCGGCGCGGCTACGACCGCTGTTTCACATGGTCTGCCGGGCAAACTCGGGTTGCACCCCATAGGTGCGGCAACGGTGAACAGCGCAACGACGCTGGGTATCAGCTGCCCTATCTTCATGTTGAGGCTGGTACTCCCGAAGGGCATTGTCTTTCACCTGCCCGTCGTAGAAAGCGCAATTGCGTTCGATCAGTTTGATGTTCTGTTGGGACGCGATCTGCTGGCGCACGGCCTGTTTGTTTACAACGGCCAGAAGAACTTCTTCGAGTTGACGTTCTGATCATCGGATTGAGTTACGCATTTCTAATGCAATGGCAGAAATGAGCGGAGTGTACGACTCCGCCTTGGCGCGTTGTCTTCGCGTGCTATTCTTCCTCGCGAGAGCCGATTCCATTGAGACCGACTATGCCTACTGCCCTTGCTGTTGGCCTGAAATGCCGTGAATGCGGCCATGAATATGCCGATGCTCCCAAAAACGTTTGCGAGCACGACTTTGCGCCGCTTGAAGTCAACTACGATTACGATGCCATCAAGAAGTCGCTCACGCGCGAGGCCATTGCCAAGCGAACTTTCAACATGTGGCGCTACAAGGAACTGTTGCCCGAGCAGGAGCCCGTTTCCGGCCTGACCACCGGCGGTACGCCGCTCGTTCACGCCAAGAACCTGGGCCGCGAACTGGGTGTCAAGAATCTCTATGTGAAGTTCGATGGCGTTTGCCAGCCCACGCTCAGCTTCAAGGATCGCGTCGTGGCCGTGAGCATCGCGCGCGCCAAGCGCTTTGGTTTCACCACCGTGGGTTGCGCGAGCACGGGCAATCTGGCCAACAGTGTCGCCGCGCAGGCGGCGCAGGCCGGGCTCAAGGCGATCATCCTCATCCCCAAAGACCTCGAACCCGCGAAGGTCGCCAACACGCAGATCTACGGCGCGACGCTTGTGAAAATTGACGGCCCCTATGACGACGTCAACCGCCTTTGCTCCGAGATCGCCAATGACGCGAAGATCGGCATCGTGAACGTGAACCTGCGGCCCTATTACGCCGAGGGCAGCAAGAGCATGGGTTTTGAGATCGCCGAGCAACTGGGCTGGCGCGCGCCCGACAACATCATCTGCCCCATGGCCGGCGGCTCGCTGATCAACAAGCTCAGCAAGAGCTTCAAAGAATTCGAGAAGCTGGGATTGCTGGAAGCCGCGCCGAAAACGAAGTTCTGGGGCGCACAGGCGGCGGGCTGCAACCCGATTACCGATGCGATCAAGCGCAAAAGCGACCTCATCAAGCCCGTCAAGAAACCGGACACGATTGCGCGCAGCATCGCCATTGGCAACCCCGCCGACGGCTACTTCGCGGCGCGGCTATGCCTCGACACGGGTGGTGGCGGAGATGACATCACGGATGCAGAGATCATCGAGGCCATGAAGCTCCTGGCTCGCACGGAGGGCCTGTTCACGGAAACGGCTGGCGGCGTAACGCTGGGCGTGTTCGTGAAGTTGCTCAAGGCCGGCAGGATCAACAAAGATGAAAGCACCGTGGTGTGCATCACGGGCCAGGGTTTGAAAACGCTCGACCCGCTCTATGCGCCGGGCGTGCTGCCGGATGCGCCGGTGATCAAGCCTACGCTGGCGGCATTCAAGGACTTGAAGATTGCATGACGCGAGTGCGCTGTAGGGGCGACATATATGTCGCCCCTGCGAAACGCGGCCGCTATAAACGGTCATGGCCCAGGCACAGGAAATCTTCGCAGCTCTCAAGGCGGGCGACCTTGACGCATTCAAGAAACAGCTCGCCGGCAATTCCGCGCTTGCAAATGCGCGCAACGAGCAGGGCGTGAGCCTGCTCATGCAGGCGCGCTACGATTTTCGCCAGCCGTTCATCGAGGTGATCCTGAAACACCGCACGGGCCTTGACGTTTTCGAGGCCGCGGCACTGGGCAAACTCGACAAACTCACCAAGGTGCTCGACGTAGAGCCCGACGCCGTCAACGACTGGTCGCCCGACGGCTTCCAGCCCATGCACTTGGCGGCTTTCTTCGCCCAGCCCGACACATTGCGGCTGCTGCTTGAGCGCGGCGGGCACATTGGCATTCACTCAAAGAACCCGCTCAACGTGCGCGCCATTCACTGCGCGGCTGCCGGCCGCTCGCTGGATTGCGTGAGAACATTGCTTGAGAAAGGCTCCGACCCCAACGCGCGCCAGGCCGGCGGGTTTACGCCGCTGCACAGCGCGGCCCAGAACGGCAGCGTTGAAATGGTGAAAGCGCTGCTCAGCAAGGGTGCTGTCCGAAGCTCGAAGACGGACGACGGCAAGATGGCGGTCGATTTCGCGAAGGAAAAGGGCCACACCGACGTTATTGCGTTACTGGAGACCCAGCCATGAAGCAGCCATTCAGAACGGACCTCGAAAAAATCCGCAAGCGCGCCCGCGCCAAAATGATGGATGGCGCCGTGACCGAGGCGAACAAGTCCGACGTCAAGAAGGTGATTGAGGTGCTCAACGAGATTCTGGCGACGGAGATCGTGTGCATCCTGCGCTACAAGAACCATCACTACATGGCCAGCGGCATCAACGCCCAGCCTGTCGCGGCGGAATTCCTGGTCCACGCTAACGAAGAGCAAATGCACGCGGACTGGGTGGCGCTTCGCATCACGCAATTGGGCGGCGTTCCCAATTTCAATCCTGAAGGCTTGGCGACTCGCTCGCATGCTCAATACGCCGAGGGGGAAACGCTCGAAGAGATGATCAAGGAAGACCTCGTGGCCGAGCGCGTGGCGATTGAGACCTACTCAGAAATCGCGCGCTGGATCGGAACCGACGATCCCACAACACGCCGCATGATTGAGGACATCCTCAAGATGGAGGAAGAGCACGCCGATGACCTCAAGAACCTGCTCGAAAGCCTGGGCAGGAAGTAGCGCGGCGCGCGCGCAGTCATGGTTTGGTAGAATGACGCCATGGCAAGCGAAAAGCCCCAACTGTCCGAGAAGGACATCACCGATTTCGTGGTGAAGGAAAACCTCGAACGCTACACCGGCGCGGCCTGGCAGGGCAGCTTCACGGAGTATCTGGCGCTCGTGGCCAAGGATCCCTACCGCCATACGCGCACGTCGTACCAGCTGATGTACGACATGCTCATGCACTTCGGCCATGAGGACTTCGAGGACAACGGCGAGGAAGTGCGGCGCTATCGCCTGTTCGATGACCCGTTCAATGGCGGCAAGAACGCGATTTACGGTCTCGAGCGCACGATTGAAAAACTCGTGCAATACATCCGCTCCGGAGCGCGCGAGGGCGGCAAGGAACGCATTTTCATCCTGCACGGGCCTGTGGGCACGGCCAAGACAAGCATCCTCGATTTGATGGCGCGCGGCCTGGAAGGATACACCTCGACTGACGACGGCGCGGTGTATTCGTTTGCATGGCGCTTTGGCAAGGACTTCCACAGTGAGGGCGCGCCGGGCCTGGGCTTTGGCCAGGCGGCGGCCGGCGGTGATTACGCCGGAGTCAAGAACCCTGTGGCGGTGCTGCCATCGCAGATGCACGAGCACCCGCTGTTCCTGATTCCGCGCGCGGTTCGCCGCGAGTTGCTGCAAACGCTTTTCGAGCGCGCCGGCATTCACCACAAGCGCGCGATCCCGCACAAAGTTGTCGAGGGCGAACTCGATTTCAACAGCAAGCAGATCTACGACTTCCTGCTGCGCCGCTACAAGGGCGACTGGCTCAAGGTCATGGACCATGTGCTTGTCCAGCGCATGGTGTTCTCCGAAAGCGGCGGCACAGGCATCGCCAAGATTCCGCCCGAGGGCAATGTCGAAACGGCCAGTTCGCCCGTCACGATTGACGAGAATTTCAAGTACATCGCCAATCTGCTTTCAAGCGTGAGCCTGGTGCGCTTCCACGGCAAATATGTGCGCGGAAACCGCGGGTTGGTGCATTACTCCGACATCTTCAAGAAACCCGTGGGCTACCTGCAGCACCTGCTCAGCGCCGTCGAAGAGCACAAAATGGATTTCGGCGAAGTCGGCGGCGACATCGACGTCATGATCATCGGTACGACGAACCTCGCTGAGTACTCCGCCATTCGTGCCGACCCGCTCAGCAAGGCGCTGCGTTCGCGCATCCGCAAGATTGACGTGCCGTACCTGCTCAATTACCAGGACGAAGAGAAGATTTACAACCGCGGCCTGAAACTCGCGCGCCGCTACCACAAGATTGCTCCGCACACGACGGAGATGGCCGCGCTCTGGGCGATCATGAGCCGCGTGCAGAAGTCAGATCTGCCGCATTCAACTGAAGTGCAGGATGAAACGCGGCAAGTGCTCAGCAAGCTCACGCCGCTGGCGAAAACGCTGCTTTATGCGGGTGAATATCCGCCCGTGCTCACGGGCAAAGAACGCCAGCAACTCACGCGCGAAGTGCGCAAGCGCCTGCGCAACGAATATCCCGACGAAGGCATGGACGGCATTCCCACGCGCATCCTGCAAAACCTCTTTGCCGATTTGTGCGAGGATGACGAAGCCGAGTGCATCAACCCGTTCTCGGTGTTCAAGTTGCTCGACCAGGTCGTCGAGCAGGGCCCGGTGAATTTCGACTTCCTGGCAAGGCAGCGCGACGACAGCTACCACGATTTCAGGGGTTTCACGACCGTGCTGCGCATGCGCTACGACGAAATCATTTCGTCGGAGATCGAGAACAGCATCATCAACGTGGACAACGCGGAGATTGAAGGCCGTATCCGCGAATACCTCAAGCATGTCACCGCGTACAACCGCAAAGAGAAAGTGCGCAACGAGTTGACGGGCCGCGACCAGGACCCGGACGACAAGCTCATGCGCAGGATTGAAGCGCTGATGGAAGTCGAGGACAGCGAGCGCGATTTCTACCGCTTCAAGATGGTCTCGAGGCTCACGAATGCGCTGACCGGCGGCACCGGCCACATCAAGGCCGGCGACAGCGGCATTGCGAAAATTGATTTCTACGAGGTGTACAGCGACGTATTCAAGGCCATTCACCGTTCGCTCTACCGCGAGAAGCGCGACAAGATCAACTGGCAGGCCGTCAAGCGCGACCTCGAAAAGAACAACTCGCGCGACATGCTTGACAAGCTCGTCGAAAAAGAGGGCAAGGCCGATCACGTAGCCACGCTTACGCTGCTCGACAACATGCATTCCAGCTACGGCTACAGCTACGAATGCGCGCGGCCCGTGATCCTGTATTTCATCGAGCGCCGGCTGGGCGCGCGTTGACAGCATCACGCGCCGCATTAGCCTCTCGCTCCCATGGCCAAACTTCGCGTTGGCGTTGTTTCTTTCCTTAATGCGCAGCCTCTTTGGGTGGCGCTGGAGGGTGATCCTGACATTGAGCTGATCCCCGATACTCCCGCGCGGCTGTCCGACATGATGGCCGCGGGCGAGCTGGATCTGGGCGTGCTGCCTGTGTTTGAGGCCCTGCGCCTGCCCGACGTGGAACTTGTGCGCGAGCTCGGTGTGGCCGCCGAAGGCCCGGTCGAAAGCGTGGGCATTTTCACCAAGCTTGACGAAGGCGACACTGTCAGTGCCAGCAGCGTGCGCATGGATGCCCGCTCGCGCACCAGCGTTGCGCTTGCGAAGATCATTCTTGGCGCGCTGGATGTGCAGCCCGAACTCCACGTTGCGGATGTGCGCCCTGAGCTGTTTGATAGTTATTCCGAGTCCGCCCTGCTGCTCATCGGCGACGACTGCCTGCGCGCGCGCGCCACGCGGCCCAACTGGCGTTTCCTTGATTTGAGCCAGGCCTGGCATGAGCTCTCCGGCCTGCCCTTTGTATTCGCAATCTGGACAGCGCGTGCCGGTGTGCTGACCGCAGCGTTGCGGCGCAAGCTCTCCGACGCGCTCGATCGCGGCCTGCCGGAAGTGCCGCGTCTGGTCGCGGCCTCGCGCCAGATCACAGGCCAGAGCGAAGCGTACCTCACTCATTATCTCACCCAGACAATTCGCCATCGCCTCGACGCGCGCTGCATTGAAGGCCTGCGCGAGTTCGCCAAACGCTGCATCGAGCACGGGCTGCTGCCGCGCGATACGCGCATGCCCTGAACGCGCGGCCAAGCTATAGTCCCGCCATGGCCAGTTCCGCTACCAGCTCACGGATGCGCTTTCGCGACCTCAAGCCGCCCAAAGAGGGCGCGCGAGTTACGTTCAAAGACGGCTACCCCGTCGTGCCCGATCAGCCGATCATTCCTTTCATCGAGGGCGACGGCATCGGCAAAGACATCTGGCCCGCCGCGCGCAAGGTGTTCGATGCCGCGCTGGAGAAGGCTTACTCGGGCAAACGCAAGGTGCACTGGTTCGAGATTTTCGCTGGCGACAAAGCCCAGGCGCGCTACGGCCAATATCTGCCCGATGACACGCTTGAGGCGATCAAGGCCTACGGCGTCGCGATCAAGGGCCCGCTGGGCACGCCGATTGGCACAGGTATTCGCTCGCTTAATGTGACGCTGCGCCAGACGCTCGATCTCTACAGTTGCGTGCGGCCGATTCATTACAGCTATGGTGCACCCAGCCCGATGCAGCGGCCGGAAGACTGCAACTTCGTGATCTTCCGCGAGAACACCGAAGACCTTTACTCGGGCATCGAGTGGCCCGCGGACTCACCCGAGGCCAAAAAGCTGGTCGCGTTCATCAACGAACTGCTCAGCAAGGACCCAAGCGCCAAGGGCAAGAAGGTCGATGAGTCAGCGGCCGTCGGCATCAAACCAATGACGCGTTTTCGCTCTCAGCGCAACATGCGCCGGGCCGTGAAGTACGCCATCACCCACGGCATCCGCGATATCTGTATTGTGCACAAGGGCAACATCATGAAGTTCACGGAAGGCGGCTTCCGTGAATGGTGCTACGAACTCGCGACCGACGAATTCCGCGACAAAATCGTCACCGAGGAAGAACTCAAAAAGCAGCACAACTGGATCTTGCCGCCGGGCCGTGTGCTGGTGAAAGACCGCATCGCCGACAACATGTTCCAGCAGATTCTGCTCTACCCGAAAAAGTACTACATCCTTGTGTGCACCAACGTGATCGGCGATTTGCTCAGTGACGCGGCTGCGGCGCAGATCGGCGGGTTGGGCATCGCGCCCGGCGCAAACATCGGCGACAACGCGGCTGTCTTCGAAGCCACGCACGGCACGGCGCCTGATATTGCCGGGCAGGATAAGGCGAACCCCAGTGCGGTGATCTTTTCGGGCGCCATGATGTTCGAGTATTTCGGCTGGCTCGAAGCGCGCGATTTGATTCACGTCGCCGTGGAGAAAACCGTGCGCGCCAAGACCGTCACGGGCGACTTCGCCATGCAGATGCCCGGCGCGAAAACGCTGAGCACCACGCAGTTCGCCGAAGCCGTGATTGCAAACATGTAGGGGCGAGGCCATGCCTCGCCCGCCCGTGCGCCAATTCGTATAGTTCCGACATGGCCAAGAAACCCAGCGGCAAGCACCCCGCGCCCCTCTCGCACACCACGCGCGTGACCGTGCGTTTCAAGGAAGCCGATGCGCTCGGCATCGTCTGGCACGGCCATTACGTGACCTACCTTGAAGATGCGCGCCAGGCACTTGGCGTGGCCATCGGCCTTTCATACGAAGACTTTCTGGCGCACGACTATTTCGCGCCGCTGGTCGATCTCAAGCTGCAATACAAGGCACCCGCGCGCTACGGCGACAGGCTCGATGTCGCGGCAACGATGCACTACTCCGAAGTGCCCAAGCTGGTGACGAGCTACGAAATCCGCCGCGCCAAAGACGGCGCGCTATTGGCCACAGCCGAGACCACGCAGGTGCTGACGACGCGCAAGGGCGAGCTGGTGCTCAACTTCCCGCCCTTCTTCGACAAAGTGCGCGAGCAGTGGGCCTTGGGAGCCTTGAAAGTCTCAGCGAAAACGCAGGACTCGCCTTACGCCTGACCCATGCCCGCGCCGCACAACATCACCGTCACTTCCCTGGGCGCGCTCACGCCGCTGGGCGATGCCGCGTCAACCTGGCGTGAACTGCTGGCCGGCAGAGTGGCGTTTGCGCCCGTGGGCAAGAACCGGCCCTACATAGCCGCCCATTGCGAGATTCCGCGCCGCGATGAAAGCCTGATCATGCGCCGCTGCCTCGCGCTGGCGCTGGAAGCCACGCGCGGCCTGAAGCTTGACCAAAGTATTGACGCGTCAAGACGTGCGCTGGTGTTTGCTTCCACCAAGGGCGAGATCGACCAATGGGAGTTGCAGCGAGCCATGCGCGTCTCTCCCATGGACTGCAGCGTGATGCTCTCAGAGCTTGCGCGCGAGGTGGCCGCGCGAGTGGGAATCGCGGGCCGGGTGCTGGCCATAAGCACCGCCTGCTGCTCGGGCGCGCAGGCAATCATTGAAGCCGCTGAAATGCTCGAAGACGGCGACTGCGACGAAGCCGTCGTCATCGGGGCGGACGCGCTTTCGCTGTTCATCGAGCACGGCTTTGGCGCCTTGCAGGCCGTTTCAAAGAGCGGTGCGCGGCCTTTTGATGCCGCGCGCGACGGGCTCACGCTGGGCGAGGCCGGCGCTGCTGTCGTGTTGTCGCGAGGCTCAGGGGCGGGCGGGCGGCTTGTCGGGTGGGGGGGCAGCAATGACGCGAACCACATTTCAGGCCCATCGCGCGACGGCAGCGGGCTGGCACTGGCCGTCGAACGCGCGCTATCGGGTCTTGACAAGTCAAGAGTTTCAGCCATCTGCGCCCACGGCACGGCCACGCGCTTCAACGACGCCATGGAAGCGCACGCGTTCAGGAACGTGTTCGGCGAAAGCATTCCGCCCGTGTTCTCGATCAAGGGCAACCTCGGCCACACGCTTGGCGCTGCTGGTGTACTTGAGCTGATTGTCGCGGCGCAAAGCGCACAACAGGGGCTGGCGCCGCCCACGGCAGGCTTTGAGCGCCAGAGCCCCGACGAGCCCCGGCTTGACGTCGTGCACATGAAGCCGCGGTCCCTTGCGCGCGGCTACTTGCTCAGTACCAACTCGGGATTCGGCGGAATGAACACAGCGCTGGTCGTGGAGGCGCCATGACCGCGATCGTGAGTTACGCCCGCATTAGCGCAGAGGGGCTTGAACAGTTCTGGGTTGAACAAGATGCCACGCACTCCCGCTTCGTTCGCTGGACCGAGCTTGGTGCGGGATTGCCCGATGACTCCGGCCTGCCGTCGCTCAAGGGTAAGTACTTTTCCGCCGAGCCCTCAGCGCGTTTTGGCCGCATGGATTTGCTGTGCAAGCTGGGCCTCGGCGCAGCCGAACTGTGCATGGCCCGCGCACCGATATTGACGCGTCAAGATGTAGCTCTGGTGGGCGCCTCGATGCTGGGCTGCCTGGAAGTAGATGCCCAGTTCCACGATAGCCTGCTTAAGGGAGGCCAGGCCGGAGCATCGCCGGCACTCTTCGTTTACACGCTGCCGAGCATGTTCCTGGGCGAGATTGCGATCCGATTCGGCCTCCGCGGCCGCACAACGCTTATCAACACCGGTCGCACCAGCGCGATTGCGGCGCTGGCTTCAGGCGTGCGCCTGATTGAAGCCGAGCGCTCCCCCTTCGCCCTCGTGATTGCCGCCGAGGCGGTGGGCGCGGCCGCGCGCGATCTTGATGTCGTCGAGCGCGGCTTGTCCGGCGCGGCGGCATGGCTGCTCGCGCCGGGCAAGGCGGGCTTTCGCGAAATCTCCAGTGTACGTGTGGGCGCTCCCGAAGGGCGGCGGCTCGCGGGCGGAGCGGAAGGTTTTGGCCTGACGCACTTGCAGGCGTTGCACGAGGCGCTGATGTACGAGAGCGGGTGGTTCTACTGCGGTGAAGGCGCCCTGGCGATTTCGTTCGAGCTTGCGGCGCGGGCCAAAGCCTGAGGATTATTTCGGTTCGGTCTGCGTGCGGTATTGCGTCCACCACGCCTTGAGAGTCTTGCGCAATTCGGCCAGTTGCCGGCGCGAGAGCCCGTTGAACTCGGCCACGGCCTGGCTGTAGCCCTTGCCATGAAGATCCACTGCCTCGCCCGCCATTGCGCGCATCCGGATGTAACCGGCGGCTTTGAACTCGGCCACGTCGCTCGTCCAGAGTTCCATCAGGTGCTCGCCGCTGCGCATGCCACGGAACGTGCGTTCTCCCAGTTCCACCGGCTGCGCTTCCATGTTCTCCAGCCGTTTCAGCATCCGGTTAACGGCTGCCTCACGGTCGCCATAACTGGACACAACCACGTAATTGAACTGGGTCAGGTCGGCAACCCAGATCGAGCGAAACAGCATCTCGGCGGCCTGGCGGCGGCGTAATGCCGCATTGAACTCCGCCAGCTTGCGGTCGCGTTCGGCCTGCAATTCCGCCCATTGCCGGTCGCGCTTGTTGAACGAAGCCAGCGGTTCGCCGGGTTTGCGCTCGGGCCTGGCGCCGGCATCCGCGGGAAAAGGAACATCGCTCCCGACCATGACGCGGGCCAGCCCACGCAATGTGCCCGTGAACCCGGCTGCGCCATAGAAGCGGTCGGCCAGCAGGGCGAGATTGATGGCTACGCGCGGGTCGCTGTCCACTCCGCCATCAGGGTTCAGCCGCACCGCATCGCAGCGCAGCGCGAGTTCATCTGAAGTGGTCAGAATCTCGAAAAGGCGTTGGCGCCGCGCGCCCTTGAGGTAGTCCTCGCCGCAGCGCGCGGACACTGAAAAAGGCACGACCAGCATCGCGTCCAGCGCCAGGTTGCGCACATCTCGTGAATCGTTCTCGAGTGCGACAAACGCGGCTATCAGGGCGTTGGGTGTCTGGCAGTGGCCAACGGCGGTCAAGATCGTGTCCGCTTCGCGCACGCCCCGGCGATTAATCTCAGCACCCAGCGCTTCGCATGTGGCTGCGTCGGCGGCCTGCAACTCTTCCATACCGCGGTTGTAGGCGGCGAGATCACGCGAGATCAGGGCATCGGCGATTTGCGCGGCCGAGGGCGAATTCACAGGCGCGGCCTGCACGGGAGTGCGCAAGACGGGCAGCAGCAACAGGGCAAGGAGCAGCAGCCATTTCATGGTACGCATTGTGACAGCGGCGCACGCGCGATGCCAGCAAGTCCGGGGGTTTGCTAAACTGCGAACGCGAGAAAGCGGCAACGTGCAAGGAAGGAAATGAACAAACCACTGATTTTGTTTCTGGCGGTAACGGCGCTTCTCGCAGTTGCGGTCGTCGGCGTGTATTACTCTGCGCGCAACCCGGAAACGCCCACGCAGCATGTCATTAAGTATGGCGGCAGCGCCCGCGACTTCATACTTGATTACTTCAAGAACGGCCACGACAGCGATAGCGACGGGCGCCTCAGCTACGAGGAATTCGCCCGCGGCTACAATGACTTCCGATTGAACAAGAGCGAACGCGAGGTCTTTGACGTCAAGGAAGCGTTCAAAATGCTTGACGCCAACGCTGATGGTGCGCTGGACAAGGACGACATCGAGCACTTCGATAAGAAGCGCGCCGAGCAGGAGGCGATGAAGCGCCGCGAGGATCTGGCACGGGAAGGCTTGTTGCCTCTGAGCCTGGACGGGCGCGAAGCTGTATGCAACGCGGTGCAACGCCAGTGGCTTGACGCGGAAGAAGGCGCACTCAAGCGCGGTGAGATTCCTTATGCTGGCACCCACTTTGCGCGCAAATGGTTTGGCCAGTGGGAGGAAGTTCCGCGCAAGGGCCTCAATCCGCTCTATCGGCTCAAGCAGTCTTATTGGGCGCGGGTGCGCTTCACCACCGGCACCGTGATTGAGGCCTTCGTGCGCGAGGCCAAAGATGCCGCCGCAGAAAAGGATGGGCTCGCGCCGGGGAAGGTTTACGTGCTGGGTTATGACGCCCGCATTGAAGCATTTGCAGCGGACAGCGTTGCCGCGGTGGAGTATTTCGCCGGCAGTCTTCAAGAGAAGTACGTGAGGAGTGTGGGTGCGACTGCCGTCAGCGAGAGCGGGCCGCAGCTTGAACTCGCGCGCCAGTGCCTCAAGGACGGCTTGAACGCCGACGCGCTTACGCTTTTCAAGCGGGTGCTGGTGTTTGAGTTCGATAATAAGGAGGCGCTTGAGGCGCTGGGCTACAAGCTCAATGGCCGCCAGTACGTGAAAGTGCAATAATGCCTCAAGAGCCCATTTCCGTTGGCGAACTCTCGCTGCGCATCAAGCGCCACCTTGAGCCGCCGTTTGCCAACGTGGCAGTAAACGGCGAGCTCACGAATTTCAAGGGCGCGCACGGCTCGGGCCACGTTTATTGCGGCCTCAAGGATGCCGAAGCGCAGATCAAACTCATCATCTGGCGTACGACGTTTGAGCGCCTGAAATTCAAGATGACCGACGGCCTTGAAGTCACGGTCACCGGCAAGCTCGATGTTTACGCGCGCCGTGGCGAATACAGCCTCGTGGCCACAAGCATCGCGCCCAAAGGTGCCGGCGCTTTGCAACTTGCGTTTCAGCAGATGTACGAGCGCCTCAAGGCCGAGGGCCTGTTCGAAGCCGCGCGTAAACGCGCGCTGCCGAAGTATCCGCAGCACGTGGCGATCATTACCAGCCCCACGGGTGCGGCCGTGCGCGACATCATCGCGACGGCGCGCCGCCGCAATCGGCTTGTGAAGCTGACGATCGTGCCCGTCAAAGTGCAGGGCGAGGGTTCGGCGCTGAGCGTGGCGCGCGCAATCAAGGCCGTTAACGAGAACCGTGAACGTTTGGGCTATGACCTCGTGATCGTAACTCGCGGCGGCGGCAGCATCGACGATCTCTGGGCGTTTAACGAAGAGCCCGTGGCGCGCGCGATTTTCCAAAGCGAGTTGCCCGTGGTCAGCGCCGTGGGCCACGAGATTGATACCACGATTGCCGACTTCGTAGCTGACCTGCGCGCGCCCACGCCCACGGCCGCCGCGGAACTCGTGATCCCCGAGCTCGCCGCCATGGCTCAAACCGTGAGTGAGGCGCGCACGCGCCTGATTCGCGCGCTTCGCCAGAGCGTGGACATGTGGCGCGAGCGGCTGGGCAGCTATGAATCACGCCTGGAAGCCCTGACGCCGCTAAGCCAGTTACGCCGAGAACAGCAGCGCCTCGACTACCTGCTTGAGAATCTGCGCGGCGCAATGCGACACCGTTTCGAATTGGGCAACAATCGTGTGCAATCACTGGCCTCGCGACTCGAGGCGCTCAGCCCGCTGGCTGTGCTCAAGCGCGGCTACTCGATCACGCGCCGAGAGGACGGCAAGGTCGTGCACTCCGCCAGTGAAGTGAAGCCAGGTGAAATGCTGCGTTCCAAAGTGGCCGAGGGCGAAATCCGGAGCATCGTTTCGTAGGAGCGGCATATATGTTGCCCCTGCAAACAGGAATTCATGTACGACCGCGACCCATCGATCAAACCCGTGCTGCAGGGCCAGTGTGTCTGGCCCGTGACACCCAATCAGGCGATGGTGGAAGGCGACGCGATGCTTTTCACCGCCTATGACGACCCGTTCCGCCGGCCCGAGACGGGTTTTCTGGGCCTGCCGCGCGTTGAGTATCAGCCCATCCGCATCGACGGCATCATCACGCCCGCGTTTTGCGACTGGCACTTCCACTACGTGCAGCACCGCGTGGCGGGCCACGGCAAGCCGCTGCTGCCCTGGCTGCGCGAGGACGCCTGGCCCGAGGAAGCCCGCTTTGCAGATCAGGCCTTTGCCGATGTAGCCGCGCAGGGCTTTGCCAAGAAGCAGTTGGCCGCGGGCACGGTGGCGGGCGCGTGCTGGTGCTCGCCGCACCCCGCCTCGGTGCGCGCGGCCAAGAACGCGGGGGTGCGTTTTTCGCTCATCGGCCCCGCGGTGATGACGGCTGGCGAGCCGCCCAATCTGGTGCGCCCGCTGGCGGAGTATCTGCGCGAACTCAAGGACTTGCAGATCGAGTTTGAGGAGGCGCTGGCGGTCAGCCCGCGCTTTGCGCTCTCGTGCAACGCCGACGACCTCAAAGAACTGGCGCGCTTTGCCTACGACTACACGCTCTGGACGCAGACGCACCTCGCCGAGAATCCCGATGAAGTCGCGGCCGTGGCAAAGCACTTCAAGAACGCCAAGAGCTACACCGATGTGTACGACCAGGCAGGCCTGCTCACGCCGCGCACGCTGCTGGCCCATTGCGTGCATTTGAGTGAGTTCGACTGGCGCACGATCAAACAGCGCGGCAGCATTGTGGTGCACTGTCCCACGAGCAATGAGGCGCTGAAATCCGGCCGCATGCCGCTGGAAAAGGTGCGCGCGCTGGACATTCCCTGGGTGCTGGGCAGCGATATCGGCGCGGGCCCGGACCTGTGCATGCTCGACGTGATCGAAGCCGCCATGCGCGTGCACGATTGGGAAGCGCCAGTGACGGCGGTGGAGGCGTTTTTCCGGGCGACAGTCAGCCTCGAAACACTGGAGACTTACGCGTCACGCAAAAGCCGCATCACAAGGGTATTCGGCACGGGCCGCGCGGGGTTCGTCGAATTCAAACGCCCGCGTGGCATCGACAAAAGTGAACGCGACCCGGAAAAAATCCTGCTCGCGTTGATCGCCCAATACGACGGCCACGCCAAGAACAGCATCGCGGCGGTGTACGATGCCGAATGCAACCTGCTCTACGAGAACCGGTGAGTGACTCACAAATAACCGTGTCGGTGGCAGTCAAAACGAATTGGGGGCAGCAACCACGTGGAATCACTGCATGCATGGATTGAAGTCCAAGTAAGCGCGCCTTTTTTCAACAGAAACTAAACGCTCGTTGACTGTCAACATTCCGAAAATTAGTGTCAAAGCCGAAATGCAGCTTTACCTAACGGCAACCAAGGGACGTCCCAATGCGTCTGTGCATGCTTACGTGCCGCAATTTTAGGACACTATCAGATTTCCAACTGAAGTTCCCAGAGCAGTACTGCGCGATTTGCGGCAAGAACAATGCCGGAAAGACAACGGTTGTCCGTGCGCTTCAGGTGTTTTTCCCGCGTCATCATAGCCCGGTGTTGGATGACGAGGATATCGATTACCAATCCAGTTTCCCTGTATGGAAGAACAAGCGAAAGACAGCCAGCGAACCGATTGAGTTAGCTGTGCAAATCGGGCTTACTAGTACGGCGGACCCAGGACTGACTCGGTTCGTTGATCGAATTATCCAAGCGAACACTCCGGCGGAACAGTACTACCTAAGCGTTAACCTACGGCTTTCTAAACCAGGCAATCAACCTGAAGTCACCGTAAACATTAATGAAAAGGCACTCGGCGCATTTGAATCAACCGAGATCTTCAAGCGAATTCGTACATCTTCCGTTGTTTTTTACCACAACTCGACTGAGTTAGATCGACCGATGTTCTTTCACAGGGCCCGAAGGCTTTTGCCTGTAAGGCTCGCCCAGTTGGGTGTCGAGGATCGCGCCGAGCTTGCGCGCGCACAGAACGCGGTTCAAAGATTCTCCAAAAAGCTAGCCAAACACAATCAAGAGGAGCTAGCAAGCCTGCTGGGAAAACTTGAGGATAAGTACAAGGTAGGACTGACCTTCCCGCAAATGGACTTCGAAGATGTTCCGATGGAGATTACCCTTGCTGAAAAGGACTCGCACGTCAGCTTGGATGATTGGGGCAGCGGCACGCGCAACAGAACCAACGTATTTCTGGTTCCTCGCTGAATCATATGGATTTGGTTGGGGTGAGTTGGCGGGTGAAGGGGTCGAGGAGTTTGCCCAGCGGGGCGCCGATCAGGTAGATCATGGTCATAAACGTGTTCACGTTGCGGTAGCC
>JADLFN010000074.1 GCA_020845475.1 Planctomycetota bacterium
GCATCACAGGCCGCAATGACACGCAAACGAAGATCCATCGAGTATGGCTTTGGCATAGGTGCCTCCCACCAAAGCCATCGACAAACTACCCAAGGCAACTGAAGATATTCCGTGAAAATGCTCTAGTCTTACACCAGCCAACGCGCGCCTCGTCCGAATTCAATCCAAGGCGCGCAAGGCTGACCTCCTTGGTGCGGCCGGTGTCAGGATCAACCCAGCGCGCGAGCCAGACCGTGCCGGTCCTGCGTACGCGACTCAGCAGCTTCACTCCCGGATGTCGGGTGCGCGCTTGACGAAGATGTGTTCCTGCATTCGTCATAGGTTTCAATTGCGCAGACACGGTCAATTCACGCACGAATTTTCACGGGCGATCATCGGCACATGGATTCCTTGCGTGCGATGTAGCGAGAGACCTCTCTGCGGCGAATTCGCCACAGCGGCCCAATACGAAACGCAACCAGCTCACCGCGTTCAATCATCCTCAAGACTGTGCGGGAGCATTTGAGGCCGAGAAGCTGCTGCACGGCAGCGGCGTCCAGCACGGTCGCAACGCCCGCGTCGGCGAGTTCCGACTCCACCTCGTCACGTCTGGCCTTTTCCGCTTTGGATTCCCATGCGCCGCTCATGCATCAATTGTGCATGGGTTTTCGTGGCCAGCGTTGGCAGGTTGAGGCGGGGGTGTAGGTGAGGGAAATGCACTACAGGAGCCCAGGAGTGGCTCTGGAGGCTCGTGTGTAGACCTTTTGTACCGTGGCTAGGTTTGTGGCTTTTTCGCGGCTATGGTGATGAGCGCGCGCAAGTTTCCGTCCAAGCTTCGCATTGGCCTGCCCTTCTTACTTCCGCTGACCTTTTGAAGGTGCGGCTTGATCTCAGGAAAATCTCTGTTGAATCGCACCAGTTCCTTGCGATCAGTGAATTCAAATCTCCCTGTTTTCTTGAGCGACACGAGCGCTTGTGCGGATTTGGAGCGTACGTTTCGCGGCGGCTTGGTTTCGCCCGCCATGGTTACTCTGGCTTCGCGTCGGTTGTAGGGCTTCTCGCCCCCAAGCTCGATTTGCGGGAGGATCGCCGTCTGGAATGTCTTGATTGCCCTGCGCAGCCAGGCATCGAGGTCAAGCGCGTGTTTCCGGAGATACAGGCAGAAACCCCGCGCCTGTTGGGATGGCGTGAGGGTTTCGTATTCAAAGTGCCGAGCGGCCTCGAGCTGTTGCTCAACATCTCTGTCTTGTCGAACGCGCTCAGCAAACGAGGCAGCATAGACGGGAGATGACCCCGTGAAAATTAATCGATCGTCAAAGAGCGGCGGATCGCCAATCAAAGCGGAAGCTGGAATCAGATCGGCTTTGCAGTTGCTTGGATGGATGTTTGCTGAGCACATTTTGACTGCCCCGTTGTAGAACTTGGCCACATTGTCATGCCATTTCTGGCAGTCGTTGACGTACTGGTCCGCTGACTCTCCTTTATCAGGGAGCGTCTGATAGATGTCGAACGGCAGCGACACAGCGGCGTTGTAGAGGGCAAGCCTGGCTTCTTTCAACTTGTCCAGATCAAACTTCTCTGCCTCTCGCTGATCTTCCGCGCTCATATTTTCGTTTTCCGGAATCCGTTTTCTTGAGCTGCGGCTTCAAGTAACCAAGCTCAGTTAATACCGACCGCAATTCGCTTTCAATCCCAAGCCAAGCCTCAACGGTCTTCCCACGCTCCCTGACGCCGTGAAGGGCTTGCCGGTAGTGTGCGACGCTGACGTCGGTGGAGTGCCCAAAGCGGGACGTGAGCAGATACTCTGAATCCGTGCTGCCGCTCGCAACATGTGCCACGCAGGTTCTTCGAAGCACTTGTCGGGTAAGATTCGCGATGCCCGCTTTGCTTCCCAATTCGACGATGTGTTTGAGTTTGACTCTGCCGATGATCGGATTGTTCCCGGCACGTTTAACCAACTCACTGACGAGTTCATTCAAGATCGGTGAATCATGTAGCGGCAGAACTCGCATGCGGCCGCGTTTTGAGTCGCGCAACGCGATTGTCTGATACTCAAGACGCACGTCTGAACCGGTCATGATCTCCACTTCCCCTGGGCGCGCGCCCGTCAACAATGACACCACCACAAACGGAGCCAGCGGCCTAAAGCGTGGTCGCGCGGTCGTTGACTGGCGCCTTTGGTGGTACGCGTTCTTGTCCGTTCGACTGGACTTGAAGCGCGCCAAGTCGTGTTCGCACAGTTTTTTCAGCAAACGAAGCAGGTCGACCGTGCTGAGAATGCGCGGCTCCGACGCACGGGTTATCGGATAGTGTGCCAGTGCCTCACCGATCTCATCCCTTCCGATGAACAAGTAGCGCCTCTTAACCATCCAGCGCAGCGCGGAACGAACCCCGTCGAGGATGCGATTGATGCTGACGGTGCTGAGTAGCGTGCTTCCCTCCTTGTAAGTTTGTGTTTCGGGATCGAGTATCTTGAGTCTTGCACCGCCAAGAATCTTGCGAAACTCGTGGAGGTCTTCACTGGTTAGCCGTTCGCAGCGCTGGATGTTCCTTTGGGCAAGGAATTCGGTAAACCGTTCCAAGTACTGCTCGGCACCCGCCACCGCTCGCGTCACGAATCGTTCGTCACGCTCTCGCCGTTCACCGCGAAGATGCTCCAGATAGGCACTCAGACCCTCCTGAACCGGAAGTCGATACAGGGCAGTCGTTCTTTGGCTCATCCAGTTTTTCTTGGACGCGCCCAGCTCCTCAGATTTGCGCTTTGCTTCGCCCTCTGCGGCCCGCCTGTTTTTCGAGTCGAGGCGTTCCCAACGGTAGCGATACTGGCCCTTGGCAAAGTCTGTACGCCACTTCAGGTAGAAGATCTTGCCACGCTTGACGACGCTGACGCCCGGGTGACTGGCGTGGGATTCGCGACTGTAACCGCCCTTCTTGGCTTCAGTGTCGTCGGCCTCGGCCGGGCCAGTCGCAGACGCGCGGACCTGGTTTGCCGCTGCTTCAAGCTCATGGGCTGGAACTTGCGGGCTCAAGTCTTTCCCCAATGACCAGACTTCACCAAGGTTTCACCAAACTTTGTTTCCGCAGAATACAACGAAGTACACCCGAATGCATCCGATAAAGTGGCTTCAAATATGGGTTTGTGGCCGATTTGTCCATCCAAATCGCTCGGAAGCCGCTATTTATCCTTATGCCGTCGGATTGGCTCTAAATCAACGTTGACGGGCGGCTTGTACGTTCGGGACGTTGAGGCCGGAGGTTCAAATCCTCTCACCCCGACCAACTCCGGTCTATCGCAAGTTTTCGGTATCAAGTGCTGCACTCACCCGCCTGCGGCGGGCCGCTTCGCTTACGCTCGGCCAGTGGGCCGAGCTGCTTCGCTGAGTGGACTGTCCGCTGGACAGTCCACAGGTTCAAATCCTCTCACCCCGACCCACTCCGGTCGCTACTTCTTTTCCAGCTCTTCTATGCGCTTCTTCAGTGCCGCGTTTTCATCGCGCAGGGCTTTCACTGCTGTTTCTTCGAGCATGGCTCTTGCGTTGCTGGCGCCTTCGCTGATGCCCTTTTGGTAAGCCGCGTCTTTTTCGCGCAGGGTGCGGGCGTCGAATTCGTCGCGCGCCATTTTGAAGCCAAGCAGTGCGAGCGCGCCGGTGAGGATGAAGCCCGCCAGAAAGCCAATTGCGATGCCGGTTTTGCTGCCCATGTGCGCTCCGCTCAATTTACAGATACCAATTTACAAGTCCCAATTGAGCGCAGGGCATCAATTGGGACCCGACTTCGCCAAGGCTACGTCGGGCGAGCTAGTAAATTGTGACTGGTAAATTCTGGGGGCGCTCAGCGCTCGACGGCCATGGGCACATCGAGGTTGGCCACGTTGGCGCCAGCCACTGGTACTGTGATCTGCGCCTTGACCATGGATTCGCAGCAGGCGATCAGCGTGTAGTTGCCGGGCGGCACGTCGCCGATGCTGAAGCTGCCGTTGCTGCCGCCTCCGCCGAAGTAAAGCCCGCTGAGCCGGCCCTGGGCATCGACGAGATACAGAATCGTGCCCGCCGGCAGGGGCCCGCCGTCAGCGCGCCGCACTTTGCCGGAGATGCTCACGCCCGTGCGCGCTACGACGATGTCCGCGCGCGCCGGCTCGCTGTTGTTGGGCACCGTGACGGTTTCCGAGAACGCCGTCGCGGTTTCGGCGTTGTCGCCGTAGCCGCCCACGCGCGCGAGCATGGTGTGCCCGTTTTCCATGCGCTCGGCTCGGTAGTTGCCGTTGGCGTCGGTCACCACGTAGGCCGCGAGGCACGCGCGCTCCCAGCCGATGTCGAGGTCCGTGATGCTCACGCGCGCACCCACCACCGGCGCACCGTCAGGGTAAGTGACGCGGCCTTCGACAACTCCGGTGGCCTGCGGCAGCGTGAATGATTGCTGCGTCCAGCCCGCTTCGCTGAGCGTGACTTCAAGCGAGAACTGCGCGCTGCTGTCGCCCTGCGATTTCAACGGCGAAAGTTTGAATGTGCCAGGCCACAGGTTCGTGGCCTCGAACTCGCCTGCGGGGTTCGTGTACACGGTGCCGAAGCTGTAAATGTTCGCCTTGCTGTGCAGATAAATGCCCGCGTTGGCGTGGGGCGAGCCGTCAGCGCGTTTGATGATGCCGCGCAGGTGGCAGACTGCGCCGATTTCGAAATCCATCGTGGCGCCGCCCTCGGCGGGCACAGTTACCGGCTTGGCGGAAATGTGATATGCCGGAATGCCGATAAAATATTTTCCAGGCGGCAGGTTGTTCGTGGCGTAGCGGCCATCGGTATCGAGTTGCGGCGCGGGCTCGTTGGGGCGCGAGAGATTGCCTTGCGCGTCGGCAAACCAGAGATCGAGCAGCGTGCCGCCCGGCAGCGGGTTGCCCTGCGTCGTGCAGCGGCCCTTGATGTTGCTGCCCTGCGCGAGCTTGATCTCGTGCGGCGGCGTTTTTTCGAGGTCGGCGGGCAGCACGGTGGTGATGTCCACGTTCTGGCTCACGTAACCCGCCTTGCTGAATGTGCACTTTGGCTTGTACGAGGAAAGACCGCTGAGCGTGGACATGCCGGCCGCGTCCGTGCTGAAAGTGGTGCCGTAGTCGATTACAGAAATCGTGACGCCCTCAAGGGGCTCGCCGCTTTGCGCATCGGTAACGTGCACGCGCGCCTTGAATTCGGCCTTGCGCAGCTCCACGTTGAGTTCGACTTCGGATTGGCCCTGTACGGGCTGCACATGCCCGGCCCAGCCCAGGTGTGCCGCGTGGTTTACGCCCACGATAAAGTCGACTTCCGGCATGCCCTCGAGGCGGTAGGCGCCCGTTGCATCCGTGAGCACGCTGCGGCCCTCGGCGCTGACCTTGGCGCCTTCGATGGGCGCTTTGCTGCCTTCTTGAGTGATCTTGCCGAACAGCGCCACGCCCGAACTGAGCATGATGTCGCCTAAATCAATCTCCTCGCCGGCTACGGGCGAGATGGGCAGTTTTTTCGTGGGGCGGTTGGGCGCGCTGATATTGAACATGGCGGCGTCGATCGCGACTTCGCGCCAGAAGCGGCCATCAGTGCCGGGGCCAACGCCGCTGTTGACTTTTGCGCTCTTGCCGTCTGCTTTGCTCGCGCTGAACGTGGCTTGCGTGACGGGCTGCTGGCTCGCGTCCAGCAGGCGGCCTTTGACGGTCGCCAGCGACGAGCGCTTGAGGCGAATCACCAGGTCGCCCACGCCGCTCTTGACGAACGTCTGCACGAACTGCGCAAAGCCCGAGGCTAGGCACGTTATCTGGTTGTGCACGCTTTCCGGCTGGCACTTGACGGCAAACGTGCCGTCGGCCTCGCTTTGCGCTTCCGTGTGGAAACTCTGGTTGGGCTCGGCGTGGAAGTCGCAGTAAATCACAGCGCCCGCAATGGGCTTGCCATCTTCATCGGCGATCACGCTGCCCGCGATGACCACGCCAGGGCTGAGGTCAACCGTGAGGTCGCTCGGTACGCTCACGTTATTCAAAATGCGCGGCGTGAAACCCTCGCGCGCAACGCGCACGCGATAGGTGCCGGGCGTGAGCGGCGCGAACTCAAATGTGCCGCTCTGGCTCGTGGTCACGCTCTTGAGGTCCTTGGGGCTCCAGCCGCTGAGCGTTTGCAGTGTGACCGTGGCGCCCTCCACGGGCCCGCCGTTTTCGCTGTTGCGCACGAAGCCGCGTATGCCGGCGTCGCGCGGGATCACCAGGTCGCCCAGCGCGTTGCTGCCCGCCGTCAGGCGCGTGGCGATGGCTTTGCTCGTGTTTTTGCCGTCGCTGGCACTGATCGTCAGGGGCGTTTGCGCGGGCAGGCCCTCAAGCCTGAAAGCGCCGGTTTCGTCGCTGCTTGCGCGCAGCGGAGCCGCGCTGCCCGCACCGATGGCCACGGTTACCGTCGCGGCTTTGACGGGTTCGTTGGCGTCGTTGACCACGCGGCCGGTGATGGCGGCCTGCTTAGCTTCTTCTTCTTCCCTTGAGTCTTCCTTCTTTTCTTCTCCGGGGTTGCCGGTGCCAGGCGTGCCGCCTTTTCCGTGGCCCGAAGCGGGCGCCTGCCCTGAGCTCGCCGAAGGGCTCCGGGCTGCTGTCTTTTTCCCTCGGGGCTGCGTTCTGAGAGGGTCGCCTTTTTCGTCGACGTAAATCTTGCGGCCGTCTTTGGTGAGGCGGTAAGGACCGAACTCATCTTTGCCGTCGAAGGTCTTGTCTGACGTGAACTCGTATTTCTCTTCACCGTGGCCTTCTTCTTCGTCGATGGTCGCACGTGCGGTACTGCTTTCGTTGCGGCGCGGGGCTTCGCTCTTGCCGAAGATCGCACCCGGGCCGCCCATCAGCATGGCGCCCGCCAGCAAGGCGATCACCACCAGAATTGATAGCGCAACGAGCGTCAGCTTCGGCTTCATAGTCTCTCCAGCGTGAAAATGAAAAGGCGCGAAGACTTTGGGAGCATACTCTTGGAGGAGGACTTGTCCCGCGTTCTTCGCGCCTTTGGTGCGCGGCAAATGCATGTGCCGTTGGCCGAGTGCCAAGGTAGCGTAGGTGGCTCAACTCTCCGCAAATCCTTCGAGGTGGCGTCATGAATTGGTTACGCGCTCTGCTGGTTGTCCCGTTTCTGTGCCTTGGAGTGGTGACGCTTGCCTTTGCTGACGAGAAGCCAGACCCTGTTCCGCGCAAGTGGACCTTCGGCCAGCTCGGCGCGGCTTTACGAGACGACCTGACGTTTGAACAGGCCAACGTCAAAGACAAAGACGGCAAGCAGATCGTCTTCCCCGGCGACAAGCTGCTCGAATGGAACGGCAAGAAACTGAGCACGCTCGACGATTTCTGCCGTGCACTTTACGCGAGCAAACCGGGCGAAGATGTCACGCTCAAGATCGCACGCCCGACCAAGGCCGACCCCAAGAAGTTCGACGAACTCACCGTCAATGCGCGGCTGGGCGACCCCAAAAAAAACTTCGCCGACCTCTATCACGGCAAAGACAAGCGCAAGCGCAGCTACGACTGGAACAAGCACAGCGAAGCCGCGTTCGCGCGCAACGGCCTGCGCAATCGCATTGAGGACAGGCTGGAGGAATACAAGCTCGAAGGTGCCTGGGACAATCTGATCGCGGCCCACGAGCGCGAACTGGATCTGTGGGACTGCTACGAGTCGCTCAGCTCCATGGAAATGCTGATGCGCGACCCGGCCAGCTCGCAGGCATTCATCAACGAAAGCACGGACGCGATCGCGGCTTCAATGAGCGATGAAAGCGCGGGCCTGTGGCAGCTCTACTTGCCGCTGGCGAAGATGCTCGACGTGCAGCCGAACCTCAAGCCGCAGGGCAGCAACTGGCCGCAAGCCGAGGCGGGCATGCCGAGCACGGAGGCGGACGTGTGGCGCCTGAAGAAAGCGCTAGCCGCGCTGGACTCGCGCCCGAGTATGCGGCAGCAGCCGGGCGATGCCGCGTGGGGCGACCTCACCAAGCGCGTGCAGAACATCGAAATCGCGTGGCAGGGCGATCCGAAGTACGCCGATCTCGTGGCGCTGATCAAAGCCGCGCGCGATCAGGAATTGTCGGGTGTGGATGTGCTGGCGCGGGTGGATCGGGCGCTGGAGGTGTTGCTGGCTGAGTCGAGGAACTCCTCGTGGCCGCAGCCGCACTTGAAAACGCCCGGTGTGGCAGCAGAACTTAGGACGCCCTTTGGTCTGGTGGCCATTGGCGAATCCGGCCCGAACCAATGGGACTGCGAGAAGACCAAGTATGCGCTGATCATCGACCTCGGCGGCGATGATACTTACGAGGGGTGGGTAGCCGCGCCGAGCGGGCCGGGCAATCCCGTCAGCGTGATTATCGATCTCGGCGGCAACGATCATTACCGCAGCACGCACAAGTTCGGCCTGGCCAGCGGCGCGTGTGGCACGGGCATTCTCTATGACATTGCGGGCGATGACACTTACGAATGCGCCGAATGGGGCATCGGCTGCGCTTTCTGCGGCGTGGGTCTTTTGATCGACAAGGCCGGCAACGACCGCTACATCGGCGGCGACATGACCATTGGCTGCGCGGCTTACGGCGTTGGGGCCGTGATCGACCTTGCGGGCAATGACGTTTACGAAAGCCACGTCTATTCCGTGGGTGTAGGCCTGCCCAAGGGCGTGGGGCTTGTGCTCGACAAGCGCGGCGATGACCGTTATCGCTGCACGGGGAAATACCAAAGCGGCTATGGCACCGAAGGCGAATGGCAGGGCTGGGGCATCGGGTGCGGCTTCGGTTTCAGATCGCTTGCCGGCGGCGGCATCGGCACGGTGGTGGATTGCGCAGGCAACGATATTTATGACGCCGGCGAGTTCGGCCTGGGGTGCGGCTACTTTCTGGGCGTGGGCATGGTGCACGACATCGCGGGCAACGACATCTATCGCGCCTCGCGTTACGGGCTGGCGGCAGCCGCGCATTGCGCCGTGGGTCTGTTCATGGACGACCGCGGCAACGACGATTACCAGAACATCGGCCCCGCCAGCATGGGCGGTGTGTGGGATATAGTTGTAGGCGCGATGTTCGACCTCGACGGCAACGATAGTTACAGAAGCGGCGGTCTGGGGCTGGGTGCATGCGCCCAAAACGGCGTGGGTATTTTCTGGGATGCCATCGGCAACGACAGCTATCGCGCCTACGACAAGAGCACGATCGGCCACGGAGCCGGCACCAGCTACGGCGGCGGCAGGCTGGCGAAAAATTTCGGCTTCTTCTGGGACACCGGCGGCCAAGACGATTACACGCGAGGCGACCGCAAGAACGCGGAATCAAAGCTCACCGGCGAGTACGGCATCTTCACGGACGAATAAAATGTTCACTCCGCCAGTGCCAAGCCTCGCTCGAGGTCGCGGATGATGTCGTCGGGGTGCTCGATGCCGATGCTGAGCCGAATCCCGTTGGGCGCTATGCCGCTTTCGAGGCGTTTCTCGGGCGGGAGTGCTGCGTGCGTCATCGCTCCGGGGTTTTCGATCAGCGAGCGTAGCTGGCCCAAACTCACGGCCAGCGTGAGCGCGTAGCCGTTCTTGGCGATCCAATCGACTACCTTGATGCAGTTGACCGGGTCGGCGCCTTTTTCAATCGTCTCGAAATAAATCATATTCCCCGGCGCGAATTCGCCGTGCAGGTCGCGCATCTGCTTTTTGGCGAGCGCGAATTGTGAGAAATCCTCGAGGCCGGGGTAGGCCACGCGCTTGACCCTGGGGTGGCCGCGCAAAAAGCGCGCGACGGCGTAGGCGCTTTCCTGCTGGCGCTTGAGCCGCAGGGGCAGCGTGGGCAGGCCGTACACGAGGATCGGCCAGGCACTCTTGGGTGCGAGCGCGCCGCCGAAATCCTTGCGATAGAGCAGCATCTGGCCTTCCAGCTCGTGTGGCGCGATCACGGCACCGCCCATATCGGTGCCGAAGCCGCCGATGTTCTTGGTCAGGGAGTGCACCACAATATGAGCGCCCAGCGAGAGCGGGCGCTGGCAAAAGGGCGTCGCGAACGTGTTATCAACAATAATATAGATCTTCTCGCCTTCCTTGCGCTTGGCATTGGCGCGCTCGACGACCTGCGCCACGGCCTCGATGTCAATCAATTCCATCGTGGGATTGACCGGCGACTCGAAATAAACGGCGCGTGTCTTGGAGGTGATCGCCCTTTCGAGCGCTGCGATGTCGCGCAGGTCAATCAGCTTGTTGCTGATATTCAGTTTGGGGTACCAGTTTGTAATCAGCGAATAAGTGCAGCCATAGAGCGTTTTGTGGGCAATCAGTTCGTCGCCCGCGCGCAGCGCCACGCCCAGCGCGGCCGAGATTGCGGCCATGCCGGTTGCAAAGCAGGTGCAGTTGTCGCCGCCTTCGACGCCTGCAAGCTCGTCTTCCAACATGCCGCGCGTGGGCTCGTCGAGGCGATCATAAATGTAGATGGGGTGCGTGCGGTGCGCGTCGCCGCTGGCGTACTCTTTAAAGCCCTGGCCGCCGCGCTCGGTGTCTTCGAGGCGGTAGGTCACGCTCGATGACATCGGCGGAATCACGTGGTGCTTGAAATCCCACTTCTCGGAGAACTGTGGCCCGTGAATGAGGAACGACTCCATAGCCACGCCGTCGGGCACGCGGCGCTGCCTGGGCTTGGGCTTGGTTTCGAGGCGGATGCTTTTGGCGCGACGTGAGTTGGACATGACAGACCTCTTCGTTGGTTCCCGGGTTAGGCCGGCGGCGCGGGCGGCGCTACGTTGCCCGTCTGCGGCACGTGCGCTTTGCGCAGCGGTTTGGTCGGCGCGGCTGGCGGCTTAGGCGGCAGTGGCTTGAGGCCGAGGATCGCCGTCTGGATGTTCTCAATGGCGTTTTGCGTCAGCGAGATTTTCAGGGCGCGCTGGGCTTCCTTGGGCACATCCTGCAAATCCTTCTCGTTGCCTTTGGGCAGCATCACCTGCTTGATGCCGCTGCGGTAGGCTGCGAGCACTTTTTCCTTGATGCCGCCCACGGGCAGCACTTTGCCGCGCAGGGAGATTTCGCCGGTCATGGCAACATCGCCGCGCACCGGCTTTTGCGTGTAGAGCGACACCAGCGCCGTTGCGATCGCCACGCCCGCGCTGGGACCATCCTTGGGCGTCGCACCCTCGGGGAAGTGCAGGTGGATGTCCCACTTCTTGAAGTCAGCCAGGTCGACGCCCAGCGTAGGAGCATTGGCGCGCACAAAGCTCATCGCGGTTGAGACGCTCTCTTTCATCACGTCGCCCAGCTGGCCCGTGACGCTGACCTTGCCGTCGCCGGGGAAACGCGCGGTCTCAATCAAGAGCACGTCGCCGCCCATGGAGGTCCAGGCCAGGCCGTTGACGATGCCGATCTCCGGTTTGCGGATGCCCTCCTCGGGCGCCCAGATGCGCTGCCCGAGAAAGCTGAAAATGTCGCCCGCTGTGATCGTTACTTTTTCGTGGCGCGCGACTTCGCCGCGAGCAACCTTCGTGGCCACCTTGCGGCAGATGGCCGCCACGCGCTGTTCAAAGGTGCGCAGGCCGGCCTCGCGGGTGTAGCCATGAACAATTTCCTTCACGGCTTCCTTGGCAAAGGCAAGCTGCTTTTTCTTCAGGCCCGCGGCCTCGATCTGGCGCGGCACGATGTACTGCAGCGCGATTTTCTGTTTTTCTTCAAGCGTGTAGCCGGAAAGCTGGATGACCTCCATGCGGTCGCGCAGCGGGCCGGGAATGTTCTCGAGGTAATTCGCCGTGCAGATGAACAGCACCTTGGAGAGATCGACCGGCACATCCATGTAGCGATCGACGAACGCGAAGTTCTGCTCGGGGTCGAGCACTTCGAGCATGGCCGCAGCCGGATCGCCGCGGATGTCGGCGCCCATTTTGTCGATCTCGTCGATCATGATGATCGGGTTGGCGCTGGCCGCTTTCTTCAGGGCCTGGATGATGCGCCCCGGCATCGCGCCCACGTAAGTGCGGCGGTGGCCCATGACTTCGGCGTCGTCGTGCAGGCCGCCTACGCTCAATCGCTGGAACTTGCGGCCCATGGCACGCGCCACGCTTTTGCCCAGGCTGGTCTTGCCCACGCCGGGTGGGCCCACGAGGCACAGGATCGGGCCCTTCATTTCCTTCTTGAGGCTGAGCACCGCGAGGAATTCGATGAAGCGGTCTTTGACTTTGTCGAGACCGAAGTGGTCGTGGTCAAGGATGGCGCGGGCGCGCGTGAGGTCGAGGTTGTCCTGCGTGAACTCGTTCCAGGGCAAGGCCAGCAGCCAGTCAATGTAAGTGTGGACTACGTTATATTCGGCGCTGGCCTCCGAGATCAGCGCCAGGCGGTCGATCTCGGCCTTGCAGGCTTTTGCGGCTTCGGGCGGCAGCTTGGCCTTTTCAAGTTTCTCTTTCAGCTTCTCGATCTCGGCTTCGGGGCCCTCGCCCTCGCCCAGCTCGGCGCGAATGGCGCGCAACTGCTGGCGCAAAAAGAACTCGCGCTGCGCGGAATCAATCGAGATCTGCGCGCGCGTGCGTACTTCGGCATCGACGGCAAGCCGCGCGATTTCTTCGTCCATCTTTTCGATCAGCAGCGCCAGGCGCTCTTTGCAGCCCAGCTCGGCCAGCAGCTCCATCTTCACCTTGACCGGGAACGAAATGTAAGTCGCGATCAAATCGGCGAAGCGCCCGGGCCCTTTCATGTTCATCTTCAGGACGTTGGTCAGCTCGCGCGAATAGCTGGTGTCGAGGCTCACGAGCGTTTCGAATTTGTCGAGCGCGGTCTGGATCAGCGCCTGCATTTCGGGCGAGTCGTCGTAGCCGCCGGTCGTGTGCGCGGGTGAAAGTTCCGCCGTGAAAAAGCCTGCGGCCGTCTTGGCCAGGCGCTTGATGTGCACGCGCGTCAGCCCCTGGAAAGCAACCTGGATCGTGCCGTCGGGCAGGTTCATCTGGTGGATCAGGCGCGAAGCCACGCCGATGTTGTAAACGTCCTGCGCGCCCGCGGGGTAATCCTGCTCGAGGTCTTTTTGCAGCGTAATGCACACAATCTGGTCGGCGCGCGGCAGCTTCTGGATCAGCGCGATGTTCTGCTTCTTGTGCACCGAAAAGCTGGTCACGTTGTAGGGAAACACCACCGTCGAGACGATGGGCAGCATCGGCATGTTGTGCGGCACCTCTTTGGCGATGATGCGCGTGCTGTCGGCGGTTGGCTGTGCCATGCGTTCCTTTGCTTGCTAAGTGCTTGCCCTTGCTGTTAGCTTCCCTGTGACCTTATCAGGCGGCTATGCCCACAACAACGCAATCAGCCCCGCAAACAGTCCGCGGCCCCCGGCGTTTGCTTCCCCTTGCGGGCGGCCTGGCGCTGGCGCCGCTGGTCTTTCTTGCGGGCGCTTATCCCTTGCTGCCGGCCGCGCTCTGCGCCGTATTGCCACGCGCGCGCCGCCTTGGCGCGGCTTGGCTTGCAGGCGGCGCGCTGTGCCTTGCTTTTTCGGCGGCGGGGCTCAATCCCGTGATGATTGCTGCGCGCGAAGCGGCGCTCAATCGCATCGAGGCCATCACCGGCGCGCGGCCCCAATACGCGGCCTGTGAGGCCGTCACCGCCAACGGCGAGTTGGCGTTCACCGAATTCAAAGGCGAGCTCACCGGCGGTGCGGGCGAGTTCGCGGTGCGCAGCCTTACGATCAAGCTGGGCTTTGCGTTGCTTTTCACGCCCGAGATCGCCGCCGACGGTCTTTCGATCACGCTCAAGCCGCAAGCGCCCGGCTTTGCCGAACTGCGCCAGCGCGCCGCTGATGGCGACTCCGCCGCCTTTGAGGCCTCCCTCACGGACGTAACGCTGCGCGTCGAGGGTGAGACGCTTTCCGCCGTCACGCATGCAGCCAAGATCGCCATCTCGCAGAACGGCGCGCTTGAGGCCATAGCCGCGCCGGACTGGTGCGAGATCACCGTGAATCGCCAGACGCACAGGCTGGCGCTGCTGGGCCCGATTCGCGTGGGCACGAGCGAGGCGGGCTTTGCGCTCAAGTGCGACACGCATTTTTCGCACTCGCAATATGGCCGCGGCGTGCTGAGCGGCACGCTCGGGCGGGACTTTGCTCAGCCCGGCCTGCGCGCCACGATTGACAGCCTCGAGATTGCGCCGCTGTGGGCGCGCTATGCCCAGTGGTCGGAGTTCGTCGGCGAGGCGCAGGGCGTGATCGACATCGCCGGCGATTTCGACAAGCTCACGCTGCGCAGCCGCATCAGCCTCAGCGGCCTGAGTTATTTTCACTCCACGGCCATGGAAATGGACCGCCGCCGCTGCTTCACTGCCCCCGAGGGCGAAGTTTCCGGTGACATCGAAATCCTCGGCGGCAGCCAGTTCAACTTTGTCGCGCTCAAGGGCCGATCGCCCGATTGTTCCATCGCCACTGACCCGGCCATGAACGCGCGCGGCAAGATCAGCATCGAGGCCAACGGCATCTGGCCCGATATCTCCGCCCAGTGCGAGATCGTCGCCAAGGGCAAAGTGGAAGGCCCGCTCGAATTCACGCGCACCGGCAAGCCGCTGAACAAATATCAGCCCAACGGCATTCAACTGATCGAGCTGCTGCCCTCGCTCAAGGCCAGCGTGAAGGTGAAGCTCGAAGATTTCGACGTTCGCTGCGATGTGCTCACCGGCAAGCTCAAGGGCGAAATCGACGTCACGCTCACGAAAAAACCCGGCGAGCCCTTTGCCAGCGTGCGCGTCAGCGGCGAGCTTCCGTTCACCGGCAGCTTTGACCTCTGCGCGGCCAAAGGTGACGCCCAGGGCGCGATTGTGTTCAACCCGCACGTGCCGCCCGTCGAGGCATCGGTGCGCGGCTCGCTCAAGGGCAAGGCGGGCGAAACTCCGCTTGATGTGGAAGTGACCGGCCGCCTGCGCGACCCCGGCCTGATTTTCAAAAGAGTAACCATGCGCCCCGAAGATCTCGGGCGCGTGATCACCACAGCCGGCCTCGACAAACTAGGCGCCACCGAACGCGCGGCTTGGGCATTGCGCCTGAGCATCACGTTTGGCGTGTTTGCCGCCAATCGCCAGAATCCCTTCGAAGCACAGGATCTCGGCGAGATTTTCTTCAGCTTCCGCGCGGGGGATTGAGCTCGGCGAGGTGGGAAAGGCGGAAGCTTCCAGATTTTAGCGCTTCAAAACCTGCCATCGCCAGGCGCGCTAAGAACTACGGGACGATCGGAGCCTCAATCAAAGTGTTCCCTTGGCGTTCTTGGCGTACTTGGCGGTAAAAATTCAGACCGGGACACTGCCCAAGGCCCGCATGAGCATTCGCAGCCGCATCTATGACTGGTTTCTGCTGCCGCTGACCTCGCGATGGTACGGCGAGGTGCTCAATCGCCTTTCGCCCGGGGCGCGGCTGCTCGATATCGGCATCGGCACCGGCGGCGCGCTGGCGAAGCACGCCGAGCTGCTCAAGTCGCGCGACATTCGCGTTACGGGGCTCGATATCGATCCGGCCTACGTGCGCACGGCCATAGCGCGCATGGAGCGTGACGGGCTCACCGGGCACGTCGAAGTCCGCCTCGAGCCGATCCAGTCCCACCAGGGCGGGCCCTACGACGCGGCTTATTTCTCCGGCAGCTTCATGCTCATGCCCGATCCCGACGCCGTGCTGCGGCACGTGCGCGAGCGCCTGACCGAAGGCGGGCGCGTGTTCTTCACGCAAACGTTCCAGCGCAAGCGCTCGCCCATGCTCGAATGGATCAAGCCGCGCCTGCGCCGCGTAACAACAGTGGACTTCGGCCAGGTGTCCTACGAAGCAAGCTTCTTCGAACAGTTGAAAGCAGGCGGCTGGGAGGTCATCGAGGACCAAACCCTAAGGCAAGGCCCCGGCTGGAGCCAACGCCTGATCATCGCCAGTGCGCGGCGCGGCGGCACATAGAATCGCGCGAACAATGGGGCAAAGCTGCACCATCACTTGGCGAACAGTGCAATATGTGCAATTCGCCCGTCCTGGTTGAATTTTGCGCTAGATTTTCCGAAAATGCGTTTGACACAGGGGGGGGGGGGGGGCACGGGGTAAGTTTGGGGTCTCTCGTTTTCTCAAGGGCGATCATGGCGACCAACACCTCGCTGCAAAATGCGGATCGGCTCGTTCTCACGGATCAATGGCAATGGCTGATTGAGAACTTCCCCTGGAAGCTCCAGATCGCGCGCTTCTGGCCCTTCATGGGCATCTATGGCGGCTTTCTGCGCGTGCCGCGCACGAACCAGTTCGACAAAAGCGAGTTGGCCGACTTCAACTCCAGTTGCGGCCAAGTCACGCTCCACACCGACCAGCCCGACTCCACTGTGACGTTCGGACTGGCCAACCTGATCACGCGCTATCAGGTGTGCTTCGACGATCAGGACAAATTCGAGATTCCGAACAATCTCGACGAAACCGAGTACGTGCTGGCGCAGATGCGCCTCGTCTACCGCTACTTCCGCCGTCTTGGCCAGGCAGCGGCCGGGACGTTCGACTTCCCCACCTTGCAGGATGTAGTGGGCACGGGCCAGACCATCAACATGGGCGCGGTGAACTTGACCTTTGCCGCCTTGGATCAGGCCTATAATCTGGTCACCGAGAACGAAGGCCGGCCCAACGCGATCATGAGCAACAGCCGCGCTTTGCGCACGTATCAGAACTTGTTCGTGGCGACGCACGGCATTCTGCCGCCGACCGTGAAAGTAGCGCGGCCTGATCCGATCAAGGGCATGGTTCTGGAAGAAATCGCCGCTTTCAACGGTACGCCGTGGTACATTAATGATCTGATTGATGATCAGGCGAGCAGCACGGGCATCGTGTTTTTCATGGTGCTGGGCGATGACAAAGGGCCGGGGCATTTCAGGGGGATTACGGGCATTGTTCCCAAGGGCCGCGAGCGGAACATGTTCATCAAGCGCCAGACGGACGGCCACACGGACGAAGTGCCGGAGGCCCCGTACCTGAAGGCGATTACTAATACATGGGTGAGCTGGCCCTGCGGCATGGCCATGGGCGCGCAAGGCTCGCTGAGTATCCTGAAGGGGTTCAACCTGGTGGCGGATCTGCCAACGACATAGGTGAGCGGGCTTCAGCCCACCGAAACCGCTGACCCGTCCAACCCCAACCGGAGCCGCCATGCCAGAAGAAAACGAACTCAACACGTTGCGCCAAGCCGGTAGAGACCCTCGCATGGTCGCGTTCAAGCCTATGGGCGAACGCGGGCCGACGGTTTATCGTGATATGGAGGGGATTGAGAGCAGTCACTCAGAAAGACTGAACAACCTGTTTCGTCGCCCACCAGCTCAGTTGTCAATATCAGAGGCGACATCTTCAAGTAACTTAGGGGTGCCCCCTCGACATCACAACGCCGCTAATATAAAACCACGCGCGCCAGTATCAGAAATATCACTCGCTTACCTTGTGCATATTGCTGCCGCTCTTCGGCGCGGCGCCGCGAAGATTGAGCGCGATGTTGCGTACTTGATGTCGGGTTCTGCAATAACGGGTGCCCCGGCGTATCTATCCGACGTATTGCATGGATTACTGCATCCGGTTGCCGGCGACATCAATCTGCAAAGCGCGGGAGATCCCCTCGATCGACCCTCAAGTGGGAATCCACTGTTCCCTTTCGACCTCGATGATGGCACCAAAGGGAAGACTCCAGTTAGTAAGTGGGCTGACAAGATAGCGCAAGACCTGAAGCGTTCAGTTGGAGAGCCGCTGAAGCAACCGAAGATTCTTGTTGACCCGGACGACTCCGACCTTCCGATAAAGTTTGTACGCCCGCTGCCTCCTGTCGAGAGTGGAAATCCACCGACCTTTGTTTCCGAAGAGGATGATACTCTCTCCCTACTAAGGGCAGAGCTTGAAAGGAAAGAACAGGAGACAAGCGACGCAGCAATCCGGAAGCTACTTCAAGATAGACTCAAAGGTCTGGGCCAGCCAGTTCCCACCTATGAGCCGAAGCTGATGGATCCTCGAGATCCCAACCCTCCGCCGCCATGGCCGCCGGAACTACGTCGCGGGGCCGGAATCCTCGGGCCTTGGCCCATTTTCCCCGGCGGCATGCGGATTGGTCTGTGGGGTGGAGCTTCAGGCGAGGGCGTTGCAGGCGGCGCGTTCATCGACCCAGATCCGTTTTTTCGCATATGGCTTGGTGGGACGGTTACCCCGGGGCAGGAGTTTCCTGGTTTTGAAGTTGGACTGCGTTGGCGGTTTCCATAAGCGGAAATATCGGAGAATTTATCGTGAATGCATTCAAATTGATTGCTGCAGTTGTGGCCGCGTACCTCGGTGGCCTGTCCGGCGCACTCCTCTTGCAGTCGTCCTCAACCGCTCAGGATGGCGATGCCCCGGCCAAGAAAATGGTTGTGGAGCAGCTTCAAATTGTGGATGGGAAAGGGAAGAAGCGAATTGTGATGGGCGTGGACAAGGGAGACGCCGTAATCTATTTATGCAACGCCGACGAGAAACCGCAGGTTGCAATCTCGGCCGGTCAAGACAGTACATTTATCGAGTTGTTTGCGACGGACAAGAGTGGCTCGATAAGAGCCACTGTTAAGGGGCTTGATGCTTCTATTGTGTTATCTTCAAATGAACGAGCCAGCCACACCGGCATGTTCATTGAGCAAGATCGCACCTATTTTAGTTGCGGACAAGCTGTCGGATCCAAGGCAAAGGCGATTCACTCAGCATTCCTTGGTATTGCAACTGATGGGGCGTTCCTCAATCTGGCTCGGATCGATGAGAAAACTGCGTCACAAAATACCGGCGTGCTGGCCAAGTGCGACAAAGACGGTGATAGCATGCTCCGTTTGACCGATCGAGATGGCAATCCGATTTGGAAAGTTCCCGACGAGAAGTAGTTCGTTCCGTATCGGTTTGAAATCGCACAGACGACTATAGACTTTGTGGCCTGCGTGGATATTTCAAGCGCTCCGTCTACGCGTGACAGCCGTCGGACCGTCACTTCAACCTGCGCAATACGGGCGACTCTCAAGTTTGTCGTGGTGGCGTTACGAAGAACAAGTAGGTGTTGCCCCGAATTGGTCTGCATCCCAAGTGCTTCTCTTGATTCCGGGAACGCAGTTCCGGTTCGCAGCTTTTGAAATATCGGTCGTATCGCTCTCTCGTGATCAAGTTGAACTTAACGTCCGTTCGTTGCACCTTGCTAGCGCAAAGTGACAAGAACGAAACAAGGTTCCCGCTCTGCCAAGGCCATGCAGGGAAGGCGATCACCTGTTTTCGGGGTCAGCCCATTTCAAGTTCCTTTCGCCTCAATTGTCGTGGCCGGTCTAAACAGAGGCCCCACGGCAAGGACGCAGCCGCGCCTGTTTCTCTTGGCTGCCAACTTTCTGGCATGGCGTGGGGGTTGGGTGCGGCTTGTAGACGATCTTGCTTTGGCTGGGCATTGTACGGGGCTCCATTGATGGGGCCGGCATGCGCAGAGTTTTCTTTGTTCTTGTTCTTTCGTTTTTGGCGGCGGCTTGCGGCGGGGGTGATGCCGGCAAGGGTGGGGGTGCTCGTAAGCCCTCTTACCCTGTCGAAGTCATCACCGTCGAGGGCTCGACGGTGGAGTATGCGATCTCTGCTGTGGGCACCGTTGAGGCCTTTGAGACTGTGCTCGTCACTGCGCGCGTTCGCGGCGTGATTGAGAAAATCAACTTCCGCGAGGGCCAGGAAGTCAAGCCTGATGAAGTGCTCGTTGAAATCGAACCGCAAACCTACCGCAACGCACTGCTCAGCTCCAAGGCCCGCCTGGAAAAGGCCGAAGCTGCCGACGCCGATGCCGCGTTTGGTTTGAACAAGCGCGAAGAAGCCAATGCCAAAACGCCGGGCATTTTCTCGCCCGAAGAAGTTGAAACCTGGCGCAACAAGGTGCGCAGCACGCGCGCCGAAGTTTCCGCGGCCAGCGCGGAAGTCGCGCAGGCCGAACTTGATCTGCAGAACGCTTTTGCCAAGGCGCCCATCGGCGGCGTGATTGAAACGCGCAGCGTGCAGACCGGCGCCTACGTGCAGCCGGGCACGCTTTTGGCCACGCTCCAGCGCCGCGACCCGCTTCTGCTGCGCTTTGCCGTGACGGAGCAGGAGGCGAGCTATCTGGCCAACGGCAAGGCGCTCACGTTCACCGTGCGCGATGCCAAGGACCCGCTCAAGGGCAAGATCAATTACATCGCGGCTGCCGCTGATGTTGGCTCGCGCATGGTCGAGGTCGTGGCCGAGGTCGATGCCGCCGACCGCGCTGTGGCGCGCCCGGGCACTTTTGCGCAGGTGCGCATCATCACCGGCTCGCGCGCCAACGCGCCCGCCATTCCGCAAACCGCCGTGCGCCCCAGCGAGCGCGGCTTTCTGGCCTATGTAATTGAGAAGGGGCAGGCGAAGGAGCGCGTGCTCACGTTGGGCCTGCGCACCGACAGCGGGCTGGTTGAAGTGAAGGATGGCCTCAAGCCCGGCGACAAGCTGGTCGTGCGCGGCGGCGAGGCGCTGCGCGACGGTGTTGCCGTGACCGTGACCGAGCGCAAGAGCGAAAAGCCGGCGAACGCTGAAGACGAAGGTGAAAAGCCCGCGGGTGGAGGCAATCGCCCATGAACATCACCGAGATCTGCATCAAGAAACCCGTCTTCGCCTGGATGATCATGGCGTCCACGGTGCTGTTCGGGCTCGTAGCCGCGTCACGGATTGGCATTTCGCAATTCCCGGACGTGGACTTTCCGACAATCACGGTGAGCGTGAGCTGGGAAGGCGCTTCGCCCGAGGCGATGGAGCAGGATGTCGTTGAGGTGATCGAAGAAGCGGTCACGCAGGTGCAGGGCATCAAGAGCATTAACAGCACCAGCCGCCAGGGCAGCGCGAACATTACGATCGAGCTTGAACTTTCGCGCGACGTGGACGCAGCCATGCAGGATGTGCAGGCCAAGGTCAGCGGTGCGCGCCGGCAGTTGCCGCGCGACATTGACGAGCCGCAGATTTCAAAATCGAACCCTGAAGACCAGCCGATCATGTGGGTGGGCCTGAGCGGGCCGTTTTCTCGTGCGGTGCTGGCCGACACGGTGAAATACCGCATCAAAGAGAAGTTCCAGACGCTGCCGGGCGTGGGCGAGGTGACGCTGGGCGGCTACCTCGAGCGCAACATCCGCATCTGGGTGCAGCAGGAGAAGCTGGACGAGAAAGATCTGACGGTCTCGGACATCACGCGCGCGCTGACGCGCGAGCACGTGGAAATGCCGGCGGGCACGCTCGCGGCTACGGGCCGCGAGGTGAACGTGCGCGTGATGGGCGAGGCGATCGACCTTGAGACGCTGCGCAACATCGTGGTGCGCGAGGTCAACGGCCAGCCGGTTTACCTCAAGCAGGTGTGCATCGTTGAAGACGGCTTTGAGGACGAGCGGCGGCTTTCGCGCGTCAATGGCGTGCCGGCGCAGGGCATGGGCATTCGCAAGCAGCGCGGCTCCAACGCCGTGGAGGTGGCCAAGAACATCAAGCGCGAGATGGCGGAAATCCAGAAGACGCTGCCCGAGGGCATGGAGCTGGCGGTCAACTTTGACAGCACGCAGTTCATTGAGGAAAGCGTGCACGAGATCGAGTTTGAGATCATCGTGGCCGTGATCCTGACGGCGCTGGTGTGCTGGATTTTCCTAGGCTCGCTTTCGAGCACGCTGAACGTGATCCTGGCCATTCCGATGTCGCTGCTGGGCACGATCGCGATCATTTACTTCTTGGGGTTCACGCTCAACACCTTCACGCTGCTGGCGCTGGCGCTGGCGGTGGGCATTGTCGTTGATGACGCGATCATGGTGATGGAGAACATTTTCCGCCACGCCGAGGAGGGCAAGGACAAAGTGCGGGCCGCGCGCGAGGGCACGGCGGAAATCACCTTTGCGGCGCTGGCAGCGACAATCGCGGTGATTGCGATTTTTGTGCCGGTGGTTTTTATGGAGGGCGTGATCGGCAAGTTCTTCCTGCAGTTTGGCGTGACGCTTTCGCTGGCGGTGATGCTGAGTTACGTCGAGGCCGTGACGCTGGCGCCGGCGCGCTGCGCGCAGATGATCAAGCTGCACAAAAGCGAAGGAAAGCCGCGCTTTGTCGATTGTGCTTTCGATGGCCTGAAACGCGGCTACGAGAAAACGCTGCGCGTGGGTTTGCGCGCCTCGTGGCTGGTGCTGATCATCGCCGGCGTGCTGTTTGCGGGCTCAATCTGGCTTTTGTCTTCGCTTCAGGCGGAGTTCGTTCCCAGCCAGGACCAGAGCCGGCTGATGATCCGACTGACTACCGCCGTGGGCAGCGACATTCGCGAGACGGACGAGCTTTTCAAGAAAGCGGAAGCGATCCTGGCCACCAAGCCGGAGATCAAGCGTTCATTTGGCGCCGTGGGCGGCTTTGGCGGCTCGGGCGTGAACTCGGGCGTGCTGTTCGTGACCATGGCGCCGCCCAATGAGCGCCAGAAAACGCAAAACCAGATTGCGGGCGAACTGCGCAAGGAACTCAACGCCATTCCCGGCCTCAAGGCCGTCGTGCAGGACCTTTCACAGCAGGGTTTCACCAGCCAGCGCGGCTTTCCCATCGAGTTCTCGGTGCGCGGGCCGGACTTCAACAAGCTGGTCGAGTACTCGGGCCAGATGAAGGAGAAGCTGGCCGAAACCGGCATGGCCGTGGACATTGATACGGACTACCAGATTGGCATGCCTGAGTTGCGCATCCTGCCTGATCGCGCCCGCGCCAACGACCTGGGCGTGAGCGTGCAGGATGTAGCGACCACGATTAACGCCCTTATCGGCGGTGTGCGCGTGGGCAAGTTCGCCAGCCAGGGGCGCCGCCTGGATGTGCGCATGCGCCTGGTTTCAACGCAGCGCTCGCGGCCTGAAGACATCGCCAAGCTGAAAGTGCGCAGCGGCTCGGGCAAGCTGGTGCCGCTATCGCTGCTCGTGAAATATGAAGAGCGGCCGGTGCTGCAAAGCATCATCCGCAAGGATCGCGAGCGCGCGATTTCGATTTTCGCCAACGTCGCGCCGAGTTACGCGCAAAGTGACGCGCTGGCCAAAATCACCGAGCTGGGCGCCACGCTGCCGGCGCCCTACCGCGCCGTGCCCGGCGGTGCGAGCGTCGCGTTCAAGGAGAGCATGACCAGCCTGCTCTTTGCCATGGTGCTGGGTATTTTTGTGGCCTATATGGTGCTGGCCTCGCAGTTCAACAGCTTCCTGCATCCCGTCACGGTGCTCACGATTCTGCCGCTTTCCGTGGCGGGTGCGGCAATTGCGCTATGGAGCGGCGGCCTGACGCTGAACATTTTCTCGATGATCGGCCTGCTGCTGCTCATGGGCATCGTGAAAAAGAACTCGATCATTCTCGTCGATTACGCCAACCAGTTGCGCGAAACCGGCCTGAGCGCCCACGACGCCATGCTAAAGGCCGGCCCCGTTCGCCTGCGCCCTATATTGATGACCAGCTTTGCCACGCTCGTAGCCGCGCTGCCTGCGGCGCTGGCGCTGGGGCCGGGCGGCGAGACGCGCAAGCCCATGGCGCTGAGCGTGATTGGCGGCATGATTGTGGCCACGGCGCTGAGCCTGCTGGTGGTGCCGGCGTTTTATGTGGTCTCGGATACGCTCAAGGGCATGTTGAGCCGCAAGCAGCCCAGGCCGATCGTGCCCGAGCTCGAGGTCATCGCCGATACCCACCCGCCCACGCCCCCGCCGGCGGTATGAGCCCAGCGGAGCACAGTTTTTGGGGAGGCCGGCATCGTTTCTCGATCGCTCGTTTTGGTGCTTTTGCGCGGGAGCCCGCGCTGGGCCTTGTTTTTTGGCTCGGCGGCGACGGTGCTGGCTCTGGTGCTGCTTGTGGAGGGCTCACGGCCTCCATCGCGCTTGCCCGGTGTGCCCCAGGTCGCCCACGTTGACAAGCTGTTGCACTTTGGCGCGCACTTTGTGCTGGCCTCGCTGCTGGCGTGGGGCGGCCTGCTCTGGCGCGCCGGGCGTTTTCGCAAACGCCTGAGCGCGGCTTGCATAGGCGCGCTTTTTGCGGATTTTGCGCTCGGGTTGGGCGTTGAAGTTACGCAGTACGTACTTGGGCGGGCCCATGGTCGGCAGTTCGAATGGCTGGATGTTGCTGCCAACAGCGCAGGCGCGGCATGCGCCATAATCGCGATGCAGATGGTGGCCAGCGGGGCGCTTGGCGCCTACATTAAGCAGAGAAGAACAGTGCCCCGGACGTAGTAGTAACGGAGTGAAGCATGCGCCGTCTGAAACTGCCTTTGATGATGTTGCTGGTGCTGGCTCTGTTTGCACGGGCCGACGCCCAGGGATTTGGGCGCTACACGATCCCCGAGGAAGACCCCAGCGCCTTCAAGATCATCACGCCTCCGCTGCTGGATGAAGCGGTGCGCAAGTTGGCGCGCCTGCGCACCGATCTTGAGGGCATCAAGAACCCGCGAGAGCGCAAAGCGCAGATCACGGCGATCCTGAACATCTGCCAGCAGGAGCTGGACCACGAGGTCAATGCCACGGGTGTGGTGGCCATGCAAGACGGGCCGGCGCGCGCCGATGGCAAGCGCGATGTTCGGCGCTGGCTGGGCGCCTACAGCGCCATGGAAGCGCAGATTCGCGGCTTGGGCAAAGAGGGCCTGGAGCTGTACGAGGAACTCAACGGCAAGCGCGCCGAGAACCTGCTCGCGCAGGCATCCGTCTCGCGCGACTTGAACAGCATCATGGACGTCAACAAGCGCTTTGGCCTCACGCAGGCCGGCGTGAGGGCGGCCGTACTGCTGGCGCAGATTGAATGGGAGCAGGGCCATTTGAGCCCCGCGGCGCGCGCACTCGAGCGCGCCCTTGAATTCCGCGAGTTGCTCAAGCCGCAGACCGAAGCCGATATCTCCGGCTGGCTGGCACGCTGTTACCGCGAGCTGGGCGAGCGCGCCAACCTGGCCCAGTTGCGCGTGTGGGTCAAACCCTACAAGGATCACGAGGTCAACGTCGGCGGCGCCGCGCGCAAGCTTGACGAACTGCTGGCCGAGGAATACGGGCGCACGCGCGATTCCACCAACGACACGATCGAGGGTCTGGGCGTTTGCTGGCCGGGCGGAAACTTCGCCAATACCGGCATCTCTGCGCCGCCCACGCCGCCGGACAAAGTGGCCTGGGCGCAAACGCTTCCGCGCCTTGAAGCCCCTTGGTTCCAGAGCCGCTACATGGCCTATCCGTACCCGCTGGTGCCGCCGCACCTGCCCGTGAGTGACGGCACGATGCTTTACGTCAACAATGGCGATGCGCTGTGCGCCTACGACGTGCTCACCGGCGGCAAGCGCGCCAACGTGCCGATGTGGCGCTGCAAGCCTTTTGTCAACAACAGCGAAACGTTCTGGCGCACCTCCGAACCGGACCCGGCCTTGATCCTGCCGGTGAGCGTCTATCGCGGCACCGTGTACGCGCCGCTTGAAAACCCGATGCGCACGCCGATTCACCAGAGCCGCCCGGACAACGGCTTTGGGCTTTACGCGCATTACCCACAGGTGCGGCGCGCGCTCTGCTCCGTGGATGGCGAAACCGGACGCCTGCTCTGGAAAGTGGGCGGCCTGTACGAAGGCGGCGACCTGGACCAGACCAGCTTCGGCCCGGCGCTTGTCCATGAGGGCACGCTTTACGCCGTGGGCACGCGCCTGCCCGGCCTGGCCGACGTCGTGCTCTACGCGCTTGACCCGCAAAGCGGCAACGTGCGCTGGAGCATGAGGCTGTGCTACGGCCAGCAGGAAGTGACCATGTTCGGGCGTCCCGCACGCTGGCCCTTCACCAGCCTGCCGGCGATCGCCGGCGGACATTTGTACCTGTGCACGAACCTGGGCGGTGTCGTGGCTGTCAGTCTCGAACGCCGCGTACTCTCGTGGATCTCGAAATATGAGTATATGTCCCGGCCTATGACCAGCACGATTGCGACTTATTACCGGCCGGTATCCTGGTATAACTCGCCCACCATCTATGCCGAGGTCGGCGGCGACGGCTACGTCGTCTGCGCGCCCGCCGACAGCCAGTACCTTGTTTGTGTCAATGCGCGCACCGGCGAAATTCTCTGGCAGATTGCGCGCGCGCTGCTTTACACCGATTCCACGGAATATGATGAATCCCGCGCGCCCCTGGCCCAGGCGCGTGCGCTCATCGGCGTGCGCAACAACGTAGTGTATGTGGGCGGCGGCGCGAGGCTTTATTCCATTGACCTGTCTTCGGGCAGGGTGCTCAAGACAACGAGTGTGATCGCTGAAACGGGTGCGGGGCGTTCGCGGCCCAGCGAGTTGCAGGGCCGCCCGGCATTGGCCGGCAACAAACTCTACTGGCCGGGCTCGTCCGGTATTTCCGCCATCGACCTCGATACCCTGAAAGTCGGCGTCACCGTGGATGCGCCTACGCTGCGCGCGGGCAATCTCGCCGGTCTTTCAGTGTTCTGCCAGCAGGGCATCCTTTTCACGGTTGCCGGCAATGACTACACGCTCGGCAACCCGCAGGTAGCCGCGCGTTTTGACCCGCAACTGCTGCTCACCGACGCGCGACTGCACGTGGCCAACACGCCTGACGATCCTGATGGCGCGCTGCGTTACGGGCTGTTGAACCTGCGCATGGGCGATAAAGCCGAAGCGCGGAAGTGGCTGGAGAAGGCTTTTGCGCTCGCGAGCGGCGCGAAGCTGGATTCGCGCGTTCGCAACCAGGCGGGCCGGGTGCTGGTCACGCTTGCGCTTGAGGCGGCCGATGCGCTGATGGATCGCGGCGAGTTCGCTCCGGCGCTGGCCCAGGTGGAAAGCGCGCGCAAATACGTCACGCTGCCGGCGCAGCAGACGGAAGTGTTCGTGCGCCAGGAGCTATGCCTGGTCAAGCGCGGCGACACCGCTGCGCTGTGCGCGCTCTACGCACTGATGATCGAGCAGGATCCGGCCTTTGGCGTGGGCTCGGACCCGGAAATTCCGGTGCGCCATTACAGCTCGGTCATGCTCGCTCGTATCGAGGGCAGCGCCAAGGGCCGCGAAGAATACGCACTGGCGCTCTATGAAACGCTGCTGACGGCGCCGGAGTCGCTGCGTCTTGAGCGCCTGCCCTTGCGCCTGCTTGCGATCAACGAAATCACCGCGCTGCTGCATACGGCCGGGCGCGCCATTTACGCGCGGCGCGAGCAGGAGGCTGCGGCGCTGCTCAAGGGCGAGCGCGACAGTCTGAGCGCCGTGCTGCGGCTCTACCCGCACGCGTTGGTCGCCGATGAGGCTGCATTGAGGCTTGCGGCGGGGATGCTTCAGGAATCGCGCCCGCGCGATGCCTGGGCGCTGCTGCAGGGCGTGCTCGATGAAGTGCCGCAGCGCGCGCGCAAGGGCGAAGTGCTGGCGCTCATGGCCATGGCCCAGCATCGCAGTGGCGAAGTGCTGCGCGCGCGGCTGCTGGCGCGGCGCGTGCTGCGTGAGTTCCCCGACGGCGAACTTGAATTCGAAGGCGCCAGGCGCAAGTTCAAGGATCTGCTGTCCGCGCTGGTTTCAGGCCAGGAAAGCGGCGAGCGCCAGCCGCCGCCGCGAATACCAAACGCGCCCAAAGCCCTGTGGAACGAAGAGTGGCCGCCGTCCACGAAGATGGGTTACCTTTACCTGCCCGCCCAGCCTGCGGCAAGCCAGGTACCGCTGATTCTCACCCTGCGTTCCACGGGCGACAACCCGCTGCGAGCCATCAACCCGCAAAACGGCGAAGAACTCTGGAAGGGCGGTCGTGTCGTGCTGGGCGCGCTCAACAGGGCCTCGCGTCTGGGCCAGGATCTGCTGCTGGAGTTCTCGCGCGGCATTGCGCTCTACAGCGACAGCGGTCAGGAACGCTGGGTCTTCAGTACCGGCGCCACGCCGCAGAACGTGGACGTGCGCGACGGCATGGTGCTGTTCTCACAACTGGGTGATGGCACCCGCCGCACGCACTGCCGCATGCTGGCTATTGACCTGTCAACAGGCGGCACGACCTGGGACGTCCAGGTCGAGGCCGCCGATGTGCTCTGGGTCCGCCAGAGTTCACAGGGGGCGCTGGCACTGTGCTCAACGGGGCGCGAGGATTTCCTGCGCCTGCTGGATATCGAAACCGGCGCCGAAATTCGCAGCGTGAAGCTCGATCGCCTGGCCGCGCGCAACCTGCGCTGCAAGCCCATCCTCGACGACACGGGTGTGAACATCGTGGATGACCGCGGCGACATTTCCTGTTACAGCCTCGATAGTCTGGCGCTCAAGGCCCGCCTTCCGAGCCAGCAGGCTCGCCCGCGGCTGCTGGCGGCCGTCAACGGCGGACTGCTGGTCGTGGGTTACCCCGGCGCGGCCTTGTGCAATATGGGCGCGCAGCGCGTTGCATGGCGCACCCCCTACAAGGAAGACGAAGTGGTCATGGATCACGCACTGGCCGGCGACGTGCTTGTGCTGGCCCTGACACAGCGCTACGACAGTTATCGCCTGCTGGGCATCTCGACGGCCGACGGCCAGCAGGTGTTTGAAACGCCCATAGCCGCGCCGGTTAAGGAAGAGCGCGTCAAGCTGCGCTGCGCCCTGGACTTGCTGGACGGAGCGGCTTTTGCGTTCTCCGTGGTTGATTCCTCCACGGGCATGACGGAGTTGCGCGGCTTCAAGCTGCTGGTGGTCGACAAGCAGGGGAACACGAAGCTTGACTGGTACACGCCGGCCAACGCCAATTCCGAAATCATGCAGCTTGCCGCCATTGACGGCTATATGGTGCTCGCGGCGGGGCGCGTGACCTATTGTTTCGGAGCCAAAGAGTGAGCGACACACTGGAGTTCGGCAAGGACGTGCTGCGCCGTGAAGGCGCGGCCGTAAGCGCGCTGGCCAACATTCTCGATGCGCGCTTTGCAAACGCCGTGGAACTGATGCTCAAGTGCAGGGGCCATGTCGTGATCACCGGCATCGGCAAGCCTTGGCTGATCGGCCAGAAAATCTCGGCCACGCTGGCCAGCACCGGCACGCGCAGCTTTCCGCTTCACCCCAGCGAAGCCATGCACGGCGACGTTGGCCGGCTGCACGCCGAAGATGTCGTCATTGCCATGAGCAACAGCGGCGAAAGTGAAGAAGTGGTGCGCCTGCTGCCCGTGATCAAGCGCGTGGGCTGCAAGCTGATTGGCATCACGGCCAAGCCGCAGTCGGCATTGGCCAAACACTCGGATGTCGTGCTCGAGATGGGCAAGTTCGAGGAAGCCTGTCCCATAGGCATGGCACCCAGCGTTTCGACGACAGTGATGCTGGCGCTGGGTGACGCGCTGGCGCTGGCCGTGATGAAGGCGCGCAATTTCTCGCGCGAGGATTACGCCAAGTTCCACCCCGGCGGTGCTTTGGGCCGCTCGCTGATGAAGGTCAGCGAAATCATGCGCAGCCTGAAGGAAACGGCCACGGTCGACCACAAGTCTTCCGTGAAAGACGCGCTCAGCGCGATCACCAGGCAAAAGACGGGTGCTGTGTTCATCGTGGACGGCAAGAAGCTGCTGGGCGTGTTCACGGATGGCGATCTGCGCCGCCACATTGAGGACGACGGCCTGCTCAAACACAAGGTCGCCGGGATCATGACCAGGCCCGGCAAGCGCATCGAAATCGATCACCTCGCCAGCGAGGCCGTCAAGCTCGTGCAGGAGTTCCGCATCGGCGAGCTGCCCGTGGTCAACGCCAAAGGCGAACTCATGGGCCATGTGGCGCTGAAGGACCTCGTTTCGATGCACTTTATGTGAACGCAAAACGAAAAACGAAAAACGCAAAAGGGGAATGGCTCGCGTTCGAAGGCTGTTCCCTTTTGCGTTTTGCGTTCTACGTTTTGCGTTGACCTATGGCCCTCAAGCGCCTGAGCTTCGTTCACACGTTCAAGTCACCCTTGTCCAAGGTCTGGCGCGTCATTTCCGATACCGACCTGATCAACAGCGCCGCGGGCCTGCCCGCCGTGACTTACAAAGATGAGCCGCAGCCCGACGGCACCACGCGGCGCTTTGGCTCCTACTCGGCCAAGGGCATCACGTTTGCCTATGAAGAACTGCCCTACCGCTGGGTGCATGAGCAGTTCTACGACGTGTGGCGCATCTATTCGCAGGGCCCCTACAAGCGGCTGCGCTTTGCCTGCTTCCTCAAGCCCAAGGGCGAAGGCTGCGAAGCTGAGGCTTTGTGGGAGTATGAGACCAAGGGCTTTACCGGAACGATGATCGGCACGCTCGGCATCCGGCTTGCCGGCGTGGAGCCCTTCAAGAAGGTCTTCGCGAAGATTGACGAACGCCTGCTCAAGGATCAGGCCCTGAAAACGGGCTCCATGATCCTGGCGCGGCCCGGGGTGATCTCCGACGGCACACGGGCAACGCAGGAGCAGCGGCTCAAGATCGAAACCATGGCGCCCAAGGTTCGCGCCATTTTTGAATCGCCGATTATCGAGAAGCTGATAGCCGCGCTGATTGACAAGCCGGATATGGAGTTGCGCCGGATGCGCCCGTTCGCGTTTGCGCGCGAATGGCGCAGCGAGAAGCAGCAAACCCTGAACGTGTTTCTGGCGGCAACGCGCGCCGGCCTTTTGAAAATGCGCTGGGATGTGATCTGTCCCCACTGCCGCGGTGACAAGCAGAACCTGGCATCGCTCAGCAGCGTGAAGGAGAAAGCGTTCTGCCCGGCATGCAACGTGGATTTTGATGTCGATCTTGATCGCTCGCTGGAAGCCGTGTTCATGCCCCACCCGCAGGTGCGCGAGATTGAAGAAGCCACTTATTGCCTTGGCGGCCCGGGCATGACGCCGCACATCGTGTATCAGCGCATGTTCGAGCCCGGCGAGAAAGACGAGTGCGAAACGACGCTGCCGCCGGGCCGCTACCGCCTGCGCGTCACGGGAGAGAAAAGCTATCGCTGGATTGAAGTTGCCGGTCCCTCATTTGGAGAAAGTCCGGCGTCCGTGGTCCGGAGTCCGGAAGGGAGTGCGACGCCCTCCAGAAATGACTTCCGGACTCCGGACACCCGGACGCCGGACTTCAAGATTACCGACTCAGGCATCGACGGCACCGACTCCGCGATACCCGCAGCGCCCACGAAGTTCGCTTTCAGCAATTCCAGCAGACGCCGCTGCCTGGTCGTGCTCGAAAGCGTGGAATGGGCGCAAGATGCGCTCTCGGCGGGCGAACTGGTGGCCGATCAGCGCTTTCGCGACTTGTTTTCCAGCGAGGTGCTCGCTCCGGGCGTCAAGCTGGCCGTCGAAAGCACCACAATCCTGTTCACCGATCTCGTGGGCAGCACCGCAATGTACGACAAGCTCGGCGATGCCAAGGCGTTTTCGCTGGTCTGGACGCACTTCGACATCCTGCACGAGATCGTCGAGCGCTATCGCGGCGCGATCGTGAAGACCATCGGCGACGCCATCATGGCTGTGTTTTCAAGGCCCGAGGATGCTCTCGCCGCCGCCGAAGAGCTGCACGCGCGCGTGGCCGACTATTGCCGCAACAAGGGCCATGAACACCCGGTGCAGCTCAAAGTAGGCCTGCATGAGGGCCCCAGCATCGCCGTGACCGCCAACGAGCGCCTCGACTATTTCGGGCAGACAGTGAATCTGGCCGCGCGCGTGCAGGCGATGAGCGAGGGCGAAGACATTGTGCTGACGCGAGTATTTGCCGAGAAAGTCAATGACGCCCGCTTGCTTCGCGAAAAGGGCTGGATGAGCGAAGAAAAGCAGGCCTACGCCAAAGGCTTCCCGCAACCGATCCCGGTGTTGCGCTTCAAGCGCTAAATCCGACAATTCCGCCATGTCCGAAGAAGGCATGTCTTTCACGTCGCACCTCGAGGAATTGAGGAAGCGGCTGATTTACACGCTGTTGTTTTTCTTCCTCGCGTTTTCAGTGATGGTGCCGCTGGGCGCCACGCACATCATCAACTACATCCAGGAAATCGCTGTTACCTCGGGTCACACGGCCAAGGGCCACACCCAATTCACCGTGATCGGCCCCATGGAGACGTTCTCGCTCACCATGCGCGTAAGTTTCTATGCCGCGATCGTGCTCACATACCCCTTTGCCATGTTCCAGGCCTGGCGTTTTGTCGCGCCGGGGCTTTACCGCCACGAGCGCCAGTTCTTCCTGGTGGCCATCCCTTCAATCTTCCTGCTCTTCTTTGCCGGCGCGGCTTTTGGCCGCTATGTGCTGCTGCCGATTTCGATCCCCTTTTTGCTCGAGTTCAACGTCGATGAACTGGGCGTGCAGCAGATGTACACGCTGCGCGAGTACCTGAGCCTGGTGTTTGCGCTGACCTTTGGCCTCGGGTTTGTGTTCCAGTTGCCGCTGCTGGTTGCGCCGCTGATTCGCTTTGGCCTGCTCAAGCCCGATTTCTTCCGCCGCAAGCGGCGCTGGGTGATCCTGATTTCGGTGTTGATCGGCGCGCTGATTTCGCCCACGGGCAGCCCCGTGGACATGATTATCGCCGGCGCGCCGGTGTTTGTGCTCGTTGAGGGCGGCGTGCTGCTGGGCAAGCTCTGGAAAAATATGGCGCTCAAGCGCGCCATGCGCGACGCCAAGGCAGCCGAGGCCCGCGGCGAGAAGGTGGATTACGAAAACCTGGCCGGCGGGCTGGCGCTGGACCTCGAGGAGAAGCTGAAGAACTTCGCCTCCGGCGGCGCGCGCCAGTTGGCCAAAGACCTGATGGGCAGCGTCAAGAATTTCAAAGAAGGTATGCGCGAAGCCGGCGGCATGGACGTGAACTCACTCTTCGACGATGATTACAAAGACAACGAGGCACCGCCCGTTGAAGTGAAGCTGAAAACCCAGCCGCGCAAGAAACGTAGTCCCGAGTCCCAGGTCCCGAGTACCGCTCCGCAAGCACCGGCCGTGGCCGACAGCCCGGCTGAGCAGCCCGTGGCCGCCGTGTCGAATCCCGCTGAAGAAGTTTCAGCGGCGAAGCACCACGCACGAGACACGAAACACGAAGCCCCCGATGAATTCGCAGCCGCGCGTCGGGCGCCCATGGACGAAGGCGTCGATCCCAGGCTCGCGCTCTACATCGATAACCGCATCGCCTGCCGCCTCGATGAATTGTTCGAAGAACGCATCAAGCCCTACCTGGAGAAGGCAATCGAACAGGCCAAGCACAACGGCAACGGCCACAACAAAGACCACGCATGAAAAAGAAGCCGCTGACCAAACGGGATTGGGCGCGCGTCAAGCTCGTGGCGACTGATGTGGATGGCGTGCTCACCGACGCCACCGTGCTCTACGGCCCGCAGGGTGAACTGGCCAAGCCGTTCTTCATCCGCGACGGCATGGGCATGCGCCTGCTCGAGGGCGCGGGCGTGCACGTTTGCGTGATTACGAGCGAAGACAGCGCGCTGGTGGGTGCGCGCGTCAAGAAACTGATGCTCAGCGCCTATCGTCCCGGCCAAAAACGCAAAGGCGAAGCGCTATCGGCGCTCATGGCTGAGTACGGCGCCAACGCCAGCGAGACCGTGTTCATCGGCGACGACGTCAACGACGGCGAGGCTTTGCAACTGGCGGGCATTGCCGTGTGCCCAGGCGATGCCAGCAGCTACGCGCTGGCCATGGCGCGTTACGTAACCACCGCCCCCGGCGGGCGCGGCTGTATTCGCGAAGTGGCCGAGCACATTCTGGCGGCCAAAGGTGTGGATCCCGTCAAGCTCTGGGCCCAACTGCACCCGCACGCCGTCAGCCGCGACAGCGGCACGGTGTAATCAGGGCTTAGTCCAGTCCTCAACAGCAAGTCCGGCCACGCGAGAGAACTCGCGCACGTTGGCGGTTACGAGCGTCAGCCCGCCTGCGAGCGCAATCGACGCTATAAGCAGGTCGTTTGGGCCAACAGGAGTGCCGGCCTTGTCGAGCGATGCCCGCAACCGCCCATAGATTGCCGCTGCCGCAGAATCGAACGGCAGACTCCGGTAGGGCTGCAGGAACTTCGCGGTCGCCTCGCCGGCCAGCTGTGAATCTCGGGCTTTGGCGACACCGTAATGCAGTTCCGCCTCGACTACCGAACAGACGACGATTTCGTCAGGAGTGTGCTGCGCCAGCCGCTGTTTGACCTTTGAACTCCGCAAATTCAAGGCGTCGATGCAGACGTTCGTGTCAAGTAGATATGTCATCGAGCGACTTTCGCGTTTCGTATTCTCCCTGCGGCCAGCGCTTGATGGGGTTATCGGCCAGCGAGCCAATCACGTTCTCAAAATATCCCTTGGGCCAGCCCTTGGCCTTGCGCCTCTTCGGCACGGGCGTCACGGTTAGCGTCACGTCGGCCTCTTCGCCGCGCAAATTGGTTTTTACGTCCACTTTGACGCGGCCCTTGGCGAGCTTGATATGCCCGCGCTTGATTTTTGCTCTCATTCGATAGGTCGGCATCGCTTTCTCCGAGGTCATTCTACGAACCCTGCGAGCCCTATCCACACGCCGCCGCGGCTAGTAAAACCCTTTCGCAATCCGGAGGCCACCATGGCAGGACCCGCGCCGCAACAAGCTCCCGCGACTGTGAACGTCAAGATTGACGGCGTTCCCTATACCGTGCCCAAGGGCGCGAACGTGCTGGACGTCTGCCTCAAGGCGGGCCGCGCCAACAAGGATTACCCTGACCAGCGCGAGGGCGGGCCGCATTACGTGCCGCACTTCTGCTGGCACCCCGGCCTGAGCATTTCCGGCAACTGCCGCATGTGCTTTGTGAAAATCACGACGTACATGAAGAAGGGCGACCAGCTCGTACCCAACACCATGCCCACGATTGCCTGCAACAGCACCGTGGCCGAGGGCATGGAGATCGACACCAAATCGGCCGAGGTGCAGAAGATCCGCGCCGGCATCATGGACCTTGAGCTGCTCAACCACCCGCTCGATTGCCCGGAATGCGACAAGGCCGGTGAATGCCGTTTGCAGGATTACGATTACGACTACGGCAACGACCACAGCAAGTTCGACTTCCAGAAGGTCGAGCGCCACATCAAGAGCCTTGGCTCGAAGATCAACATCTGGGGCACGCGCTGCATTCTGTGCTCGCGCTGCATCCGCGTTTGCGACGAAATCTCCGGCACCAGTGAACTCGCCTTTGTGAACCGCGGCGACCGCAGCGTGATTGACATTTTCCCCACGCGCCCGCTGGAAAACTCGATTGCGCTCAACACGGTTGAAGTCTGCCCCGTGGGCGCTTTGAAAAACAAAGACTTCCTTTACACCGCGCGCGTCTGGAACCTCGACGAAAATCCCGGCGTGTGCGGCTTGTGCTCCAAGGGTTGTGCGGTGCGCGTGGACTCGCTCAAGGGAGTAGTGAAGCGCATCATGGCGCGCGAGAACCTGGACGTGAACGGCTTCTGGATCTGCGACCAGGGCCGCCTCGATTACAAGTGGGTCAACAGCGAAAAGCGCTTTGACCGCCCGCTGCTCAAGGGTGCGTCGGGCGACCGCAGCGTGAGCTGGGCCAGCGGCTACACCAAGGCCGCCGACGCGCTCGCCAAGTTCAAGTCCGAAGCCGGCGATTCCTGGATCCTGACCCACGCCAGTGCCACCAACGAAGAACTCTGGCTCGTCAAGCAGCTCGCCTCCGCATTGGGCGTGAGCAACCAGGCGGTGCTGGCCGCGCCCGATCGCGGGCCGATCAACTACCCCGGTTTCAAAGCGCCCAGCGACGCCAACGCCAACCGCGCCGGCGCGAAGCTGATTCTCGGCGTCGAGAACGCCGAGGACAGCGTTGCCAGGTTCGTCGCCGCCGCCAAGGAAGGGCGCGTCAGGAACGTGTTCGTGCTCGGCGGCGCGCCGCACGGTCTTGAAGGCCTGCCGCAAGTGGCTGACGCGCTCGGCCAGCAGGCGGTGGGCAATATCGTCGCCATTGATTTCCAGCAGAGCGTGCTGACCGATCTGGCACACATTGCCCTGGCAAGCCAGACGTGGCTCGAAAACGGTGGAAGCTGGATTAACAGCGACAACCGCCTGCAGGCCTTCAGGCCCGCACTGCCCTTTGGCCTGCAAGGCCGCGCTACGACGGAAATCCTGCAAGAGCTGCTCGCGCGCATTTCGCCTGCGCCGGCCGCGCAGGCCCCGGCCACGACAGAAGCGCAGTCCGGCGGCACAGCCACTGCCATTGTCGCCAGCGCTCCGGCGCGCGTCACGCTTGGCGCGGCTGCGCTCTTTGACGAGCTGGCCAAAGCGCTGCCGCCACTTGTGGGCCACTCACACCTGTCGCTGATCCGCAGCAAAGGCGCGAAGCTGCAATAGTGCGGCGGGGATTGGCAATGACCGTGCGCGCACGGCGTTCGTGCTTTTCATTGGCAATTGATAACGGCTAATTGGAAATTGCCACTATGGCTGGTCCTCCCAACACGCTGACGCAACGCCTGGATGAGAAAGTCGCCGCGGGACTGCACGAAGAGCGCGTCCTGCTCAACGAGCTGCGCGATTTGCTGATCAAACAGGATTTCGGTGAGCAGATTGTTTCGCAGGCGACATCGCTCAAGGATCACCTCGAAGAGCTGTTCCTGCTCGTGATCGTGGGCGAGGTCAAAGCCGGCAAATCGAGTTTCATCAATACGCTGCTCAACGCCGACGTGTGCAAGGTGGGCGCGATTCCCACCACCGACAAGATCCATATTTTGAAGCACGGTGACGTCGAGCGCGAAAAAATCTTTGAGGAGTTCCTCGTCGAGAAGCAGTTGCCCTTTGAGGCGCTGCGCAACATCAATATCGTCGATACGCCGGGCACGAACTCGATTGTCAAGCGCCACGGCGAGATCACCGAAAGTTTCATCCCGCGTTGCGACCTGGTGCTGTTCACGACCAGCGTTGACCGCCCGTTTTCCGAGACCGAGCGCGAGTTTTTGCAGCTGATCGTCAGCCAGTGGTCGAAGAAGATCCTGTTCATCCTGACCAAGAAGGACATCAAAGAGCCCCACGAACTCGATGAAATCCAGAAGTTCGTGATGGAGCAGATGAAGAAGTTCTTTGACATCGAGCCGCTGCTCTTCATCGTCAGCGCCAAGGAAGCGCGCAAGGCCAAGCAAAGCGGCGACAACGCGCTCTATGAACAGAGCGGCTTCAAGGCGCTCGAGGACTATTTGTTCAAAACGCTGAGCGAGGGCGAAAAGCTCAAGCTCAAGCTGGAAAGCCCGATCGATTCCAGCGTCGCCATATGCGACACCGTGATCGGCGAGTTTGACCGTCGCCTCGAAGAGCTACGCGACGATCGCAAGGTGCTCGAAAACATCCGCTCGCAGCTCGAACAGAGCGAAACCGACCTGAAGGAAAACTACGGCCGCTTCATCCTCGAGATTGACAACGTGCTCTATGAAATGGAGCGCCGTGGCCGCAACTGGATCGACGACACCGTCAAGATCACGAACCTCGGCATCCTGCGCAGCAACGAGCGCTTCCGCGGGCGCTTCAAGGAAGAAGTGATCAAGGATTACGAAATCAAGATCGACGAAGTGCTTAACCGGGCCGTCGATTGGTTCATGAAAAAGTACCTGAAGGTCTGGCAGGACACGACAGAGTATTTCGCCGACCAGGCCGCCAAGCGCCCCCACGAGGGCATGGTGGGCAAAGTTGCTGGCAAGTTCGAGTACAACCGCGAGCGCATCTACGACATGGTGCGCGCCAACGCCAAAGACCAGGTCAAGAACTTCGACTACGACCAGCAGGTGCGCCAGTTCATGGGCCGCGCCGGCATGGGCATCAATGCCGCGTTTGCGGGCACTTTTCTGGGCGTAGGCGGCGCGGCTTTGGTTGTAGCGCTCACCACGGCCGCGGGTTTCACGGTGGTTGACGTGACCGGCATCCTCGGCGGCCTGACACTCTTGACGGGCAGCCTGTTTGTGCTTCCCATGCAGCGTCGCAAGATCCGGGGCGAGTTCTCCGACAAAGTGCTGGAGCTCAAATCGGGCCTGACGAAAGTGCTTCAGGAGCAGATCCAGAAAGAGGCGCGCGAAGCGATCGAGAAGATCCGCGAGAGCTTCGGCCCGTTCTTTGATTACGTCAAACGCACCAGCGGCGCCGTGGAAGAATCACGCAACAAGGTGCGCCAGATCCGCGAGGGCTTCCTCGAACTCAAGCGCAAGTTCGGCAAGACGCTCGAAGAAGAAAAAGGCGCGCTTACTTCGCGCGACAGCGCTGTGAAAGCCACAAGCACAGACGAACCCGCGCCGCCGGCACCCGCAACTCCGCAGGCGCAAACCGAGTAAGGCGGCAATCTACCGGGTTGTCGATTTGAATTTGCGAGCCGCGCTTGTTGCCGATGAACCGTGTACCGGAGTCGATTTCGGCTCATGTATTCCCGCGAATCGATTACAACTGGCGCGCTTCGTTTGTAGCAGCGTTGCAGCCGCAGTTGTCTATTCCTATCGGGCGTGAAACTACAGGAGCGCACCATGGGTGAAATCATCTTCTATAAAGAGAACAACGCCGCGGGCGAAGAGTTGGGCCGCTTGGACGATTCACCGGGTCAGGAGTTCAACTTCCTGCGTGGCGGGCCAGTGCCCAACGACCAGGCCAGTTCCATGCGCCTCAAGAATGTGCGCGAGGGGTGCATCATCAAGCTGTTTGACCATCCGCGCGGCTCACTGACCGCGGACTGGTGCCAGATTGAAGTGATCAAGAGCGCGCCCGATTACGTCGTGCCGAGCTTCGAGCAGAGATACGCCGATGAATTTGTGCGCGTAGCTTTCTACCACAAGAACGGCCTTGATGGCCGCGTCTCGCGCATCGAACTCGACTAACTTTCGCTCAGCGCTCAAAGCTGACAAAGGGCGTCATGCGCTCGAGATTGGCCGCAGAAATGCCGCCGGCGACTTTGGCCAGTTGCTCGAGGTTTTCAATAGGCGCTTTGCGGCGGGCTTCGATGATTTTCTCGGCTTTCTTGGCGCCAATGCCGGGCAGAGCCGAGAGTTCGGCGACGCCGGCCTTGTTCACGTAAACACGCGCGGGCGGAGGCTTTTCGTGCGAGAAGCCCACATCACGCGTGCGACCGCGCGTGAGCATCGCCGCCGCGGCCAGCCCGCCGAAGATCACCAAAAGCACGAGCAGGGCCGCAGCTTCACGGGCATGAAGCCGATACCAGGCAAAGGCGGGAACGTTTACTGTATCGGCCATGGTAATTCGCGTTCTTGGTCTGGATCCCGGCACACAGCGCGTGGGCTTTGCATTGCTGGCCGCTAACGGCTCGCGCCTGCAACTCATTGAAGCGGGCGCGCTTTGCGCAAACAAGCGCCTGCCCTACGCAAAGCGCCTGGGTGCACTCTACAGCGACCTCTGCGCGCTAATTACGCGCCTGGCACCCAATGAAGCCGCGATCGAAGCCGCGTTCGTGGGCATCAATGCACGCAGCGCTTTGAAAATCGGCGAGGGCCGCGGTGTGGCACTCGCGGCCCTTGCCAACTGCGGGCTCACGCCAGCGGAGTATCCGCCCGCCACGATCAAACGCGCGGCTACGGGCAAAGGTGCAGCGAGCAAGCAGCAGGTAGCGCGAATGATTGCCCTGCAACTGGGGCTGCGCGAAGCCCCCAAACCCGAAGATGCCACGGACGCCTGCGCCGTGGCGCTGTGCCACACAAACCGACGCAAGGGGCGTTAGTACCCCTCTTCTTCTTCGTCTGTGCCGTTGATCTGGTCTTCGATGGTTTTGATGCGCGGGTTCTTGGGGTCGAGTTGTTTGGCTTCTTCGAGCGCCTTTTTGGCTTTCTCTTTGTCTCCGGCGTTGAGCCAGGTTACGGCGATGTCGAGCACCGCGCCTACATCTATGGCGAGCGCTTCTTCGGGTGTGCCGGTGGCCAGCTTGCGCACGATGGTGTACTCGAACACCGCGTCATCCCAGCGCTTGAGCTTGCGCAACGCAAAGGCCCTGAACTCGTGAACCTTGCGTTCCATGGGTGCCGTGTAGATCGCCTGCTGGCACATCTCCTGCATCTTCTCCCAGTCGCGGCTTTCGCGGTACACGTTCTCAATCAGCCACATGCGCACTTCGTAATTGGCTTCATCGACCGCCATCCATTCTTCGGCGATCTTCCTGGCTTCCTCTTTGTTCTGGCGGCCGACGTGATACTGGAAAAGCGCCATCTTGGGCTGCGGAGCCTCGCGCCACGCATCGCGCGCTTCATTAATATAGTGCAGCGCCGTTTCTGAGTCCTGCGCCTGTTGGGCCATCTGCGCCATCATCATGAACACCTGGTAGTCTTCGAGGCCGCGCGCCAGCGCCTTCTCGAGGTAAGCGCGCATCTGCTTCTGGCGCTCGGCGGGCGCAAGCGCTTCATCGCCGCGCGCGAGCATGGCCTTGATGTAGCAGAAGTGCGCGCCTTCTTCGCCCTTGGCGTCCTCGGCGCCTTTGCGCGCGGCGATGCCCAGCCACGTCTCGCAGTCAAAGCGTGCGCCCTTTTGCATGTAGCCCAGCGCGAGGCGCACCAGTTCAGGGCGCGTGGCTTTGCCGTCCTCAGCCTTGATCAGCAAGTCCTCGACATCCTGCTCGGGTACGAACGGCACCATCTTCAAATGGGCGATGCGCGACTTGCAGTATTCGAGGAAACGCGCGTCGAATTCCTCGATCTTCATGTTCAGGTTTTCGGCGAACACCTGGTCGGGCGTTTTCTTGCTGCCGAAATCGCGCAGCATCTTGGAAATCACGGCAAAGCCGCCCATGTGCTTGTCGAGGAACTCGCACATCACGTTGGCCAGGTAATAGGCGAACATCACCTTGCTGCCGTCCTGGAACCACTCGTTGAAGTTCCGCACGCTGGGAATGTCGCGCAGGTGGTAGTACCGGAAGAGCTGATCCTCCAGGTGGCGCTCCCACTCGGGGCGCGCGCGTTTTTCTTCGTAGCTTGAAAGGCCTTCCGCAAGCCAGCGCGGCACTTGCCCGTTGCTCAATTGAATCTGGAACACGTGGTCCATCTCGTGGCGTAGAGTGCTGGCCCAGTTGTAGGAGCCCACCGGCCGCGCTGTCGGGCCGTCCAGCGTAATCAGTTGGCCAAAACAAACGCCCAGCGCGGGCAGGCCTGTTACGCCGATAGAGCGCACTTCGAAATCCGCGTGCTCGGGGAACGCCTCGACGGTGATTGGCGTGCGCGGCTCAAAGCCGTATTTCTTCGTCTGCGCCTCCCAGGCCTCTTCGAGCAGCTTGAAGTAGTAAATCGACATCACCTTGGCGTCTTTGTTGTGCACCAGCACGCGCCAGCGGCCATCGGGGCTCTCGATGCGCTGGTAGTTCTTGTAGCTGTCGAGCAGCGTGAGCAGGTTGACCGTCTGCAGGTTATTGCGCAGCGGGTCTTCCTTGAGCGCCACCTCGAGCGACTTTTTGCCGAGCACGTCATCGCCCTTGTTCATCGCGGCCATGCCCTGGCCGCGATAGAGCGTCCAGCGCTTGGGGTTGGCTTTGAGGCCGCGCTCGTACATGGGCAGTGCTTCCACATACCTGAAGCGCTCGCTCAGTCCATCGGCAACGATTTCAAAGAACTCCGCGGGCTGCGGATTCACGGCCACAGCCGCGCTTTCAGCTGCCTCATAAACTTCTTTGAGTGCCAGCGTTGCGCCGTGCAGGCCCTTGGCGCCCAGCGCCTTGAGGCTCTTGGGATTGATTGCAAGCGCGGCTTCGTAATCCTTCTGGCCGAGTTCGTATTGGTCTTTGCCGACGAGATAAACCGCGCGGAAGCAAAGCGCTTCGACGTTTTTGGGGTTGAGCTTGAGGCAGGTTTCGAGCGCCTTTCGGCCCTCTCCCGAGCGCCAGCGGAAGAAGAGCGCCAGCGCCTTCCACAGGTGCAGGTCGCTGTAGTTCGGGTTGACCTTCAGCATCGGCTCGACGTAATTGACCATCGTGCTCGAGTCGTGGTTCTGTTCGAGGTAGAGGCGGGCCATCCACACGCTGGTGCGCATGTGGTTTTCGTCGGCCTTGAGCGCGTTGGCCCAGCAATCGTTGGCTTCGTGCAGGCGGTTGAGCCAGAAGTAAGCTTCGCCCGCGCTGCACCAGAGATCGGCCAGTTCCGGCGCGGCTTCGCTGCCCTTCTTGGGTGCGAGCTCGGTTTTCTTCTTTGCGGCCACGGCGGCACGCACGGCGTCAAAGGACTTGCCGGCGTCGTCGTACTGGCCGACCTCGTTGAGAACCTTGCCCTTGAGCAAATGTCCGTCAATGTCCTGGGCGTCGGCGGCGATGAGTTTGCCGGCGGTCGTGGTTGTTTCGTCGTAGAGGCCGCCGTTGAACTGCAGGCGGCCCAGCGCAACCCAGGTCAGGCGCGAGATTTCTTTTTCGGCGGCAGTGGCGCTTTCAATGCACTTGTTGAGCGTGCTGACGGCCAGCTCGGGATCGCCGGACTGGAAGTAAGCCTCGGCCAGACCGCGGGCGGCCTGCTGGTCGGCGGGCGCTTCCTTGATGGCTTTCTTGAAGGCGGTCTTGGCGGATTTGTAGTTGCCGCGCGAAAGGGCCTGTTCGCCCTCGACGATCGCGGACTGGGCAACTTCGGGGTCACCTTCTTCGGGCTGTTCTTTGGGCGGACGCGGCCTGCGTTGGGCGTCAAGCGGCGCGAGCACAAAGCTGCCCGCGAAAAGCGCCAGGAACAGGATTGACAGCACTCTCAGGCTGCGAAAAGGCATGAAAACCTCCGGCCATCGTGGCCAACCATATTACGGCTGGGCGGCGTCAAACGTTCATGTTATCCGGCCTGGGGGCGCAAAGGGGGATTTCTGCGCTGGTAGAGGAACATACAATGACGTATGGATGTTAGAGGAGTGTCAGCGTTCCGGGCGGGGCGTTGCAGGGTACGGGCTTTGTGAAAGCAGACTCGAAGTCAAAGGCCTCCAATTCGCAGTCGGCCGTGCTGGGAAGTTCCGCCGGCATGAAGCGAGCCACGGAACTTGCGGAACTCGCGGCACCGCGCCGCGACCCGGTGCTCATTTACGGCGAAACGGGAACCGGCAAGGGCCTTCTGGCGGAGCACATTCACCGCGGCAGTTCGCGCACGGGCGCATTTGTTTCGGTCAATTGTGCTACCTTCAACCCCAACCTGATCGAGAGCCACCTGTTTGGCTACGTCAAAGGCGCGTTTACCGGCGCCGAAAAGGACACGCCCGGGCTCTTCGAGACCGCTCAGGACGGCACGCTGTTCCTCGATGAAATCGCCGAGACGCCGCTGGAAGTGCAGCCGCGCCTGCTGCGCGCGCTGGAGGAGGGCTTGATACGGCGCGTGGGCGGGCGCAGCGAGATACCGGTGAACGTGCGCCTGATTGCGGCCACCCACGGCGACTTGCCTTCGCGCATTGCACAGGGCCGCTTTCGTGAAGATCTCTATTACCGCATCAATGCCTTCATCATTACGCTGCCGCCTTTGCGCGAGCGCATTGAAGACCTGCCGGAGCTGGCGGCGCATTTCCTGGCCGCGCTGAGTGAGCCGGGGGATCCCGGGCGCACACTTTCGGCTGCGGCGCTTGATGCGCTGAAGCGTTACTCCTGGCCGGGCAACCTGCGTGAGCTGCGTTCGGCGCTGGCCTTTGCGCTCGCGGCGCGGCCCGTGCGTGCGGGTGCGGCAGCGGCGCAACTGCAGATTCAGCGCGAAGACTTGCCCGACGCCGTGCTCAAGGCCGCGCCGCCGATCGCCAGTTCGCCGGTTCTGCCCGCGCAGAATGCGCCGGGTGAGGCCCAGCGCCTGTTCACGGAGCTTTACTCGCGCGACCCGGAAAGCCCGCGTGCTTGGGCGCGGTTTTTGATTGCGTTCCAGGCGAGTCTCCAGAGCGTGCGCTTTGGGCGCCACGACCTTTTGCCCCTGTTGCGCGGCGCGCGCGGGCCAAGCCCCACGGACAGCTCGCTGATCAATGAGTGGCAGCGGCGCATCAAACCCCTGGGGCTTTCGCTGGGGCTGTTACAGGAAGCGAACAAGAAGGTGCAGATTAACCTGGAGGCCTGTCATGCCGTGCTGGCGCGCACCGTGAACCCCGATGAGTCTTCGGCGCGCCCGACGGCCGTGATTTCGACGTCGCGGCGCGTGCCTTCCAATCGCCTGCACCGCACGAATCTGCCGCCGCCGCGCACGTCGTTTGTAGGCCGACAACCGGAGCTTGAAGAGCTGCAACGCTTGCTGCGCGATGCGCCGTCGCTGGTCACACTGACCGGGCCCGGCGGCAGCGGCAAAACGCGCCTGGCACAGGAGGCAGGCTGGAAGCTGGTGGATCGCCTTTCCGGCGGCGTGTGGTTTGCCGACCTTACTGAGGCACGCAACGCGGAAGGCGTGGCTTATGCCGTGGCTGCGGCGCTGCGCGTGCCGCTGACTACACACGAACCGCCCGAATCAGCCGTGGCGGGTATTTTGCGTGCGCGCGGCGACTGCCTGCTGATCCTGGACAACTTTGAGCAGGTGGCCGAAGCCGCGCAGAAGACGGCGGGCCTTTGGGCCAAGCACGCGCCCAGTGCGAGGATCCTGACCACAAGCCGCGCGGTGCTGGGACTGGAGGGCGAGCGCGTGAAAGACGTGCGCCCGCTCTCGGTGCCCAAGCGTGACGAGGCAAAGACGCTGTCGCGGCAGGCGGCGGAAAAGTTTGACGCGGTGAAACTGTTCGTGGAGCGCGCGGAGTTCGCGAACCTGAGTTTTGAGCTGGACGAGAAAAACGCCCCGGCGATCGCGGAGATATGCGCGGTGCTCGAGGGCCTGCCGCTGGCCATTGAGCTTGCGGCGGCGCGCATCTCGATCATGAAGCCCGAGCAGATGGTGGCGCGGCTGGATCAGAAGTTCGAACTATTGCGCAGCGCGCGCCGCGACCTCAACGAGCGCCAGCGTTCGCTGTTGGCCACGATTGACTGGAGCTATCAACTGCTCAGCGAAAAGGAAAAGAGCGCCTTTGAGAAGCTGAGCGTGTTCAAGGGGGGCTTCTTTCTTGGCGCTGCGGAGGCCGTGCTGGAGCTGGGCGAAGGCAAAGGCCCGGGCGTGATGGATGTGATCCAAGGCCTGCGCGACAAGAGCCTGCTGCACTCCTTTGACACCAGCACCGAAACGCGTTTTTCGATGTACGACGCGATCAGTGAGTTCGCGGGCCAGCGGCTTGGGGAGTGGGCCGATGCTGCGGCGCGCGAGGCGCTGCAGCAGCGTCACGCGGAGCATTACACGAAATACGCCGAAGGCTGGGATCGAGGCATTTTCCGCGGCCAGGAGATGGAGGCGATCGAGCGGCTGGCGCTGGAGCTGGACAACCTGCTCTCGGCACAGAACCAGTTGATGGCTTCACTGAAAGAGGCGACGGGCCAGCGCCAGGCCGAATTGCGCGAACTGCTGGCGCGCTGCACTTTGGCTATGGCGCACGTGATGCGCGTGCGCGGCCCGGCCAAGGAGCGCGTACCCGGCCTGGGCCGTGCGATTGAGGCGATGGGAGATGCGGACAGCGAAGCAAAGGCGAAGCTGATGGCGGTTTTGTCCATGGCGCACTCGGATCGTGGTGAACACGACCCCTCGGAACAGTGGGCGCAGCGTTCGCTGGAAATAGGGCGGCGAGTGGGCTCAAAGCGCGTGGAGGCGCTGGCGTTGATGCAGCAGGGCTGGCTGCTTTCGCAGCGTGGCGAGAACGTGGCGGCCTGCAAGCCCTATGAACTGGCGCTGCCGCTGTTTCGCGAGATTGGCGAAGTGCGCAACGAGGCGCGCATCCTGGGCCGGCTGGGGTATCTCGTGGCGCGCAACGGCGAAATTGACCGCGGCGCGGAGATGCTCAAAGAAGCCACGCGGATGCTTGAGGAGCAAGGCGATCGCTTCGGGCTGGGTTTCCTGCTTATCACGCGCGGCAACGTGGAAATGCGGCGCGGCGCTAACAGGGAAGCGCTGCCGCTGATCGAGAAAGCGGAGAAGCACTTCCGCGAGCTGGGCGACAAACGCTCAGTGGGGCAATGCCTTGGCAACCGCGCGCTGGCGCTGAAGTTTCTGCGCGATTACGAGGGCTCACTGCGTTGCAGTGACGAATGCCAGAAAATCGCGCGCGAACTGAGTGACTTGCCGGCCATTGCCATCGAGCAGGCCAACCGCGGGCACCTGATGATTGACCTGGATCGCTTGGGTGAAGCCCGTGCCAGTTTCAGCGAGGCAGAGCGCCTTCACCGTGAACTGAAGAACAACCCGCTCACAGGCATCGACGTCGAGAATCTGGCGTGGCTCGACGCCAAAGAAGGCAAGTTGGAAAGCGCGCTAAAACGCTACGCAGAGGCCCGCGAGTTGGCCAAGTCCGATGAGGTCATCGTGGCCGGCATTGACGTGAGCCTGGGCGAAAGCCTGCTTGAAGCCGGGCGCGCGGCCGAGGCGCTGGGGCCGGTGCGGGCCGCGCTGGCGGTGTTCGACGTGCGCCAGATCAAGGATCGTGACCTGTTCAAAGCGCTCGAAACTCTGGCGCGTTGCGAGGAAGCACTAAGAAATCGCGAGGCCGCGGCGGCGGCGGCGCTTCGCGCGCTGGCGTTGGCCAAGGAACTGAATTACACGGCGAGCGATCCAGCACTGCGTGTGCGCAAGAACCTCGAAGCTATGACGCAGATTGCGCGAGCGACAACGATCTCAAAATGAGTCATCGTGATTGTTTTAGATATGAAGTGAGCAGTCGTGTCGGAACGAATCGTTAGTTATCGGCGCTCGCCGCACGCAAAGAATACTCCATAACCATTTATGCTCTAATTGGTTGCGCGCAAATCTTGCGCGCTTGATGGCCAGTGGCACGCCCGTTGCATCTAGCGTGACCACTTGGTCACTGGACGGCATTTCGGCAAAGGCGCTATGGCCTGGCCGGGATGTAAGTCAATTGGAGAATGAGATGCGAACTGGATCCAACGCTCGCCTGCTGTTGTTGCTGGTTTTGTTCGGCTTGGCTGTAATTCCCACGGCATTGTCAGCGCAAGTCCCCACGATTCTCTACTACAAGCTAAGCGAGGGTTCGGGCACGAGCACAGCGAACTCGGCCAGTCCCGGGCAGGGCTCCAATCCCGTCAATCTTTCTGCTAACGCATCATGGAATGCATCAGGGCGATTTGGTTCGGCCCTTTCGTTCACATCTTTGTCCGGTGGCGGCATGTCCACGGGTTGGACGCCCAACTTGCCCAACACCCAGAGCTGGACGCTGGAGTTCTATGTCAATGCGCCGGCGTCGAGCACGCAGTACATGTTCGGCAACGGCGTGTCGGGCCAGTTCCGCATCTTCACGACTTCTACAGGCGGCCTTACCTTGACCGGCAGCGGCTTCACCACCCTGACCGTCAGCAGCGGCATCCTTGACAACACCTGGCATCACGTGGCCTACGTGTTTGACGGTACGGCCAAAACCATGACCGTATTTCGCGACGGCACACAAGTCGGCCAGACTACCGGTCAGACCACAGCCGCGCTCACGAGCACGGCGTCGTTCTTCGTTGGTGGGCAGGGCGTGACGACGACTTCGGCAGCGTGCTCGCTGGACGAAATTCGATTCTGGAATACGGCCCGTACCCAGAGTGAGATCCAGGCCAACCTCTACGGCGAGCTCAACCCCAACGCCAATGCACCCACGCTTTCGCCTGCATCGGGTTCGGGGTTCAGCGCCGCGCGCGTGTTTACGGGCAATCAGGGCGTTGCGCTTTCCGCAGCCGATCTTTCGGCGAACAGCCCCGTAGCGACGAACATTGATATCACGGTAACAGCGATCAGCGCGGCGCCCGGAGTGACGGCCCCCGTAAACCAGACTGGCGTGGCCGTGCCCTTCACGTTGTCCTGGACTGGCACGCCCACGACCGTCGGCAACTACAGTTACACGGTGGCGCTGACGGACGGCACGAATTCCGGGAGTTATACGGTGTTCATCAACGTGGTCGCGCCGGACATCAGCTTCGCGCGCGGCGCCACGGCCATCGCCGACGGCGGCGCGGACACGCTGCCCGGCACCTTCGTTGCAACCGTGGGAACGAATGTTACCTACACCATTTCGAATCCCGGAACGGCGGCAACTTCCGTGACCAACCCGGCCGTCATTTCGGGCCTGACCAACTGCACCGTCACGATCACCACGCAGCCGGCGACGAGCATTGCGGCGGCCGGCTCGACGAGCACGGTGCTGACGGTTACGCCCACGGCGGCGGGCGCATTCAGCTTCAGCTATGCTCTGACCAACAGCGTCACGACCAAGGACCCCTACGATTTCACGGTCAGCGGTACGGCGGTTGCGGCCAGCCCGGACATCGCATTTGCGCGCGGCGCAACGGCGATTGCCGACGGCGGCAGCGATACGCTTCCCGGCACGTTCGTGGCCACGGTCGGCACGACGGTTACATACACAATCACAAACCCCGGCAATGCGCCGACCACAATCACCAACCCGGCAGCGATCACCGGCCTGACCAATTGCACGGTCACGATTACCACGCAGCCCGCGACAAGCGTTGCCGCGGCAGGCTCGACGAGCACGGTGTTGACCGTGACGCCCACGGCTGCGGGCGCGTTCAGCTTCAGCTATGCGTTGACCAACAGCGTCACGGCCAAGGATCCCTACGATTTCACCGTCAGCGGCACGGCCGTAGCGGCGAACCCCGATCTTGCCGTGCTGCGCGGCGCGGTTGCCGTGGCGGACGGCGGCACGGACACGCTTTCAACGAGCATTTCCGGCACGCCCACGGGCTACACCTACACGCTGCAGAATCCGGGCAACGCCCCCACGACCCTGAGCAACCCGGCCACCATCGGCACGCTCGTGAACTGCACGGCGACGATCACTACAGCACCGGCAGCCAGCATTGCGGCGGCGGGCTCCACGACCACGACCATCACCGTGACGCCCACAGCGGCGGGCGCGTTCAGCTTCACTTACTCCATCGGCAACAACACCGCTTCCAAGAACCCCTACGACTTCACGGTCAACGGCACGGCCATCGCGCCCCTCAACGGCAACTATGTGATTAACCAGGCCGGCGGCGCGGGCGTTGATTTCACCAGCATCGGCGCGGCTTTCGACGCGCTCGAAGCAGCCGGCGTTTCCGGGCCGGTCACGCTGACAATTACCGACAGCGCAACCTATAGCGCCAATTCGTCGTACACACTGGGCCTCAACAGCACGGGCGTGGTTTCGGCCGTTCCGGGCGTTTCCGCCACGAACACGATCACACTGCGCGCCGGCACGGGCCAGTCGCCCAAGATTCAGGGCAATGCCACGGGTGCCGTGCTCCAGACCCAGACGGGCCGCGGCTGCCTGGGCATCATGACCTCCTACGTTGCAGTTGAAGGCCTGGAAGTGTTTGGCGGTCCCAACTTCGGCATCCTGATCCAGGGCAATAACACCACGCTGCGCCCCGAGAACAACACGATTCGGGGCTGCAAGGTTCACGACATCCCCGATGGCCCGGGCATTGCCTACATGGGCCAGAACAGCTCTTACGCCACCAACATTCTGATTGAGAATAACTTCGTCTGGAACTGCTTCACCAACTCCGGCAACCCGACGGCCAGCACGGTGCTGCTGAACAACACCGGCGGCTGCATCACGCTGCGCAACGCGGCTACCGGGTCAGGCGTTGTCCGGCACAATACGATCCTGCACACCTCCAGCTTCGGCGGCACCACGCTGAACTCAACCGCCACGGCGGGCATTTACGCCTATTCAAGCAGCACGACCTATGCGCTGAACAACATCAACAACAACATCGTGGTCTGCACCAACGCCACCGTAGCCGCGATTTACCTCTATTACGCCACGAGCAATCCCACGCCCGCCAACTGCAACTTCAACTGCTGGAACAGTACCGTGTTCCTGGCGCGCGCCGGCGCGGCTGTAACTTTCGCAACGTGGCAGGCCGAAGGCCGCGACGCCAACGGCACAACGGCCAACCCGCAGCTTGTGAGCACCAGTTCGCCCTTTGACCTGCACCTGCTGTCTTCTTCGCCCTGCGTCAACCCCACGGGCCAGACCTCCACGTTGACGGTGGACATTGACGGCGATACGCGCCCGCAGGGCGCCACGACGGATATCGGCGCCGACGAAGCCAACACCACTGCCACCGCGCCCACGATTGTCAGCGCGGTGCCCGGCCCGGGCTACACGACCACACCCTACAGCCACAACTTTGTGGCCACCGGTTTTCCCATCACTTACACATGGAGCGTGACCGCGGGCGCCTTGCCCACGGGCCTGACGCTCAACGCGAGCAGCGGGCTGCTTTCGGGCACGCCGACGGTGCTGGGGACTTTCAACTTCACCGTTACGTGCAGCAACGGCGTGAGCCCTGATGCCACGCAGGTCTGCGCGGTCACGATCAGTGCTGCCAATCCGGAAATGGACGTGCTGCGCATTGCGACGCCCATCGCTGACGGCGGCTCGGACACTGCAACGGGATTCCTGGTCAGCACGCCCGCCAACCTCACCTACACAATTCAGAACAACGGCACCACGCCGCTGAACACGTCCAACGTGGTGATCTCCGGCCAGACCGGCTGCACGGTCAGCGTGCTGACTTCACCGGCAGTGCTCACGGCCGCCTCAAGCTCCACCAGCCTCGTGCTGACCGTGACGGTTTCTGCCGCAACGTTCAGCTTTGCGGTGAGCATTGACAACAACGACGCCAATGAAAACCCCTACAACTGGAGCGTCAGCGGCAACGCCCTGGTGCCCTTCAGCGGCACTTATGTGATCAACAAGGCCGGCGGCAGCGGTGTGAACTACACCGATATCGGCTCGGCTTTTGACGACCTCGAGCTGGTGGGCGTGACCGGCCCCACCGTGTTCCTGATCTACGACGACGGCGGCGCTTACAACTCTGCGGCTTCCTACGGTTTGGGCGCGGACGGCTCCACCATTGACGACGTGCCCGGCGTAAGCGCCACGAACACGCTTACGTTCCGCGCGGCTACAGGCGAAGCGCCTGTGATCACCGGCAGCGCCTGCCCTGATACTTACACAGCAGCCACCAACGGCTGCATGGCTTTCCGCAACATCGGCAACATCACGCTTGAGGGCCTCGAGTTCACGGGCGGCAACCTGTTCGGCGTTATGTGGTATGCCAGCGTAGCCGCGTCTTCGGACAATCTTGTGGTGCGCAATTGCAAGTTCCACGACATCACCACGGGAGCCGCGATTTACATGTACGGATCAAGCACGACCACGGGCCCCAACAGCGTGCTGATTGAGAACAACTTCTTCTGGAACGTGACCGGCAACGGCAGCGGCACGATTGGCGGCGGCACAGGCGGCGGCCCCTGCGGCGTGGTGGGAGCGCGTCGTCCCGGAACGAATTTCTTTATCCGCCACAACACGATTCTGCACAGCTCGAACAACGCCAACTGCGGTGTGTTCTACGCCAACGGCAGCACGGTGGGCCTGAGCGACATCTCCTTCAATATTGTGCATTTCACGAGCACGGCGGCGGTTCCGTTCTATTTCATGGATTCAGCAACCGGCACGTTCCTGCCCACGACTTCCAACCGCAACGTCGTGTACCTCAATGGCACGGCCACCATGTGCAACAATGCCACTTATGCCACCTGGGCACTGTGGCAGGCTTCGGGCCGCGACTTGAACAGCGCCACGACCGATCCGCTGCTGCTCAGCACCTCTTCACCCTTCAACCTGCACATTGGCGCGGGTTCGCCCGCCATCGACCTGGCCGTGGGTTCGACCACCACGACCGACATCGACGGCGACACCCGCCCGCAGGCAACTGCCCCGGATGCCGGCGCCGATGAGCGCGCCTCTGCGCCCGTTGCCCCGAGCATCACCAGCAGTGCGCCGGCCAACGGTGTGGTCGGCACAGCCTACAGCCACACGTTCACGGCCACCGGCACGCCCGCAACATTCACCTGGACCGTGAATAGCGGATCGCTGCCCACGGGCCTGACGCTGAACGGCTCAAGCGGCGTATTGTCGGGCACGCCGACGACTTCGGGCAATTACTCGTTTGTCGTCAACTGCTCCAACGGCACCAGCCCCGATGCGACCCAGAACGTGAACATGGCCGTCAATCAGGCGCCCGCGATCAGCAGCTCTGCTCCGGCCAGCGGCCTGCTCAGCAGCGCCTACAGCCACACGTTCACAGCGACCGGCTTCCCCGCGACATTCACATTTACGGTCACGGCGGGCACGCTGCCCGCGGGCCTGAACCTGGCCGCGGCCACGGGCGTGCTCTCGGGAACGCCCAGCGCTTCGGGCAGCTTCAGTTTCACCGTCACCTGCTCCAACGGCATCAGTCCTGACGCAACGCAGAACGTGAACATGGCCATCAATGAAGCGCCAACAATCACCAGCGCGGCCCCGGGTTCGGGCAACGTGGGTGTGGCTTACAGTCACAGCTACACGGCTTCCGGTTTCCCGGCCACGTTCACCTGGTCTGTCAGCTCGGGTGCATTGCCCGGCGGCCTGACGCTCAATGGCTCCACGGGCGTACTCAGCGGCACGCCCACGGCTGCGGGCACGTTCAATGGCGCGGTCACCTGCTCCAACGGCATCGGCACCGATGCCACGCAGGCTTTCAGCATCGTGATTGCCTCGGCGCTTCAGGCACCGACGATCACTTCGGGCGCGCCCGCCAATGCACTTCTTGGCACCGCGTATTCGCACACCTTCCAGGCGTCCGGCAATCCGGCCACGTTTACGTGGACGGTGACGGCGGGCTCTATTCCTGCAGGCCTTTCACTCAACGCTTCCAGTGGCGTATTGGGTGGAGTTCCCACGGCCTCCGGCGCCTTCTCTTTCACCGTCACGTGTGCCAACGGCGTCAGCCCTGACGCCACGCAGAACGTGAACATGAACGTCAACGAGGCGCCCACGGTTACTTCAAGCGCGCCCGCCAGCGGCCTGTTTGGCACGGCCTACAGCCACACGTTCACGGCCTCCGGATTTCCGGCCAGCTTCACGTGGTCGGTGGTCAGCGGCTCGCTGCCTGGCGGATTGACGCTGGGTGCCTCAACGGGCGTGCTCTCAGGTACGCCTACGGCCGGCGGCGCGTTCTCCTTCACGGTGCAGGCCTCCAACGGCGTTTCGCCCAACGGCACGCAGGCCGTGAACCTGACCATCAACCGCGCGCCCAGCATCACCAGCGGCGCACCCGCTAACGCGGTGGTCGGCACCTCGTACAGCCACACCTTCACCGCCACCGGATTCCCGGTCTCGTACACCTGGACAGTCAGCGCGGGCGCCTTGCCCGCCGGCCTGACGCTGGGTGCCTCCACGGGCGTACTCTCGGGTACTCCTTCGGCCAGCGGCGCGTTCTCGTTCACGGTGCAGTGCGCTAACGGCATCTCGCCCAACGCGACACAGGCCGTGAACATGAACGTGAACCAGGCGCCGAGCATTACTTCCAGCGCGCCGGCCAACGGCCTTGTGGGCACTTCGTACAGCCACAGCTTCACCGCCACCGGCTTCCCGGCCACGTTCACCTGGACGGTCAGCGCGGGCGCATTGCCCGGCGGCCTTACGCTGGGGGCTTCCACGGGCGTACTCTCAGGTACGCCCTCGGCCAGCGGCGCGTTCTCGTTCACCGTCACCAGCGCCAACGGCGTTTCGCCCAACGCGACACAGGCCGTGAACATGAACGTGAACCAGGCGCCGAGCATTACTTCCAGCGCGCCGGCCAACGCTGTTGTTGGTGCCTCCTACAGCCACAACTTCACCGCCACCGGCTTCCCTGCCACGTTCACCTGGACGGTCAGCGCGGGCGCATTGCCCGGCGGCCTTACGCTGGGTGCCTCCACGGGCGTGCTCTCAGGTACGCCCTCGGCCAGCGGCGCGTTCTCGTTCACCGTCACCTGTGCCAACGGCGTTTCGCCTGATGCAACCCAGGTGGTGAACATGAACGCCAACGAAGCGCCCACCATCACCAGTGCTGCGCCACCCAATGGCTCGCTCGGTGCGGCTTACACGCACACGTTCGCGGCCACCGGTTTCCCGGCCACGTTCACATGGTCAGTCAGCGCCGGCACACTGCCCGCAGGCCTGACGCTGGCGGCTTCCACGGGCGTGCTCTCGGGCACTCCCACCGCCATTGGCGCCTCGAGCTTCACAGTCTCGTGCGCTAACGGTGTCAACCCCGCCGGAACGCAAAGCGTGAACATGAGCGTGACCCAGGGCCCTGCCATCACCAGTGGTGCACCGGCCAGCGCAATCGTGAGCGTGTCTTATTCGCACACGTTTACCGCCAGCGGCTTCCCCGCGACCTACACATGGACAGTCACCGCAGGCTCGCTGCCTGCGGGCCTGACGCTCGCGGCTTCAACAGGCGTGCTCTCGGGCACTCCTGCCACCGCCGGCGCAGCTACGTTCACCGTGACCTGCTCCAACGGCGTGGCGCCGGATGCCACGCAGAACGTGAACCTGCAAGTCAATGAAGCGCCCGCGATCACCAGTGCGGCACCTCCGGCCGGCGCCACGTTTGTTGCTTACAACCACACCTGTACCGCCACGGGCACGCCAACGACGTTCACCTGGAGCGTGAGTGCGGGTGCGCTGCCCGGCGGCCTTACGCTCAATGCAAGCAGCGGTGTCATTTCCGGCACGCCGGCAACGGTGGGCAACTTCACGGGCGCGATCACTTGCACCAACGGCATCTCGCCCGATGCCACGCAGGCCTTCAACATCACGATTACCGCCACGCCCGCGCCGATCATGACGGTCGCGCGCGGTGTTACGGCGGTGGCAGACGGCGGAACAGATGCTTTGGGCAACACCACGATCACGTTGCCGCAGAGCATTACATACACCATCACCAACACCGGCACCGCGGCACTGAACCTGATCGGCGCGCCCAGCCTGATCGTCACGGGCGGCGCAAGCAACGTGACCGGCATTTCGGTCACGCCTCCGACTTCCACCTCCGTGGCGGCATCGGCCAGCGTTGCGTTTGCTGTTCAGTTCACGGTAACGGCGGCGGGCCCGTTCAGCTTCACGCTTTCAATTGACAACAACGACCCGGCCGTCAACAAGAACCCCTATAACTGGACAGCCGCCGGCACGGGCGTGACCGCGCCGGAGATCGACGTGATGCGCGGCACCACCGCTGTCGCCGATGGCGGCACAGCGGCCACTGCCAACGTGACGGCCGGCTTCAGCATCACTGTTGCTTTCACCATCAACAATACCGGCAACGCGGCTTTGAATATCACCACGCCGTTGACGATCACGGGCAACACCAACTGCGTGGCAACCGTGACAGCGCAGCCAAATTCCACGGTGACGGCCGGCGGCTCGACGACCTTCACGGTCTCGGTGCTGGGCGGCACTGCCGGCGCCTACTCGTTCAACGTGAGCATCACCAACAACGACGCCGATGAAAACCCCTATAACTTCACCTGCAGCGGCACGGTTGTCGCGCCGGGCGGCTCTACTGTGGGCGGCGGCGGTTCGGGTGGCGGCGGTGGCGGCTGCTCCAGCGGTGAGGACCACAGCGCCCTGTGGCTGGTCGCAGGCCCAGTACTGGCGCTTGCCGCGCTGCTGCGCCGCCGCAGGAAGCAGGCATAGGAAAGCCGCAACAAAGAACCGGGCGCCGCAGAAGCGGCGCCCGATTTGATTTGGTGCAGAAGCGAATCGATCATTTTTTGCGCCGGAATTCGTCGCGGTATTTATCGCTGCTGCCTTCCACGTCAAACCACAGCGCGTCGCCGTCGAGCTTGACTGGAATACTCGCGCTGTTCAGGTTCGATTGAAAGATGAATGTGCCGGTCTGGCGCACGCTCCATGTGCCGTGGTCCACCCTGTGCCAGCCCTTGGTGACCTCGTCCCACTGTTCGATTTGCCACTCCTTGGCGCTGACCGTAATCCACTTGGTGCGGTTCACATGTTCCCAGCGGCCCAGCACATTGTGGGAGAGGTCCTGCTCCTGCTTGTACTCCACGATCGCCCAGAGCAGCGACACGACCAACACTACAGCCAAGCCTCCGATGACCCATGGCAGCGCTTTGTTTTTGGCGAGGTTGCTCATGACGGGGCGGGGTTCCTGGGCGTCTAGGTGGGCTTACGTTTTTCCGGAAGTCGAATCTGCGTGGGCGGCGCCTTCGTCGGCGCCTGCGGCATGCGCACCGAGGCGCCGGGCTTGATTGCGGCCTTCTGGATCTGGCTGGTGTTGCTGCTTGGCTTTTGCTGCGGCGTGGGGGTGACGTTCTTGACCGTGGCCGATCCCGGCGCCTGCGTGGCGTTGGGAACGGGCGCGCGGTTGGACGTTCCATTGGCAGGCAGCGGCTTGCGAATGACTGCGGTATTGCTCTTGGGCAGACCGGTCTTGACGCTCTCTCCGCTGGGCCGCATGCGCACGCTGGTATTGGGGCTGGGCGACATGCGCCCGGACATCCCCGGAACTTTGGTCATGCGTCCCGATGAAATCGGCACGGACTTGCCCAGCAGCGTGAACGGGTTACCCGGGTCTTCCTGCGGGTTGTATTGCAGATCCGCCGCACCGGAGAGCACCTCGCCGATGTCATCAACGATTTCGCGCGCGCTCTGGTAGCGAATGTCGCGGTCCTTGGCCATCATCTTCTCGATGAAGTAGTGCATGTGCATGGAGATCTTGCCGCCCTTGAGCATCGCGGCGTCAAGGTTCTCCATCACCTGCTTGGCCATGATTTCCATGCTGTCGTTGCCGCCAAAGGGCAGCTTGCCCATGACCATGTGGTAAAGCGTCGCACCCATCGAGTAAATGTCGGCGCGGATGTCGAGATCCGCCTGGCCCTTGGCCTGCTCGGGCGAAATATACTGCACCGTTCCGCACGTCTCGTCGAGATACTGTCCCTTGAGATCCGCGCGAATCGGCGTGCTGAAACCCAGGTCCACCAGCATCACGCGCCCGTCGTTGTTCCACATCACGTTGTCGGGCTTCACGTCGCGGTGCACATAGCCGCGCTCTTGCATGTAAGCCAGGCCGCGCGCCGCTTCAGTAATCGCGTAAATGGCCTTGGTTTCGGGGAACGGGCCTTCTTTGTCGAGCATGTCCTGGATGCTGCGGCCCTCGATGTACTCCATGCTCATGAAGTAGAGGGGTGCGGCGGAATCCTTGCCGACCACGCCATAGCGGAATCCCTTGGCGATGTTCTCGCACTCGAACTCTTTGAGCAGCTTGCCTTCGCGCAAGAAGCGCTCGACGAAAACCTTGTTCGTGGTGTGCTTGGGGAAGAGCACTTTGAGTGCGCAACGCTGTTTCGTTTCCTTGTCCGTGGCCAGAAACACCGTGGCCATGCCGCCCTGGCCCAGTTCTTCGTGGACGTCGAAAATGGGAATGCGACTGGCCTGCTCAAGGCTGATGTGGTCGTCCTGCGGGATGTCAACGCTGGCGGCCGGCGCCTTGCCACTCAGCGCATCAACCTGTTCGGGGGAAAGAAACTTCTTCTTGAGCGCAATCTGGACGAGCGGGAGGGACTGGCCGTTTTGCTCAAGCACATTTTGCAGGTCCATGCACGTCTGAACCTGATCCTTGTTCAGGATGCCTTGCTTGACAGCAAGGGCCATGAGCACCAGTTCTTGCTTGCTCGCCATGACGCGCCTTCTATTCCTCGACGTCGTCGGAATCGATCAGGATTTCGTCGCACATCTTGTGAACGCCGTTGATCACCAGCACCGTGACCAGTTCCTTTTCCATGCTCGGGAACTCGTCAATGGCGTCCTTGATGGCCATGAGCTTCTCGCGAATCTCGCCCTCGAGGCCGTCAATACGCCGCGAAATGTCCGGGTGCTTGCGTTTGATGAGGCGCACGCGGTCAAACATCGCCGTGACCAGCCCCGGGCGAACATCCTGTTCGCCGGAAGCTGTGTCCGGGCGTTTCTTTGCTGTCATTGAAGACCCCTGCCCAATAACGAGAACCAGTACGCCATAGTCTAAATCATAATGAACGCAATGGGGGATTTATTTCGCAAAGCCCATCGAAGCTGAAAGTCCTGCCCCGCGGCGCCGCCCGTCGTATGATGGTGCGGGCCCTTTTCAGGAGTCTCTCATGCGCTGGCTGCTGATTCTCTGTGCCGTAATGTCGATGTCTTTTGCCGGCCTGTCCGTTCACGCACAGGCCAAGGAAGAGCCCAAGAAAGAAGAGCCCAAAAAAGAAGAGCCCGAGAAGGAAGAATGGCTCGACGATGCGGCGATGGAAAAGTTGATGGAGGCGTGCAAGGACAACTGGAACAAACTCAAGCTCAACGCGCGCTCCAAAATGGGCGACAAAGCCGCCGAAGCCGCCGACGCGCTAGCTGCCGCCGCCGACAAAATGCTCAAGTACCACAAGAAGGAAGTGCGCGAGGCCAAGGACTGGAAGGATTGGTGCGCTGACCTCAAGAAGCAGGCCCAGGACTTTTCCAAGGCCGCCAAAAAGAGCGACTGGAAAGAAGCCGAGAAAGCCAAGGAAAAAATCGCCACCGCCTGCAACGACGATGGCTGTCACGGCAAATACCGGCCAGAAGAAGAAGGCAAGTAGCGGGGCAAGGGCAATTCATGGGCGAATCTCGCGGGGCAAACTCAACGGGCAGAACCGCGCAGTCCGGCACATCGGCGCGCGGCGAAGCGGCACATGCCAACACGCAGTTGCGCCACGCCGCGCACGCCAAGCTGGGCGATATCCTCGTCAAGAAGGGCGCTTTGCGCCCCGACCAGTTGGCGCACGCCCTGGAAGTACAGAAAACCGCAGGCGGCCTGATTGGCTCTGTCCTCGTTGAACTGGGACTGGTCAACGATCAGGCGCTTTCTGAAAGCCTCGCTGAAGCGCTGGGCCTGGAGTTCCTCGACCTCAACAAACTGGGCGTGATCGAGCCCGATGCCGCGCGCATCGTGCCTGAAAACATCGCGCGTCGGCACACGCTCGTCGGCGTGCGCTTTGTCCAGCCTTTGCCGGACACGCGCGACCCGACGCGGCTAGTCGTCGCCATGGCCGACCCGAGCGATTTCACGGCACTGGATTCCATCCGCGCTTCCACGGGCTACGTGCCCATTGCCGCTGTTGCCACGCGCGGCCAGATTCGCGATGCGCTGGCTACGGCCTATTTCGAGAGTCCGCTTTCTCTTGAAGAGGCGGTGGGCGAGCTCAAGGATTTCCGCATCGAGGCTTCAGGCGAAAACGTGGATGAGCGCGACTTCGCCCGCATCAAGAACGAGGCCGGCCTGGCGCCGGTCGTGCGCTATGTGAACTCGATGCTGTTTGAAGCCGCGCGCATGAGGGCAAGCGATATTCATGTGGAGCCGCAGGAGCATGACCTGCGCGTGCGCTTCCGCATTGACGGTGATTTGCGTGCTGTGGCGCCTCCGCCCAAGTTGCTGCAAAGCGCGATCATCTCGCGCCTGAAGATCATTTCCGGGCTCGACATCGCCGAGCGCCGGCTGCCGCAGGACGGCCGTGTGAAGCTGCGCTTTCTCGGGCGCATGATCGATGTGCGCGTCTCGACCATGCCCACGGCCTTTGGCGAGAAGGTGGTGCTGCGCCTGCTTGACCAGAGTGCGACAGCGCTTGATCTCTCGGTGCTCGGCTTTGACGAGAAAACCGTGACGGATATGCGCCGCATCATTCACTCGCCGCACGGAATCGTGCTACTGTGCGGGCCCACGGGCTGCGGCAAGAGCACGACGCTTTACAGTTTCTTGCGCGAACTCAACACGCAGGACGTGAACATCGTGACGGTCGAGGACCCGATCGAATATTCCGTGGCGGGTGTGAACCAGACACACGTTCACCCCAAGATCGGCCTGACATTCGCTTCCGTGCTGCGCACCATGCTGCGCCAGGATCCGGACATCATGATGGTGGGCGAAATGCGCGACCTGGAAACGCTCGAGGTCGGCGTGCGCGCGAGCCTGACGGGCCACCTCGTGCTCTCCACGCTGCACACCAACACGGCGGTCTCGGCCGTCACGCGCATGGTCAACATCGGCCTGCAGCCCTACCTGATTTCAGCGACGCTGCTGGCGGCACTCAGCCAGCGCCTCGTGCGCAAGGTCTGCCTCGATTGCCGTGAATTGCGCGAGCCGGCACCGACCACCAAAGAGGCGCTTGAGCGCTATTTCGAGCGCGACGTCGCGTTCAAGGTGCCCTTCTCAAAGGGTTGCGACCACTGCGGCCACACGGGCTACAAGGGCCGCATCGCGGTCAGCGAGCTCTTTGAACTCAACGACCCGCTGCGCGAAATGATCAGCCACGGCACGGAAGAACGCGCCATCGAGCAGCGCGCGCGCGAGTTCGGAATGCAGAGCCTGCTCGACAGCGCGTTCCGCAAACTGGAAATGGGCCTGACTTCCGTCGATGAGGTTTTCGCGCTCGGCTTCCAGAAACACGACGATATCCAAAAGCCGCCAACACCCGCCCAGGTTATCGAGGAAGAAGACATCCCCGAAACCGACGCCAAACTCGTGGACCTGGACAAAGATCGCTGAAACCGCCCAACGCCACCCGAAGACGCGGCCCAGCGCCCCCATTCACCAATTCAACGAAGCAATCCTCGCCCTCCCAAGCCCCCATAGGGAGTAACACCAGCAAACACCCAAAAGCAAACCGCCTCCAGATAGTCTCTGGAGGCGGCTTTGCTGCTGGTACACCCGGAACGAGTCGAACGTTCAACCTTCTGATCCGTAGTTGAGAACAGGCGGTTTGTGCCAAGTTGTGCTAAGTTCCGCTAACCGGCTCTATGTATGGGTTGTAAGCCATTTTAGAACTTGCATTCCGGTGCTATGTAGTGCTGAATAGGGACAAGAATAGGCCAAACCTTGTCCCTCATCTTGTCCCGCTTTTTCGCCCGCTGATCGGAAGTTGGGCGAAATCAGAATGCCGAAAAGTGAGGGACAAAAGAGACGAGGTTCTTTCGGAGCCAATGCAAATGGCGCGGGTCAAAACGCGAAAAGGTTACAGCAAGCGGGCGCGCAGCGAACATCCCGGCGTAACCATCTCCACGGAGAAACGCGACGGCAAACAGTTTGTCACGCTGCGCTGGCGTGACCCCGGACCGGACGGGCGAAGGGGGAAGCGCCGCAAACAGGTTGTTACCGGACCCGACGGCTTGCCGCTGACTTCGCGAGAGGCAGCAAAGCCGTTCGCCGTCTCCAAGTCGCGCGAACTCGCGAAGGAGAACGCGGAAATTGCCGATGGCGCGAAGGCACTGGATCGCGATGCCACTTGGCTTCAACTATTCGAAGCGCACGCGAAGCACCTGGAAGCGAAGGGCCGCGCCTCAAAGACGCTAGTGGACTACGCGCAATCCTGGCCGTTCCTCGAATCCTGGCGCGGCCGGCCACACCACCCATTCGACTTGACCGTGGGAGACCTTGAGAGCTTCGTTGAGCACGTCCGAAACCACAAGAACAAGCGCACCGGCGGCGCGCTGTCGCCGCACTCCGTCGCGGCGATTGCGCGGCACGTAAAGGCGCTCTTGAACTTCGGACGCAGGCGCCTTGCTTGCGTTCGTCTCGATTCGGAGTCAATCAACGAAGGGCTGGCGGTCGGCACAGTACAAGTCAAACCCGTAGCGCTGGCAACCTCTCAACTTCGAGCGATTCTGCAAGCCGCGCTCTCTTACGATGACGGGCACCCGGATTCGCAGGTGTTCCCGCTGCTTGTTTTCCTGCTGCTAACTGGTTGCCGTCGCGGTGAAGCAGAGCGGTTGCGCTGGCGGCCGTCTTCCCCCAGCGCCGCAGAATCATGGATTGACTTCGAGGCAGGCCGAATCCTGATCTACGGGCAGAAGACGCGCAGGCAAAGGGTAGTCCCTCTCGGAAACCGTCCCCTTTTGCGAAAGTTGCTCAAGTCCCTGAAGAGCGAAATCGACACCCGCAAAGAGCCTTACATTTTCGGAGGCGCGTTGCCGCTCGCGGTAGCGGACAAGCGCGAAGGAGAAGCCGGAACTGAGGTAGTGGGCAAGAGCTTGAAATCGGCGATTGCAGCGGTGCAAGTCGCCTGCCCCTTCGACTGGAAGCCCAAGGATTTCCGTTCAACTTGCGCAACCTATTTGGCGAATTCCTCGCTAGGGCTGAACCTCTACGTTGTCGCCGGCGAAATGGGCCACGACTACGCCGTCCTGGTCAAACATTACGCCGGGCACTACCAACTCCCGCCAAAGCAAGCAAAGGCGAACACGCTCGAAAAACTGCTGGGGATTTCGGAATTAGTTCAGAACTGGTTAGCGGCACGCGCCGACAAGCGGGGCAAGCTCCTATTGCTGGGAGAGGCTGCTTAGTGCAAGCAATCGCAACCTCACTATCCTTAACTTCTTCGAGCACCGCTTGGAGAAGTAGCTTGGCCCACAAAACCGAAAAACGTCAACTCATCGAATGCTTGCGCCTGGTTCATGCTCAATTGGAAACAACGCTTCCAGCCTTTCTGGTTTCCTCAGTGGCTGACGAAGGAAGTGAGGAACTGCAGTCTTTGGTTCTTTCGGGTGACGGTTGGCGAAAGGTCATTGCCGGACTTCGCGACTCCGTTGCGCATGCCGCAGCTCGGTTGCCGGGTACGGACCGAAGTAGCGTGATTGCACCTTGGAAGCAAATTCACGCCGTCTTGGTGAAGGTTGAGGGAATCCTGGATGACGAAAAGCAATTGCACTCGAATGTCGCGGACTGGGCCGGGGACGCGGCGGGCGGAGACTTCAAGAGAGCCCCGAAGCACTTCAGCATGGACGAAGGATTGGGTTGGGGCGCAGACGATAAAACGGAAGGAGCCTTGGCAGAATTCGCCGCCATGTTGTTGGCAGCTACGGGTCAGCTCCATAAGAACGTTGCAAAGTTGCTCGCGAAGTACCCAGAACAAAACCCAAGAAGATCGAGTCGCCCAACCTACGTTGAGCTGAAGGCGTCAATTGCAGCGTTCTTCAGAGAAAACGGCGTAGCTTCAAAGCGAGTCGTGGCCGAACGGCTTAACAAGAGCCCAGCATTCCTGTCACGCGGGATCGGCAAAAAGGCCTACGATGAAGTAATCGGAATCTTTAGGGACACTCGCATACCGAGGGGGTTCGTAGATTCCAGCGGCAATCTGCAAGCCGCTTCAGAAGATGAATGATTGCGTTGCACGCCGTTGCGCAACTCCCGGAAACCGCAAGCCCCACAGTTGTAGCGGATCCCCGCCTGTCGGCGAAGTTGCACCGCAATTTTTGCCCTATTTTATGAAGGCCCTAGGTGGCTCCAACGAGCACGGACACAATTCATGCCGGTGAAACATGCCTGAAATAGCGCAAGTCCCGAGTGCAGAATCGCTACTTCTTTCTTTGGACGACGCTTCGGTCCTAGTTGGCGTCAGTCGAGACACAATTCGCCGCGCTGTCTATGCGCATGAGTTGCCGGTGGTGCGACCGGGGCGCGGCTCGAAGAAATCTAAAATCTTTGTTCGCCGGCAGACGCTGATCGCCTGGCTGGAGAAGCTTGAGGCGCGGGGAGCGTAACGTGGACCCCAAGACCTTTGCCAAGCTGCTATGGGGGGTCTCCAGTCGACCACGCCCTCAAAGCCAATGGGCCGTCTTGCTGGCGGTGCTGTCCTGCAACTATGCCGGCTTCGCAATAACACGATCCGAGCTTCGCCAAAACCTGGCGGTGTCGGAACGTTCGATACGAGAGGCCCTTGAGGCACTTGTTGAGAAGAAGCAGACGATTATCGAGGATCAAGGCCTGCTTGTTCACCGGAGCTTTCAGCATCTCTTGCGGAAAAAAGGAGAGATGCCTCAACCGCCGCGCGGCAGCCCGCGCCAGTTTTCCGCCCAGCCGGAAGGCAATTCCGTCACGGCGGACGAAAATTCCGGCACGGCGGACGAAAATTCCGTCACGGCGGACGAAAATTCCGGCGCGGCGGACGAAAATTCCGGCGCGGCGGACGAAAATTCCGGCGCGCTGGAAATAGAATGCACTGCCGCGCACTGCTACGGCGAAGACCCGCAAAGACAAGGCGAAATCTCGCAGCCAAAACACGGAATTCTGGCGCAAAACGGCGCTCCACCGCCGCGAAATGGCGCAAGGCCGCCGCAATTCGGCGCAAGCGCGCCGTTTTCGCGCGCAGCAGTTAAAAACAAAGACAAAAACAACGGCGGCGGCGCCTTAATGGCGCCTTTCCCATTGCCAGACTCGACACGCCTTTCGCTGATCGTGCGTTTTGCCGACAGACAATGCGGAATCCAAACCGCCGCCGCCGCCGTTGAGTCGATCATCAGGAGCTATGGCCAAGAGCTAATGATCGAGGCTCTTGAACAATTTTACTATGCCTTCGTGTTACGCAGGCGAGAGTGCAAGAACCCTCCAGGCGTGTTGATCGCGTGGTGTCGAGCCCCGGAAAAAATGGACCCCCTTCCGAGTTCAGCTCTGCGATTCGAGAACTGGGCCAAGAAAGTAGTTGAATTCGAATCCGGAAATCAGGACTACCGCCCTATGCCGGCAGCCAAAGCTCCGTCGCGCCCAATTGGGCCGGCTGAATCCGCGCTCATTCAGGCGAGGCAACGTCACGCCATTGGAAGCGGACCAAAGCCAACGGCCGAAATGGAAGAAGCTGCCCGTCAGGAGCGGCAAACCGCAGCGCAGAGCTTGATGAATTCGGGAAAGCCGCAAGGGTCCAACGGTTCAAGCGACGCCGGGGGCAATGGCAAATTGGACTCAGGGGCCGGCGCTTGAATTCGAGCCTTGGTGCCGCGAGCCAGAATGCCCCAGGATCGCGATTTGTCGCGTTGTTCGACTCAACGGACCTTCGCAAATGGTAGAGGTCAAGGGAGTCAATATGGGGCCAACGGACAACTTGAGGGCGGAAATTCAGGCGTCCGCGCGAGGGTATGTTGCAAGTAGTGCCGTGTGCAATTCATTGATCGCCGACTCTTGGGGCGTCTCCCCTAAATCGTTCAGCTTCAGGTCACGACAAAAGTCCAGGTCTCGTTCGGACAAGTAGTTGCCGTGGATGAGAACTTCGCGGATCTGGTCGGCCGCGTCATCGTACTCGCGCTCCTCGGGATCGGCGCTGTGGCGAAGGAACTCGCGATAGCAAGTCTCGACCACCGGTTTGGAATGGGTCTGGATTTCGTCCACGACGCGGAGAATCTCGGCAATTTTGGAGTCGAGCGCCTCCTTCGTACTGAAGAAGATGTTGCCGTTGGAGTGGGCTGTTTCGTTGCGGTCCTTGACAAGTGCGGCATAGTTGCCGACCTTGGCATTGTCGCAGCCAATCAACTTGAGGAATCGGAGCACGCTGCTTTCGTTGACCCGCCAGAAGGTGAAGGGCGAAGTCGCGTCGAGCAGCTCTCTTTCCTGGTCCTTGTTGAAGCCTACCATCGCCATCTCGAAGTCTTTCGCGCGGGTCTGCTTGATCTGCCAGATCTCGAAGTAGACGAAGCTCATGGTAAGCATGTGATACGCGAGGAAGGCGAACTGGTACTTGCCGTGGGTGTAGTTGGTCTCGAAGGCGTCCCAGAGGAACTCGATGTACTCCTGCTCCTTCGGACTCTTGAAGGAGAGCGGCAGGTAGTTGCCCAGTTCGGCGGCTTCTTCCATGACTCACGCCTCCGCCGGGGACGGTTCGTCCTCGCCCCAGACGCGCGCGAGGGTGGCCTGGATCTTCTTCTCCATGCGGGCGATCAGCTCCCGGTTGCCGGTGACCAGCGCCTGCTCGGCTTCGATGTCGGCGACGATGGCTTCCTGAGTGGCGAGCGGCGGAAGGTGAATCCTCATCTGCTTCAAGTGCACCGGCCCGAAGTGCCTAATGCTGGAACCCGTCGCAAGCGACTCGGCCTGGTCAAGGAATGCCGGGCTCCCGAGAAACGTCTCCAGGTACTTCGGGTCGAGGCTGGCGCTGAGAGGCTGGAAGCGTATGAGCCCGGTGTAGAAGACGGCGCCCTCAGCGGCGGACGTCACAATTGCGGGCCTTCCGAACGATGCGCTTGTGGAGACGAGGATATCGCCAACTCGAAGCCGGAAGTGATTCCACTTCTCGGCGACCATCTCGGAATCAAGGTAGTTGCATCCTTCGAGTGTCACGGTGGAACCGCCCAATCCCGCGAGTCTGACAAGAGGAACGCCCTCTTTGCGAAAGTCTTTGGCGAGGATGCCGGGGCCTTCCTGAAACCGTGCAACTTCCGCCAGCTCCACCATCGGCCAGTCGGGGTGGATGGGGATGCGGGGGCGGTAGTTGTCGAGGACGGCGCGGGCGCCGTCGATGACCTTCTGGTAGCCCTCGATCTCCGCCACGATCTCCTTCTGCACGTCCAGCGGCGGGAGGGGGATCTCGATGCTGCCGATCTCTGTTAGTCGAAGAGATGGATACGCCTGATCCGGTGTGATCTGGCGAGCATCCACACGGCACAACAAAGAGTAGACATACTTGGGTAGAGCTTTAGCCTCATCGCAGATGATGCAGGCAAGGTGGCTCGATACATAGGCAGGTTCGCCCATTACGACTCGATGATTCAGGAAAGTCGAGGCCCCGCTCTTCGGGAAGAGAATTGTCCCTTCTGGAAATAACCGAAGTCGAAGCTCTTCAATAGCCTTGTGATTCACTTTGTCGGCAGAACCGATGAAACTAGCGGAGAGGTGAACCGCTCCAACATCGGATGTTCGGACGAATGGGCTCTCGCCGCCCTTGAAGTAGTGATCACCCTGTGGCGCTGAGTTGCCAGCCGCGATTTCGGCTATCGCGTCGAGGCGCACATGTGGGAAACGTGAAGCCCGCTGGCCGTTTTCCCGATACCGCTCCCCGCTCAGGTTGTAGTCGCCGTTCGCGGCGATCTTCTCCTTAGGCACGATTAGGCCGAGAGTCGGCTGGAAGTCCTCCACGGATTCGCGGGCGCGAAGGCGGCGCAGGTACTCGGCAATCTCGGCGCGCGCCTGGGGCAAGTCGTTCTTGTCGATCTCGCGGCGCTGGGCGCCGAGGCCAAAGCCGTCGTTCTCGACCTTGAAGAAGGCGATGCGGTCGGTCTGCTTGGCCAAGGCCTTGTCGAGGATCAGTATCGAGGTCTTGACGCCGGAATAGGGGTTGAACACGCCCGCGGGCAGGGAGACCACGGCGACCAAGTACTCCTCCACCAGCATCTTGCGCAGTTGGGTGTACGCGGTCTGGCTCTGGAAGATGATGCCCTCCGGCACGATGATGCCCGCGCGACCGTTGGGTGTGAGGTGCTCGGCCATATAGTCCACAAACAGCACTTCGCTGCGCTTGCTCTGCACCGAGAAGCGATTGTGCGGCTTGATGCCCCCTTTGGGTGACATGAATGGTGGATTGGCGAGGATGACGTCTGCGTGCTCATTCCAGCGGTCCAGGCTGGTAAGGGTGTCGTACTCCACAATGTGCGGATCAGTAAAGCCGTGCAGGTACATGTTCACCAGCGACAGGCGCACCATGTCGGGCGAGATGTCGTAGCCCTTGAAGTTGGCGGCCAGCCGCGCGCTGTCCTCGGGTGTAAGCACGCTGTTGCCACTGCCGTCCTTGTTGGCTCTTACGATGTGTTTGTAGGAGGAAATCAGGAACCCGGCGGTGCCACAGGCCGGATCGAGCACCGTCTCAGTCTTCTTCGGGTCAACAATGGAGACGATGAAATCAATGATGTGGCGCGGGGTACGGAACTGACCCGCATCTCCCTGCGAGCCGAGCACGGAGAGCAAATACTCGAAAGCATCGCCCAGCCGTTCGCTGTGGTCGTATTCGAATTCGTCAATCACCTTAGAGCCTATCCGAGAAACCCTAAAGTCACGGCCTGAGTTTTGACGATTTCTTCGCATCAATCCTTTTGATGCGAGGCGACCATGGCTGCGAGCAAGCGTGTTTACAAAGTCGAAGACGATGGC